>NZ_JBFAXH010000018.1:0-148859 GCF_040680755.1 Nocardia sp. NPDC051990 | reverse complement strand
ATCCGCACCAACCCGGCATCCACCCGATAACCAACCGTCGCACCCCGATGAGACATCAGCACCGGCCGCGGCCGATCGACCGGCAAAGACAACTCTTCCGTAAGGTCCGCGAGCGCGGCACGCCAGAACGCCAGGTTCTCGCGGCGGCGCCGGATCCGCGCCCCGTGGCGGGCGCTGCCGGGGTGGACCTGCCCGAGATCAGTGCCCGGAGCGGCGGCTGCGAACGCGTCGAGGAACTCCACGAATCCGGTACAATGCGCCGACAATTCGGGGCCGGTATAGAGGTTGGGATTGGCGAGTAAGTGGACGATCGTCCGCGGCGGGTCCCCGGTCTGATACAGATCGATCAGCAAATCCTCGACCGGCCCCGAACTCAGGATATGGAATTCCCCGATCATCGATCCAAAACGGATCTGCTGGGGGAAATACATGACATTCACCAACGGGCCCGCGAATCGCCGCTGCCCGCTGTATCCGGCATATCCGGCGCCCGCGCGAATATCGGTGAGGCCGCACCGCTGGTGCCGCAGGGTGCCTACCAGGTCGGACTGCACCCGCCGCACCAGCGTCGCGACCGTGTCCTGCGGACCGAGCACGATCGGAAGCGGTGTGACGTTGACGAACACACCCCCGGACCGCCGCAGCACGGCGGTTGTGCGACCTGACACCGGAATGTTGACCAGGACCTCGTCGCGGCCGGTCATCCGGGCCAGATAGCATCCGAATGCGGCGATCACCACCGCGGCAGGGCTCGCTTCCAAGGCTTTCGCGGACTGGTCGATCCATCCCACCGCCGCCGGCGACAGTTCGGCGGTGGCGACCACACTGTCTGCGCGTGCGGGTGCGAGCCCGGCGGCCAGACTGGACTCTTCCCCGACGTCAGCCAGTTTCTTCAGCCAATATGCTTGGTCGTCGGTGAACCGCTTCGACTCCCGGTAGCTGCGGTCGGCCTCGTAGAGAGTGCGCAGATCCGCCGCCCGGTTCGGCTCCGCTGTCTGGCCCTGCACCGCGGCCGTGTACAGCGCCCCGATCCGGTTCACCATCATCATCGCGGCGTAGCCGTCCAGCGCGACGTGGTGGATCCTGTTGTACAACAGATAATGCCGATCCCCGACCTGCACAATCGCCGACGCGACCAACCGGTCGCGGCTCATATCCAACGGCGTGGTGTATTCGCGATGCATCCACTCCAAGCCCGCCGCGACGGGATCCGGTTCACCACGCATATCGATGAGCGGCCCCGCCGACTCCAGTGCCGGGTCATACAGTTGATGCGGTTCACCGTCGATCTCTACCAGTCGTAGGTACCCCGACTGGAACTCGTGGCCTGCTTGAATCGCCATCGCACGCAGCAGATCGACGTCCAGCTCCCCATGGATCTCGATATACTGTGCCTCGCATATCGGCACGTCCGGACTCAATTGCTGCGCCAACCACAACCCTCGCTGCCCAACGGACAGCGGCACCGGCTGTATCACTGACATGTCCGGCTCGGCGTCTCCGCTCGATCCCCGGTCGGGATGAAGTTGTTGTCGCGGAAAGGTCATCAGTTCCCCCTTCGCCATGCTTCACCAATTCAAGCACTTCGGTTCGTTTGCGTACACCCCGAGCCCATAATTCGTACCCAAAGTTGATGGGCAATGGGTTTTAGACTTTCGATGTGATCTTTCAGTAGCCAAAAATTATTGAAGACGGTGTCTTACGTGATTGTGATTCCTCTGCTGTGTGTCGGAACCGCTTGTGCGGCATAATGTTCGATTTGTGACCGACGATTTGTCGAAACGTCTTGCGCCCGATGCGCTCTGGGCCCGGTCGAGCCGCTCTGTCCAGCTTCAGCCCGCGCCCGCAGGGCCGGCTGTACCGCGCCGACTGATCAGCGAGCAGTGTTCACCGCAGTGATGTTCGCGCTGACCACTGGGTATACGTGGCGGTTTTGCTGCCGGTTCAACGTGTGGACCGAGGCGGGGTTGTGGCGGCATGCAACAAGAAACTGGCGAAATCAACCACATCAGACTCCGGCTGAACAAACCAGCATGACAAAAAGGACTTTCGACCCTGGACTAGAGGACTAAATTCCCTCACACACAAGGAACTGAGGTGCCGGAAGGTTCTCGGACAGCGGCTCCGAGTAGGATTGGGGTCCATCGACGAGAGTTGTTGCAGCCTGTATGAATTCGCGCGGCGACGATTTCACCGCCGACCGGCCAGGATTGGAACTGGCCGAAATTCGAGTCTGCCGCAAAGGAATTGAAGGTTCTCCGGTCGGGTCGGCCGGACGGGTATTTGTTTCGATAACGCTCGAGCGGAATCGTTCAACGGCACCCTGAAGAACGAAAGAGTGCACCGCACGCAATATCCCACACGAGAGCATGCTCGGGTAGATATCACCCGTTATATCGAGCTGCGGTGCAACCGGATTCGGTTGCACTCGGCGATTGGGTAGGGCTGCTGTCGAACCCGGCGCGCAATCTCGGCGCCCGCACCGGATGGTCCGATGAATCTGCCCGACAAGCGATCCACTCATCGGGCTCCCGATCGGTGTCGGTGCTGTGCCGCATCATCGACTACATGAGTGCGCACGGTCATCTCAACGGTACGGCCTGTCACGCGGGCACTCCCGCACTCCTGATCGGGCGCCCACCAGCGGTTACGGCGGCTGCGATGATTTCGGAGTCGGCACACCGTCTATGCCATTGTTCCACCCGATCACAAGATCGCGGATCGTCGCAGCGAAAGGCTCGACAGCCCACGACTGGGCCGTGATGGGGCCGTACATGCGCGGCACGGCGCTCGACGCCGCCGAACGCGCGCCACCGACACCACCTGACGCTCGCCGCTGTCGCCGAGAACATCGCCGATCCGCACATCGCGTTCGTCTCCCTCGACGAGACCACGCCCGACGTCGATCTACGAATGGCGTGGCGCCGAGCGGAGCCGCTCTCGGGAGTTGATCGACAGGTCCTTGGCTTGTGGCGTGGCGATGGGGGAGGATGGGCGTGGCGCTGTCAGCGCCACGGTTTCTTCTGAGTGTGCTCCGCGATCTATTTCGGCTACGCAGGAGGAAGAAGACCTATGGTGACTATCCGGAACTACCGAAGTCCCGCCCTCATCGTGACCGTCTTCGGGGCGATGGGGCTGGCCGCAGCTCCCGCGCTCGCCGCCAACACCATCGATGTCAGCGGCGTCGGGCCGGCCAACGTGGGGGTCGACTACAGCTGCGATGCCTCGGCCGGAGTGGCCGGCATTCGGGCGATGGTGGGCGATCCGAACGCAGACAGTCCGTCGGCCACCGGCGCGCAGAACGCCGTCACATGCGACGGAGCCCAACATACCGCCGTGATCATCCTGGTCGGAACACCGTTGTCGGCCGGGCAGACGGTACAGGTGCGGGTCGCGCTGGTCGATCGCAACGACACTGTCGTGTCCGGCCAAGCGAAGGTGGTCTCGCTCGGATAGCGATCGATTGTGCTCGGACGCCTCGGGCGTCGCGCGGCAGTGCGCTTCCAGTGGCCGCGGCCGGACTGGATGCACGCCGCCAGGCAGTGGACGGTAGTAGCAGCCCTGTACACCCTTGCACGCGCATCGACCCGCACGGTTGTTGTCTTCCTCAGTCCAGGTAGTCCTCTTCCAGACGCTCCAACACCCAGGCCCAATATGCCGACCCGGCCCACTCGTGGGCGCGGATCGCGGCAATCAGCTCCCGCGCGGCCGCGTCGTAGTCCGGACCCTCCAGCCGCGCGGCGAGACCGGCCATCAACGCCACCGCCCCTGCCGCCTCCCGCACCGAGGCGAACGCGACACCCTGGTCGCCCTCGCCGTGATCCCAGCCGCTCGGCGCGTAGACCTGAACCACACCGGTCTCACCGTCCAGCATCAGGGTCATCTCCCCGTAGAACTCGCCAAGGCCGTAGGCGTACTTCGCGGGCGGAGAGTCGTCGCCGGGGTAGCGGCGGCCGAACAGCTCGTCCGGGTCGGCCTCCCACATGCCCTTCGTCGGCAGGTCCGCCGAGTCGAACCACTCGCCGTCCACCGCCACTGCCGGGAACCCCACCTCAGTGAAGAAGGCCCGCGACTCGGCGTGCACCAGCCGCTCGGGCAACTCGGCCGGACGCCACAGGGCACCGACGCCGACCTGCGCGGTCAGCCACTCGAAGGTGGGATCTGCCGCCTTGGTGATCTCGATCGTCATGGTGCCATTGAACGCTGGAGATCGAAGATCCGTCGTGTGTGAAGCGTTACACCGAGCGGGAGAAGACAAGCTCGAGCACGTTCCAGCGGGAGCATGGGCTCGTGCTGTCGCAACGAGAGGCCGCGCAGATCGCGTTGCGCCTGTTGCAGACTCAGGCCTTCGGATCGTGGCTGCCGTCGACCCGCGAGTGAATGGAGACGAGGTGTAAGTGCGCCATCGCCGCACGCACCAGCGGGTTCGGGAATCTCGCTATCAGGTCATGCGGTCGCAGAGCGCGTGACCTGAGGTTGGGGACGGAGTTGGACGCAGCATTCGCCGGCTTTCGGTGCCAGTTCCGCGGTGACGGTGTCGGCCTGCAGTCCGGTGAGCACGCCGGCGAGATAGGCGTGGTTGAGTCCGCACACCAGTTCGGGCGCCTGCGCGGCCAAGGGATGGAAGGGACAGTTGCGCAGTCGGATACAGTCCGGCGCGTTGCGGGCGGGTTCGAATCCATACTCGGCGAGCAACGTGTGCAGCAGGGTGAGGGCGCGTTCGGCGCCGAGCCGCCCCGGCCGCAACCGCTCCCGCATGGCCTGTCCGGTGCCCGCGCCGCGCTCGGCGGCCACCCGTTGCGCTGCCGCGCGAGCGGTCTCGTCGGCACTCTCGGTCAGTACCGCGCCGATCAGGATGTCGGCCAGCACGTCGTGACGGCGTTCGGGGATGGTCACCCGAAACTCGGTATCGGTTGGCTCATACACCTTCGGTGCCCGCCCGACCCGCCGGATCCCGCCGACCTGCTCGTACCGGGCCTGCAATAGTCCGGCGGCGACGAGCTTGTCGAGATGGAACGCGGCCAGCTTCCGTGAGATTCCAACCTGCTCCGCGGCTTCGTCGCGGGTGACCGGGCGCCCGGCAGCGCGGATGAACCAATACATGCCGCGGCGTGACTCGTCTTCCAACGCGGCCACCGCGCCGATCGCCGATTCGCTGGTCACACGACCACAATAACGCCGACTGTGTTGATCGAAACCTGCTGGGTACCCGGGGGGTGAGGCGAGCTTGACCGATTAAACCAATAGCACCAATAATTTTTGGTGTAACTATCGGAGGATGTCGTGACAAGTGACATGCAGCAAGCCAAACAGCCGGTCAGTGCCACGTTGGCTGGGCCGTACGGACATCCGTTCCACCCGTTTCTGGTCACCGTGCCGATCGGTGCCTGGGTGGCGAGCCTCGTGTTCGATATCGCCTCGCACATCGTCGACGACCCAGCCTTTCCTGCCCGCGCAGCGGAATGGCTGATCGCTATCGGTGTCCTCGGGGCACTGGCCGCTGCGATGGTCGGCTTCCTGGATCTGTTCGCCATCCCGACCGGCACCCCCGCATTTCGGACCGGACTGGTGCACATGAGCCTCAATCTGGCCATCACCATCGCCTACGCACTCAACTTCTGGTGGCGCAGCTCCGGCGCCGGCCCGCACGGCGTCGTCCCAGCCGGGCCCCTGGCGCTGTCGATCCTCGCTTTGGCCGCGCTGGCGGTATCGGGCTACCTCGGCGGCAAACTCGCCTACCACTACGGCGTGCGGGTCGCCGATGAAAACACCCAAGCTGCCGGCTACCGACGCTGAACCCCACCCTTCTCACCCGTCAGGAGACATCATGGGTATCGCAGCATTGATCCTCTGGCTGCTCACCGCCGTGGGCGGGTTCGTCCTGCTCGGCACCTGGATCACCAAAGGCGGTGCACGCCAACCGGGTGCCAGCCATCTGCCCGTACCGGTCGTATTCGGGCATTTCCTGCTTGCTGTCGTCGGGCTGGTCGTGTGGATCGTCTACCTCGCCGTCGATAACGACGCCCTTGCCTGGATCGCATTCGCACTGCTGATCCCGGTGGCGCTGCTGGGATTCACCATGCTGCTGCGTTGGCTGCCGGTCTACCGAGCACGCACCGAAACCGCAGCTACCCCAACCCCCGAACCAGCCGAGAAACACTTCCCGGTCGCGGTCGTAGGCGGCCACGGCGTCCTCGCCGTCACCACCCTGGTCCTCGTACTGCTGACCGCCCTCGGTGTCGACGGGGGCTGATCATCGTGTCCCACTCCTCGTTACGATTCGTCCACAACCCCGCCGGCAGCATCGACCTGGCCGCCGCCGAACTCGCCGCCCGGAACTTCCTCGCCGCGCTCGGCATCAGCCTCGACGATGAACATCTGCACGCCACCCCTGGGCGGATGGCCCGCGCCTACGCCGAACTGTTCACCCCGCGCCCGTTCGATCCGACCACCTTCGCCAACGACGAAGGCTACGACGAACTCGTGCTCGCCCGCCGCATCCCGCTGCGGTCGGTGTGCGAACACCACCTGTTGCCCTTCGTAGGCGTCGCACACGTGGGCTACCTACCCGGTGACCGCATCCTCGGGCTGTCCAAACTCGCCCGCGTCGTCGAGCATTTCTCCCGCCGCCCGCAAGTCCAGGAACGACTCACCAAACAGATCGCCGACTGGCTCGACGAACACCTCCAACCGAAAGGCGTCGGCGTGGTCATCGAAGCCGAACACACCTGCATGACCCTGCGCGGCGTGCAAGCAGCCGGAACCACCGCCGTCACCTCCACGCTTCTCGGCTCCCTCCGCGAAGACGCCCGCTCCCGCCAGGAATTCCTCTCATTCACCGGTATCACTCCCTGACCAGACCGGAGAACTCGTCGGACCTGAGCTCAGGCCGCCGCGTTCGCGGGTCACCCACATCGGACATCCGTTCGCTGCCGCGGCCCGCACTCAGGCCGCCCGTCGTTCGTCGCTGGGTGACGGCCGGTCGTCGGGTGATTCGGCAGTCGCCATGAAGATGGTGCGGCGGCCGACCGGGACGGCGTGGTCGGCGAACCGTTCGTCATATCGACCCAGTTCTGGGCGGTCGCTCCGATAGGAACTCGACACCTTCGTATCTGTCCGACGCGAACGCGTGTCAGAGCCCGATCGGTGATCGGGCTCTGACACGCGTCTGTGTTCGGGTATGCAGTTGTCGCCGCGAGTCCGCGTTCGGCTCAGTACCACCAGGGCAGTTCGTCGTGCCCGAAGTCGTGGAAGTCGCCGAACCGGCCGGAGTAGAACACCAGACCGGTGCCGTCGCGCCACCGCATATCGGTGACTTCGCCGTAGAAGACGCGATGGTCGCCGATGTCGTGTGCGGCGTGGACGCGACACTCGAGCTGCGCCAACGCATCCGGGATCAACGGCAATCCGGATCGGCTCAGGTCTACCGGGATGCCCTCGAACCGGGCCCCGCCGCGGGTGGCGAACCGTCGGGCGATCGCCTCCTGCCGGGAACCGAGGATCGACACCGCAAATGTCTGCGTCGCGTCGACGGCATCGGTGGTGCGGCTGCCGTGGGTGAGCGAGACGAGCAGGATCGGCGGTTCCAGGCTCACCGACGTCAGCGAACTGATGGTCATCGCGCAGGGGTCGCCGGTACCGTCGTCCGCGCTGACGACGGCGACTCCGGTGGTGAACCGCCCCATGCTGCGTCGCATGTCCGCTGGCGTCGGACACTGGAATGCGGGCAGAGTCATGGCGCGCCTACCTGCTGTGATAACGGACTTCGAAGGTGACGACGCCTTCGTCGGTGCGCCACGGGCCGTGCGGCATGCCCGGCGGGCGGCAAGCGTACATGCCGGCCGAGAAGGTCTGGCCGAGAGTGAGATCGGTGAACGAACCCTCCAGGATGTAGACCTCTTCCCAGAAGTCGTGCTTCTGCACGCCCATCGGGGTGGAGTCCGCACCGGGCTCATAACGCAGGATCCTGGTGGCGACCCCGCCCTCGGGGTCGCGGGCCAAGATTCGCTCGGTGATAGCGGGGTCGTCGCCGGGACAGACGGTGTATTCGACGTCGGTGACGGGGAAGAACTCGTATTCGGGCTTGGCCACGGGTATTACCTCTCAGGCGGTTTCGGACTTGTAGGCGGCGAGGAACTGCTCGACATCGCGCAGCGGCTCCTCGTAGCCGTAGTTGCGGTAGGTGTAAGCGCCCTTCACGACGAACGGCGCACCGGCGTAGAACAGTTCGTACTGCTGGTGACGTCCGGCGAATTCGGAGCCGATGATGTCCCAGGCCAGCTTGAACAATTTGATGCGCTCCTCCGACGGCACGCCGGGCGACTGCACGTAGTGCGTCACATCACCCGAGGTGATCGGGCTGGTGAGATCCGCGACGCTGGACGGCAATTGGAGCACTCCGCCCCCCACCAGGTCGCGCAGGATCGACAGCACGCGGGGGTAGATCTCCGACTGCAACCCCATCGAGCCGTACAGCGCGCGCTTGCCGGGCACCCACTGGGCCGCATCGTCCGGGGTCGCGGTGTATTCGGCGGCCAGCACGGCCGACTCGACGCCGGAGACGAGGGCGGCGAGTTCTCCGAGCTTCTCCTGGACACTGGGAATCTTGTCGACGCCGTTGACCTGGGTGACGCGCCGGGCCACGCCCGCGATGAACCGCAGCTTGGTGGCGAAGCGGATCTGGGCCTGCCAGTTGCCGAGCGCGTGCGCGCCGGTGTCGAAGAACTGGCGCCGCACACCGGTGATGTCACGATCGATGAACACCCGGTCCCAGGGGATGAGCACGTCGTCGAACACCACCAGCGCGTCGGGCTCGTCGTAGCGGGTGGTCAGCGGGTAGTCGAAGCTGCTGGTAGCCGCCGGGGCATAGGGACGGCGGCAGTACAGCTTGAGTCCTGCGGCATTCGCGGGAACGACGAACGACACCGCGAAGTCCTGATCGTCCGGGCCGAGCGGCTTGATACAGGACACCAGGATCTCGTCGGCGATGGCCGCGCCGGTGGCCAGCATCTGCGACCCGCGCACGATGATGCCCTCCTCGGTCTCCCGGACCACCCCGACCTGAAGGAACTCACCCTCCCACCCCGATGCGGTGGTCGCGCGCGACACTTGCGGCGGGATGATCGCGTAGGAAACGTACAGGTTCTCCGCGAGCAACCGTCGGTGGAAGGCCGTCACATTGGCGGAGAAATCGCGCTCGCCGCCGGCGAAGACCTCCGGGTGCGCCGCGAAGGACGCGAGGAAGGTACCGACATGATCGGGGCTGCGCCCCACCCAGCCGTGGGTGTGTCGCGCCCAGGTCTCGATCGCAGTGCGGCGGGCGCGCAGTTCCTCCTGGCTGCGGGGGATTCCGAACACCCGGTTGGCGGTCGCCCCGGTCTCCGGCGCGGTGTACTGCATGTTGTTGGCGGGGTCGGCGGCCAAGTCGAACAGTTCGGCGATGGTGTGCGCGACCGGCGCGAACGCGGGGTGGGTGGTGACGTCGTCGACCCGTTCCCCGTCGACGAGGACGACCCGCCCGTCGTTCAGCGAGGCCAGATACTCGGCTCCGGTGCGCATGTCATGCTCCTTCGGTGGTGGTGTAGGTGTGGGTCAAGGTGCGGCCGTCGGGCAGCAGAAGTTCGAGATCCCAACGCTTTCCGGGCGTGAACCGGCCGTCGAGCAGGGGCAAGGTCCCGGCGAAGCAGACGAGGTCGCCGCCGTCGTCGCCGATCCGTTCGGCCACGACACCGAGCAGATCGCCGGGGGTGCGCAGGGCCGCCAGGGTGCCGTCCTGGTAGAGCCGCCCGTCCACCCAGCTCCGGGCCCGGCAGCTGTCCCAGTCGAACCTGTCCCAGTCACCGACCTCGACGACGTTCGGTCCGATCGGCTTGGCGCAGGCCCGCTTCGACTCGCCGATGTCGACGGTCTCGAGGGCACGGTCGGTGTGGTCGGAGCCGACGCCGAGGAAGTAGCGGCCGCGGTGGCGCAAGAGGACCGGTTCCACCTCGCCGGAGGTGTCCGCGCTGGGCACCGGGGTGCTGGCGGCGGTGGTAACGGTGGCGGTGGCGACCGGGTACAGCATCGGGACGTCTTCCGGCGGTGCGACGCCGATCGCGGCCAGCTCGTCGATGTGGTGGCGCACCGCGGCCTCGTCACGTCCGGTGTAGCCCGCGACCAGCGCTCGCGCTCCGTCGAACCGGAGGGTTTCGCCGGATCCGAGGACGGTGCAGCTGAGGATGTCGACGGTCGTGTCGGTCATGACAGCACCTCCCGCCGGGTCAGGAAACCGTAGTCGTCGAGCCGATCGGACAGCACCGGGAACTCCGCGCGGGTGCGTCCGACGACGCCCGGTTCGATCTCGGCGAGGGTGAATCCCTCGGCATCACCCGCCTCGGCGAGCACCTCCCCCCACGGGTCGATGACGCGGCTGTGGCCGCCGAGCTCCACCCCGTTGTGAGTGCCCACCGCGTTGCAGGCGATGACGATGACCTGGTTGTCGACCGCACGGGCGGAGGTGAGCAGACGCCAGTGCGCCAGCCGGGCTTTCGGCCAGGCCGCGGGCACGATGACGATCTCGGCTCCCCCACGCACCAGCTCCGTCCACAGTCCGGGGAAGCGCAGGTCGTAGCACGTGGTCGCGGCGGTAGGCCCGAAAGCCGTGTCAACGACCCGGATCTGCTGTCCGGGCAGCAGCAGCTCGGCCTCCAGCGAACGGTAGCCGAAGACGTGAATCTTGCTGTAGTGGTGGGCGATTCGACCATCCGGGTCGATCAGCACCGCCGTGTTGCGCAGCTTACCGCCGTCGGTGCTCTCGACGATGCTGCCCGCGTGCACATAGCACTGCCGGTCGCGTGCCACGGTCTGCAACACCTGAACGGTCGGCCCGTCGAGGGGCTCAGCGGCCGCCGGGTAGCCGTCGAAATGGTTGTATCCGACGCGCCACAGCTCGGGCAGCACGATCAGATCGGCGTCGGCGCGGAAGCCGGCGAGCAGTTGTCGCACCCGCTCGAGTCGGTGCGCAGGGGATTCGGTGTCGGGGCTGGCTATCTGCGCCAGAGCGACTTTCATCAGTGTGTCCTTGTATTCGAGAGGGTCAGAACCTGGGCTGCTTGAGCGAGCGCAGGGTGGTGTCGAGGTGCTCACGCACGGCGCGGATGGCGGCCTCGGTATCACCAGCGGCCAACGCGTCGACGATCGCGCGGTGCTCGATGAGGACCTGTTTCTTGCGCTGCTCGTCGGCGAGCACGATGCGCACGCCCATCCGCATCTGCCGGTCGCGCAGCGAACGGTAGAACTCGTGCATCACCTGGTTGCCCGCGGCGCGGATCACCGTGGTGTGGAATTCGAGGTCGTGGGCGATGAACTCGACGGGGTCGGTGTCGGCCTCCTGTCTGGCCACCAGTTCACGCAACCGCGCGGGCACCTGACCGGGATTCGGGGCGACCTGGGTGATCGACCACTCCTCCACAACCCGTCTGGCCTGCAACACGTCGTCGACGTCCACGTCCGTCAACGCCGGTATGTAGGCGCCCTTGTGCGGCACCCGCCGCACGAAGCCTTCGGCCTCCAACCGCAGCAACGCTTCGCGGACCGGTGTGCGTGAGGTGCCCGAGGCCGCGGCGACCTGGGCCTCGGACAGGAACATCTCTTCATCGCGAGGCAAGGTGAGGATGGTGTTCTTCAACCATTCGTAGGCCAGCTCGGGCGCGGGAGCCGCACTGGTCTTCGATGTCGTCATGAGAGATGCCTTTCCTGGATCGTTACGGGATGACAACTGCCGTGTCGGGGGAAGTGCCGGGTAGTGGCGCTTCCTCGTGCACGTCGGCGAGATCCACCGTGCGGGTCTCGCGCGCCACCAGCGCGGCTGTCAGCGAGACAGCCCCCATGACCGCCAGGTAAACGGCGATGGCTTGGCCGGTGCCGAAGTGGTCATAGAGCGCGATGGCGATGATCGGGGCCAGCGATCCGGCCAGCACCGAGGCCAGGTTGTACGCCAGCGACACCCCCGAATAGCGGACCTCGGTGGGGAACAGTTCGGAAAAGAAGGCGCCGATCACCGCGCTGTAGGCAGCGAAGATCACGAGCCCGACGGCGACCGCGAGGAAGATCGCACCGGTGGCGGTGGTATCGAGCAACGCGAAGAACGCGAATGCCCACACGATCGTCGCCAGCGAGGCGCCGATGTAGATCGGACGGCGGCCTATCCGGTCGGCCAGCACCGCGAATAGCGGAATCGTCACCAGGGCCACTGCCATGCCGATCATCACCGCGTTCAATCCGGTGCTGCGTGGCAGGCCGCGGATCTGGGTGAGATAGGTGATGACGAACAGCGAGAAGATGTAGAACCCGGCGTTCTCGCCGAACCGGCTGAACGCGGCGAGCAGGATCTGACGCCAGTGCCCGCGAACGGCCGCGCTCAGCGGCATGCGCACCAACCGCGGACTCGTCGCGGCTCGCGTCTGCTCGAACAACGGCGTCTCTGCGACGTACAAGCGCAAGACCAGGCCGATCACGACCAGCAGCGCCGAGAGCGCGAACGCGATGCGCCATCCCCACGACAGGAACGCCTCCTCCGACAGCACGGCACCCAGCAACGCCAGCACGCCCGCAGCCATCAGATTGCCCAGCGGCGGGCCGAGGTTGGGCCACGCCGACCAGAAGGCGCGATGCCGGGAATCACCGTGTTCGGAGACCAGCAGCACCGCCCCGCCCCACTCGCCGCCCAGCGCGAAGCCCTGTACCAGCCGCAGCAACACCAGCAGCAGCGGGGCTGCCACACCGATCGTGGCGTGGGTCGGCAACAGCGCGATCAGGAACGTCGACACCCCCATCAGCACCAGGCTGACGATCAGCGTCGCACGCCGCCCCTTCACATCGCCGAAATGGCCGAGCACCGCCGCGCCCAACGGCCGGGCGATGAAGCCCACGGCATAGGTCGCGAAGGCCAGCATGGTCCCGACCAGCGGATCTTCCGACGGGAAGAACAGCTTGTTGAACACCAGCGCAGCGGCGGTGCCGTACAGGAAGAAGTCGTACCACTCCACTGCCGTGCCAGCCAGGCTAGAGCCGGCGATGACCGGCAAACTGGTGTGTGGCCGTCGATTGATAGATTTGATTCTGGCGGTTGCCATGTCGACTCCTCGTCGATTCGTCGCTACCTGACGATCCACCTGTCCCACGTCTACCTGCACGTAGACGTCGAATCGGGCGGTGGAAGGTACTGCCGGGCTCGGTGGTTGTTGGCGCAACCACCGAGCTGTCCCATCCCGTCGAACCGACTGTGAAGCCGGTCACCAACGGACTGTGTACCAGTTGTATACCATCGGTCCACAATCGATCAAGAGGGGAATTCTCCGGTAGCCGCAGCGCTCAGCAGCGGAGGTCTCGCGGCCCAACACCGGCCAAGCATTGGTCGGCCGCCATCGGCAACACCGACATGCTGCGACGGCGGTCTCTCGCCCCCTCGGACCGCTCCTCCCTGGTCGAAGAAGCTGCCGGCAGGACCGTCGGGATCGAGCAACGCGCGCACAACCGGTTCACTGGCCTCGGCGACGGTCTGGGTCTCGGTCATGACGCGACAGTTTGCTGGCGGGCAGGTCCGGGCCGATATGGCGCGTATCGAGCCGGGCTACCGGGTGGTGCGGCGAAGTTTGCGGTGGCTGGTGTCGCACAGCGGGTAGATCGCGGAACGGCGACACAGGCACAGCGCCACCACGCATCGGTCGCAGTGGATCGTCCGCCCGTCGTCGGTGACAAGTTCTACCGGCCCTTCGATGAGGGCGGGACCTTCGGCGGTGTATGTGATTGTCCGCCGGTCGTTCTCAGGGTCGGTCGGCACGGATGACCACCAGTTCCTCATGCTGTTGTCCGGCGTGGATGAGGCTGCGGGCGAGTAGCCAGTCGGCGCGGCGGCGAAGCACCGGGCCGAACGGGATGCTCGCCCTGGCGACTACCGCGGTTTTGAGTCCAACCTGTCGGAGGCGGGTCAATGTCGTGTCGGTGCCGCACATTGCGGAATGAACCATGAGCAACATTCCTGTGTTGGAAAGCAATTGGGGAGCGAGCCGACACAGGGCGTCGATCGCCGAGCGGCCGTCGTGTCCCGCGTCCCAGCATCGCGCGATCCCCCGTGGCGGCCCCTCTACCGCGGTGGGCACATAGGGAGGATTGGTCACAATCACGTCGAAGCTCCTGCCGTGCAGCACTTTTCGGAAGTCACCGAGGATCAGTTCGATATCGAGCCCGCGTAGCCGGCTGTTGAGCCAGGCCGCGGCCACCGCGGACCGTGAGATATCCACAGCGGTGACCGACGCGGCACGAGCGCGGGCGGACTGAATGGCCAGCACCCCGGTACCGGTACAGATGTCCAGCACCCGACTGTGCCGCGGTACGTCGGCCTCGTTCAGCGCGTCCACCAGTAACCGCGTATCGGCCTGCGGCCGGTACACACCGGGCGGGCGAATCAACATCATATAGACGGGATAGCCAGGAATTTGCGACTCAATCCGCGCTCGACCTGAGCGTCGTCGCATCCCGGGATATTTCGGCCACCTCCGCGAGCAGCGATGTACGGTCCTCGCACCAACAGCCGAGCACGTGATCGGTGAAAAGTTGTTCGAGCATGGTGGTCGCTTGAATGCCGAAAACCATGGACTCGCGCAGTTCGGGTTCGCGCGCCACCAGATCGCCGATCACGCCGCGGCGCATGAGCTGTTCGTGCACAGCGTCGGCCTCCACATGTTCGCGGTAGAACAGCACGCAAGCCGGATCCGCATCAAGCCTCGTCAGTGCGTCCACAAGGCGACGCGAACCAGGGGACGAGGTGATCTCAACGGCGGCGAAATGCCCCACCCCCGCACCGCGCAGCTCCCGATGCAGACCGAACAGCGACATCATGTTCACCAGGGCCAGCATCGGCGCTGGTACAACGTCCAGATAGTGCAGATAGTCAGGGCTCAACCCCGCGCCCGCCAGCAGATCCGCGTAGAGCCGCTGGTGAATGCGGTCACCGTGCCCACCGCCGAACTCGTCGAATTCGACGGCGACCAGCGCGGCCTTGGCTTGCCCGCGCAGGCGCGGAATCAGCCATGCATACGGGTCGGCTTCCTGATGGTGCAGGATCGAGCGATGGATGAAGTACTCGCGTAGCTGCCACGGCTGTCCTTCGTCACGCAGGAAAACACTGAGACCGGTTTCCTCGGCGGGGACGGCGAGCAAGTCGTCGAGTTCGGCGTCGAGATCGGCACCGCCGGCCGTTTCGGCATGCAGTGCGGCCAGGAACCGGCTCTCCAGTTCGGCGCGTAGGCCCAGAAGTCCGGGATCCCATTCCCATTCGGCATCCACACCGTCGAAGCCTTCATAGTGCAACGCGTAGCAGGTGTGCAGCGCCGAGTGCAGGTCTCGGTCGGATGGATCGGCTGCACGCACGCCAGGAATAGGCGACCCGGCGGGAGTCCGGAGGGCCTCTAGCACCGCCGCCGACAGCTCTCCACAGGGTCGCGGGAGCGGTCGGCGGGTACGCGCGATCGGACTTCGCATGGGTTCCTCTCACAGAATCGGTCTGCCTCCGGTTACAGCCAGGCGCGCACCGGAAATGCAGCTGTCCTCGTCGGAAGCAAGCAGCACGGAGGGGCCGGCGAGTTCGGCCGGCTGTCCGGCACGGCCCAGTAGGGCGACCGCACCGAAGTTGGCGACCTGCTCCACCGACATAGTCGCCGGGATCAACGGCGTCCAGACCGGGCCGGGCACGACCCACGGCGGCTGGGCTCACCACAATTGGGCACCGTCGACATCTCGTCTCCCATGATCGGTCATCCTCTCGGACGCGCGCTGTGTCGTGCGGATACCCGCAGGCGGGCGGCCAAACCAGTGACGCGGGCACAGGTTGATACCGGAACGGTTGATCGGGTGCCCGCAGCACAGGAGAAAAGCACTGTTCAGGACTGCTCGGGGAGTGCACGGTCGACTGAGCGGCCCAGACCGCGGTCATAGTTGGTCGATCCGGCGGCTGGCCCGTCCGCACCGCCTCGGACCGAGGATCTGGATGAGGACCTCTTGCGTGGCCAGAGCAGGGCATCCCAGGTCGCGGAGGGGTTGCCGAGCCGAACATTCACCATGCTTGCCCGATTTGCCCGGTTATGGTGGTCGGGTGAATGTTGAGGTGACACCTTTGCCGGGTATCGGTATACGCAAGGACTTCTCATTGAAGAGCTCTGGTCGTCGGGTGGGGGTGATCGATCATCGGGACGGCACGATCGATCTGATCGTCGGCAGACCGGACAACCCGGATGTGACCGATCAGATCTCGTTGTCGCCGCGGGAGGCGGCCTTGCTTGCCAACCTGCTGGGTGCGCCGCAATTGGTCGCACAGTTGGAGGAAGAGCATCGCGACCTGGAGGGGGTGACAACCCGGCAGCTGACGATACGGGGCGGGTCGGTGTATGACGGACGGCTGCTCGGGGAGACGCAGATGCGGACCCGTACCAAGACGTCCATAGTTGCGGTGATGCGGGCGGGGCATGCGATCGCCTCGCCGGGGCCCGATTTCTTGTTCACGGCCGGTGATGTGCTGGTTGTTGTCGGTACCGCCGACGGCTTGGCGGCCGCCGCCGAAGCCCTCACCAACGGCTGAGGCCGATGGTTGCTCATGAGACCGCGCTCGCGTTGATTCAGCTGGGCGCGGTGCTTTTCGGGTTGGGTTTGCTGGGTCGGGTCGCGGCGCGAATCGGGTTGTCGCCGATCCCGTTGTATCTGATCGGCGGGTTGGTGTTCGGCACCGGCGGGATGGTCGAGCTGCACCAGGTGGACGAGTTCATCCACTTGGCCAGCGAGATCGGGGTGGTGCTGTTGTTGCTGCTGCTCGGGCTGGAATACAGCGCCAGCGAGTTGGTGACCGGGATGCGCAAGTCCTGGGCGGCCGGCGTGCTCGATATCGTGCTCAACGCCACGCCCGGAGTGTTGGTTGCGTTGGCGCTGGGGTGGGGTTTCACCGGGGCGATCGCGATGGCCGGAGTCACATATATCTCCTCCTCCGGCATTGTGGCGAAGGTGCTGAACGATCTCGGCAGGCTCGGTAACCGGGAGACGCCGACGATTCTGTCGATCCTGGTATTCGAGGATCTGGTCATGGCTGGGTATCTGCCGGTGTTGACCGCGGTGCTGGCCGGTGTCGGGTTCCTCGCGGGGCTGAAGACCCTGGGTATCGCGTTGGCCGCGGTGACGGTGGTCATGATCGTCGCACTGCGATACGGCAAATATGTGTCGATGATCGTCGACAGCAAGGACAACGAGGTCTTCCTGTTGAAGCTGCTGGGGTCGGCGTTATTGGTGGCTGGTGTGGCGACGGCGGTGCAGGTCTCGGCGGCGGTGGGGGCGTTCCTGCTCGGCATCGCGATCTCGGACTCGACGGCGCACAATGCCACCAAGCTGCTGGAGCCACTGCGGGATCTGTTCGCGGCATTGTTCTTCGTGTTGTTCGGGCTGAGCACGGATCCGACTTCCATTCCGCCGGTGCTGGGATGGGCGTGCCTGCTGGCAGCGGTAACGACGGCAACGAAGGTGGCGACCGGTTGGTGGGCGGCCAAACGTGTCGGAGCGTCACGTTATGGACGGGCCCGAGCGGGCACCGCGCTGGTCGCCCATGGCGAGTTCTCCATCGTTATCGCCGGTTTGGCGGTCACCGCGGGTGCGGTTCCGGCCGCGTTCGCGGCGCTGGCGACGACATACGTGCTGTTCATGGCGGTATTGGGGCCGATCGCCGCACGGGTGATCGAACCGATCATGGTCTGGTGCACCAGAAGACCCGCTGTCGCGCCGGATCCTGCTGCGGTGCTGGAACCGTCCGGGTTCGATGAGGCCAGCGCGGATGGCGTAGCGAGTTGAGCCGATGAGATCGTCGACACGCGCTCGCGGCGATCGAACCGACACCTCACACCGCGCCACGGCCGGCGAATACCGGCTGGATCTGGACGGGTTACGCAGGTTGGCATCGCACTGGTCGTAGTGTTCCATGTCTGGATGAGCCGGGCCGGTGGTGACCGCTAATTCCCCGGAGCACGTCGTCAGCGCGCTCCGCAGGTCCCTGTCGGGGTGTACTGGCAGGGATTCTCGGTGCGGCCCCGGTACTGATCGTGGCCGTCGCTGTTGGAGCGCACTCCGGACCCGTAGCCGCTGTTGCGCTGACTGTGGTCATTGCTGTTAGGGCGCGTTCCCGCTCCGTAGCCGTGACCACCCCCGGGGCCGTGCGAATCCCGAGGCCCGGCCGAGGCCGCGAAAAGGTGCGGCGAGGCGATCGTGACTATCACCAGCGCGATGCTGAAAAGCATCGTGACCACTACACGACGCATCGTCCAGAACTTCGTCGCGATCTCCATAGCTATCTCCCCTTAATTAACGTACCGCTATATAACGACACATTAATCGATGGGACGTCGCGGGGGAAGACGCTTTCCCGGATTCGCGCAAGCGCGGCTGCGCAATTGGACCGCCTCCGTCGCCGCCGCGGCGGCGTGATGGTCGCCGCGGGCGTGGTGACGGCGACGGTCCATCGCTCACCGCGGAACTCCGCAGCGCCTTGACCGAACCGCAGCTCCGATCCTTCGGGTCAGGCCAGCGCCAGGAAGAGTTTCTCGAGTTCATCGACAGTCATCGGCTCCGCCCCGTCGGCCGTCTCCCGGGTCAGACAATCGCGCAGCCCACTGGCGACGATCTTGAAGCCGGCGCGGTCGAGGGCACGGGATACCGCGGCGAGTTGGGTGACGACATCCTTGCAGTCGCGGCCCTGTTCGATCATCGAGATCACGCCCGCGAGTTGTCCGTGTGCGCGGCGCAGGCGGTTGAGCACCTGGGCGATGCTCTCCTCGTCACCAACCATGAGATCGTCTCCTCGACTCGCTTCGATCGAATTGACCAAGTATACCCCGTGGGGTATAGAAGTGGTTCAGGACCGCCCACAGCCGCCTCGTTCAGTGCATCGATTCGGCCCGCCTGCGCGCCATGGGTGTTTCGGTGCGCCCGCTCACCATGGCGGTGGCGGGGAATGTCGCAGCGGCCGGGCGGGCCGGCCGGTACCACGCACAGACATCGCCCGAGTGGTCCACGAGCGGGCACGGTAGCCTGCGAGGCCGATGTTTCGATCCGTTTCCTACCAGGCAATCCCAGGTAGTAACCGAACACACTTGCGATTCGACGTCGGACCCCATGGGCCGGAGTGGTTTTCGTCGACAGCGCACAGCGAACCGCTGATCGGTTCACCAGGACAGCGAAGAAGATGGGCACCTCAGATGGCTGATTTCGCCGAGCGGTTGAACAAGCTATTCGAAACCGTGCATCCCCCGGGCCGCCGATCGCATACCAATGCGGAGGTCGCGGACGTGTTGACGAACTCCGGATACCCGATCTCGAAACCCTATCTGTCCCAGCTGCGGTCGGGACAACGAACCAATCCGTCCAACGAGACCATGGCCGCCCTCGCCAAGTTCTTCAAGGTCGAACCGGACTACTTCTTCAACGACGTCTACGCCGCCAAAATCGACCACGACCTGGAACTGCTGTCGCAACTCCAGGGCTATCACCTGCGCCGACTATGAGCCGAGCTTTCGATCTCTCCGAGGAATCGCAGACTCTGCTCACCACGATGGCGGAGAAGCTGCGGGCGAGCGAAGGACTACCGACCGCACCGGACACCGAAGACTCAGGACCCATCGGCAACCAGGCATAACGCCCTGACCGGCGAGATTGTCTGGATGAATAGTCGACGACGGCACAGACGACCGGACTCTCAGTTGAGCCGATTGCCGACCAGGACCATCGGTGGAGCCCACCCCGGCCGCTCCGGACTGTTCGGGGCCGGCGGCGTCGGTGTGTTCGTCGCGGTTCGTTTGGCCCCGCTCAACGCTTGGTCGGTCAGCGTCGCGTCGGAGATGTGGCCACGAGCCACCCGGAGCAACTGTTGGTTCGTCGGATCGCCCAACGCCTCGTTGACGCTGTTCAGGACCCGGTCCGCCTGCCTACTTCCGATCGCCCCCATCATGCGCTGGGCGGTGCGCTGATCGAATGCGCTACCAGCCAACGGGCCGGTGGCGGTAGTGCCATTGGCTAGTCGTTGGAGGTCTTGGGCCACTTCCGCCGACGGTGCGTCCAGGTATGCGGTGACGAATTGCTCCTCCATGCCGTTGGCTAAGCCCCCATCGAGAGTGACGCCCGCGGGAACCGAGCGCCGATACCGGAACGCGGCGGCCTGCAAGGTGGCGAGATCCGCCGCGACCTCGCCTGGATCACTCTCACCTCGGATGAGGCGAAGCGACGAGTCCTGGACGCGTTGGACCGCGGCGACCGCATGCCCGAGATGGTTGTTGGCCATCGTCCAGTCCTTGGAGTTGCCATCGACGATCGACCACGAGCGAATGGCATTGAACAAGATGTCCTCGTCGGTGAATCCGGCGGCGAGCAGCGCGGCCGGTGCATCGCTGACCTTCCCGCCGATATCTTCCAGACCCTGCAATGCCGCGGCCGCGCCGCGAACGGTATTGATGCCACCCGCGGCCTCTGCGGCCTCCCGGGCAGCCCGCGCGAATATGGGCCGGTGCAGGTACGCCTGGGCGTAGGAGCCGATAGGTCCACCCACTCCTGGCGAGGTCCAGAATCCCCATTGCGCCAATTGCGACTGGCGCTCCCTGCGGGCGAACGGCCGCAGCGGTGACCGGGTCCGTCCCCACAGCCATTCGGTCGCAGGCGAATTGCTGACGGTGCTGAAGGCGGCGAGTGCGGGCAGTATGCGCATGGAATGCGCTGCCCCGGCCGCTCCCATACCGAGGGCGGTCCCGCGGCCACCCGAACCGCGTGCGCCACCACCGGTGCCCTGCACAGCCAGTGCGAACCGATTCGCGATCCACTCATTGCCGCGGTCCAGACCATTACTGAGGCGTTTGAGCTGAAGGATCGCCACGATTTCGAAGATCGCACCGATGATGAACACCACCATGACCTGATCGCCGGCAAGCGTGAACAGGTCCCCCAGGATCAGCACATACACGCCGAGAAAGATGGTGTAGGCCGTCATGCGCGCCGCGGCGACGAAGCCGTCGACGACATTGCGGATCAGGAACGTCTGCGTGGGTCCGTACACGAATCCGCCTGCGGCGAAACCGAAGATCGACATCAATCCGTGATAGATCGTGTCGAGGGCCGCCCGGATCACCTTGATCGCGAGCACAGCCCCGAAGGCGAGCAGAATGGCCCCGGCCAGCAGCAGCAAGAGGCCGGTGCCGATCTGTTCGAAATTCGGATTCTCCATCGATTCCTTGGCCGCGCCGTCCCCGCACGCACCAATGCCCCGTTTCACCCGGTCCTCGCTGCGCGCCGCGACACCGGCCGACCACGCGGCACGACAAGACGGCTGTTCGTCGACCACATGCCCGAAGTTCCAGACTTGCAATGGACGACGGGCGAAGTTGTCGGTCAGCGTGCCCTGCATGGTCGCCACCATGTGGGACGGATCGATATTGTTATCGCGGTTCAATCCAGCCGCCACCGAAATGCCGAGGTCACGGCCCTTCGCCAGCAGACCGTCCGAGGACAGCACATCGGCAAGTGGCTCGGCGAGGAATATCGGCCCCAGCAATCCGACCATGACCATGCACACCACTTGCAGGGTGGCCTTGGAGTAGAGGCCGCGCACGACGAACCACGCGACGAAGAATGCGCCGATCGTCGCGGCTGTCACCAACATGATCGGCGTAGCGATCTGTCCGGTCAGGCTGTGCGCCACACCGAGCAGTGCTTTCGAGAAGAGGTTCAACCACTCGAAACTCAGGGCGTAGCCGATCAGCCAGATCGCCGTGATCACAATGATTTTCCAGCCCGCGAACTCCAGGCCGATCACCAGGGATATCGCGGTATCGCCCGGATTGAACACACCGCCGTGGTCGGTGGCGAATATATAGCTGGCGGCCTCGACCCCCGAGGAATCGGCGACATGGGTCCAGCCGAGCGCACTGCCGACCGACGATCCCGCGGAGCGGGTGCTGCTTTCGGCCGTGGCCGTGGCCGTGGCACCGAGTAAACCCGGGAAGACGACCAAAACGAAGACGGTGAGCAGAACGCCGACCGTCCAGCGCCGCCGCCGCGTCGCGCGTATCCACGCATGACCCCGCCGCAGCACCGTGGGCAACTGCCACCGATCCGGATCCCAGTAATCTGATCTCCAGTTGTTCACTACCACAACCTGATTCGTTTCCGCGCACCCAGTCGCAGGCACGGCATGGCAAGGCGAGCATCGAAGCGGACAACCCTCAGAGCTGCTCAACAGTCTCCGGAAGCGACCACCCGAACGCTAACCACGTGTTATGAACGACCACCCTCGGACCAGTGAACAGAGCACTGCGAAACCATCAGAGCCCGTTGGCTTTTCGTCTATATCCCGACCGCGGCTGTTCACCGTCTGTTCGCACCGCGCGGTCGCGGAATGTTCGCGCTGTCCGGTGCATCGTCGTCGCCGTAGCGGCGCTCATGGTTGTCGCAGATCGAGCGCTGAGAGGTCACGAAAGTGTCTGTAGCCCAGTGTTTTCCAGAGGCAGATGCCATACCTGCCGGTCTGTCCCCGCGGCGAACCGCTGGACCGATCGAGGAATCGTGACGATTGCTCGTCCATCGCTGCGACCTCGAATACGCGCCGCCGCGAAAATCGTCGAATCTCCCGACGTATAACGGCCCCTAGCGGGGATCCGGGTCTGCGTAGCGGGATTTGGGAGCCTCGATGATCACTTCCGGTTCGATGATCACTTCCGGTTCGGCCGAGGGACCCAGGGGTGGCCGCTCGGCCAGTACCGGAAATTGGCCGGTGTGATGCTGACGGATGCGGGCGATTCGCAATACTTTTCCGCGGGCCACGAACCAACCGCCGATCAGGGCCGGTACCAGGATGACGAGCATGGCGAGTACGGCGACGCGCTGGACCATATCGTCGCTGCAGGCCATCAGGATTACTACGGTAGCCAGGAAGAGCAGAGTCGCCACATCGGTATAGGGGGCGCCGGGTAGGCGGGAGGCCGGGCGCCAAGCCAAGCCCCGGCGCCATTCGCGCCAGAGTCGAAGATGACAGAGCAGGACCGCGGTCCACGACACGATGGTGCCGAGCGCGGATACGTTCAGCACGATCTCGAAGGCCTTGTCCGGCACCACCGCATCGAGTCCCACCCCGATCAGCGCGATCGCACCGGTGGCCAGAACACCGACGTAGGGTACGCCGGTACGCGACATGCGCGAGGCCACACCGGGCGCGCTGCCGTTCATCGACATCGAACGCAGAATCCGGCCGGTCGAGTACAACCCGGCATTGAGACTGGAGAAGGCGGCCGTGAGCACGATCAGATTCATGATCGAACCTGCCGCTGGCACACCGATTTTCGCGAAGAACGTGACGAACGGACTCTCCCCCGCCCGAAAAGCCGAATAGGGCAACAGCAGTCCGAGCAGTACCAACGAGCCCACGTAGAACAGCGCGATGCGGGCGATGACGGAGTTGATCGATCGCGGCATGATCGTCTCCGGACGCTCCGCCTCACCGGCCGCGATGCCGACCAGTTCGACTGCGGCATAGGCGAATACGACACCGGTAGTCACCGTGACCAGCGGCAGCGCACCGGTCGGAAACAATCCGCCGTGCTGGGTGATCACCCCGACACCGGTCGGCGCGCCTTGAATCGGAAAGCGGCCGGCCAGGAAAATCGTGCCGATGATCAAAAAGCCGACCAGCGCAACGACTTTGATCAGTGCGACCCAGAACTCCAGCTCGCCGAACCAGCGCACCGAGATCAGATTGGTACTCACCACCGCGATCAGCGCGATGAGCGCGATCACCCAGTGCGGGACGACCTCGAATGCGCCCCAATATCGCACATAGGTGGCGATGGCGGTGATATCGACGATTCCCGTCATGCACCAGTGGAAGAAGTAGGTCCACCCGACGGCGAAAGCCAGCTTCTCCCCATAGAACTCGCGCGCATACGAGACGAACGATCCAGGGGAGGGCCGGTGCAGCACCAGTTCGCCGAGTGCGCGCAGGATGAAGAAGACGAATACGCCGCACACGGCATATACCAGGAACAATCCTGGTCCGGCGCTGGCGAGCCGGCCACCGGCACCGAGAAATAACCCGGTGCCGATCACCCCACCGATCGCGATCATCTGCACTTGGCGTGCGCGCAGCGATCTGTGATAACCGACATCCTCGGCATGCAGCGCATCCGCGAGCGCCGATAATTCAACTGGTCCCCGAACTCCGATCATGACCAGGCCTTCCAGTGAGGGAAGTCATGTCGCGGAAGAATGTACCGTTATTCAGCGGCACATTCAAAGTCCGTTTATTTGAAGATTCAACGGGTACTCCAGCAGCCCCGCGCGGAGCACTATCGCGTCCAGGACGCCCACCGAGCCGGTTCGCGCAATCAGCCGGGGCACAGCGTGCGCAGCCGCGAAGTGCAGCCGCGGGTGCTCGACATTCCCTTCCCGGCGTACACCCGAGCAGCTGCTGTTCCGCTCGAATGCTGTGCACGACAATCCGATCGTGACCGTGACAACCGTTGTGGTGCCGGGCATTCCGTGGGCAGGGCAGCCCGCGACCAGCGCTGCCCCGCCAGGCGGCGATCGACTCCACCGTTTCGGCGTGCAATCCCTCGCACGCCATGCAGACCGGCACCGCGCAGGAGTCGACGTTGGTGATCTATTGGCTGGCACAGAATTTCGCGATCAACGTGCCGGACTTGGAACAGCCACAATCAGTCCCAACTCTGCGCCGCGTCGTAGCGACGGCGCATCTGGCGGCGACGGTAGAAGACCTCGTCCACCGAGAGTGTCGTGGTGGCTACCGGCGCCAGGCGGATGTTCAGGCCGAGTTCCCTGATGCGGTGTTCCAGATCGATGCGGCGCTCCGCCGGCAGGTTGGACCACACCGTTTCGAAGCGGCCGCGGATCGAGTGCTCGGCGGCGATCAGGTCCAGCAGCAGCGGCCAGAAGTGGGCGTCGGTGGCGATACCGGGCAAGCGCTCGTGCAAGGCACCGAGCATAGGTGTCCCGGCGACCGGCTGGGCGGTGCGTAAAGAACTCGTTATCCAAAGATCTTCATAAATTTTTTGAGAGGGGCAACTTCCTTTTTATTTGTGCCGCAACACAACTCGGGTTTTGTTCTCAGTCACGGGAAAGTCGCGCGTTCGATTATGCGCTGCATCTGTTTGTATCTGGGCATGATGGATTGGTGTCGGCTCGACCGGGTCCATTCCTGCCTCGGGAGCCACACATGCCTACGTCCGGCCTGACGCGCCGGTCGTTCTTCGGCGCGGCGGGCATCGGTACCCTCGCGCTCACCGCCGCGTGCACCGGCTTCGCCACCACCGGAAGTGGCGGCATGCTTTTTCTCTCCACACAATTCCGCCCCGCCGACGAGGCCGAGCGGTTCCGCAATCTATTGGCCGAGACCGCACCTGGCCTCAGCTACGTGACCATCGAGGAGAGTCCGTTCGCGAGTCAAGTGCGCAGCCAGGTCGGGGCCGGCGCGACCCAGGTCGGTCTGCTCGGCGGGCTGCACGGCGATATCGCGCCGCTGGCCGACGGCTATCTCGAGGATCTCACCGGCCTGCTCGCCGACCTCGGCAACCGCGGCTGGCCCGCCGCCTACCTGCAACTGGCGCGGGCCGGTACCGATCGGACGTGGTATATCCCCTGGGCCACAGCGAGTTACGTACTCGCCGCGCACGCCGAGGCGCTGCAACACTTGCCCTCGGGTACGGATGCCACCGCACTGACCTACGACCAGTTCCTCGACTGGGCGATCGCCACGCGCCGCGCCAACGGCAACCGACCGATGCTCGGATTGCCCGCCGGTCCCAAAGGACTGCTGCATCGCTTCACACAGGGTTATTTGCTGCCGTCGTTCACCGGCGGTCAGATCACCACCTTCCGCTCGGCCGAGGCCGTGACAGCCTGGCAGTATTTCCGCGAACTGTGGGCCAACTGCGCCCAGTCGAGTACGAATTACGACTTCATGCAGGAACCACTGGTCGGCGGCGAAGTGCGCATGGCCTGGGATCACGTCGTCCGCCTCGTACACGCGCCCGAGCACGACCCGCAGGACTGGCGCATGCTGCCCGCACCGCGCGGCAAACACGGCCTCGGCTACATGGCCGTGGTCGCCGGCCTCGCGATTCCCAAGGGCAGCACCGATGCCGAACTCGCCCAGCGCACCATCAGCGCGCTGACCAAGCCGGAAACCCAGATCGAACTGCTGCGCTCGAATGGCTTCTTCCCGTCGGTCGAAACCACCATCCCGGCCGACCTACCACCGGCGGTGAAACTCGAAGCCGATGCCGTGCATCGACAGCAGCAGGCGCAGGGCGCGATCCTGTCGCTGCCGCCAGTCGGACTCGGTCAGCGTGAGGGTGAGGTGAGCAAGGTGTTCAAGGACAGCTTCCGCTCGATTGTGTTGGACGGAGCCGATATTCGGACCACACTCGACCAGCAGGCGCGGGTGCTGCAGGGCATTCTCGACGAGCTGAAAGTGCCGTGCTGGGCGCCGGATCCCGTCGCCGGCAACTGCGGGGTGGGGTAGGTATGCGCGCGCGACTCGGTTCCCCGTGGATTCTGCTGCTGCCCTCCATCGTGCTGTTGGCCGCGCTGTTCGGTTGGCCGCTGGTGCGGGCGGTCTTCGACGCGTTCAGCGACGATCACGGCTTCACGCTCGCGCACTGGCGGCGTTTGTTCGACGATCCGTATTTCCTTACCTCGCTGCGCAATACGCTGTTGTTGATCGTGATCGTGGTGCCGATCCAGTTGGTGCTCGCGGTCGGTATGGCGTTGCTGATGCAGGCGCGGCCGCGGTTCGCGAGCGGCCACTTCTACCTGTGGTGTGTGCCGTTGGCGATCTCCGAGCTGGCCGCCGGACTGGTGTGGCTGTCGATCTTCGGCAATCGTGGATACCTGAACTCGCTGCTGGTCTGGCTCGGGCTGTCCGAGAACGGTGTGCAGTGGTTGAACTATCAGCACACCGGCACCATGCTGCTCGCGGTGGTGATCGCCGAGATCTGGCGGGCGACCGCACTGGTCTTCGTCATCGTCGTGGCGGGTGTCCAGTTGATTCCGCGGGATTACGACGAGGCCGCGCAAGTATTCGGCGCCAACTTCTGGCAGCGGCTGCGGCATGTGACGCTGCCGCAGCTCGGACCGAGTCTGCAGGTGGCGCTGATCCTGCGCACCATCCTCGCGCTGCAGGCCTTCGCTGTCGCGCAGGCACTCACCGGGCGCGACTTTCCGCTACTGGTAGGCGAGACCTACGAGTGGTACTCGAATCTGCAGAATCCGGCGGTGGCGAGCGCGGTTTCCCTTGTGGTGCTGGCCATCTCGCTCGGTACCGCGGTGTTCTATCTGCGGACGATCAGAGCACCGGAAGGGTCGCGATGAGTGAAGCAACGATGCTGCCGCCGATCGACCGCGCACCGCTGCGCCGGCGTCGGTGGCGCGCCATCGGCGTGCAGCTGGCGTGTATCGCGGTGACGCTGTTCATGGCGCTGCCGATCGTGCTGATCGGACTCGCCGCGGTGTCCTCGCGCGAGTCGTTGAACGAATTCCCGAAGCCATTGCTGCCCAGCGAATTCTCCACCGAGACGCTGCAATCGTTCTTCCGCGCGACCGGAACCGTTCCAGCGCTGGGCAACTCGGTGCTCGTCGGGATCTACACGGTATTCTGGTCGCTGGCCATCGGTGCGCCCGCCGGATACACGTTGGCGCGCAATGTCTTCCGTGGCAAGGACACCTATCAGGTATTCATCCTGTTCGTGCGGGCGTTGCCGATTGTGGTGCTGTCGGTGCCGCTGGCCACGATGTTCCTGCGGCTGGATGTCTACGACACGGTCTTCGCGGTGACGCTCGTACACACCACGCTCGCGCTGCCGACCACCGTGCTCATCACGGCGAGCATTTTCGTCGCGGTACCAGCCGACCTCGAGGAGGCGGCGCGCGTCTTCGGCTGCACACGCTGGCAGGCGGCGCGCAAAGTCGTTGTGCCGCTCGCGCTTCCCGGGCTCGCGGCGTCATCGATCTTCACGTTCGTCTTGTCGTGGAACGAGATCCTCGGCGCGACCATCGTGACGCTCGGACATCGCACACTGCCCGCGCAGGTGCTCACCACGCTCGGCGAGGCGTCGACGCCGTACCGGTTCGCGGGCGGGTTCGCGCTGATCATTCCGGCGCTGGTCTTCATCTTCGTGATGCGGCGCTATCTGGTGAATATGTGGGGAACGACGCTGAGATAACAGAGGTTGGGATGACAGAGGTTGGGATGACAGGGGTGCACGGCATATGGCCGAGGTGATTCTGCGGGATCTGGTGAAGACCTATCCCGGCGGCACGACGCGCGCCACCGATCAGGTCTCACTCGAGGTCGCCGACGGCGAATTCATGGTGCTGGTCGGGCCGTCCGGCTGCGGGAAGACGACGCTGCTGCGCATGATCGCCGGACTGGAACTGCCCGATTCGGGGCAGATCGTGATCGGCGGCCAGGATGTCACCTATCTCGAACCGCGGCGGCGCAACCTGTCGATGGTGTTCCAGTCGTATGCCGTCTTCCCCAATAAGAAGGTCGCTGACAATATCGGCTTCGGGCTGCGGGTGCACGGTGTGCCCGCCGAGGAGATCCGACGCAAGGTCGCGTGGGCCGCGGATCTGCTGCAGCTCACGCCGTACCTGGATCGGTATCCGGCGAAGTTGTCCGGTGGCCAACGCCAGCGGGTCGCGGTGGCGCGCGCGATCGTCATGGATGCCGATGTGCTGCTCATGGACGAACCGCTGTCCAATCTCGACGCGCTGCTGCGGCTTTCGTTCCGCGCCGAGTTGAAGAAGCTGGTCGGCGAGCTCGGCACCACCACGATCTATGTCACCCATGACCAGGTCGAGGCGCTGTCGCTCGGCGATCACGTCGCGGTCATGCGCGACGGAGTGATCGTCCAATGTGGTTCGCCGACCGCGGTATACGACGGTCCGGCGACCGAATTCGTCGGCGGCTTCCTGGGCAGCCCGCCAATGAACTTCCTCACCGGGATCGTCGACATCGGCGACGACGGACCGCATATCGATCTCGGCGGGCAGTCACTGCCGGTCCCCGCCGCGCTCGCATCGTTCAACGGTAAAAAGCTCGATCTGGGCATCCGGCCCGAGGCTATTGTCGTCGACGAAGAAGCGGGCACCGATTCGGTGCGCGCCGAACTCCAGGTGCTCGAGCCGCTCGGCTCGGCCACCCTGTTGACCACCGATGTCAGCGGACAGACCGTCAAGATTCAGGCGCGGCCGAGTTTCCCGGCCGACCAGGGCGATGCGCTGAATTTGCACCTGCCACCGCATGCCTGCCGCTGGTACGACCCGGAGACCGGATTATTGCTGGAGGACTCAGAGTAGATATCCGGTCGATACTTCGCCGTATCCGATCTGTTCGACTGTCGAATATTCCAGAGGGAGCCCTCCGCGAACACCAGTTGCATTAACGAACCACCGAGACAGTTTCGCCTGCTCAGGGCACGATACATACCGCGGACACACGAAGACCCCAGCCGCAGCTGGGGTCTCCCGTGGTTACGCCGACCGTTGTGCGAGGGAAACCTCTGCACCCCGGCCTCGATCACTGAGCCTGCCATACTTGCCGGGAATCGTCACGTCGAGTGCGGCCGCCGGCGGGACCCAGGCGCGCTTGCATCTGTAAGTCCGGTCGAATCGTGCTCCACCAGGCAGTATCCGTCGACAGATGCTGCTTTTCAGATAACGAGACAGCAACATCGTGATCATTCCGTGTCCAAACTGTTCGACTCGGAAAGCAGGGCTCGCAACGGAATCCCCTGCGGATCAAGGAGTCGCCGTGGCGCTCTCCAGCTCGGCGACCGAAGAGCGCCCGACGCGGACTACCGTGGCGGAAATGACCCGTTTCCCGGCTGGAGGACCTTTTGCGCAGCATCGCCCGCGTACTGCTCATCATCTCGGCACTTGTCGGGATGGCCATGCCGACGGCGCCCGCCGCAATCGGAGCACCGAGCAGCGATGACGCCAGTGCCGGGAAGATCGATGAGTTGCTGGCACTGCGGGCTGCTGCGCCAGGTGCGAGCAAGGGTGAGCTGATCGAACGGCTGTCAGCTCGCCTGCTCGGGACGCCGTATGGCGCGGATATGCTCATCGGTTCGGCGGACCAGCCCGAACAACTGGTCATCGACCTGCGGCGGGTGGATTGCTTCACTTATCTCGACTATGTCGAGGCGCTCAGCAGGTCGACCGATCGGGACCAGTTCGTGGCGAATCTGATCGCGACCCGCTACACCGACAGCCGCGTCGAATTCCGTCAGCGCAAGCACTTCTTCAGCGATTGGTCGCATACCACGCGCATTGCGGCCACCGATATCACCGGCACGCTGAGCCCGGCGGCGGTGACCGTCACCAAGCACCTCAACGCGAAAGCCGATGGCGGAAAGTATCTTCCGGGCCTGCCGGTGGTCGATCGCGAGATCACCTACATCCCCAGTGCCGCGGTGGACGCGGGCGTCATCGGTGGACTGCGCACCGGTGACTACGTCGGCGCGTACGCCGACCAGGCGGGGCTCGATGTCACCCACGTCGGCATCTTCGTCATGACACCGAGCGGCCCGGTCTTCCGCAACGCATCCTCACTCGCCGCCAACAACAAGGTGGTCGACTCCCCCTTCGCGGACTACGTGCGGACGACCCCGGGCATCATGGTGCTTCGGGCGCAGTAATCGCGCAGACAACGAAACGGAACCGGCCATGCGACAGTGGGCAAGTAGGTTTCGTCCGCCCCGCTGGACTCGATGGCAACATCCGCGACGTCCATGACGTGGACCGAAAGTCATTGTCACACCTTGTCTTTCGGCACCGATCGGCCGGAATCGACTGGTAACCGTCGGCCTTCGAGAACGACACCCACGACCTCGCCAGCACCGGTCCACCGCTACACCGCGATCGAGTTGGTCGGACGCCGAATACGCAAGGGCGCAGAGAGTTCCCAGGTTGCGTTAATCGGGGCGCACGGCGATGTTCACATCCTGTTTACGATGTCGGGATGTTGATTCAGGACGCGCAAGAAAGATCGGTCGCACCTCCGGGGGAAGTGGGGACTGCGCGTCGGGGTCGAGCTCGGTTGGTCTGGGGCAGCGTCATCGGCGCGGTGGTGGTGTTGATCGCGGGGCAGTTGATGGCTGTGCATATCAACGCGCTCGGGCCGCTGACGAGCCTCTCTTGGGATTATGTCGGCCGGCCCAAGTCGGCGACCACACCGTGGGCCGGATTTCTGCTGGCGCTCATCGGTGTTTCGTGGAATGTGCGCGCACGCGCGCTGGCGGCTGCGGTCGGCATCGATGTGGTCTTCGTGATCATTCGCGCGATCGAGGGGCGGGCGTTCACCGTCGGAAACGGTCCGACCATTGTGCTCACCGCGCTCGCGGTGATCGCCGCCGTGCGCTGGACCGGTGCACGGCGCGAAACCGCGCTGCGCACAATCGCTCTCGGTACGCTGCTGATTCTGGCGACCAAGGTCGGCGAGATCTGGCTGGACATCACCGCATGGGCTTGCCCGACGGTACTCGATCCGTACGCGGAACTGGCCGATCGCGCGCTCGGCAATCCGTCGTGGCTCGTCGGACAGGCACTCGACGCGACCGGACCGGTGCCGTTGGCCGTGGTGCGTTGGGTGTATTTCGAACTGCCGGTCGCGGCCATTGTGGTGGCCGCATGGCAGCTGCGCGGGGTGACTGCGGGCGTATGGCCGCGGCACTATCTGGTGCGCACATTCCTGACGCTCGGCGTGGTCGGCCCGCTGTTCTATGTGGTTTTCCCGGTAGTCGGGCCGGTGCTCGCGTTCGGCCCGCAGGGGCAGGGTTTCGAACTCGCCGATGTCTGGCCGAATATCGTTCCAGCACTGCCGTTCTCGGTCGATTCGATGCCGTTCGACGGCATCACACCGCGTAACTGCATGCCGTCACTGCATACGGCCTGGGCGCTGTCGCTGTTCATCCACTCCCGGCGCGGGCCGCTCTGGTTGCGCTGGGGTGGCGCGTTCTGGCTGGTCTGCACCTTGGTCGCGACGCTCGGCCTCGGCGCCCACTACGGCGTCGACCTCGTCGCGGGCGCAACGCTGTGCCTGACCGTCGAATCCACGCTGCGCGATCCGGACCGGGGGTGGGACCGCGCCCGCATCCAGGTCGTGGCCTTCGGCATCGCGACCTTCGCCGGAGTGCTGCTGTGCGTGCGCTTCCTCGCGCTGCCGATGGCGACCTACCCGTTCCCGTCCTGCGTCGCGATCCTCGGCGTCTTCACCGCCCTGGCCGGCGTTTTCTATCGGACCTGGTTCGCGGAAAAGGTCTCGAACGACTCGGAAAAGGTACTGAGCCACTAACTTCGGCGCAGTGTGCCGGTCATGGCACCGCCCTGCCCCGCCCGGTAGGTGACGGTGCCATCCGGCCGCAGCTCGACCGTCGAGGACATACCTTCTTCGCAGCCGACGCCACCGGTCACGCGCGCGACGAATACGAGTTCGGTCTCGGTACCGCTGATCAGCCGGCCGATGCGTTCACAACGGTTGCCGGAACCCTGATCGGTATCCGACGAGGTGGCGACCTCCTCGGCATTCTTCCCGGACTTGATGGTGAGCACGATATCGTGCGTGGCGACACCGTCGGCGGCAACGCCCTTCCATTCGCCCAGAAAGACTTTCGGCACCGCCCACACCGCGGCTATCGGCGTCGTATCGTCCGGGCGCTCGATCGGAGTCGCGTCACTGCCCGAGTCACTACCACGCGAGACCACGAACGCCACGATCGCAACCACAACGGCCGCAACCACAACGCCACCGACTACCGCAAGCCGCTTCGCATCAGCCATTGTCCTGCCCCACCACGCCGAGTCTAATTCCCCACTCGGCACCAGACCTCGCTTTCAGCGCCTCCGAGCCCGAATAGTGCTGTCGCAGAGCGGGTGTCTATTGCGCACAGGGTGTGAGCTATGCGGGATCCGCACTGGCTCTGTGTCAGCTCGGCGGGCGTGGGTAAGGCTGGTGAGCTATGCGGAGTATTTGTAGAAGCCTTCGCCGGTGGCTATGCCGAGCTTGCCCTTGTCGATGTAGTTGGTCTTGAGCCAGGCCGCGAGTCGCTCACCGTCCGCATCGCCGCTATTGACCAGAATGTTGTAGGGGGTGGTCAGGCCGATGATGTCGAGCATCTGGAACGGTCCGACCGGTGCGCCCGTGCCGATGCGCCAGGTCTTGTCGACCGCCTCCGGTTCGGCGAATCCGCCCGCGCCGAGAGACATAGCCGCATTGAGCAACGGCACGAGCAGCGAATTGAGAACGTAGCCCGCCTTTTCCTTGTGCAGCTCGATCGGATCCATGCCGATCGCGGCGGCGAACTCGACGACCGTCCGAAAGACCTGCGGATCGGTCTCGGGTGTGCCCATCACTTCGGCGGTGTTGTACCGCCACACCAGATTCGCGAAGTGCAGCGCGAGGAATTTGTCGGGGCGGCCGGTGTAGTCCTTCATATCGCTGGGCAGCAGGGTGGACGAATTGGTGGCGAAGATCGTCTTCTCCGGCGCGAGTTCGCCCAGCTGCCGGTAGGTCTGCTCCTTGATGGTGAGCACCTCCGGCACCGCCTCGATCACGAGGTCGGCATCCTGCACGGCCACGGCGAGGTCGGTGGTCAGGGCGATGCCCGCCGCGGTCTCCTCCGCCTTGCCGTCACCCGCGCCGGGAACTTCCTTGCGATAGGTTGCCGCGAGCTTGGCCAAACGGTCGCGGGCACCGGCGATGGCCGCATCGCTGATGTCGTAGGCGGTGACATCGAATCCGTGGAATGCGGTCTGGAATGCGATCTGCGATCCCAATACCCCGGTTCCGAGGACGGTCACCTTGTGGATGGTCATTGCTATCTCCTTCCTCCGCAGCTGCCCTGATCTCGACTCGATGCGAAAGGCACTGTGTCCGTTGGACATGGGCCTTCATCGTTCTGTCCGCCCACAGCGTAATGCCCGTCCGGACCGGCGGCCGCGGCCGTAGGCTCTTCCCATGACCGAGCTGCACTCGATCCAGGGCGGACGCGACGACCGACCTCGGCACACCGAGGAACCGCTGTGGCGTGAGGTACTCGGCGAACGGCTGCGCACGCTGCGAAGGGAGCAATGCGAGACGCTCGTCGAAACCGCTGGCCGAGCCGGCATTTCGCCGCAGTACCTGTCCGAGGTGGAGCGCGGCCGCAAGGAACCGTCGAGCGAGATGATCGCGGCACTGGCCGGTGCGCTCGGCACCACCCTGTTCGGTCTCACCGAGCAGGTGGCCGACGAATTGCGCAGCCAGCGTCGGCTCACCTTCGCCCGACAGTCCGCGCCGCGGGCTCAGGGCACGCCCACCCTCATGGCTCTCGCGGCCTGATCAGTCCGCCCGGGCACCCAGCACGTTGTCGACCAGGCCGTAGTCGACGGCCGCCGCTGCGGTGAAGACGCGGTCGCGGTCGGTGTCGTGGCGCAGTCGTTCGGCCGGTTGCCCGGTGTGCCGCGACAGGATGGACTCGATTTCGGCGCGCATTCGCACGAGTTCGTCGGCCTGCAGGATCAGGTCGGGAATCGCGCCCTGACCGCGGGCGGCGGGCTGATGCAGAACCACCCGGGCGTGCGGCAGCAAGGACCGGCGACCGGGCGCCCCACCGGCCAGCAGTACCGCGCCGACCGCGATGGCCTGGCCCACACAGGTGGTCGCCACCGGCGCCTTGATGAACTGCATGGTGTCATACACCGCGAGCATTGCGGACAGATCGCCGCCCTCGCAGTTGATGTACAGGCTGATCTCTTGCTCCGGACTCTCCGACTCCAGATGCAACAGCTGTGCGATGAGCGCATTGGCGACGCCGGAATCGATCGGAGTGCCGAGGTAGACGATCCGCTCGGCGAGCAGATGCGAGTAGATATCGGTGATCCGCTCGCCGCCGCGCGGATGCTGGGCGATCACATTGGGAATGGTGTAGGTCATGCCGAAATTCCGATCCGCTGGCGCTGGGGCACGATCTGCCCGAACGAGTCGACAATGTGGTCGATGAAGCCGTACTCCTTGGCCTGCGTCGCGCTGAACCAGCGGTCGTGCAGCGAATCCTCATAGATGCGGTCGTACGGCTGGCCGGTATCCCCGGCGATAATGCCGAGCACCGTCTCCACGGTGTAGCGCAGGTCATCGGCCTGTACCTCGACATCGACGGTGCTGCCGCCGATTCCGGCCGAGCCCTGATGCATCAGCACCCTGGCGTGCGGTAGGGCGAACCGCCGCCCCGACGTACCCGCCGATAGCAAGAATTGCCCTGCGCTGCAAGCCAATCCGAGTGCCAAGGTGGCCACCTCGCATGGCACCAGCCGCATCACATCGCGAATGGCCAGCATTGCCGGAACCGAACCACCCGGGGAATGGATCCACAAGGAGATTCCGGCATCGGCATCCTCGGCCGCCAAGGTGAGCAGCTGTGTCATCAGCAACGTGCCGTTATCGTCGTCGAGTGGGCCGTCCAGCACCAGAATCCGCCTGCTGAGCAGCTGCTCCCTGGCGCGCCAACTGAACAACGGTGTCTTGTCATCGTGAGCCATGACTCCACCGTGCCCGGCGCCTACCGGAAAAATCTCGCGGCGCTGCCCTCGGCAGATCTGCTCACAGCAGCGTGATCAGTCGTGCGAATGCGCGCGGATGCGCGCCTGCACCTCGGGCCGCCGCAGCGGCGGCACGGTCTTCGGCGGCACCTTCCGCTCGGGCAATTGTTCGAGCAACCGCATGGTCGCGGCCGCGATATCAGCGACGGCGGCGTCGACCGCAGGCCGCGTAGCCGCGGAAATGCTGGACAGCCCGCCGACCTTGCGGACGTACTGCAACGCCGCCGCATGCACTTCGTCCGGGGTGGCCGCGGGCTCCAGCCCACGCAGAGCAGTGATATTTCGGCACATGACCCGAGGCTATCTCGGGTCGGCCCGGGTTTTGAGGGGCCGACCCGAGAGTAGGCCATACCGGCTCGGCCTGAGTCGATCAGATGAATGCCCAACGAGCGCGTATTCCTCGCGCCGACAGCCTCGCAGGTCTGCCGAAGGTCGGCAGATACGTCGCATGTCCCCTGATATGGCCATTACTCTGGATTCGCCAGCGGCAGCCTTCGGATGCGGCCGGGCCGCGGCCGTCAACAGATCGACGACATCCTCGGTCGATGCGGTGGTCATGTCGACGACCGCCGATGCGGGGCGAATTCCTGCGCTTTGGTCTTGGCGCCCTGCCACATCAGATGCCAGCCATCCGGATCGCCGCGCATCACCGCCTCGGCGGTGTCCTTCATCTGCTCGAAGCTCGCATGCGGCGGAATCGGCGGAACCTCGGGGTCGCAGCGCACATCGAGCAGCACCGGACGATCCGCGCTCAGCGCCTGGCTCCATGCGTCGGCGAGCTGGTCTGGGTCGTCGATCGCGATCGACGGCAGACCCATACCGCGCGCGAGATTCGCGTAGGAGGTCTCCGGAAGTATCTGCGACTCTTCGAACTTCGGCGCGCCGCCCATGGCACGCAGCTCCCAGGTGACCTGGTTGAGATCGTTATTGTGGAAGACACAAACGACCAGCCGAGGATCACGCCACTGCCGGTAATAGCGTGCGATTGTGAGCAGTTCGGCGAGTCCGTTCATCTGCATGGCGCCGTCGCCGACCAGTGCGATCGCCGGCCGCCCCGGATGCGCGAACTTGGCGCCGATGGCATAGGGCACACCGGATCCCATGGTCGCCAGGGTGCCCGACAACGAGCCGCGCACACTGAGGCGGAATCGCAGGCAGCGGGCATACCAGTTGGTGGATGAGCCGGAGTCCGCGGTGACGATCGCATTATCCGGAAGCTGTTGCGACAGTTCCCAAACCACGCGCATCGGGTTGACCGGCCTGGCCTGCAACATGGCTTGCCGCTCGACCGTCTCCCACCAGCGGGCCACATTCTCCTCGATCCGCTTCCGCCAGGATCGACCCGGCTTGCGGCGCAGCAGCGGAATGAGTTCGGCCAGTGTGGCTTGCGCGTCACCGACCAGATTGACCTCGGTCGGATAGCGCATGCCGATCATGGTGCCGTCGATATCGATCTGCACCGCGCGCGCCTGACCGAACTCCGGCATGAACTGGGTGTACGGGAAATTCGACCCGATGATGACCAGGGTGTCGCAGTCGCGCATCATCTCATAGCTCGGTCTGCTGCCGAGCAACCCGATCGACCCGGTGACGAACGGCAGATCGTCGGGCAGCACATCCTTGCCGAGCAGCGCCTTCGCCACGCCCGCACCGGTGATTTCGGCGAGTTCCACCACCTCGCGCGCGGCCGAACGGGCGCCCTGGCCGACGAGCACCGCGACCTTGGATCCGGCGTCGATGATCTCGGCGGCGCGTTCGATCTCGGTGTACGGCGCGATCACCGTCGTGGTCACCGGATGCGGTGGGCTGGACGGGACCTGTTTGAACTCGTGTTCGGGCGGTTCGTAAGGTTCGTCCTGCAGATCGGCGGGAATGATCATGGCGCTCGGCGCATGCCGGGTCATCGCCGTGCGGAATGCTCGGTCCAGCGCGTTGGGCAGCTGGCTCGAGACATTGACCTCGACCAGATAATCGCTGGCAACATCCTTGAACAGGCTCTGCAGATCGACTTCCTGCTGATAGCTGCCGCCCATGGCGCTGCGCGCGGTCTGACCGACAATCGCGACGACCGGGACATGGTCGAGTTTGGCGTCGTAGAGACCGTTGAGCAGATGGATCGCACCCGGCCCCGAGGTGGCCGTGCACACGCCGACCTTCCCACTGAATTTGGCGAAGCCGGTAGCTTGGAACGCCGCCATTTCCTCATGCCTGGCCTGCACGAATTGCGGTTTGTTGGCCGCGCGACCGAAGGCGGCGAGCAGACCGTTGATGCCGTCGCCGGGGTAGCCGAAGACTTGGTTTACGCCCCACTCCCGTAGCCGTTGCAGGACGTAGTCGCCAACCTGTTGTTTCATGAGGATCTCCTGTTGATATCCGGGTTGGTCAGACCCGTGATACCCAGCGAATGGGCAGGCAATCAGCAGATGTGCCGGGTGTCGGAGTGGGTGCCGAATGATTGATCTCCCACTGACGCGACTCGCGGCCGACCGTACCCGGCAGGTCGCCGGGGAAGTACGTTTCGATCCCGGATCCGGGCCACATACTCCACCGATGCCTCGAACTACCACGCGGTGCCGCTCAGCAAACCGGTGCGACCTCCACGATGCCGACCATCCGCCACCGAGAGCGCGAAACCCTGGTTCTGGCAGCTGGTTTCAGCTGTCGCACGCAAATCGAACACCTGGATCCGCGAGCCCGGCCGCAGCATTCCGCAGAAGTACTCGCCGCGGCGATCCGCCGCCACAACGGAATCAGTCGGTGTCGAACAGCCGATCGGCGGGCGCGAGTTGGCTGATGGTGTCAGAAATCTGGGCGACCAGGGCCCAGGGGCGTTCGGTATCGGTGGTGGCCTTGCCGCTGGTGAGGATCGCGCCGGAAAGTCCGCGGGTGGGGTCGGCCCAGCCGTATTGGGTTGTCAGGCCGGTGCGGCCGAAGTGGGACTGGGTATTTCGCCCGAACTTCGAGCGACGGGCGCCGAGTTCGAAGCCGGCGCGGCTGACGCGTCCGGCCAAGCCGGGCATGCGGCGGGCGGGGCGGATCGCTTCGCGGAGGGTGTCCGGCTCGATGATCCGGACGCCGTCGAGTTCGCCACCGCGGGTGAGGATTTCGTAGAAGCGGGACAGTTCATCGGCGGTGGTGACGATATTGCCCGACGGCAGTTCGGCGGCCAGGAAATCCCGATTCGCGGACCTGGCGGTCGCACCGTCCATCCGGCCGCCGAGCGCCTTGCGCGTCAACAGCATCGACATTCGCGACGGTGGCGGGCCGGTCTTCACGCTGGGCACGACCTTGTCGACATCCTCCGGCCGGACCCCGAAGTTGTTCCAGCGGAAACCCAATGGTTGGAGTACCTGTTCGGCGAGATGCTCACGCATCCGCTTCCCGGTGGCGCGCTGCACCAGCAGCCGTTGGATCAAACCGCTGGTCAACGCGTGATAGACCCGGAATCGCCCAGGCGGCCAACTCGGCACCAGATCGGCCAACCCCTGCACGGCCAACTCCTCGTCGAGCACCAAATCGACGCCCTTGTACGGCGGGGTAATGAACGGCACACCCGCCGAATGCGACAACACATCGCCGATGGTGATCGCGTCCTTGCCGTGCGCCGCGAACTCCGGAATGTATTTGCATACCGGATCATTCAGCTCGAACGCACCCTGTTCGATCAGCATGAACATCAGCGTCGCTGCGACGCCCTTGGCGGTGGAGAATCCGCAGAACAGCGTCTCCGGCGTCGCGAGCACCTTCTCCGCATCCGGACCGTCGCTCGGCGCATTCCCCCAGCCGTGCCCGATCGCCCGGTTCAGCACGATCTGCCCATTGCGCCGCAGACACGTCTGAATCGCGGGCGTCGTCCCCATTCGATACCACGCCTGCACCGAGGCCCACAGCGCCGCGACGTCCCCGTTCGTCAACCCCGCGGCCGCCGGATCGTCCTCGTGTCCGACCGTCGTCACCGCGTCCAGATCATCGGCGACGGCCACCATCGTGCCAGGTAACACCTTCACCTGGCCAGCATATCGACGCTGATCCGGCCCACGGTCGAGCCCACGCCGCGGCCTTGGTTTCGCGATGCGAGGTACCGACGGGCCGGAGGTATGGCAAGCCTCGTAGGCGTCTGAGGATGCGCTGCTCGGTGGGAAGGACCACTATCCCGTCGACGAAGAGGTTCGCGACCAGTTGCGCGCGGTCATGCCGAAGATCGATGATCTGGCGAAGCTCAACCGCGAGATCCTGGGTCGTGGCGTGCGTTATCTGGCAGGTGAGGTCGGACTGCGGCAGTATCTCGGGCCTGCCGACCGCGGAGAACACCCACCAGATCGTGCAATCGCTGCAACCGGGGGCGCATATCGTCTATGTGGACAATGATCCGATCGTTTTGGCGCACGGTCGGGCGATGCTGCAGGAAAACGCTGACACCGTTGTCGTCACCGCCGATCTCCGGCAGCCCGATACGGTGCTCGAACTTCCGGATGTGCGGCGCTTGATCGACTTCGGCCAACCGGTCGCCATCATGCTCGTCGGCGTGCTGAACTATCTGCACGACAAGGTGGATCCGGCAGGAGTGGTGGACGGATATCTGAACGCCGTCCCTTCGGGCAGCCATCTGTTCATCACGCACTTCTATGACTGCGGCCCGCAAGCCCAGTTGATCGAGAATGCCTTCCTGCACTCCCTCGGCACCGGCCGCTTCCGCACCCAGGACCAGATACACGATCTGTTCCGCGGCCTGGACCTGGTCGACCCCGGCCTGGTCTACCTGCCTCAATGGCGCCCGAACCGCATCGTGCGCGATAAGCCGACCGTCATCGAACGCCTGATGGTCGGCGGCATAGCCCGCAAACTCTGACCGCGCCACCGCGGCGGCGATTAACCGACCCAACCGCGGGTATGGCGCAGATATGGTCCCGACGATCGACGAACTACTGCACGCGCTCACCCGCGCGGTGAATACGCTTGCGGATGCCGGTATCCGCTTCGCGGTCGCGGGTGGCTGCGCGGTGTACGCGCGCGGCGGGCCCGCCTCGGAGCACGATGTCGACATCCTCATCAAGCCCACCGACCTGTCGCGGGCCCGCGGTGCGCTGGTCCGCGGCGGACTGCGGATCGCAGATCCGCCCGAGGACTGGCTGACCAAGGTCTATGACGACGGCGTCCTCATCGACCTGATCTACCGACCGAACAACCGTGCCGTCACCGACGAGCTACTCGATCGCGCGGACATGATGCGCATCGGCCCGGCGGTGGCACCGGTGATCAGCGCGACCGATCTGATGATCGACAAGTTACTGGTCTTCGACGCGCATCGACTGGACCTGAGCCCGCTGCTGGCGATCGCGCGCGATCTGCGCGAACAAGTGGAGTGGGAGCGGGTGCGCAAGGAAACCGATGTTTCGCCCTATGCCCGAGCCTTTCTCGGACTGCTGGACGATCTCGGAGTAGTCGAGCCGAAGCGGGTGGTGTAAATGGATCGACCGCAATATCTGGTCGCGCACCTGCGCCGGGCACTGGCCGAGGATCCGCGCACCGCGGAACTCGGTGTGCAGGTGACGATCCGCGGCGATGTCGTCGTCCTCGACGGGGAGGTGAGCACTATCGAACGCAAGCTGCGAATGGAAATGGTGGTGCGCGAACAGCTTCCGCGCGCCCGTATCCACAACGACGTGCACGTCACGCCGCCGTGCGCGCCGGGGGCCCCCGAGGCGCTGGCGGACTGAGCCCGGAAAGGAGCGGGGCACATGCGGATCGCGGCAATCGGAGACGTTCATCTCGGCGCCGAGTCGGGCGGCGAACTCCGCCCGGCATTCGCACAACTGCCCGACCGCGCCGACGTGCTGCTGCTGGCCGGTGATCTCACCAGGCACGGCACGGTCGAGGAAGGTCGCGTCGTGGCGGCGGAATTCGCCGATCTCGGTGTCCCGGTCGTCGCGGTACTCGGCAATCACGACCACCACAGCGACGCGCAGGACGAGATCACCGCCCAGCTCACCCAGCACGGCATCACCGTATTGGAGGGCACCGCAACGGAATTCGCGGTCGACGGACAGACCCTCGGCATCGCGGGGACGAAGGGCTTCGGCGGCGGCTTCGCGGGCAAATGCGCGAGCGTCTTCGGCGAACGCGTAATGCGGGAATTCGCCGCGCACACCGTCGACCTCGCGGAGATGCTGCGTGCGGCACTGGCCGGCCTACATACCGATATCACCATCGCGCTGACCCATTACTCCCCCATCAGCGACACCCTGCACGGCGAGCCGCGCGAGATCTACCCGTTCCTCGGCTCCTATCTACTCGGCGAAACCATCGACGACCAGCACGCCGACCTCGCCATCCACGGACACGCGCATGCGGGCATCGAACGCGGCACCACACCGGGCGGCATCCGGGTGCGCAATGTGGCCCAACCGGTGGTGCGCACCGCCTACGTCGTCTACGAGCTGACGCCGGAAACAACAGCGGTTACGCCGACACCGTTCGGGTAGCGAGAATTCCGGCCAGGATGACGCGCAGGCCGCGATCGAATTCCACATCGGCATCGGCCTCGAAGAGATCGGCCACCATGCGCGCGGCCCGCGGATAACGCTCGGCGTCGACGGCCTGCTCCAACCGCGCCGGATCGTAGGGGTTGCCGTCGGCGTACTCCGCGCCGGATTGGGCCTGTTCCTCTATGACGAACCCGATCGTGTAGTGCAGCAGGATCGGAAACACCCGCTCGGCATCGACCTCAGAGAAGCCCGCGTCCTCGAGTGTGCGCAAGGTCAGTTCCACGGTGCGCCACATGGCTTCATCGCTGACATAGGTTCCGGCCAGCACCTTCGCCCCGTCCCGATAGCGCAGCATCGACCGGCGCAACCGTCCGGCCAGCGCCACTACCCAGTCCTGCCAGCCCTAGGACGCGACGGGTGTCGAGGTGGAAATCGGCGGCCCGAATCCACGCCGGATTCGCGCTGCCTACCTGGTCGGCTGCGATGGCGGCCGCAGCACGGTGCGCAAGCTGGCGGGCATCGACTACGTCGGCACCGACGCGACGGTGACGGGCATGCTCGCCGATGTCGAACTGGCCGACCCGCCCGCGGAGACCGTCTTCGCACACCGCGCCGGTGCGGGTGACTTCTCAGCGTTCCAATTCGAGCCCGGCTGGTACCGACTGCTCGTACAGCGCCACGATCTGGTCCTGGAGCGCGGCGCCGAACTGAGCTTCGAGGACTTCCGCGCCAACTTCACCGAACTCGCCGATACCGACTTCGGCATGCACAGCCCGCGCTGGATCTCGCACTACAGCGATGCCGCCCGCCAGGCCGACCGATACCGGGTTGGCCGCGTCTTCCTCGCCGGGGATGCCGCGCACATCCACTACCCAGCAGGCGGTCAGGGCCAGAACCTCGGGCTGCAGGATGCCATGAATCTCGGCTGGAAGCTCGCCGCCAGCTTGCGCGGCAACGCATCCGACGAGCTGCTCGACACCTATGAGTCCGAGCGCCACCCCATTGCCGCCCGAGTCCTGCACAACACCCGCGCCCAAACCGCACTCGGGTGCCCGGGCCCGCACACCGACGCACTGCGCGACATCATGAGCGATCTGTTCGATATGGACCAGGTGCGCCACCGCCTCGGCCTGATGATCAACGCACTCGATATCCGCTATGACATCAAGGGCGAGCACCCGCTCATCGGCCGCCGCGTCCCGGATGCCGACATCACCACCGCGGCGGGCGCGACCGAATCGAAATCGTTGCCGCCACGAGGCACAGCAAGCAGTGGACAGTCCCGGGCGTCGGCGAGATCCCGACCCCTGCCGCCGTCCTGCTGCGACCGGACGGCTACGTCGCCTGGGCGAGCGAGGAACCCGATGCCGCGGGATTGCCCGAGGCGCTCACCGTTTGGGTCGGCGCACCGGCCTGATCGAAATCGCTAGCCTTTCCTGCCCGCTATGTCCAATTTGGGAAATTTGTCGCAAATTAGCGCATCGTAAATTGCCGAGCGCAAAGTCTGGTCGATCTTGTTCCGTGGTAGGTATTCAATTGATCTTGATGACTCGGGATGGACACTGACACCACAAGGACACGGCTCGAAAATCCGCCGGAGAAAGATCAAAAACGTTGCCCAGCAAAGGCGTTGTTGATGTGTATGCTATCGATCAATCACGATCCACTACGAGGTGGGCTGATGACCGAGGACGGTGTCGAAGTGGATATCAATGCACTCCGAATGCGCCGTGCGACTGTCTTCGCATTAGGCGTCGGCGTACTGACTCTGGCGGCGGCCGGGTCGCTCGACCGACTGCTGCTCGGCCTGTTCATCTGCATCGGACTCGGACTCGGTTGGCTGAATGCGCAACTGACCCGATTGACGGTCAACCGCGTCGCCGACGCCGAGAAACCGAGGAAGCAGGGCCTGTACCTCTCCTCGGCGACTCGACTGATCGCAATAACCGGTGGTTCGCTCGCAGTGGGTTTCCTGGCAAGGCCGCATGGCATCGGAATCTTCTTCGGCATGGCCGCCTTTCAAGTGATTCTGGTGTTGGTCACCGTCGTGCCTGAAGTGAAGGAGCTTCGCCAGCAATCATGACGAATCAACTCGCCTTCATCGCTCGATCAGCGCTTCCGGTCCTCGCTCAGGAAGCGCCCGCCGAAGAGCCGAAAATCAAGGTCGGCGAACATGCGGTCGCGCATCTGTGGGGCATGGACTTCAATGTCGACACGATCATTTCGACCGCCATCGCAGCGGCGATCGTGCTCGGCTTGGCGTTCTACCTGCGGGCCAAGCTGACTTCGGGCGTCCCTAACGGCGTGCAGCTGTTCTTCGAGACCGTGACGGTCCAGATGCGCAACCAGGTGGAAAGCGCCATCGGCATGAAGGTCGCGCCGTTCGCGCTGCCCTTGGCCGTCACGCTCTTCATCTACATCCTGTTGTCGAACTGGTTGTCCGTGCTGCCGGTACAGTACGGACACGGCGAATTGATCGCACCGCCCGCATCGGATGTCAATTTCGTCTATGCGCTGGCCCTGTTCGTCTTCATCATGTATCAGGGTGCTGGTATATATCGGCGCGGCCCGGGTGGACATGCCAAGCAGTTGCTGAAGGGCCATACCGGATGGGGCCCGATGGTTTTCATCAATGTCATCGAGGAAGTCGCCAAACCGCTCTCACTGTCGCTGCGATTGTTCGGCAACATGTTCGCGGGCGGCGTTATGGTCTCGGTGATCGCGCTGTTCCCGTTCTGGATCAGCTGGGGACCGAATGCCATCTGGAAACTCTTCGATCTGTTCGTCGGGGCGATCCAGGCATTCATCTTCTCGCTGTTGACCGTCCTCTACTTCAGCCAGTCGATGTCGCTGGAGGACGAACACTAGCCCGGCGGCCGCTGTCGGGTCGCTCGAAACAACAAAAGATCGGCGCCGCCGATCGAGCTCCGTAGAGAACAGGAAGTGAAAAATGGCAGACGCAACCACGGCGGCCATCGTCCAGGGCGCGCTCATCGGCGGCGGCATTATTATGGGCGGTGGCGCCATCGGCGCGGGAATCGGTGACGGACTCGCCGGCGCCGCGTTGATCAACGGCGTTGCCCGTCAGCCGGAAGCCGAGGGTCGCCTCCGCGGTAACTTCTTCCTGACCGTTGGTCTGGTCGAGGCGGCGTACTTCATCAATCTAGCGTTCATGGCGCTTTTCGTATTCGCTACTCCAGGTAAGTAATTCAGTATGACTCCGCGAACGGATGTTGTTGCCGAGGGGAACTTCCTCATTCCCAACGGCACATTCTTCGCCGAGCTGTTGATCTTCCTGATCGTGCTCGGGGTCATGTGGCTGTTCGTCGTTCCGCCGATACGCAAGGTATTGGCGGAACGCGAGGCGAGAGTCGCGGAGACCGCGGTCGACAACAAGGAAGCCAAAGCCTTGTTCGCCGACGCCGAAGCGAAATATCAGGCGGCCGTCGCGCAGGCGCGCAGTGAAGCGGTCGGGATCAGGAACCAGGCAAGGCACGAGGGCCGAATCATCCTCGAGCAGTTGCGAAGTGAGGCGCAGGAGGAGGCCGACAGGATCGTCGCGGAATCCGCGACGGAACTGCGGGCCCAGGCGGACCAGGTGGCCGCTGAGCTGCGTGAGGCTGTCGAACCGCTCGCCGAGACATTGGCCGATCGTGTGCTCGGCATCAAGGATCGGCACGCCGGCTTCAGCGCCGGCCATCAGTCAGAACGAGCGTAGCCAATGAACCTCAACAGCGGCATTCTTGCCGAAGGGGCCATCCGCGCAGCCCAGTCCGAGGACTCGGGCATCTTCCACATCACCTTCGACTGGCCGATCTTTTTCAGCCAGCTCTTCGGTTTCGCGGTCATCATCTTCGTCATCGTCAAATATGTGGCACCGCCGGTCAAACGGCTGATGACGAAGGCGCAGAACAATATTCAGAAACAGATCGAGGAGAACCAGCAGGCGGCGGACCGCCTCGTCGAGGCCAAACGATCCTATGACAACGCGGTCACCGACGCCCAGGCCGAACTAGAGCACATTCGCGAGGACGCGCGCGCCGACGCCGAGCGCATCATCGCCAAGATGCGCGAATTCGCCGATGCCGAGGTCGCCCGGGTGCGTAGCCAGGGCCGCGATCAGATCGCGCAGATGCGCACTCAGCTCATCCGCGATCTGAAGGAGGAGCTCATCACCACGGTGATGGACAGCACCGAGGAGAAGGTCCGCTACGAGATCAGCGCCACCCACGTGGCGGCCGACAGCATCGACAAATTCCTCGAGGACCTCGAGGCCATGGCCAACGCGGAGCCGCCGGTCCGACGCCGCGCCCAACCCTGGGCGCTGTAAATCCGGGTGGTCGCCGGACCGCATGCCCTGGCATGCTGGCCGCGTGACCACCGCGCAGATCACGATCGATTTCGCGCCCGAATTGCGGCTGTTCGTCGCGGCCGCACAGCGGCACGGTCCCTGCGCCGTGCCGATCGACAGCGTGTCGACGCTCGGACATATCGTGGAATCGCTCGGCGTACCGCTCACCGAGGTCGGCGAGCTGCTGGTCGACGGTCGGTCGATGAGCCCGGCGCATCTGCCCGCCGACGGCGCGGTGGTATCGGTGCGCGCCGTTGTGCGCCCACAACGATTCGCGGAACCGATGCGATTCCTGCTGGATATCCATCTCGGTACCCTGGCGCGGCGACTGCGGTTGCTCGGTGTGGACACCTCCTACGAGAATCCGGATATCGGTGACGCCGCCCTCGCGACGCGTTCGGCGACCGAACATCGGATCCTGCTCTCCCGCGATCGCGGCCTGCTGCGTCGCCGCGAAATCTTCGCGGGCGCATACATTTACAGCCACCGCCCGGCCGAACAGCTCGACGACGTCCTCTCTCGTTTCGCACCACCCCTGGCCCCATGGACCCGCTGCACCGCCTGCAACGGCCCACTCCGCATTGCCGAGAAACAAACCCTGCGCGGCCACCTACCCAGCGACACCGAACGCACCTACAACGCCTTCGCCCAATGCCTGGACTGCGGCCGCACCTACTGGAAGGGCGCCCACCACGCCCGCCTGGACGCCATCGTCACCCACGCCCTCCAGGACTTCGGCACCAGCCCATGATGGGGCGCACCTACTCGCGCCCCGCCCGCACGCCGCCCACGGTTTCCTACGCCGCGCACGAAATCGCGCGAAAACGGGCGCGCCGCCGAATCGGTGCGCGGGACGCGCTCAGGCTCCAAAGGTGCCGTCCAAGCGGCTGCGGGAGCCTGGGTGGCCCAGGCACCTCGTCGTCGAAATGCATCAGCAGCAAATGGGATACCCAATGGGTCGGCGAATCGTCGACCAAAGCAGTGCTCGCGCGCGAACCCGCTTGTCCCCCTTCCGAGTTGGACAAACGCGTAGGTTTGCGACTGAACGGCTACGAGGCGTGGTGCGTCGGGTGGTAGTGCTCCCAGGCGTCGGCCAGCGCCTTGCGCACGTCCGCGGGCAGGTAACCCCGGATTTCCGCACACAGATGGACGCTGTTCCCGCAGTCATCGCACCAGATCCGGACGGTACGCGCGTCCTTGGCGACCGCGTTGGCGATCCAGTCGGCGCGCATATTCCCGTGGTCGACGGTGGCCACCCACCTGTCCCCATAACCATCGACATCCTGATGGATGGCATTGACCATGGTCACCGCGAACATCGGATTAGGCTGAGCCCTCTTCTTCGTCATGGCGGTAAACCTCCAGCCCGGTCGAGCGATATGTTCGTGCGACTTCAGCAACCCGTTGGTGACCGGTTGTTTCGCGACGCAGACAGCAACCGTAACCCCGGCCGACGTGCCCGGCAAGAGGTCGATTTCGGGTGGAAACCGAAGGAAATCCGCAGGTAAAGAGATCGCAAAGGCGTTAGATCTATTGACGATACGGTGCGGCGGCGGTCCGCGCCGCCACGCTGAACGCCTGTCTGATCTGTGGCCGCAGCAATCAATCCACACACGAGTATTCGGGGAAGAATCCGTTGCAGTCCGCATCGCGCGGCCCGATCTCCAGCAGCAGCGCCGCCACACCCAGCGGGCCATAAGCCTGATCCAGGCTCGTTCCCGAGATGGGATAGCCGACAGTGTCGACCGAGGTGCCGGATGCGAATCCGGCCGGTGCGATCCGCGCGGCCGGATTCCGCAGTTGCGCGGCATTCTCGGGCGCTGCCACCGACGGTGTGATCACATTACAAGGCCACGAGAACGACGGCCGCCCGATGCGTTACGCGGACAGTTCCTCCTCGCCATGTACGTCAGACCACCTTGTCCGCCAACGGTTTCCGGCGTTGGTCAGGGGCAGAGGTTGGGCACGAAGGGGACTCCGGATCGTGCCGGCGCGCCAGCGGGAATCGGATCGAGCGTTCGGCCGAGCGCTCGCCCAGGGCCGACCAGCCGTCCCTGCGCAGGTGTATCCACGCCGCGATCAGGACGATGAGGAATTCGATGACGTAGCCGTTGATCAGTACCTTGGTGACCGGCCACCACGGCGGCAGCAGGAACACCCCGACCGACACCCACGTCTTGCTCCAGTGGTAGCTCCACGAGGCGGTCACGGTGAACAGCACCGCCGCCGCCACCCACCAGCGCCAGTTGTCCAGCCCCTTGTGCACGAGGAAGACGAACAGCGGCACGAACCACACCCAGTGGTGTCCCCAGGAGAACGGCGACACCGCGCACGCGGTGAGACCGGCCAGAGTGACCGACAGCAGCCGCTCACCCCGCTGATACAGCGCCGACGTGACGATCAGGCTGGCGACCGCGACCGAGCCCGCGATGAGCACCCACAACCACATCGGCGCGGGCCCACCGAGCAGATGCGCGATGACGCCACGGATGGACTGGTTGGCCGGGTGGTTGTCCCCGGCGATCCGGTTGGACTGGAAGAACGTCGAGGTCCAGTACTGCCGGGAATCGGTGGGCAGGATCACCCAGGCGAAGGCGAACGAGGAGAGGAAGGTGACGCATGCGGTAACCGCCGAGCGCCACTGCCGCAGGGCGGCGAGGTAGGCGACGAAGTAGATCGGGGTGAGTTTGATACCCGCCGCGAGTCCGACGCCGATGCCGAGCAGCTTGCTTCGTTCCGCGCGCAGCGCGTCCAACAGCACCAGCAGCATCAACACCAGGTTGATCTGCCCGAAGTAGAGCGTCTGGCGGACCGGCTCGATGAATGCCAAGGTAGCCGCGATCAGCACGCTGACCACCACCAGCCGAGTCGTGATCCGATAGCCCAGCAGCCGCCAGCTGAGCAGCACACAGGCGATGAGTACCGAGAGATTGAACACCAGCCAGGTGTTCGTCACGTACCCCCACGGCACCAGGTAAATCGGCACGAACGCGATAGTGGAGAACGGCGTGTAGGTGTACAGCAGGTCGCGCATGGTCGGTTCGGTGTACAGCGGCAGACCGTGCACGATGCGGAACGCACCGTCCCGATAGATGTGCACATCGAGGCCACCAACCAGGAATCCGCCCTTGTCCAGGAAGGGATCGATGGTGGTGAAGAGCAGGATCGCCGACAGCACGGCGCTCCCGGCGAGCAGGTATATCGCTGGTCCCGTACGCGGAAACTCCAGCTTCCGGGTGTCTCGCACCGATCCGCTACGACCGAGGCAATACCGTCACAGGATTGGCGGTAAAGGATCCTGCTGGGTGATAAGACCTCATGACTGGACCGATCCATCCCTTCATCCCGCACCAGCTGCACTACGGCGATAGCCAATTTCAACGTACGTAATGACCCGAGCCTGCATCATGCCCCCGAAGCACCGGGGCAAGCAAGCTGCTGGATCATCGTTGCCTGCTGGCCCTGGCCCGCCTGCGCTCCGCCTGTAGTTCGGCGAGTTCTTGTTCGAGCATCTCGGCGATGCGGAACTGTCCGGTGTCGTGGATATCGGGCGTGCGAACCACCTGCAGGTGCGAATCCGGCTCGGCGGATGCGTTGCCCTTGGCGCGCGCGTTCGCGTTCTCGGTTGTCCTGCTGTCCTTCCTGCCCTCGAGCGAACTGGGCTTGCGCGCCGTCGCCGCAGCCGAACCATTACCCCTTCGCAGTGCTGACACAACCGATTTGCTCTCCGCGGCCGGGTTTTCCGTGCTGGCCGCGGCCGCCTTGCGCGCGGGCGCCTTGGCCGGCGGCGGTGGGGTCTCGACCTTCGCGACCGGCTTGGTCTCGTCCGCGGTGATCGGCTCCGGATCGGCCGGTGCGAACGGGTTGTTCTTCGCGATCACCGGCTTTGCGGCCACCGGCGCGGCCGGCTCCTTGACGACCGCCGGACGGGGCTCGGTCTTCGCGGGCGCGGGCCGTCGCTCGGGCGCCGCATTGTCCGGCGCCTGGCCGTTGGTCGGCGCGCGATGCTTCTCGGGTGCGTCCGAGACATCTTGCGCTACAGGGTTTTCCCCGTCGACCGACTCCTCGACGGTGACCTCTTCGACCTCCACGATCGCGTCGACTTCCAGCTCGGCGTCTTGTTCCGCAGCTTCGGCGGTGGCCAGCGCCTCGTGTTCCGCGGACTCCTTCTCCGCCCCCGGCGCCACCAGGGCGGCCTGGGTGTTCGCGCGATAGGACGCGATCGATGGCATCGTCCGCTTGAGTTGTTCGGCCGGATCGGGCAATTCGCGGACCTGCTCGGTGGCCCGGTAGATGGCCAAGCCGTAGCGTGCGCTCGCCGCGTCGTGGATGAGCAGGGCGACACCGATCATCACTGGCGCGACCGCATGCACACCGGACTCGTACCATTCCCCGTCACGCAGATACGGGTAGGTATTGAGCGTGACAGTCAGTGTCAGCAGGGCAATTTCGGCCGCGGCGACCTGTCGGCGATTGTCGATCACGCCCCACTCGGCGACCTTATTGGTGCCGACCATGATGATGATCAAGCAGACGCTGATCATCGCCTCGATGAGATAGCTGAACCAGTACAGCGGATCGCCCGGCCCACCCGGCGCGATGTTGTGTTGCACATTGACCGCGGACCACAGCATGCCCGCCGCCACCACGCCCGCGAGCGCGCGCAGTGACCATCCGCGGTGCCGGTACAGCGACGCCAATTTGGCGTGCGGGCTCGACTCCCGCCGCTGTGCCGCAATTGCCTTGCGGGCTACCAGTAGATCTCTGATGTCGGCCTTCTCGATCGCTTCGGTGGTCTGCCTGGCGCGGTCGGCCGCGGCGGCCGCGGCCTGGACCTGTTTCCATCGCTGCGCGCGATCCTCGCCGCGAATCTTTTCCGCGAGCTCACGCTCGGCGACTAGTTCATCCTCGGAGAGCGCCTCTGTCAGCGCGGGATCGAACTGGTAGGCGAGTCGGCCCCGGGCCCGCTCGACCCTTCTCGCGAGCTGTCCGACCTCGTCCTCGACGGGATGATGCTCGATGGTCAATTCGACTCCCAGCGGGAGAGATTCGATTGCAGACAAATGATCACGCGTGGGAACGACACCAGACATTCATAGTCGATCCACCGTTGCCAGCGAAACTATCAATTCGCCGCCGGTGGGTCGTCATGCGGCGTGCCGCGCGCGACACACACGTCCGAAGTTTCGATTCAACGACGATTCGGTGCTCCGGAACGCCGCCCACGCTGCGAGGAACGTAAGGTTCACCGGCCCGGATTCGCTGCGGCTGCTTGCCATCAGCAGACGCCCAACCAGTCGGTTCGTTCAAGAGGTGCCAACACATTCAGGTGTATCGATCACTCCGCGTCATGCGGTTTCGCTGAACATGCTGACGTGAGCCCAGCCCGCAACATCGCCGCACGCGGCGCGGCAGCTGGGCAGTGGGTCACGCTGCCGACGACGTGGCCAACCCACGTCCGGACGCGGGGCCAAAGCTCCTACAGGACAGAGAAGTTGACCTCCGCCTCCAGCTCAGCCTCGGGCAGGCCGCGAACGAATGCGGCGAGATCAGTCGACATGCGGCCATCGTCCTCGAGGACGGCCGCTGTCGGGCGCGTTCAGGCCGCGTCCGACAGTGCCTCATGCCAGTGCCAGGTGTCGGTGTATTGATGCAGGGCGAACAGCTTTCCGTCGGCGATATGCCAGATGTGGGCGAATTCGGCGGCCACATGCTTGCCGGTGGCGCGCGCGGTGCCGCGGTAGTGGCCGGTCACGATGACAGTGTCCGGATAGGCGTCGAACCATTCCTCGGCGAAGGGCGCGATCTCGTATTCGCGGAATACCGGCTGCCAGATGCCCGCGAGCACCGCTTGCGGGCTGTGCGCCTGCGTGACGGTCACGCTGGGCATACCGGGGGCCACCCACCCCTGGAAGCGCGGATGCAATGCGTCGAGGATGGCGACGGCGTCTCCGGATTGCGTTGCTTTGTAGAACTTCTCGACTACGTCTCGATTGGCCATATCCTCATATTAGAGGGATCGTTCTATATCAACACGGCGGCAGCCGGTGATCCGCGGCACAACCCGCGGGCGCGAATGAGTTCTGCGCCGAGCGGAGCAGCGCCGAGCGAACGGCCACGCCGACTCGTCAGTTGGTGCGGATGCTGGATCGCAGCGCGAGAACGCCTGCGGCCGAGCCGTTCATGGCGAGGCGGACGACCCGCAGTCCAGCTACTGTCGCAGACGGGCGTGCGACTTCGGAGAGACCGAGCCGGGAGAGGTTGGTAGCTATGGGTGTTGGTGGTCTTCGCGTGGCCTCGGTTGTCGCCGCCGTGGTTGTGCTCGGGACTGGATCCGTGCTGGCCGGACCTGGTTCGAACGCGGCACCTCCGGAACCGGGATCGGTGGTGACCGGGGATGGTTCGAGGATTACCGGGGTCCAGATTCGGGATGATCGGCGTCTCACGTTGACGACATATTCGGGGGCGATGGGGAAAGAGTTTTCGGTGGAGGTGCAGCGCCCTGCGGATAGCAGGGTGCCGCGGCCGACGTTGTATCTGCTGGCCGGGGTCGATGGTGGGGTCGATGGGGCGACGTGGACCACGAAGACCGATGTCATGAGATTTTTCGCGGATAAGAATGTCAATGTGGTGCAGCCGCTCGGCGGGGCATACAGCTATTACGCCGATTGGCGGGCAGCGGATCCGGTGCTGGGGGTCAATAAGTGGCAGACGTATTTGACCCAGGAATTGCCGCCGTTGATCGATGCCGCATTGGGCACCAATGGGCGCAATGCCATTGCGGGGATCTCCACCTCGGGTACGTCGGTGCTTTCGCTCGCGATTTCACGTCCTGGGCTGTACAAGTCGGTGGGCGCATTCAGTGGGTGCGCGCAGATCAGCGATCCGGTCGGGCAGGCGTTCGTCGGGCTGTCGGTGCGCAAGGGTGGTGGCGATCCGGTGAATCTGTATGGTTCGGAGCAGGATCCGATGTGGGCGGCGAATGATCCGTATGTCAATGCCGAAGGCCTGCGTGGCCTGAATTTGTATCTGTCGGCGGGGAGCGGATTGCCCGGGCCGTATGACAATCCCACCGATCCGCATACCCAGAGTTGGGCAGAGGGCGGGCTGCCCCTCCAGGTGACGATGGGTGGTGCGATCGAGGGCGCCACGGCCTGGTGCACGCGCAACCTGCGGGGCAGGTTGCATGAACTCGGTATTCCCGCCACCTACGACCTCGAACCCACCGGCACCCACTCCTGGGGGTATTGGGAACGCGCACTGAAGGATTCATGGCCGGTTCTCGCCGACGGATTGGGTACCTGACGTCTTAACCTTCGCACTCGGATTCGGCGCGACCACGGATCTACGACACCCACGCTGACATATATGACACAATACTCATATGGCTCTCAAACGCACTATGGTCTACGCGGAAGCCAGCGATCTGGCTGTCATCAAAGAGGCGGCGGCACGAAGCAACGTCAGCGAGGCCGAGATCATCCGCAATGCGATCCATCTGGCAGCCCTCCGCGTGCAACGTCGATCGGAGCCGCTGCGGCTGAGACGATTCGCAAGCGGCGATCCCACGCTGGCCGAACGCGTCGACGATTACCTCGCCGATGACTTCGGCCGCGACACAGAACATCCATGACGCTCGGCATCGAAGGCCCCGGGATTGTCATTGCCGACACCTCCGGCCTGATCGCCGCGTTTGATACCTCGTCACCAGACAGTGACGGCGCGTTTCACGTTCTCGAAGCAGCGGGTTTGGTCGTGCTCTCGCCCCTTGCGCTCGCTGAACTCGACCACGTCGCCCGCCGGGCCGTCGGACGCCAGGTCTCCATCAACATGATCGAGGACCTCACCGCACAAGCACGCACCCAACACTTCGAGATTGCGACGGTGACGCCCGACGTACTCGACCAGGCGAACGCCGTCCGCAGGCTGTACCCGTCGTTGCGTCTCGACCTCGCCGACGCCGTCATCGTCGCGTTAGCCGCCGACTACGAAACCAACGCTGTCCTCACCCTCGACCGGCGCGACTTCCGAGTTCTGACGCCGCTCACTCAGCACAGGACCTTTCGCATACTGCCCGACGATCTCTGATACCTCGCCAGATGGCCCGCATCGGGCACCAAACCGCACCGCCGAACGGTCACCACCTGCTCATTCCGGCGTGGGCGAGATCTCCATCAGGTGGATGAACGGTCCGGAAATCGCTGGCGGTTTCCGCTCGCCACAGTCACTCTCCTAGGCTTTAGCGCGAGTGGATACGGCATATGCCTCAATACTTGTATTGGCACTCGGCGACATCTCTAGCTCCTAGGAGGATTCGTGTCCGAAACCGTGCGTGGCGTGATCGCCCGGAGCAAGGGCGCACCGGTCGAACTCGTCGATATCGTGATCCCGGATCCCGGGCCGCACGATGTGGTGGTTCGCATCCAGTCCTGCGGGGTATGCCACACCGATCTGCACTACCGCGAGGGCGGTATCAACGACGAATTCCCGTTTCTGCTCGGGCACGAGGCCGCGGGCATCGTGGAGACCGTCGGGGATGCGGTAGCCCATGTTGCGGAGGGCGATTTCGTCATCTTGAACTGGCGCGCGGTCTGCGGTGAATGTCGCGCGTGTAAACGCGGCCGCCCGTGGTACTGCTTTGCCAGCCACAATGCCAGCAAGAAGATGACCCTCACCGATGGCACCGAACTCAGCCCCGCCCTCGGCATCGGCGCATTCGCGGATAAGACGCTGGTGCATGAGGGTCAGTGCACCAAGGTCGACCCGGATGCCGACCCGGCCGTCGTCGGACTGCTCGGCTGCGGCGTCATGGCGGGTATCGGCGCGGCGATGAATACCGGCAATGTGTCACGCGGCGATACCGTCGCGGTCATCGGCTGCGGCGGTGTCGGCGATGCCGCCATCGCGGGTGCGCGACTAGCGGGCGCGCGGACCATTATCGCGATCGACCGCGATCCCGAGAAGCTCAGCTGGGCAACGGAATTCGGCGCCACTCACACGATCGACGCGACCGAAACCGATGTCGTCGAGCAAATCCAGGCATACACCGACGGCTTCGGCGCGGATGTGGTCATCGACGCGGTCGGCCGCCCGGAAACCTGGAAGCAGGCCTTCTACGGACGCGACCTGGCGGGCACCGTCGTGCTGGTCGGCGTCCCGACCCCGGATATGACCATCGATATGCCGCTGATCGACCTGTTCTCCCATGGCGGCGCGCTGAAATCCTCCTGGTACGGCGACAGCCTGCCCGAACGCGATTTCCCGATGCTGGTCGATCTGTACCGGCAGGGCCGACTTCCCTTGGAACGCTTCGTCACCGAGCGCATCGCCCTGGACCAGGTCGAAAAGGCCTTCTCCGCAATGCATGCCGGTGCGGTACTACGTTCGGTGGTGGTCTGGTGAGCCTGCGCATCGACCGGATCGTCACCTCCGGCACCTTCGCACTCGACGGCGGTACCTGGGATGTCGACAACAATGTGTGGTTGATCGGCGACGATGCCGAGGTGGTCATCGTGGACGCGGCGCATGATGCGCGCGCGATCATCGAGGCCGTCGGCAATCGCAATGTCCGTGCGGTCGTCTGCACCCACGGTCACAACGACCACATCACCGTCGCACCGGAACTCGCGAATCGCCTCGACGCCCCGATCCTGCTGCATCCGAGCGACGATCCGCTCTGGCGCATGACCCACCCCGACGTCAACTACGAATCACTGGCCGACACGCAGCGAATCACCGTGGCGGGCACCGATATCGAAGTCCTGCACACCCCCGGCCACTCCCCCGGCTCGGTCTCCCTGCACCTGCCCGAGGCCACCGCCCTTTTCACCGGCGACACCCTGTTCAACGGCGGCCCCGGCGCCACCGGCCGCTCGTTCTCCGACTTCGGCACCATCATCGATTCCATCCGAGACCGACTCCTGACCCTTCCGGCGGATACGACCGTCCACACCGGCCACGGCGACGGCACCACCATCGGCGCCGAAAAACCCGCACTGGCCGACTGGATCGCCCGCGGCCACTGAGCCCGACTCGAGATCAGGTGGAACCGGTGGCGGCGGCCTCTCGGCCGCTGCCACCTGATCTTGATTACGCCTACGTCGCACCGGGCCATTCAGTGCCGAGCCACATCGGTCCAGAAGGCGACCAGGTCGGCGCAGACGCGGGCCGGGAGCTCGGCGTCCGGTAGATGGCCGACACCCTCGTAAACCGCGGTGCGCGCGTCCAATTCCTCGGCATAGCGTTCATGAACGCTCGGCGGCCAGAGATCGCCGGAGTTGCGGTAGGCGAGCAGGATCGGCAGGCCGATCGCGCGCAGGGCGGCGGTGTAGTCGGTCGGGCCTTCCATGGCTCGCATGATGCCGACCATATTGGCCTTCTTGGTCGTAAAGAAGCGGTTCCGCAGGAATTCGAGTTCGGCGGGTGGGACCAGTGCCGCAAAACTCTGCCGCAGCTGCTCCCACAGCGCTTGCTGGCCACCGCTTTCGATGAGTTGGGCGACCAATTGCGGTGGCGCGAAGGTGATATCGGAGGTCGCCGACGGGCCGGAGGCGAGCAGGGTGAGGCTGCGGAAGCGGTCCGGATGGGTGGCAAGAGCAGCGCGCGCGACGTAGCCGCCGAATGAATAGCCCACTAGGTGAACAGGAGTGCGGTCCGAGATCTGGTCGACAACGAGAACCAGGTCATCGGCGAAATCGGCCATGGTGTATCCCGATACGTCATCGGGACCGTCGGACTGCCATTGTCCGCGCTGATCGTAAGCGACACAACGGAATCCGGCTGCGGACAGTATCGGCAGCATGGGCTCGAAGTCTTCTTTGGAGCCGGTGAAGCCGGGGACCAGTAGCACCGTGCCGTGCACCTCGACGCCATGCGGCGGCGCGGATTCCCAGGCGGCCAGCGTGCCCGCCCCGCCACGCAGGGTGCAGGATGTGGAGTGCGCGGTGGCGTGACTCATCGGTTTCCTCCATCGGCGTGCTCGGCACTAATGCGGCAACACCTGGCATTTTAACCGAACGCGCATTCGGGATTGTTATTTATTCGAGATATTTCAGAATAAAGTCATCGGTTCGGTCGGGATGGGTTCGGGCAGCGGCTCGAGTTCGGGCAGGCAGGCGCGGACCTCGTCGTGGAAGCGGCGGGCGAGGTGTAGCGCGGAGGCATTGTCCGGGGTGTGAATGAAAACCGTGGGTGAGCGGCCCTCGCGCAGCCATGCGCTGACGATCTCGAGCCACGGCTGCCAGCCGGCAATCGTGTGCTCGGCCGAATCGCGCCCGTGATAGCGGACGATCGGGTACTCCGTGAGCGCTCGGGTGCGGCGCGGCACCCGTGGTTTCTTCGCCCGCGCCTCGGCCTCCGCGGCGCTCTCCGCGAGTCCGTCGAAAAGCACCTTGGTGTCGAAGGGCACCCATTCGGCGCCAACGCGCGCGAGCATCTGCTCCAATTGCCGTGCGGCGCTGTCATTTTCGAAGAATGCCGGATGCCGGACCTCGACGGCGGATCGATACGAGCCGGGCAATGTGCGCAGGAATCCGGCCAGCGTCCCGAGCTCGGTCGGCCCGAATGAGCCAGGCAACTGGACCCACAGCGCATGGATGCGCGGGCCGAGCGGCTCCATCGCATCCAGGAAGGCGCGCAGTTCCGGCTCCGCGCCGTGCAGCCTGCGCTCGTGCGTGATCGGCTTGGGCAGCTTGATGACGAATCGAAAGTCGGGATCGGTCTGCTTCGCCCATGACTCCACCGTGTTGCGCGTCGGCGTCGCGTAGAACGTCGTATTGCCTTCCACCGCAGTGCACCACGAGGCATAGTGCCGCAACCGCTCGGCCGGAACCGGTTGATATTCCTGCCATGCCGCGTGCGTCCACATCGCACATCCCACGTGAAGCCGCATGACAGCGACGCTAACGCACCCACCGGCCACCCGTCCGAGCGGTCGGCCGTGGTCACGTACGCTGACGGCGGCAACTCCAACACGTTGGGAAAGAGATCATGACGCGGTTCGAGAACGTCAGTGTGGCCAAGCAGGCCAATGTGTACTTCGACGGCAAGTGCATCAGCCACAGCATCGAGCTGGCCGATGGCACCGCGAAGTCGGTCGGTGTCATCCTGCCGTCCACTCTGACGTTCAATACGGTCGAGCCGGAGATCATGGAGCTGATCCAGGGCGAGTGCACGGTCACCCGGGCGGGCGAGACCGAAGCCGTGACCTATCGCAGCGGCGAATCGTTCGAGGTGCCGGGCAATAGCTCATTCGAGATCGAAGTGGTTTCGACGGTGCACTATGTGTGCCACTTCGGCTGAGCCGGTCAACCCCGAGGGTCTCAGGCTGTTGCGCCGAGTGTCTCGGCCCGCGTCGGAGCCAAAGAATCGGCCACTGCGGTCAGCACCTGCGCGCACCCGGCATCGACGGTGAGCGTGGCGAGTTCATCGCCCCGCGTCCGGCCGCGGTTCACGATGGCGACCGGCTTGCCCTGTTTCGCCGCATATCGCACGAACCGCAGCCCGGACATCACCGTCAACGACGATCCCGCCACCAATAGCGCGTCCGTCGACTCGACCAACTCGAATGCGGCGGCCACGCGCTGCTTGGGGACGTTCTCCCCGAAGTACACAATGTCCGGTTTGAGCATCCCGCCGCAGCGTGCGCAGTCCACCATCCGAAAACTAGCGGTATCGGCCACCACCGCATCCGCATCGGGCGCCACCTCCACCCCGGTCGCCGTCGCCGACGCCGCGAGACCCGGATTGGCCGCCTCCAACCGCTCGGCCAAGGTCATCCGGGAGATCAGCGCCTCGCAGCCGAGGCACCGCACGCGCGCATACGTTCCGTGTAGATCGATGACCCGGCGGTGCCCCGCCTTCGTATGCAGCAGATCGACATTCTGCGTAATCAATCCGGACACAATGCCCGCGCGCTCCAACCGTGCCAACGCCCGATGCGCCGCATTCGGCCGTGACCCGTCCATGGCCCGCCAACCGATATGGTTGCGCGCCCAATACCGCTGCCGAAACGCCGCATCCCCCACGAACTGCTGATACGTCATCGGCGTCCGCTCCGGCGACCCAGGCCCTCGATAATCCGGAATCCCACTGTCCGTGGACACCCCGGCGCCGGTCAGCACCGCGACCCGCCCCGCCAGCAGCCTGGACAACCGCTCGACAGCGGATGCATCGAATAGTGCGGACATGGAATTCAGCGTAAGCGCGGGGGACGGCAGCCGGCGGAGCCGAGGTGGGTAAGCACAGCCGCCCGGTCGCTGCCCCCAGGCAGCGTCGCGGCACTGCACCGGTGCCGATCAGGCCTGGAGGCCGACCTCGATCTCCAAGGTGAGGGTGATCTTGTCGCCGATCACTGCGCCGCCATCGGGGAGCGGCATATCGATGGTGATGCCGAAGTCGCGGCGGTTGATGACGGTCTTGGCCTCGAAACCGGCCACCGGGCCCTGGCCCATGCCCGGGTTGACGCCGAGGAATTCGACATCGAGGGAGACCGGGCGGGTGGTGCCGCGGATGGTGAACTCACCGTCGACGACGAAGTCCTCGCCATTGACGCGGAATCCGGTCGACTTGAAGGTGGCCACCGGGAAGTCAGCGGCGTGGAAGAAGTCCGCGGTGCGCAGGTGGGCGTCGCGCTGCTCGTTGTCGGTGGTCACCGACTCGACCAGGATCTCGGCCTCGGCCGAGGCGGTGCCGTCTTCATTGATGACCAGCTTGCCGGAGAAGTCGGCGAAACGACCGCGGACCTTGCTGACCATCAGGTGGCGCACGGTGAATCCGAGGGTGGAGTGGGCGGGATCGATGACCCAGGTGCCTGCGGTCAGGTCCTTGGCGGTGGTGGTCGACATTGTCGGTCTCCTCATATAGTTGATATTTCAATTACTTGGTTGTGAAACGGGTATTCAGTTCTGGCACTACCGGACCGGTGCGCCGTTGCACCGAGGGATTGGGTCACGGCGGCGAACTCCACCGCGGCACGGTCGATTCCGGCGATCGGCCGGGTCGACGACGGCGGTCGTCGGGTCGACCGTGACATCGCCCACGGTGAAAATTCCGAACCGCACGCCGCCTCCTCTCGCAAAGTGTGACACCCATTTGGTGGATATGGCAACCAACAGGGCGGTGACGTCAACTATTCCCGAGCATCCACCCAAGCCGCTACCGGGTCATTTGCGTAGCCGCGACTCCAGGCCGTCCAGCACGCAGAGCAGCCCGAAATCGAATGCCATCGCGCGGGCGGTCCGAGAATCGGCGGGTAGCGCCTTGCGGTATTCCGCGAGCATCTCCGGATAGTCGGCAGCGAGTGAATCCATGGCGTCGAGCAGCATCTCGGTATCGAAACCCTCGTCACCGAATGCCTTCGCCGCGGTGACCTCCGGAACGACCTGCCCGAGTACATAACTCATCAGTGCGCTACTCGCGAGATAGATATCGACGCCGGTGAATCCGGCACTGATGAAGGTGCGGCGCAGTCGGTCGGTGAGCACGAAGGCATTCGGGCCGACGCTCGGCAGAGAGCCGATCAGGGTGGCCACCCAGCGGTGCTCGAGCATGGTAAGCCGGAAGTTGTAGGAGAAGGTCGTCGCAACCTCGCGCCACGGCGTCTGGTCCGGATCCGGGATGTGGACCAGACCCCAGATCTCGTCGAGTGCAAGTTCGAGCAGTTCATCCTTATTCGCGACATGCCAGTAGAGACTGGTCGCGCCGACATTGAGCTTGGCGCCCAGCTTGCGCATGCTCAGTGCGCCGAGGCCTTCGGTATCGAGAACTTCGAGTGCGGCGGCGACGATCTGGTCGCGGCGCAGTCCGGCCGTCTTCGGCTGGCGCGGCTCGCGAGTCCACACCGAGGAGAACTGCTGCTTTATCACTCGATCAGCATAATTCTCTCGCACATTGTGCGATCCTATCGTACGGTGTTCGAATGGAATCGAACGTTGTACGAGATCCTCGCCGTTGGTGGATTCTGGGAGTCCTCTGTCTGTCGCTGCTGGTACTGATGATCGACGGCACCGTACTCAATATCGCCATTCCGTCCCTGATCCGGGAACTCGACGCGACACCGTCGGATGTGCAGTGGATCCTCGACGCCTACGTCCTCGTCTTCGCCGGACTGTTGCTCACCGCGGGCAGCCTGTCCGACCGGTTCGGCCGACGACGCATGCTGGTGCTGGGACTGGCACTGTTCGGCGCGGCATCCCTCGCGGCCGTCTTGGCGACCGAGCCGTGGGAGGTGATCGGCGCCCGCGCGCTCATGGGTGTCGGTGGTTCGCTGCTGATGCCATCGACCCTATCCATTCTGATGACCACCTTCGCCGAGGACGAACGGCGCAAGGCGATGGCGGCCTGGTCCACCGTCTCCATGGTCGGCATCGTCCTCGGGCCGACACTGGGCGGCTTTCTGCTACAACACTATTGGTGGGGTTCGGTGTTCCTACTGAACATCCCGGTCGCAGTACTCGCGATTGTCGCCGCACTGGTTCTGATGCCGGAATCCACGGGTGAACAGCGGCCGGTCGACCTGGTCGGCGTGCTGCTGTCCGTCATCGCACTCACCTCGACGGTCTACGTGATCATCGAGCGCGAGTGGAATGTTCCGATGATCGGACTCGCGGTCGTCACGGGACTGGCATTCGTGGTCTGGGAGAGCCGGTCGGCTCATCCGATGCTGCCGCTGGCGGTGTTCCGCAATCGCGATTTCACCGGCACCTGCTGCACACTGCTGCTGATGGTGTTCGGTATGGGCGCGATCATGCTGATGCTCACCCAGTACCTGCAGTTCGTACTCGGCTACGGGCCAATGAAGGCGGGTCTGGCGCTGCTGCCGTATGCGGTGGCCGCGGCGGTATGCAACGGTCTGGGTGCGACGCTGGGCAAGAAGCTGAGCAATAAGACGCTGATCGTCGCCGGTCTGCTGGTGATGGGCGGGGCATTCGCGATCCTGGCCGTCGGTTCCGGATATTTCGCGGTCCTGGCCAGCATGCTGGTCATGGGGATCGGCGGCGGTCTGGCGGGCCCGGCCGCGTATGCCGCGATCATGAGCGCCATTCCACTTGAGCACGCTGGCGTCGGCTCGGCCATGAACGACACGCTGCAGCAGGTCGGTATGGCGATCAGCATCGCGATCCTCGGCAGCGTGCTGGCGGGTGTGTTCACCTCGCATATGCCCGACGACGCGCCCGCCGCCGCGCGTGAATCCATTGGCGCCGCTTTCCAACTCGGATATGTCGAACAGGCCAAGACAGCGTTCACCGACGCCATGTCGACCGGCGCTTGGATCAGTGCGGGCTTCAGCATCGCCGCCGCCCTACTCGGACTGGCACTGCTGCGCACCCGACCCGCCCCGCAGGTCGACACACCGGAAGAAGTAACCGTGTCATAGCTGACATCGATATTCGTTCCGAATCCGCTGGCCTCGCACCGCAGGCTCGGCTAGGCTCCCCTCGATCTCCTTGCCGCGCATATGACTACATTGCACGGGGAGTATCTCGGGCAGGAAAGTCGAGCCTGCGCGGGCATTGCGAAGAGCGAAAATGCTGATGACTGAACGGAATACCGAATGAAGCTTTGCGATAGCACTGCGGCGGCGATCCTTGTCATCGGTGCCGTGACCTTGGGCGCCGGAGTTTCGCATGCCGAGCCGATCGCCGCGCCCCCGCGGCAGGACATCACCTACTCGGTCAAGCTAGTCGACAAGACTGTCGTCGCCAGCGTGCGCGGCGGCACCTTCACCCTGTCCAAGGCAGCGGAAAGCGAGCTCGCGGCGGGCAGCGACAAGCGACTGGTCGACCAGGACGGCACGCTGGTCGATAGAGACGGCAAGGCCGCCGATATCGCCGATGTCGTCGATGTCGTCGATCTGGCCGACACCGACGGCCATGTCGTCCTGACGCTGCCGCTGCGATTCCGGGTCGCCGGTACCGAGATCCCGGTCCAGCCGGCGCTCGAGAAGGACGGCACGATGCTGGCACTGGCGCCGCAGAAACCCGCCGGACTCGAGATCACGCAGCCGCTGGCCGTCAAACCGGTCGCATCGATGACCGAAGACCAACGCGCCCGTAATGAATTCGCCACGCAATTCAGTCTGGCCACGGCGGTCGGCAGCTTCGTCGGAACCGCCATCGGCGCGGGCCTCGGCTGCGTAGCCACTCTTGCCATCGGATGCATCGCCGGCTTGATCACCGGTGCGACCCTCGGCGGAATCATCGGCACAATTGCGGTGGGCGGGCCGGTCCTGATCACCTCCGGCGTGGATTTCGTCAATACGATGTTCGCTCCGGACGGCACCACCCGGTTCGCGGATAAGCCGACGACGGCCCAGGCCGCGCCGACTACTCCGGCCGCACCGAAGTAGTCCCACCGAACCGGGTCGAGCTGCGGCGAGGCGTGCAGGTGGCGTCTCTGGGGACTGCTCATCACGGTGGACTCACGTACCGAAAGTGGGCGGGCAATGCCGAGATGAGTCGAATCATCACTCGCCGACCAACATTCGACTCGGCTATACGCGGTCGCCAGCCAAGCGAAAGGCCAGCGACTGCCCTGCCGCGCGTAGCGGTTCGGTGGAGCGCAGGGTGCGACTGAGGATGAACGCGCCCTCGAGTGTGCTCAACAGCGCGAAGCCGAGTCGGCGTGCCTCGGGGGCGTCCAGACCGCGACGGGTGAAGTAGTCGGTGCATTCGCGTACCCACGAATCGATGACCTCGGCTGTGACTTCGCGCAGCGCCGGTTCGCTATCCGCGATCTCGCCCGCGATGGTGACGACCGGGCACATATTGATCCACCCGGCCCGCTCCATCTGCTCGGCCGCCTCGGTGAAGGCGGCGGACACTGCCGCGCGCACATCCTCATGCGGATCCAGCAGCAGCGGCAGCAACCGGATATAGGCCGCACCCGCCGCACGCAGGGCCTCGGCGGCGATCTGCTGTTTACCCTGCGGAAAGTGGTGATACAACGAGCCCATCGGCGCATGCGCCAGCTCGCTCACCTGTTTCACGGTCGTCACGCCGTAGCCCTGTCGGCGCATCAGCTCGGCCATGGCGGTAAGGATCCGCTCCCTGGTTGACATCGCTGCATCCACACCGTAAGACTAGAGCATGCGCTCTAGAGCAATTACTCTAGCGGAGGTTCGCCGATGCCAACTGTCGAAATAGCCGCCGGTCGAATCGACTACGTCGAACGCGGCACCGGGCCCGCGGTGGTGCTACTGCACGGGTTGCTGATGAACCACACCCAGTGGGATCAGGTAATCGACTTGCTGCCCAACGGCTTTCGCTATGTACTGCCCGACCTGCCGCTCGGTGCGCATGCGACACCGATGCATCCCGATGCCGATCTGTCGCTACGCGGACTGAACCGGATCATCGCGGACTTCCTCGCCGCACTGGACCTGCGCGATGTCACGCTGGTGCACAGCGATTGGGGTGGCGGACTGTTCCTCACCGCGTACGGGTTGGATGAGCGCGTCAGTCGGATTATCGCGTTACCGTGCGAGGCGTTCGACAACTTCCCGCCGGGCCTGCCGGGCAAGATGGTCGCCATCGCGACAGCGCTACCCGGCGGCATTTCGCTCGCCCTGCGGCAGTTGCGAATTCGCTGGCTGCGCAGTTCGCCGCTGTTGATGGGCTGGATGGCACGGCGGCCACTGCCCGATGCTCTCGTCCACGGCTGGACCGAGCCCGCATTGCGCGACAAGGCGATTCGGCGGGATCTGCTGAAGTACGCGAAGTCCGGGTTTCCGAAGCCGGAGCTCATCGCGAACACCGAGGCGCTGCAACGCTTTTCCGGCGACGCGCTGATCCTATGGTCGTCCGCGGGCAAGGTCATGCCGCGCGAACACGGCCGCAGGCTGGCCGAATTGCTGCCGAAGGGCGAACTGGTCGAGATCGACGACGCGTACGTCCTGTCCATGCTCGACCGTCCGCAAGCCGTCGCCACGGCCATGTCGGCCTTCCTGTTCAGCGCGAATGCGTCGGCCGCGCCGCACAACCGCACGCTGGAGAGCTGACCCCTCACCCGCACAAAGCGGCGTCTACCAGGTCATCCATGATGGGCTTGTAGCCGAGGCCGAACAGGGGTGGGAGTTGGTTGAGGCTGATGGTTATCGTGCGGGCGGAGGTGTATCCGCCGAAGACGAAGAATCCGTCCATGGCGCCGCCGTGACTCCAGATATCGATGCCGCAGGCGTTGATGCGGTGGAACAGACCGAGGCCGGCATCGCTGGGTTGGGCCGGATCCATGGTCTGGATGGTGTGCTGCATTTCGGCGAGTTCGGTTGGGCGAAGCAGTTCTCCGGCGAGCAGGGCGCTGAAGAAGCGGTTCAAGTCGGCGCCGGTGGCGACGAGCGCGCCATCGGCCAGGCCCCAGCCCGGGTCGATATCGGTGATGTCGACCCGGGCGCCGTTGACGACCTGATATGCGCGTGGGTGTGGACCGCGAATCACGTTCTCCAGTGGGAATTCCGGCCAATAGGTGTCGCGGAGTTCCAGCGGGATCAGGATCCGGTTGGTCACCTCGACCCCTACCGGCCGTCCCGTGACCTGCTCGATCAGCTTTCCGACCAGCAGGTAATCGGTATTGGAGTAGCCGAATCTCGAACCGGGCGGGAACTGCGCGGGCGCATCCAGACCGATTCGGATCAGTTGATCCGGGCTTCGGTACTGCTGTAATGCCTCGGGGGACCGCAGATTCAATCGAACGAGATAGTCCGGAATACCGCTGGTGTGCTGCAACAGATTTCGGACGGTGATCAGATTTCCGTCGCCGCCAGGGCCGCGCACCACATAGGGCAGATAACGCTCGATCGGAGCGTCGAGCTGAATTCGCCCCTCCCCCACCAACTGCAGCACCACGGCCGCCACGAATGTCTTGGTATTGCTGGCGATCCGGACCTGCGCGTCATCTGGAAACGCAGTGCCGGTCACGATATCGCCTACGCCACTATTGATTTGGGTCGTGTCGCCATCGACGGTGACGATCAGCTGCGCACCCGGAACGACAGCCAAGCGGACCAGGCTATCCAGCCGGGCTTGCAGCACGTAGCAGCGCACCGGGCCCGGTTGGGCCGAGGTCGTCCCGAGATTCGGCAGCACCGAAATCATCAGTGCGGCAACCAAAGCCGTCGCTACCTGGAGCCGCCGCATCCCTGCTCCTTCGCCACGGCGACGGCGGCCGATCCTGCGGTGCGGACGGTGCTGGCCGCACGAGTCCCATTCGGCTCGAAGCAGACTGCGGCGCCGGCGCGTCGTTGGTCGGCATGTCCGGGCGGATCAGCCGTTATAGGACACATGCGGTGTCCAGTCGTCGAGGGGGCGGACGGCTGCGGCGTGCAATGCCGCGGCGACCCGCTCCCGAGTGAATGCCCCCTCCCCGAGTACCCCATTGATCTGCACCGCGACGGCGCGGAAACCCTCGGGTGCCAGGGTGGTGTCCAGGCTGGTGACGAGATTGCGCACCGCCGCCTTCTGCACGCCGAGCGATGGCGCCCGATGCCACGGCTTATCCGCCGCCGCGCTTCCCGTCACGAGCACGCGGGCACCGGCGGCGAAGAACGGCCGTGCGGCCTGCACCGCGGGCAGCAGCGCCGCGGCGCCGATCGTGAAGTCCTCGATCAACTCCGCGACCGTCAACCGCAACGGATCCGCCTCCCGGAAGACGCTCGGGTTGAAGTGCAGCACATCGATCCGCCCGTGCCGCTCGCCCACCGCGGTCACGACACGAGTGATATCGGCGGGATCAGCCAGATCCACACCGACGCCTTCGGCATCGAAACCTTCGCCCAGCAACTCGTTCGCCAACGGTTCGGCCTCCGTGACGAGGCGACAGGCCAGCACCACTGAATGCCCGTCGCGCGCGAAAAGACGGCCGACGGACAGCCCGATGCCGGGTCCGGCACCGAGAACGAGCAACACGGGAGCAGCCATACCTAAGAGACTAGATCGTTGATCTGTGCAGATCACATGTCCGATTCTTGCCTGGCCGGAAGGGAGTCGGTAACACTGAAAAGGTTGACCCTTTCGAGTGACCTGCAAGCAGTCATCAGCGGTGCAACTAGTCGGTAGCGGGTATGAACCGGACGTGCCCTGCGTCGAGTGACTCGAGACGAAAGTCGAGGCGGCGAAAATGATCCGGGACCCAGGCCGCCGCCATGGATGACGACACCGTCGAGCTCCCCAAAGTCACCGAGACTCGCCACGCCAAACACCGACGAGCGGCGCCCAAACCCCATCGCGGCCGCAAAGCGGCCAAGATCGCGATGCGTGTGCTGACATCGATGGCCGCTCTCGCCGTCCTGTCCGGCACTGGATTCGTCTGGTCGGCCACGACCGAATTCGATAACGGCTTCACCCACACCGACGCGATCGGCAAGGACGCGCCACGCTCACTCGGCGGCGACTTGAATATCCTGCTGATCGGCCTGGATACCCGCAAGGATCTGGACGGCAAGGATTTGCCGAAGGAGATCCTGGACCAGTTGCACGCCGGCGATGGCGACAACGGCGGCTACAACGCGAATTCGCTCATCCTGCTGCACATTCCGGCGGATATGCACAAGATCGTGGCCTTCTCCATCCCGCGCGACGACTATGTCGCGGTCTCCGGCATTCCGGGCTACGACCACGCCAAGATCAAGGAAGCCTACGGGCTGAAGAAGGCCGCCACCGAGACCAAACTGGAAAACTCGGGCATGAAGGACACGGTGGCCCTGGAGCGCGCGGGCCGCGAGGCGGGGCGGGCATCCATCGTGCAAACGGTGCGCAACCTGGTCGGCGTCCCCATCGACCGCTTCGCCGAAATCTCGCTGGCCGGCTTCTACGACCTGGCCGATAAGCTCGGCGGCGTCGATGTGTGCCTCAACCACGCGGTCGACGACAGCTACTACTCCGGTGCCGTCTTTCCCGCGGGCCCGCAGCACCTCGATGCCGCCAACGCGCTCTCCTTCGTGCGCCAACGCCACGGATTGGACAACGGCGACCTCGACCGCACCCACCGCCAGCAGGCCTTTCTCACTTCGGTCGGCAAATCGCTGAAGGACACCGGCACGCTGACCAACTTCGGCGAGCTTTCCGGACTCATGGACGTGGCGCACCGCGATATCGTGCTGTCCGACGGCTGGAACCTGCTCGACTTCGCCCGCGACCTCGGCTCGGCGGGCTCGATCTCGGTCGAATTCCGGACGCTTCCGGTGCGGCGCTACGACAATATCGACGGTCAGGACGTCAATATCGTCGATCCGGCGGCCATCAAGAAGGAAGTGCGCGCCGCCTTCGGCATCGAGACCACGCCGACCACCTCGCTGCACACCCCGACCGGCATCGTCGATGTCCGCAATGCGAGCGGATATACCCGCCGGGCCGCCCAACTGTCCGCCGCGCTCACCAAACGCGGCTATCCAGCGGGCACGGTCGCCAATGGCACCCGTGCCGACGGCACGACCACCACGATCACCTACGGCATCGGTGCCGAGACCGATGCCACGCAGCTTGGCGATCTGCTCGGCCTCACCCCGACCGCGTCGCCGAATGTCGAATCCGGCCACATCACCGTCGTCGTCGGCAGTGATTTCACGATGCCCGCCGAACTCGTGCCGACCACCAGCGCGACTCCGACCAAGTCCTCCGCCGAGCCCGTACCCGATGCGGGCAAGCCGGTCGCGACCACGATCGGCAGCAGCGTGCCCTGCGTTAACTGACGCCGATGTCCGCGCAGGTCACACCCGCGGCGGCGAAGTGGGCTCGAAATGGCCGGTAAACTACGGCACGGGCCAGTACATCGCAGGTGCACCACACGGAACGCACGGCGCAACACAGGAGAGTCATGTCGAGTCGCCGCTTCCGTTGGAGAGCAGCTGCGGGTTTTGCATTGGTGATGACGTTGCTCGTCGCCGGATGTTCGTCGAAGTCGGAAGCACCGACCACCAAGGTCGGACCGCCCCCGCCGGCGATCGTCATCACTCCGGGCGGCGGCAATAATGTCGATCCGCTCGCGCCGGTCGTGGTGACCGCGAATGACGGCATGCTGACCTCGGTGAGCCTGACCAATGAGGCGGGCCGCGCGATCGAGGGCATCTACACCCCGGACAAGACGGCGTGGAAGCCCACCGAACCGCTCGGCTACGGGCACACCTACACGATCAGCGCCGAAAGCCTCACCATCACCGGCCGCGTCGGGCCGACCACCTCGACGTTCAATACGCTGGCGCCGAACAACCAGACCAAGGTGTATCTGACCACCACCGGCGGCACCCCGCTGACCGACGGCGGCACCTTCGGTGTCGGCACCGTCGTCGTCGCACACTTCGACGAGGACGTCCCGGATAAGGCCGTAGCGGAGAAGCGGCTCACGGTGACGACCAACCCACCGGTCGAGGGTTCCTGGTATTGGCTCGACAAGCGCAACGCGCACTGGCGGCCGCAGCAGTACTACGCACCGGGCACCAAGGTGACCGTCGCGGCGAATATCTATGGCGCGGACCTCGGCGGCGGTCTCTACGGCCAGGAGGACAGCAAGACCACCTTCACCATCGGCCCGTCGCATATCTCCATCGCCGATGACAACACCAAACAGGTGCAGGTCTTCGAGAACGGCAATCTGATCCGCACCATGCCCACCTCGATGGGCATGGGTGGCAGCGAGGTCATCGCGGGTAAGACGCTGTCCTTCTGGACCCAGCCGGGCATCTACACCGTGATGGATAAGGGCAATCCGGTGATCATGGACTCCTCGACCTACGGTCTGCCGGTCAATTCCCGGCTCGGCTACAAGGAGGCCATCGGCTGGGCCACCCGTATCAGCACCGACGGCATCTATCTGCACCAGCTCGATTCCACTGTGTGGGCGCAGGGCAGCCAGAACCTCTCGCACGGCTGCCTGAACCTGAGTGGCGCGAATGCCCAGTGGTTCTACAACTTCGCGATTCCGGGCGATGTGGTGGAGGTCCGCAATACCGGCGGCGCACCGCTGCAGGTCTGGCAGAACGGCGACTGGGGCCTGCCGTGGGACGAGTGGGTCCAGGGCAGCGCGCTGCACTGAGGTCTTTGCAGCGCACCGCACTGACTCTCTGGTGCGCCGCGTGCTGTGCGCCGCACCGGATTCCTGGGCGAAAGGCCGTAGGCGGACAGATCGAAGCAGCGCCTACATCAGTGGCTCCGCCAGGCCGGGGATGGCCAGCACCGAGTCGGCGATATTCGCCACCAGTTCGGTGTAGGGCGTACGGTTCACGACGGTCGGCGTCGGCTCGACGATCGACTGGCCGGAGGCATTTATTTGCTCTGATTTCTATCAACGCTAGAGCTAGCGTTGATAGAAAGTAGACGCGCCGAAACCGCCGCCGTCAATGGCAATTCGCTAGTCTGCGAACAATGGACGCAGCAGAAGAGTGCACCACATGAGACGGGCCCAGGGCCGGGTCGGTCACGAGGTTCGACGCCGGGCAATCCTGGAGGCAGCCCTGGAGGTTTTCGCGGAACGCGGCTACCAGGGTGCGACCATCGCGATCGTCGCGGAGCGGGTCGGGTTGAGCCAGCAGGGCGTGTTGCACTATTTCCCCAATAAGCAGACGCTGCTGACGAATGTGCTCGAACTGCGCGATCAGAACGATCTCGACGTGCTGCTCGCCACCGCGCAGGGCCATGCGACAACCCTGGATTTCCTTGCCGAACTGGTGGAACGCAATGCCGAGCGCCCCGGAATCGTGCAGTCGTTCACGGTGCTCGCGGCCGAGAGCGTCACCGAGGATCATCCCGCGCGCGAGTACTTCGTCGATCGGTACGCGCAGGCCCGGGAGCGGCTGACGGCGTTACTGGAGCGCGACCTGGGCGGCGATCCGCCGCACGGCGTCTCACACCGGGATGCCGCCGTGCTACTGATCGCAGCCCTGGATGGTTTGCAGCAGCAGTGGTTGCTGTCGCCGGATGATGTCGATATGCCCGCGCTGCTGCGCAAGTTCCTGCAATTGATCCGCCCCGACGACGGTTCAGATTGATAACTTATTGATAACATTACCTACCGACTACTAGGTAGATCAACCATACTTCGAGGTAGATACCCCCGCGTCAGACAAACAAGGGAGTCGACCGATATGGCGAATCACCGCGCCGACCGCGAGGCAGTAGTCGAAAAGGCATTGGCCGCACTGGATCTGGATACCCGTTGCCGGCTGCTTGCCGGACAGGACATGTGGTCCTTGCCCGCGGTTGCGGATATCGGGCTGGCGTCCGTCGTGATGTCCGACGGTCCGATCGGCGTGCGCGGCGTGCACTGGGGTCCGGAGGATCCCTCGATCACCCTGCCGAGCCCGACCGCGCTGGCCGCCACCTGGGATCCGCCCCTTGCCCGCAAGGCCGGGCAGCTGCTCGCGCAGGAGGCCCGGCGCAAGGGCGTGCACGTGCTGTTGGCTCCGACGCTCAACCTGCACCGAAGCCCTTTGGGCGGCAGGCATTTCGAGTGTTACTCGGAGGATCCGCTGCTGACCGGGGCAATCGGTGCGGCCTATGTGACCGGGGTGCAGGAGGGCGGTGTGGCCGCGACACCGAAGCATTTCGTGGCCAATGACTCCGAGACCGACCGATTCACCGTCGATGTGCGGGTATCCCAGCGGGCATTGCACGAGCTGTATCTGGCGCCGTTCGAAACCGTGGTCGAGCAGGCCGAGCCGTGGGCCCTGATGGCGGCATACAACAGTGTCAACGGCGTAACGATGACCGAGCACAACGCATTGCAGAACGAAATCCTGCGTGCACGTTGGGGTTTCGACGGCGTAATCGTCTCGGACTGGACGGCGGCTCGCAATACCGTCGGCGCTGCCGTTGGCGGACTCGATATCGCGATGCCGGGACCGCAGTCGGTCTTCGGTCGAGCTCTCGCGGAAGCGGTTCGCGCAGGGCATGTTCCAGCCGAGACGGTCGAACGGATGACACGGCATGTGCTTCGGCTGGCGGCCCGGGTCGGCGCATTGGCCGGGACGCCACCAGAAGTCGTGACGCTCCCCGCAACGATCAATGGCGATGCGCTGGCTCACGAGATCGCGCAACGCTCGATTGTGCTGCTGCGCAACGAGAACGATGTGCTCCCGCTCGGTAAGGTCGGCCGGATCGCGCTGATCGGCCAGACCGCCGACCAGCCAAGGGCGCTCGGCGGTGGTAGCGCCCAGGTCTTCCCGTCGCATACCGTCGCACCGCTCGACGGCCTGCGGGCCGTGCTCGATGCGGATACCGAACTCGTCTATGCCGTCGGTGCGGATCCCCGAGTCAAGATTCCCGCCGCCAAGGAAGGTTTCGAGCTGCGGGTCCAGCTATACGGATCGGGTGACCGCCTGCTCGGCGAGCATCCGCTGCCGGAGGCCGCAATCGAGTGGATCGGGGAATTCCCGGACGGTATCGCGGTCGGCGAACTGCATCGGGTCGTTGTCACCGGGACGTTCACCCCACGGGCGACGGGAACGCATACCTTGGCCATCACCGGCATCGGGCCGTTCCGGCTGACCGTCGGCGATGCGATCTGTTTCGACGACCGGATCGTCCCGCAGGGCGATCCACTGGCCGCCTTCCTCCGCCCGCCCGAGATGCCGATCGATATCGAACTCACTGCGGGACAGCAGGTTTCGGTGAACCTCACGCATACCATGACGACGATGCCAGAGCTGCCGATTGCCTTCGCGAAGTTCTCGCTCGGTCATCAGGACCCAAATATCGATCCCGAGGCACTCATCGAAGAAGCGGTCGCCGCAGCGGCCGCGGCCGATGTGGCGGTGGTAATCGTCGCCACCACCCCCGAGGTGGAGAGCGAAAGCTTCGACCGCGCATCGCTGCTACTGCCCGGTCGCCAGGATGAGCTCGTCGCACGGGTCGCGGCCGCCAATCCGCGCACCGTGGTCGTGGTGAATACCGGCTCCCCTGTACAGATGCCGTGGGCCGAGGATGTCGCGGCGATCCTGCTGACGTGGTTTCCGGGACAGGAAGGCGGTGCCGCACTGGCCGATGTGCTCATGGGCCGGGCCGAACCGAGCGGACGGCTGCCGACCACCTGGCCCGCGGATCAGGACGACGCGCCGGTACTGAATGTCACCCCGACCGACGGCGCTCTGTCGTACGCGGAGGACATCTATATCGGATACCGTGCGTGGCAACGACTTTCGACAGCACCGGCGTATTGGTTCGGACACGGAATCGGTTACACCACCTGGCAATACGAGACCGCCGCGTTCGCTCCCGATCCGGAGGCCGGCGCTCTCGGCACGCTGACCGTACGGGTTCGCAATACCGGCGATCGCCCCGGCCGCGAAACGATCCAGACGTATATCGCCCATTCATCCCGACCGGACCGGCGACTGGCCGCCTTCGCGGTCGTGCGGGCCGAGCCGGGCGAGACCGCTGAGGTGGCGATCCCGATCCCCCGCCGAGCCGCCGAATCCTGGGATGAGACAACGGAAACCTGGGTACAACCCACCACCGCCTACGACCTGCTGACCGGTCGATCGGTTGCCGATATCCGTTTGACCACCGCCATCGAGCTCGAAGGACCGCACGCATGAGATTTCGCCGAAGCACACTGGCCCTCATCGCATTAGCATTCTGCGCGGCCGCGATGCCAGTGGCCGCCGCCGAGCCGGGACCGTATCCGACCGCCACCTGGGAGCAGGTGCAGGCCGAGGAAACCCGATGGGCACAGGAAGGCAAGGTCGACGCGCCGACACCACCCGGTGTCAACCGGTACGACTGCGTGCCGACCGTGCCGGGCGCGGTTCCCGTTGTCTTACTGCATGGTTTCGCGGGCGACGAGTATCGAGCCTGGGGCTATCTCGGACCGGCCCTTGCCAACGCGGGTCTGTGCGTTTATTCCTTCTCTTATGGCGGCAGCAATGCCATGCAGGCCGGCGGCAAAGGTCCGGTCGCCGATTCGGCGGTCGAGATCAAGCAGGAACTGTCCGCGCTGACCACCCGACTCGGCGTCGCCCAGGTCGACCTGATCGGCCATTCCGAGGGCGGCATCTTGGCGCAGTACATCGTGAAAACCGATCCGGAGATCGCCAGCGGCGTCCGTTCGGTGACCACCATCTCGTCGCCGACACACGGCGCACTCGGCGATCTCGGCGCGACTGTGCTGAATACCGGAAATCTCCGCGACAAGCTACCGGTACCGCCCGCGGTCCGGGATCTACTGGCCGGGTCGGCCTTTCTACAAGACCTGAACTCCGGACCGGTCACCGTCCCCGGCGTCGCCTACACCACCATCAGCAGCCGGTTCGACCCGATCGTGGCATTCGGCCAGAACCCTGCCGTGATCGCGGAGCCCGGTGTCGACAACTACGTCCTCCAAAACGTTTGCCCCGCCAGCAAGGCCGGACACAACGGCACGGTCTTCTCACCCACCACCGCCGCACTCGTGCTCAATGCCCTCGATCGTTCGACGGTGCGCCCGATTCCGTGCCAGGACGATTCAACCGGCTAATTCATGAGGGCGAATGTCTCGGATGCAGGCCCGATCGCTTGTGCGCCAACGATATCGAAACGGTGGCGAGCGTCGACGGCGTCGGCAAGAGGTAGGTGGGACCGAACTGCCCTGATCCGCCTATCGGTGGCCCAAAGCCAGAACGAGATCATCGAGAACGTCGCCGTCGACACGATGGCGCAGATGTCGTCCGCGAATGAATTCCACGAGTAGCCGCTGCACCCTGGCCCCGTTTGCTCGCCACCAGTTCGGCGGGCGGTTGGTAGAAGCCCGGATCCGATTCAGGCGGCGGTGGCACCGGTGCCGCGGGTTGCACCGCGACCGGTACTTCCTGCGGTTGGGTGACCGTAACCGCCGTCGTCGTGCGCAGTGCGATAGCCGTGATTGTGGCGCGATGACGGCACAGCCGTAGTGCACATCGCGACAACGTTGCGATGTGGCCACGATAACGGGCAGATATCGACCCGATTTGCCGACTCGATATACCGAACGGCGGCGAATGGCGTAGTTTTCACCGAACCGGCCATTTGGTGCCGGGCAGCTTGCTGGGGAAGCTTCGAGGAAACATGAACATTCCCACTGAACCGATCTCGATGGTTCTGTACTACGTCCTCTTGCTCTTCTATGGCGCACAGGATGTGCTGGGCGGGACCATCCGGGACTGACCCGGGCCGACGTATCGCATCGAGCAGACCGAATGGCTGCTCGGATACCGCGGCACCATGACCGAGCGCAGCGAGGGAACCGAAGACATAGCGCGGCGGGCAGCACCCACGTAGGTTCGGCGTATGCAACTCGGTCAGCCAAGTCGCACCGCCCTCGCCACCGCCTACGCTCGCGCCTACCACCAGATCGCGAGTGAACCGCGCATCTTCACCGATCCGCTGGCCGTTCGCATCGCGGGCGCCACGCCCGAGCAACTAGCCGATCTGGAGACCGCTACGGTTCCGGACGACATCACCACCGATATGCGCCGCCGTCGCCGTCTGTTCCTGGCCGCCCGTGCGCGCTTCGCCGAGGACACCATTGCCGACACGGTGGCGACGGGCACCCGGCAGGTGGTGATTCTCGGTGCCGGACTGGATACCTTCGCCTACCGCAACCCCCATCCGAATGTACGGGTATTCGAGGTCGATCATCCGGATACCCAGGCGTGGAAGCGGCAGCGACTCGAATCGGCGGGCATCGAACTCCCGGCGTCGCTGACCTTCGCGCCGGTAGACTTCGAAAGCCAAACGCTCGCAGCAGGATTGGCCGCCGCCGAGTTCGATCGGAGCCAACCGGCCGTATTCATCTGGCTCGGTGTCGTCATGTACCTGACTCGGGATACGATTCTGGACACCTTGCGGTTCGTCGCGGACCAGGCGACGCCGATGCGGTTGGTATTCGACTATCTCTATCCCACCTCGGCGGCCACGCCCGAGGAAATGGGTCAGCGCACCGCGCGAGCCGATCGAGTGGCTGCCATGGGTGAACCCTGGCTGAGCTTCTTCACCGCCGATGAGATCGCAAATATCTTGCGGGAGGCGGGATTCGATCATGTCGACGATCACGACGCACCGCACCTCATCGCCGAATATCTCGGTATCGAGCCGCGACAAGTCGCTACCGTTGCGCCACATGTGTTGTGTGCCACGCGAACCGCGTAGGTCAGCAGCCGAGTTGGTCCAGCACTGGCACGCATCGGATTCACCGCACGGGCGGATTCTCGGCCGTCCGGCCCGCGCGGCGATACCACCGACGCGGGCCGAACACCCAACCCCTCACCGCACCCGGAAGACAGTCAACTTCCAGTCCGTTGAACGGGTGCGGGCGATGCGGGCGGCGATGGCGAAGTGTTGGCGGCCGCGGTCGTAGCTGGCGAAGACTTCCGCGGTCGAGGCGTCGATCATCATGAGGTTCGCGCGGAAGAGCACGGCGACGCCGAGTGTGCGGCCGGGTGCTAGGTCGGCTCGGACTATGGTCCGCACTGCGGCGACCACCGCGGGCGTGGCCATCGTGGTGAGTTGGGCGACGGGGCGGCGGTGATCGAGTACTTCGAGTGCAAGCCGCAGCGCACGCTCGACGAATAGCTTTGCCGTCGAATCCAATTCGACGACCGGCGCCAGCCCGCCATGCCCGGCACCGAGCGCCCGCCGCACACCTGGCGGGCCGGATCGTCCGGTCTGATCTTTCCGCGGTAGCGGCGTACGGCACGGTGCCGCACGTCGCGGATCCTCGAATTCCGCACGGCTCCCGGCCGGACGGTACGGCAATAATGGTGGCTCGGTCCTCGGCGCATACGAAAGCCCCGACGGATGTCTTTCCATGCAGCACCCCCAATTGAGTTCGAACTACTACCCCGAGCTCGGACCGCGACAGCATTCCACGAATATCGCCGCAGGTAAAGCATCACACGATCAAGGTCAGGTGGAACTGGTGGCGGACGCTTATCGGGGCCGATGCCTGCACAGATTCCACCTGATCTTGATACGTCAGTCGGTGGAGATGCGGGCGAAGGTTTGGAGGGGATCGGTGAGGACGTCGGCGAAGGCCAGTTCGGCGGCGCCGACCAGGGGTGCGTCGTCGGCGAGGGCGGAGGTGCGCAGGCGGACCCGTTCGCGCACCGCGAGCAGTCCGTTCACCGCGAGCCTGCTGCGGACCTGGGCGGCGGAGGCGAGGTAGACCTCGCGGAGCACGCCACCGAACACGACCATGGTCGGGTTGAAGATATTGACCAGATTGGCGACACCGTATCCGAGCCACTCCCCCACCTGGTGCAATGCGTCTCGGGCGGTAGCGTCACCGCGCGCGGCGGCATCCACGATCGCCTCCACCGCCGCACGCCCGGTGAGATCCGTCCGTCCGGCAGCCGCGATCAACGCGAGCTCGCCCGCCTCGGCCTCCAGGCAGCCATACGACCCGCATGTGCAGGCCCGTCCACCCGGATTGACGATCATGTGCCCGACCTCACCGCCATAGCCGCCCTCCCCACCGAGCAGCTTGCCGCCCATGATGATTCCGCCCCCGATACCGACCTCACCGTGCAGGTAGATCATGTCCGCGACACCGATGCCGACACCGCGCTCGCGTTCGGCGAGCGCACCGAGGTTGGCATTGTTACCGACCGAGACGCGCAACCCGAGACGCTCCGAAAGCCGCGCCCCGACCGGCACATCCACCCAGCCGATATTCGGTCCGTACCGAACGACACCGTCCTCTTCGCGCACCATCCCGCAGAACGCGACTCCCACACCCACACAGACGGTCTCGGGTCCGGACCCGCGAATCATGTTCTCCGCGATGGTCGCCAGCGCACCGATCACATCATTCGGATCGAATGTGCCACCGGGACGGCGCGTTTCCCGCCGATCGAGAATCACCCCGCCCAAACCGACCCGAGCCACCGCGAGCCGGTCCGCCCCGACATCCAGCGCCAACCCGTATACCCGCTCCGACTCGGGCCGCACCACCAGCGACGGTCGCCCCGCCTTCCCCGTCTGCCCCGGCAGCTCCTCGCTGACCAGACCGGCCGCGGCGAGGTCGGCGGTCAGCGCCAGGATGGTACTGCGATTGAGCCCCATCCGCTCGACGAGCGCCGCCCGCGATATAGGGCCGCTCGAGTGGACATGCCGCAGCAGCACGGCAAGGTTCTGCCGCCGGATCTCGTCCGGGGAAGGTGCAGCTCTCATTCGGGCGAACCTCGTCCCGGTCGCTGGCGACTGCTTGCAGGTCGCTCGAAATGGTCAGTCGGTCAACTTCCTGGCAACGCACGCTTGCGTGACAGCGCATCCACTCCCGCCGCCAACAGCAGCACGAATCCTGTCACAACGAATTTGGTGCCCGCGCTGTAGCCCATCAGGCCCATTCCGTTATTGATCACCGCGACCACCGCCGCTCCGAGCACCGCGTCGAGCATTCGACCGCGCCCGCCGAACAGACTCGTACCGCCGATCACCGCCGCTCCGACAGCGGTCAGCAACACATCGCTACCGCCGGTATTCGGGTCGACGGAATTGGCTCGCGATGCCGCGATCAGTCCGCCCACCGCGGCCATTGTGGAACACAGTACGAAGGCACTGATTCTGATCCGGTCGACCGGAATGCCCGCGCGCCGAGCCGCTTCGGCGCTACCGCCGACCGCGTAGATATGTCTGCCGAACGAGGTGCGGTTGAGCACGAACGTCCAGAGCAGGAGCAGCGCAACGATCAGCGGCACCACGATCGGCATGCCCTCCAGCGAGTTGATCGCCGGATTGCGGCTGCGTTCCTCATTGAGGATCAGCACCGCAGCACCCGCCACCACGGCCACCGCCGCGATCCGCAACGCGATCACCGGTGCGGTCTCGCCCGTAAGCCCACGTTTGGTGCGCGCCCGGAGTTTTCGGTATTGGATCACCGAGAATCCCGCCACCAGTACCACATACATGATCCAACCGAGCCAAGGCGGCACATTCTTATTGGCAATCGCGACGATCGTCTCATCGTGGATCGAGATATTGCGCCCGTTGTCCATGATCTTCAGCGCGACACCCTGCAAAGCCAGGAACGCGGCCAATGTCACTACGAACGAGGGGATTCCGATCTTCACCACGATCGTGCCGATGGTCAGGCCGATTGCGACGCCGGTCAGCAGTGAGACGAGAACCGCCGCGTACCAGGGCCATCCCTTATCGGTGAGCAATACCGCGAGTACCGCCGCACACACGCCACTGGCGAAGCCGGCCGACAGGTCTATCTCACCGAGCAGCAACACAAAGATCAGCCCCATGGCGATCACCGCGATGGCCGCGCCCTGGGTGAAGAGATTCGCGAAATTGCCCTGCGTCATGAAAACCGGCCGTGCGATCCAGAACACCACCGACAGCATTGCCAGCGCGATAATCGACGGCAGCGCACCCATATTCCCGCTGCGCACCCGCCCGACATACGAGTTGACCAGCTCATTCACCGGCGAGGACGTGGCCTCGAGCTTATCCGTAACCACGGCGCTCATACACTTGCTCCATTTCCGAGGCCGAGACTTCCACTGCGACCGGCGGTGATCAATTCGACGACCTGCGCGTGCGTCACGTCAGCAGTGCGCACCTGGGCCGCCATCCGGCCGAGATACAGCGCGGCAATCCGATCCGAAACCGCGAAGACGTCATTCATATTGTGCGAGATCAAAACCACCGCAAGGCCTTTGTCGGCAAGTCGGCGAACCAGTTCGAGCACCTGCTGGGTCTGCGCGACACCCAGCGCGGCCGTCGGCTCGTCCAGAATCACCACTTTGCTGTTCCACAGCACGGCTTTCGCGATCGCGACCGTTTGGCGCTGACCGCCGGACAAACTCGCCACCCGCTGTCGCACCGACTTCACCGTCCGAACCGATAGGCCCGCCAAGGTCTTTCCGGCCAGTTCCTCCATGCCGTATTCGTCGAGAACCAGCCCGTGCTTCTTTTCTCGACCAAGGAACATGTTCTGCACGATGTCGAGGTTGTCGCAGAGCGCGAGGTCCTGGTAAACGATCTCGATTCCGAGATCGGCGGCATCGCGCGGATTGTGCACATGCACCGGGTTGCCTTCGAACAGGAATTCCCCCGAATCGATCGGATGGGTGCCGCCGATACACTTGACCAGGGTGGACTTGCCCGCGCCGTTATCGCCGACCAGCGCCGTCACCTCACCCGAGTACGCGGAGAACGCGACCTCGTGCAATACATGGACAGGACCGAAACTCTTTTCTATCCCGCGTAATTCGATGACCGGTATCTCCGGCATGGGCGTAGCTCCTCGAGTTGGGGCGCCCCTTCCGCGGTCCCCTCATCGAATCGCGGAAGGGGCGGGATATCACGATCAGCGGACCCCATTATCCGCACAGAGCTTGGCGAAGTCGCCGGTGCACAGCTCGGCCTTGGTGACATAGCCGTCCGTGACAACGTCGTTCACGTTCTCCTTGAATATCGCCTTCGGTTCCAGCAGCACCGCAGGCACTTTCGCATTCGCCTCGGGATCATCGACGGTGCTGTTCGCCTCGCCCTTTTCACCCCGCGCGAGCGCGATCGCCAACTTCGCACCCGCATCGGCCTCCGTCTTGATGGCCTTGTAGACAGTCATGCACTGATCGCCCGCGAGCACGTTCTGCAAGCCATGGACCGTGGCATCCTGGCCGGTCACCGGGATCTGGCCGTTCAGCTTCTGCTTCTTCAGCACCGCGATCGCGGCATTGCCGAGCCCGTCGTTGGCAGCGACGACTCCGCCGAGATTCGGTGTACCGGTGAGCATTTGCTCGAAGATGGTGCCCGCTTTGGTGTTATCCCATTCCGGCACCGCCTGATCCGGCCCCTTCACATACTCACCCGCATCGAACTTCGGCTTCAGCACGCTGTCGTAACCGTTCTTGAACAGCGTCGCATTGTTGTCGGTGGGTCCGCCGTTGAGATAGGCGACGATCGGATTGACCGCCTTCTTATCGGTAAGACACTTGGCCAGCCCGTCTCCCATCAACTTGCCGACCTTCACATTGTCGAAGGAAACATAGAACGGCGCCCCACCGCCGAGAGTCAATCTGTCGTAATCGATTACGGTCACACCCTGCGATTTCGCCTTCTGGATCACAGCCTTGCCGGTCCCGCTGTCGAGGTTGGTGATCATCAGCACCGAGGCGCCATTGGTGATCATCTGATCTGCGATGGTCTGGAAAGCGTTCTTATCCCCCTGCGCGTTCTGGATATCCGCCTTGATCCCCGCCGCATCGAAGGCCGCTTGCAGATACTTCCGATCCGCCGTCTCCCACCGTGCCGATGTCTTGCTGTCCGGCAGGATCACACCGATCTTGGCACCTCCACCACCGGAGTCCTTGCTGTCGTCCCCGCAGGCAGTGAGCGAGGTGAGAAGCGCAACCGATACGGCCGCGATGCCGAGGATCCCCTTACGCATGAGGGCGAGCCTTTCGTCGAACCACCGCCCGACCAGGCCGGGCAGCGAATGTTGTTTGATGCAACATATTTCACCGTGACCCGAAGCACAGCCGTTTCGCAAAGATATTTGTTGTTCGCCATAACAATCCGGCCACGGCCGGTGAGCGCCGATCAACGACCCGGTCCTCGGAAGCCTGTGTCCGCATGGATAAGTCGATGCAAGTACGGACCATGTCCAGGGTCTGCGATGTGGTGCGTACCTTCATGGCACAGCCGATGTCGGCCAGGTCGGTCTCGAACCTGCTGGCCACGGAGTCCTTACTTCGGATGACCGAGGCCAGCCGAGCCATTGCCGTGCGCGGTAATCGCTTGGCGGGCTGGCCATTTGCAACCACTTCGCCGGACCAGTGGATCGCGATCGGAGTTCGGTCGGCTCTGAGTTCGGGGGCGAGGACGTAGGCAGCGGTGGGGACGCCAGCATCCAGCCGACATACCACGCTGCAGAATTCGCGCCCTTCAGGCGAATCCAAAATCACCCACGCGCCCCTCCCGCACGTTGTCGTGTTTCGTTCAGCCTCATGCTCGATCACCCACGACAGTGGCTGTTACCTGCGATTAACCGCCCTTGCCCGCGCCCAATTCGGCCGACATCGCCGCGCCGCCGTGTCCGCACCGGTCGCCGCGCGTGTCGACACCCCGTCTATCGGGATGGTTGAAACGAATACTTGGATAGGTTCGACAGACAAGTGGTTCGACTTCCGCACTATCGACATTGTTGAGGAGTTCGCATGCGACACATCGTGAAACAGGTTGTTGGGATGTTGGCGGTGGCGGGGTTGGCACCGGTGCTATTCGGCGCAACGGCGCAGGCCGATGACGGGGGTAAGGTGTACTTCTCGTCCGGGTCCATGAACTGCTCGATTGCGGGAGATGGGGCTGTCGGGTGCGATTTCACGAATCAGGTGCAGGTTCAGTACAAATTTTTGCCGTTTCTGTTTCCGGCACGGGACATCGTGATCGATCAGGCGTGGTTGCCTGCGCATCCGACGTTTGGGGTTGGGGCGCATACGTTGCCGGGTGGTAATCCGGATCTGGTGAATGTGAAGACGGGGGCTGGTACGTGGGGTGCGTTTATCGAGCACGCGGGGGCGCGGTGCGAGTCGGGGTTTCATGGCAGTTTCAGTTGCACGTCCAAGGGGCGGACCTGGAGTATTTATGGCGGGATCATTTCCGCTTCGTAGCGGCCGGAGCCTGGGGCGGTGACGTCCCAGGCTTGTCCGGTGCAATATCCTCGAGTAGTGGGGATAGCTGTCCGATAGCGAACTCCGATCGAACTCGGCATGGAGCATGACGAGTGGCGCGGCGCGGTTCACGAGGCGGGACTTCCCGGTGGGCAACAGGTTTGGGTCGTCAGCGGAGGCATCACGATTGTTGGGAATGCGCGGCTGAGTGTGAATAAGCAAGATGTCGGTATGTCCGCCGTCAAAGAGCGCCGCGAACGTGAACGCGCCCAACGCCATCAGCTGATCATCACAGCAGCCCGCGAACTCGCCGAAGCCGAAGGCTGGGAGGCGGTGACGACGCGAAGGCTCGCTGAGCGGGTCGAGTACAGCCAGCCCGTGCTCTACAGCCACTTCAGCGGCAAGGATGCCATCGTCCGCGCCGTCGCGATCGACGGGTTCGGCGAACTCACCGCCCACCTACGCCGGGCCCGGCTGGCCAACCCCGAGCCACGGCAGGCCCTGCACGCCGTCTGCTGCGCCTACCTGGAGTTCGCTACCGAGCGCCCCGCCCTCTACCAGGCGATGTTCGTCATGCCGACCGACGTGAAGTTCGCGCACGCCGAGACACCGCCCCCACTGCGCGCCGCCTTCGACGAGTTCGTCAGCTGCTTTCGCCCGGACAACGCGCGACGCGAACTGTTCGCCGAAGTCATCTGGAGCGCGTTGCACGGCATAGCCACCCTGTCGGCCAGCGGCCGCATTCCCCCGGACGGTCAGGACGAGCGGCTCGACTTCCTCATCACCCAGCTCGCCGACACCCCGAGCTGACCGGCCCAACGCCATAAAAGGGCCATTGGACGGCCAAGGATCAGAGCCGCGCCACTCGCCGATCGGTATGGCGCGTTGCGTGATGCCCGCGACCGCGATGGTGACCTACGCGGTCACTGGTCATCCCCCACCCTTGTGTCCGCACACGGCGCCACCAGCTACCTGCGCTGCATCTGCGGGCGGTGGCTGATCAGCGAGCACGGATCGGTGGTGGCACTGGCAGGGACCAGCACAATGGGCCTGGCCGATGCCCGCCACAACGGAACCAGCACTGATCAGACCGGCACATCTAGCCGCCGCCCCCGATGCGGGTAAAACTCCCGCAGCACAACGTCTTTGGTCATTCCCAACCGCCGCGCCACGGCGATGCCGGCGGGTGGCTCTACGGGTCATCTATGACACCACTGACAAGTGGATCTGGTCGACCTTCGGTTGGCGGCTAAGGCAATCCGCGCCGGAGGCGGCGTCCTCCCGTGGCCTTGTTGCGGTACATCGCGGTGTCGACGGCATGCATCATTTCGTCGATGTCGGCGGGGCGGTCCTCGGCGAAAACGGTTCCGATGCTGGCGCCCACGACCACCGGTCGTCCGGCCACCTGCATCGGGGTGGCCAGACCGGCGAGCAGGAGTGCCGATACTGTTTCCAATTGTTCTGTGCCCGTGCACTTTTCGACTAGCACGATGAACTCGTCGCCGCCGATTCGCGCAACCAACCCGCCGACGGATTCGACGGATTCACGAAGGCGCTGGGCGACGTCGCGCAGCACCCGGTCCCCTACCGTATGTCCCCACACATCGTTCACTTCCTTGAACCCATCGAGGTCCAGATAGCAAACACCAACCGGCGGAATAGCATTCGCCAGTCGATCGAAGAAGAGCACACGGTTGGGCAGGCCGGTGAGGCTGTCGTGATTGGCATCGTGCCACAGCCGATCAGCGAGTTGTTTTCGCTCGGTGACATCGACGGCGACGCCGATCAGGAAGCGGACCTGTCCACTGTTGTCGCGGACCGCGGACATGGACAGGTCGATGCTGGTGATGGTGCCGTCGCGTCGGAGATGGTCGGTTTCGAGGCGGAAGCGGTCGGTCCGACCGCTGAGTAGGTGCTCCAAATTGGCATAGGCGTCACTGATATTCGCGGGGCCGAGTAATTCGGCGACCGACCGGCCGGGCATCGTGGCCGCGGGTAGGCCGATCATATCGGCCATGGCCGCGTTCACCTCCAGCACCCGGCCGGTAACGTCGACCGTCCCGATACCAACCGACGCTCCCGCGAAGACCGCTTCGAACCTGGCCTCCGACAACTGCCTTCGCACCTCGGCCTCCTGCGCGGCCGAAAATGCCGCAGCGAGTATGGTTTCCTGCTCCCCTAACGCCGCGTTCCGCAGCGCTGAGGTAAAGCCAGCGGCGAACTCGGCAGCGACAACTATTGCACGCTCGCGAACTGCCACGTAATCGGATTCGGTTCCGGTGGGGCAGATTTCACGAACCATATCCCGGCAGATGACCAGAACCGAACGGCTGACGGCAATCTGGTCACGGTAGTTCGCCGCGACGAGCACGGCGGCGGCGTCCTGTGCGACCGCCACCTCCCGCCTCCCGCGCACCGCCGCGACGAGCACATCGACGAGTTCCGCTAGCAGAGTTTCGATTTGGCTTCGGGTGAGGACCGGAGCGACAGCGCCATCGAGCGCATCCGCCCATCGAACCGCTAGCTCACGGATCCCCACACGAACCCCCTGCCACCGCTCCGGTCAGACCTTCCGGCCGACGCCCGCCAGGCCGAGCGATCGGCCCGGCGTCTCGTGTAGGTCACGTTCGGATTCCGGCCGCCAGGCGGGTAGTTCGACAACGCCGGGTTCGACCGGCGCCCACCCTTCGAACATCGCGGAAATGGCGTCTTTCGAGCGGAAGTGGATGCCGACATGAGTCACGTCGGCCGCACGGCGGCCGAGCTTGCCCGCATCCTCGGGGCGTAGCTCCGATGTCAGGTGCGAGATCGCGACGTAACTCCCGGCGGGGATGGCCGCACGCACGACGGAAACCTTCTCGACCGGCTGGTCCTCGTCGGAGAGCAGGTGCAACACCGCCACCAGCAACAGGCCGACCGGTTGCGCGAAATCGATGAGGCCGGTCTCGCGGACTCGCGCGAGCAGCTCATCGGGCTTGCGCAGATCCGCCTCGACGGCCGCGGCCTTGTCGTTGGCCACCAGGATGGCGCGGGCGTGTGCGACGGCCACCGGATCGATATCGGCGTACAGCACGCGAATCTCCGGATCCAACGACTGTGCGATCTCATGCACATTGCCCGCGGTCGGAATGCCCGAACCGATGTCGAGGAACTGACGTACCCCTTGGTCGACCATGAAGCGAACGGCGCGGCGTAGGAAAGCCCGATTGCTCAGCGCCAGGCGAGGCAGGTCGGGCACCAGTTGCTTACCGACCTCGGCGGCCTTGCGATCGATCTCGAAGTTGTGTGAACCGCCCAGCAAGGCGTCGTACATCCGTGCCGGGCTCGCCTGTTGCATATCCACGTCTTCGGGTGCCCACGCCGGCCTGTCCATCGCATCCCCTCTGCCTCTGCCTCATCGGACCAACCCGTCCAGGTCCGCACCGCCGGATACCGCCTTGTTGATCACCGAGAGGTGTAGTCCGCATAGTAGTCGGGCCGATTGGTCCGAATGATCACGAATTCGCCACTGTTGGTCGGCACTTTCGCACGGCGATCCATATTCACACATGCGCATGAGTGCAATGTAAGCTACGCTGTCGAACGGCAGCATTCTGCAGCGGAAGGAGCGTTCGACTATGGGCGAGCAGTGCGTGTCGCCGAAGGGGTCGGCAGCGATGGTCGAAGAGGCTGAGCACACGGATCATGACCATGCGCATGACCACCATTCGGACAAGCACGGCCACAGCCACGACCACGGCGTCTCGGCGGATTCGAATCCGCGCTGGCTGGCCATCGCACTCGGCTTGATCGTCACGTTCATGCTGGCCGAGGTGGTCGTCGGCCTGCTGGCGCATTCACTCGCGCTGATCTCCGACGCCGCGCATATGCTCACCGATGCCGCCTCGATCGTGCTCGCGATGATCGCGATCCGGTTGGCTCGACGTCCGGCGCAGGGTCGGTACACCTACGGGTTCAAGAGAGTCGAGATCCTGTCGGCGCAGGCCAATGGGATTACCTTGCTGCTGCTCGCGGTGTGGTTCGTGTATGAGGGCATCAACAGGCTGATCAATCCGCCGGATGTCGAGGGGCCGCTGGTGTTGATCACGGCGTTGGTCGGGATCATGGTCAATATCGCCGCCGCGTGGAGCATCAGCCGCGCCAATCGGACCAGCCTGAATGTCGAGGGCGCGTTCCAGCACATCCTCAACGACCTCTATGCCTTCATCGGTACCGCCATTGCGGGCGCGGTGGTGTGGTTGGCCGGATTCGCCCGGGCCGATGCGATCGCGGCGCTGGTCGTCGCGGCATTGATGATCAAGGCGGGCTGGTCCCTGGTTCGGGAATCGGGGCGCATCTTCCTGGAGGCCGCGCCCGCCCACCTGAATCCCGACACCATCGGCGCGCGCATCGTCGCGATCCGACAGGTCACCGAGGTCCACGACCTGCACGTCTGGCAGATCACCTCTGGACAGCCGTCGCTGTCGGCGCATGTCCTCGTCGACGATGCGGCCGACTGCCATGCGATTCGATCGACGATCGAGACCGTGCTGCACGAAGAATTCGCAGTGGAACATACGACGTTGCAGGTGGACCACTCGTCGGACCTGGACGCCTCCACCGACGATGCGCACTGCGCGGCGGCGCACGGGCCGATACACCGGTCCTGATCGCACACCGCTGATTGACCTTCGGGTTACCTGAGACTCCATGATGAGCCGGTGGCGAGCGATGGGTTGATCACGATCGGCGGGCTGGCGCGGGCCTGCGGGCTTACGGCCAGTGCGCTGCGGTTTTACGACGATTTCGGGTTACTGGTTCCGGTTCGGGTGGATGCGGTGACCGGATATCGGTACTACAGCGAGGCGCAGGTCGATCGCGGGGCGATGATTCGGCGGCTGCGGGGAATCGGGGTGCCGCTGGAGGTCGTTTCGGAGATTTTGCACGGGGACGGGGCACAGGCGGGACGGTTGCTCGACGAGCATGTGGCGGAGCTTGCGCAGCGGGCTCGGGAGGCCGCTGCGGTTGCGCGGGTGATCAAGGAGGAGATCGGGGCGGGCGTGGTGCTGTCCGCGGCGGTGTTGGCGGCAGCCATCGATCAGGTGCGGTCGGCAGCGGCACTGAATCGCGAAATACCCGTGCTTACTGGGATTTTGGTGGAGTCGAGTGCTGATTCGGTGACGTTGACAGCCACGGATCGGTATCGACTGTCGACGCGGGCGATGGTGCCGGTGCGGCCGAGTGGCGGGGCGTGGTCGGTGGTTGTCGACGCGGGCGAGTTGGGCGGAATCGGTTCCTGGCTGCGGGAATTGGATGAGGTGAGCCTGCGTGCCGCCGCCGATGGACTTGTCTTGACCGGCGATCGCTCCGAGCGTCGATGCGGCACCATCGATGCGGCGTTTCCGGACTATCGGGCGATGTTGGCGGGGCTGGGGGCGGTTCGAACGCGGGTGGTAGTTGGGCGTGATGCGTTGCTCACTGTGCTCGAGAATGGCACTGCCGCGCAGGTTATCTTCTCCGTCGATGGGTCCGAATTTTTCGTGACCTGCGATCGACACATCGGGCACGGCTCACCACAGTCGCAGCCGACTGCGCACCTGCGTGTCCCGGCAGCCGTCACCGGACCTGATATCGAATTCGCCTTCTCTCCCAAAACATTACGGCCCGCATTGATGAGTGCGATCGGTCCGGAAATCATGCTCGATATCGCTGCGGCCGACACACCAGTAGTCGTTCGCTCAGCGACCGATGGTGACTTGACCATGCTCGTCATGCCCACTGCCATCACGAATTCGAAAGGGCACAGCGCATGAATGTCAGTGACACAACGCAATCGGCACAGGAGACGATGACCGCCATTACGCGGGCCGTCGAACTCGGGCGGACGGGATCCGCGCAGGCCGCGCGCGACACACTGCTCGAGATATGGGCGGCCCTCGGACCGCAGGGCGATCCACTGCATCGGTGCACACTGGCGCATTACCTCGCCGATCTATATGACGATCCGGCACAGGCGCTGTGCTGGGACGTTCGCGCGCTGGACGCAGCGGACGGCCTGACCGATGAGCGGCTACGACGACACGACCAGAATCTCGATGTGCGGGGTTTCTACCCGTCGCTGCATCTGAATCTGGCGGACAACTATCGGCGGCTCGGTTCATTCGATGCGGCGCAGCGCGAGATCGACGCAGCACAAGGGTATGTGGATGCGCTCGGCAATGACGGTTACGGCGCAATGATTCGCACCGCGATCGACGAAGTCGCCGCAGCGATTCGGACGCGGACGACCGCTCGACGAGCCTCGGCTCCACACGGACACGGGTAGCTCCACCGGACACGCAAATCCGATGCGTCAATATCGAACACGGCTTGGGCATCTCGAACAGCCGATAGGCACTGACGTAGACACCGACAGCGCGGGGTCGCGGAGTTCCGAGCAGCCAGCCGTAGCTCCAGCGGGCACCCAGCCACACCGCGTTTCGTTCTCGAAAGCTGTTCCGGCACTATCTTTCTGGCCGCTCCTCCTGATCAGGAACGGTGAGAGAGATACGCGCGATGCGGTTCGGTTCGGCGATGATGTCGATGGTGGTTATGCGATGGTCGGTGATGGTGAAGGCGAGGAGGCACTCCAGAACTCCGCTGGGTGCGACGACCAAGCCCATGTGGCCGTCGATGAGGGCGGGGCGGGTGTAGCGAGCCCGCGCGGAGAACATCAAGGCGTTGGCGGTGACGCGGCGGGCACCACGCATGCGGATCGGGTGTCCGCTCGGGGCGGCGACAGCGTCTGCGTGCAGTTCGACGTCCGGGTCGAGAACGGCTATCAGCGCATCGAAGTCACCGGCATGCGCGGCCCGCAGGAAGGCATCGACGACCACACGTTCATCGGCGACGCGGCGGGTCTCGGCGGCGGGTGCGCCTCGGACACGGCGGCGGGCGCGGGCGGCGAGTTGCGCGGCCGCGGCCGGGGTGCGGCCGATGATGGGCGCGAGTTCGGCGTACGGCAGATCGAAAAGGTCGTGCAAGACGAAAGTCAGCCGCTCTGCGGGGGTAAGGGTGCCGAGCACGACCAGCAGTGCGAGTCCGACCGAGTCGGCCATTACGGCCTCCTGTTCGGGATCCATGGTGTCCGCGGGGATAGCGGGCAGGTCGGTCGGTAGCGCGCCGACCGAATCTTCCCGGCGAGCTTTGCGGGCGCGCAGCATATCCAGGCAGATGTGGGCGACGACCACGGTCAGCCAATTGCGCAAGTTGCGCACGCCCGCGGTGTCGGCGCGGTCGAGCCGCAGCCATGCCTGTTGGACGGCGTCGTCGGCCTCGCTTGCCGACCCGAGCATGCGGTAGGCGATCGCGCCGAGGTGGGCACGGTGGTCTTCGAAGCGCTGCGCGAGCCACTGGTTCTCGTCGGTCATCGGTGATCTCCTTCCGCGTCATGTCGAGGTGTCGTGCCCCGTCATATCTATGACGGCCGAAACCGCGGTGACATGACACGCCCGCGGATCCACCTCGAACAGGAGGGCGAGCTGATGCACAAGACAACAGACCTGCTTCCGATGCAGGCAGCCATTGCGCCGATGCCGGATCGACGGCGCTGGCTCGCATTGGTGGTATTGCTGGTGGCCGGGTTCATGGACCTACTCGATGTGACGATCGTGAATGTGGCACTGCCGACGATCCAAAGCGATCTGAACGCACCCTACGCGGATCTGGAGTGGGTGGTGTCGGGTTATCTGCTCGGATTCGCGGCCATGCTGATCACCGGCGGCCGACTCGGCGACCTGCTCGGCCGCAAAACCATCCTGCTTGTCGGCCTCACCCTGTTCACGCTCGCATCGCTGGCATGCGGAATCGCCCCGGGCCCGCCGTGGCTGATCGCCGCACGAATAGCCCAGGGCGCGGCGGCCGGGCTGATGATCCCGCAGATCCTGGCGATCATGCACGTATCGTTCCCCGCCGCCGAACGCGGGAAGGTACTCGGTATCTGGGGTGGTGTGCTCGGCTCGGCTTCGGTGGCCGGATTGATCGTGGGCGGAATCCTGGTGCAGGCCAACCTTTTCGGCTGGGCGTGGCGGCCGATCTTCCTGGTCAACGTGCCCGTCGGGATACTGGCCATTCCCGCGGCCATGGTGCTGGTCCGGCAGTCCCGCTCGGCCACGGCGGATCGATTGGATCCGCTCGGTACTGTCCTCGCGATCGGCGCGGTGCTACTGCTGGCGTATCCGCTGACCGAGGGACGCGCGCTCGGCTGGCCGGTGTGGACCTTCGCGCTGATGGCCGCCGCCGGGCTGGTCCTTGCGGTATTCGTCGCCTACGAGCGGCGCCGGAGCGCGACGGTCGGATCGCCGCTGGTGGTGCTGAATCTGTTCCGGGAGCGCTCATTCAGTGCTGGTATGGCCTTATGGCTGTTGTTCTGGATCGCCCTCGGCGGCTATTTCCTGGTGTGGACGCTGTATCTGCAAGCGGGGCTGGGCTGGACCCCGCTGCGGGCCGGGCTCAGCGCATCGCCGTTCGCGATCGCCGCTGCCGCGGGGGCGGGAACCAGTGTGGAGGTGTTCGTGCCATGTTTCGGGCGGCGGGTGCTGTTCGCGGGCGCGATGATCAATGCCGCCGGATTCGGTCTGTACCTCTATCTGGCCGCGCACTACGGCCCCGCAATCACCTCCGCGCAGATGTTCGCACCGCTCGCGATCAGCGGATTCGGCTTCGGACTCTTCGTCGCCCCCACGGTCGACCTGATCCTGTCCGGCGTTCCCGGCCACGACGCCGGGTCCGCGTCCGGACAGTTGTCGACCATCCAACAGATCGGCATGGCACTCGGTGTCGCGCTGGCCGGGGTGTTCTTCTTCACCCAACTCGACAACACCTCCGCCCACGGCACCACCTCGGCCATCCCCGCCATCCAGCAGCAACTCACCAACCTGGACATCCCGGCCACCGCTCGAGACCGGATACTCACCCAGTTCCGTGCCTGCGTCCACGATCGCTCCGCCGCAACCGATCCCACCGCTGTACCGGCCAGCTGTCGGCCCGCACCCGGACAACCATTCTCCGAACCACTGCGGCAAGCGCTCACGAAGGCGGGACTAGAAGCCAACGCGCACAACATGTCTCGCAGTTTCGCGCAAACCCTGTGGTGGGCCATCGGCATTCTGATCGCCGTCGCGGCGGTGGCGCTCACGCTTCCGCATCGACCGTCCGGTGGTCCGACCGCCGAAACGAACAGGCCCGGTTCCCTTGCACCGGATGCCGTACCCTGAGACGCCCGCTACGGTGCACGCGCGAACAGCCGATTCGATGACGCGATGTGGCGATACAGACCGCTGACCATGCTCGTCCACGAGATCGACAAACGGACTGCACCTCTGTCGGTTCTGTCCGCAACTGCTACGGGACACCAACCGGCCGCGCGTATGTATACGGTTCGACACCGCGACCCCGCGGCGATCGTGATCCCCGCTCGCTAGAGTCGCCCCGGCTAGTCGTCCGGCCGTTCTTCGAGCGTTTCCACGAGGGCCGAGGCGAGGAGGGCCACGGCCCGATCATCGTCGCGGGCCAGTTGCTGCAGGGTATCCAGCGCGATGGTCCCCGGCATCTCGGCGAGTGCCTGGGTCAGTCGTATTCGCACCGCCGAGTCCGCTGTGTGTGCGGTGAACTCGTCGACCAGCGCTCTCACGATTCGGTCTGCCCACTCCGCGTCCCGGGCCATCGTTCCCAAGAGCTCGGCGGCCTCGATATCGTTCGGGCCCTCGACCACCGTCCCGACAAGCTCCGGCACAGCTCGGGTCACGCCCCGCGCACCCAGCGCGAGAGCAGCATGTCTACGGACCGTCGCGTCCGCGTCCCCCAGCGCGTCCGTAAGCGCCGCGGTCGCCTCGTTGCCCGGTAGCTCGGCGAGCGCCAGGACCACGCGCCGCCGGACGTCGACGTCTACTGAGCCCATGCCGGATACCAAGCTCGCCACACCGTCACCGCCGGCCCGTGCGAGGGCCCACCGCAGGGCCCCGGCAACGTTCGGATCGGATTCGGTGCGGACCGCCTCGGCCAGCAGCTCGGCAGGCACCGACACGTCCTCGGCCGGGGCCAAGACGGCCTGCTGCCGCCGGGCGGCACTCGGCGAGCCCAGTCCGTGCAGCAGCTCGATGATGCGCAGGACCTCTTGCCAGCCGAAGGGCTCGGCCGCATCGACCATACGGAGACGCTCGAGGAGTTCTTGCTCCCGGTTCAGTCGTTCTTCGCTCTTTCGAATGAGGTCGCCGACCAGTGCGGACGGGGTGAATCCGACGTCGTCGAGAGCTTGTCCGATCTGACTCAGGGATAGTCCCAGCGACCGCAGCCCCTCCACGTGGAAGATCCGCCGGATGTCCTCGGGCGAGTATTCCCGGTAGCCACCCACGGTGCGGCCGGTCGGCCGTACCAGCCCGAGGGAGTCGTAGTACCTGAGCATCCGGGCGCTCACGCCCGAGCGGTGCGCCACCTCACCGATCAGCACGTGGTTGTCTCCTTCCGCTCCGGACCGAGCGCGATAACCCGTCTCGCCTGATCAACTGCGAGGTCGAATCCGACATCCGGGTCACGCAGCAGCCGCTCCGTCGCGCGCGCATGCGCACGCACCATCGGCTCGTGACTTGCCATCGCCGTCCGGAGGACGGGCTCGATCACGTCGCCGAGCGCGACGAGCGCACGGCTCAAACTCAGCTGTACCTCCCGGTCCCCGCGCCCGAATTGTATGGCAAGTTCCGCGGCCAGCCCTTCCTTCGCTCCGTCGGGCACGAGAACGACGGCAGCGCGCCAGGCACTCCGCGCGATCTCGTCGTCGGCATCGTGCAGCAACGACCGCGTGATCGCCGGCCACGCGCTCGGGTCCCCGATCTTGGACAGCGTGTGCAGCGCTTGGCTGCGGGCCTGAGCCTGCTCGGAACGGAGTTCCGCGCGCAGTTTCGGAACCGTGATCTCCGACGGGAGCCGGGTAAGCGCCCACGTGAGCATGTCGCGCACGAAGAAGTCCGGCTCGATCGCGCACCGTGCTACCAGCGCATCGACGAAACCGGGCTCGGGACGCGTGCCGACTGCCAGAGCCGCCTCGAGCCGCGACGACGAGTTCCCCGCCGCCAAGGCGTCGAGCAGTCGCATGTCCTGTGGATTCCTGTGTGTCGAGTTGATGGGAAACACCTCCGACAGCCAGTGAAGGCCTTCACACAGTGACAATGTCAAGTTCAGGGTGAGACGCCTTGGACATCGGTGTACTCCACCATCGATTGGTGGCCCGGCGCTCTTGGGTTGAAACCAGCAGTCCCGCACAGATTTCCAGCCTGACGGCTCTGACTTGCCCGGGGAAAACCGGCGACACCGTGACGGAGCCGACAGCTGTCCACTACTTCATGAGGGAGTGGCGACCCTGACCCCGGGCCACGCCACAACAGACCGCGAATCCGTGGGTTGGCCAGGTTGGGCACGCGAACCCGACCGGAACATTCAGAACGCGGTGTTCCTGGACCAAAGGTCAAGAAAGGTCTATACGCCGAAAAATAGCGCGGGTCAGAGAGCTTTAAAGCTCTCTGACCCGCGCTTTTGTAGCGGGGACAGGATTTGAACCTGCGACCTCTGGGTTATGAGCCCAGCGAGCTACCGAGCTGCTCCACCCCGCGTCGGCGCCGATAACGCTACAGCATGGGGTGGGTGGTTACCTAAACGGCAGGTGGAAGGGCATAACCGGCGGGTAATCCGGGTGGGTGCGAGTATGGGGTTATGCCGATTGCTACCAGCGCCATTGCCCATGTGCGACTGACGGTTTGCGATATCGACCGGTCGCGGGCGTTCTACGAGAAGGTGTTCGGATGGCCGGTTGCGCTAGAGGTGCCCGCCGATGCGGATGAGGCGACGCGGGAACAGCTCGGATTTCTGTTCGGTGGAGTGATCTATCGGATGGAGCACGGGATGATCGGGCTGCGGCCGGTTGGCACCGACAGCTTCGACGAAAACCGAGTCGGGCTCGATCATCTCGCCTTCCCGCTCGGATCACTGGCCGAATTGGAAGCTGCCGCAGCACATCTCGATGCCTGCGGGGTTGCGCGTGCAGACATCAAGGACATCGGGATGAGCTATATCCTCGAGTTCCGAGATCCGGACAATATCGCGTTGGAACTGATCGTCCGCAAGTAGGTCAGGCCGCTTTCGCCACCTTCTGCACCGCGGCGACGAAGAACTGTTCGAAGACCGACTTGTCGAGCGAATCATCCAGCGCGGCAACGCGAACCGCGACCGTGGTGCCCCGCACCTCGGCGTAACCCAGATACGCATTCTGGGTCAGTGGAGCGCTACTGGCATCGGTCTTCGCGGTGCTGGTCGAGTGGAAGGCGATCGCGTTCGCGCCCAGTTCCTGGGGCACCGGCTGATCCGTGACGCGCTGCGTCGCGGAGACCTGATGGCCGTCGTAGGTCGCCACCACCTCGACCGAACCGCAGCGCTTATTGCCGTCCGCGATCCGTTGCAGATCCCCGGTCCGCCCGGAGACGAATTCGACAAAAATTTCGCCCGACTTACCGCTCGCCGCGGCGATAGCCGACTGCCCGAGCAGTTCCTTGGTCGTCGCTCCGAGATCCTGCTGGGTGGAACCACATTCGGCCGGTGTGAAGGTGGCATTCTGCTGGGTCGCGGTGAGATCGCCGACCGTCGACTGCAACTGCTCCGGTGGCAGATCGAGTTTCTTCGTGTTCGCCGGGAATTCCTCGTGGGTCAGCACCAACTGTTCGCGAGGTGTGCTGGGCGCCGCGGATTTCCAGCCATTGGTCGAGTCGTCTTTGCTGCTACAGCCCGCGACGAGTACCGCGCCCGCCGCCATTGCCACTGCCCACCGTGCATTACGCAATTCGATCATGGTGACGATCATGTCAGCCGTCGCCATGGCAACCCTTGATACCCACTTGCGGGAAGATATTTCAGCGCTCCGGGAGATCTGTGATCCGGGTGCGGTGGCGCTCCCGCAGCATGCGCGAACAACGCAGATAGTCGATAACGAGGCGCAGTTCCGCTGCGCTGCAGCGCGATACCTCGCTCCTCGGCGTTCGGACCGTAGATCCGCATGACCTTGGCCATCGCGGCATAGGTCATACGGATGACTGCCGAACAGTCCGGCGGCGCGGATGCCGCTATCACGCCGAAGGTCCGCGCCGCCGGCGAACAACTACCGGGTACCTCTCCGCCGGAAATCACTTCTTTGGCAGGGCTTTTGACGATTCACCCGCGCACCCTGCAACGGCGCCTCGCACCTCCTTCGCCACCATCCTGGACATCGTCCGCCGCGCGGAAGCCTGCCACTACCTGACCACCACCGATATGCCGATGAATCGGGTCGCCGCGCTGATCGGACCGTCTGAGCGGGCCATCTTCACCCGATGCTGCCGAAGATGGGGCACCACGCCTACCACCGTTCGCCGCGAAGGAGTACCGCACCGGCTACCGCAGTAGACCCACTGCCTCTTTTGCTGCCTCCGCGACCAATGCGTTGTCTGCCTTGGCATCTGGGCTGGAGTGGGTGGTCAGTACCGCGATCACGATCGGCGCGGCCCCGCCTGTGGGCCAGGTGACCGCAACATCATTGGCCGAGCCGTAGTCGCCGGTACCGGTCTTGTCGCCGGTCCGCCAACCATCAGGCAGGCCGGCGCGAATCCGAGCGCCGCCGGTGGTGCTGGCGATCAGCCACGCCGTCAGCTGTGCACGCTCGGGCGCAGCAAGTGTGTCGCCGACCGTCAGCGCCCGATAATCGGCCGCGATCGCCGCGGGCGTGGTGGTGTCCCGCTCGTCGCCGGGGATGGCGGTATTGACCTCCGGCTCCAAGCGGTCCAGCCGGGAGACCTGATCGCCGATGGACCGCAGGAACTGCGTCAGCGCCTGCGGGCCGCCGAGCAGTTTCAGCAACTCATTGCCCGCGGCATTATCGCTGCGGGTGATCGCGGCATCGCACAGTTCCAATACCGACATACCGCTGTCGATCCGGGTACCGGTAACTGCCGAACCGTGCGCAGCCGCCACATCCGCCTCGGTGAAGTGGATTATCTGATCGAAATACCCGGTGGCAAGCGGATGTTCGCGCAATAGCGCCGCGCAGGCGAGCGTCTTGAAGGTCGACATCATCGGGAACCGCTCGTCCTGGCGGAAGCCGACGGTCTTTCCGGAACCGGTATCGACGGCGACGACGCCGAGCCTGGCCTGATGCTGCTGCTCGATACCGGCCAACTGGCCTACCGGAGTCGGCCCCGGGTCCGGATCCTTCGACTCGGTCCCACATGCACCGAGTAACAACACCGTCGTCACGAGGACCAATCCCATGCGAGCCGAACCCCGCCCGCGTCTACCGATCTTTGTCATGGCGGCACGACAGCACAGCGCCGATCCACCTGTCCAAGACCGACGTGGCCGAAAGCCGATATCGAAACCGATATCGTCGCAGCGTAGCGCCCCCTGACCGTAGGCTCGGGGCAGCGAAAATAACGGTGTAGTGTCGAGGATCAGCCTCCAGCACCTCGGCTACCCGATTCCGCCGCAAGCCGACGCCGGGTGGATCGGCGAGGCCGGACCCGGACCGTCGTATCCGGATCCGGGCTCCGGCGGTCCGGAAAATGATTTCACCAGCCGCAATACCACCTTCATGGCCTGGAATCTGCTGCATCTGGCCCGGATGCTGAAGGACAACAGCGGCATACCCGCCCACGGAAATCAACGCTCCGAGTGGGATGCGGGCTGCCGGTTCGATTTCGAGAATCCCGATTATCGCTAGAGTTCAGCCGGGTCCAGGATCGTCGCCGGAAAACCGCATGCGGTAACCAGATTCGCGTCGTCGAACGCTGCGATACGGGTGACGGACCCGCGCGACGGCTTGGTCGACACCGACTGCCGGATGCACGGGGGCGACTCTGTTCGTCGCGGGCAGTTCGGTCTTCCCAGACCATCGGCTATGCGATTGCGCCCTGACGGTCGTGGCGCTGGCATTTCGGCTTGCTGATACTTTGCGGGTTTTCGCATAGTCTGCGGCTTATGGACGAGACGCCCGGCCCGAACGGTTTGCCGCACCCAGATGAACCACATCGTGAGGGTCTGGCCTCGAGGCTGAACTGGTTGCGTGCGGGCGTACTCGGGGCCAACGACGGCATCGTCTCGACCGCGGGTCTGGTTGTCGGTGTCGCCGCGGCGACGACCAGCGCCTCGGCCATCTTCACCGCGGGCATTGCCGGAATCACCGCGGGCGCGATCTCCATGGCCGCCGGCGAATATGTATCGGTGAGCACCCAGCGGGATTCCGAGCGGGCGCTACTGGCCAAGGAACGCACGGAACTCAAAGAAGAACCGGACTACGAGCTGGCCGAACTGACCGATATCTATCGGTCGAAGGGGCTGACACCGGAGACGGCGCGCAAGGTGGCCGAGGAATTGACCGCGCACGATGCCTTTCTCGCCCACGCCGAAGCCGAACTGGGTCTGAACCCGCACGAGTTGACCAATCCGTGGGCCGCGGCCGTCTCCTCGGCGGTCTCGTTCACGCTCGGTGCACTGCTGCCGCTGTTGGCGATCCTGCTGCCGCCGACCACGGCGCGCATTCCGGTGACAACGGTTGCGGTGTTGATCGCGCTGGCGATCACCGGATCGGTCAGCGCTCGGCTCGGCGGTAGTAATCGCGGGCGCGCGGTATTGCGGGTGGTGATCGGTGGTGCGCTGGCGATGGCGATCACCTATGGCATCGGTCAATTGGCGGGTATCGCCGGGTTATGAGAACCGGCGACACTTTCCTACGGTGATGTACTCGCCGCGATCAGATCCGCGGCGGCGGCGCGAAGCAGCTATCCGCGCGGATTTACCGCCGTCCGAGGTCGAGGCGGCGGGTCACCCGATCCACCAGATCCGGGGGCATGCCGGGTTCGCGGCGGGCGGCCATCGCCTCGCGGCGGCCCGCATCGAGCACCTCGTCTTGGATGTCACGAAGCCTGGCCACCAGCTCGAGGTCGCGAGCGGCCTCGGCCTTGGCATCCTCGTCGGCGGCCTCCGGGTCGGCGCGAGCCAGGCGCTGACGCAATTGGTTACGCAGGCGCTGGTAGATCTCGTCGGGGAGGTCTTCGGAGTCGGCGATCTGCTTGAGACGGTCGAGTTCCGCGCCGACGACCCGTTCCCACAAGCTCCGTTCGAGCAGCCGTTCCTTCTTGGTGTCGGCCTGAACACCGGTGAGCCGCACGATGAGTGGCAAGGTCGGGCCCTGTAGCAGCAGTGTGAACAGGACAACGGCGAAGGCCGTGAAGAGGATCTGGGTGCGGCCGGGAAACGGTTCGCGGGCATCGGTGAGCAGCGGAATGGCCAGTGCTAGTGCGATGGTCGCGACACCGCGCATGCCCGCCCACCAGGTGACGACTATTTCCTTCCAGGTATAGGGTTCGTCGGCGTCCTCGTCGCGCCACCACCGGTTGCGCAGGGAAAGGGTGGTCAGCAGCCACACCAACCGCAGTCCGACCACCACGGCGATCACGACGCTCGCCCCGCCGAGCAGTCGCGGCCAGCCGCTGCCCGTATCGTCCAGTACGACACCGAGTTCCAGGCCGATCAACCCGAAAGCGAAACCACTTATCAGCATTTCGGTGATCTCCCAGAAGGCATCGCCGACCAGGCGGTAGTCGCGATCGCCGAAATTGGTGCCAGCCTCGGTCAGATACAGCGCGCACACCAGTACCGCCAGCACCGCCGACCCCGAAAACGCCTCGGCCACGCCATAGGCGGCGAATGGCAGCAGCAAGCTCAGCGCCACCTGCCACGATGCCTCCTCGAGCCTGCTGGTCAACTTGCTGCCTGCATAGCCGAGCGCCATCCCGACAACGATCGCGACCACCGCCGAGATCACGAACTCACCGACCGCATGCCAGGCCGAGAACTTGCCGGTGAGCACGGCCTGTACCGCGACGGAGTAGATGACAATCGCGGTCACATCGTTGAACAGCCCCTCACCGCCGAGCGTCACCACCAGACGGCGCGGCAGGCCCAGCTTGCCCGCCATGGCCGTCGCGGCCACCGGATCCGGCGGCGCGACAACGGCACCGAGCGTCAGTCCCGCCGCCAACGGCAGCGCCGGATACCAGGCGTGGAAGACCGCCGTCACCGCCGCGGCCGTCGCGAGCACCAACCCGACCGCACGCAATGCGATCGGACCCCAGTTCTCCGCGAACTGCCGCCACGAGGTCCGCCGCGCCGCGGCGTACAGCAGCGGCGGCAGCACCAGCGGCAGGATCAGCTCGGGCAGCACATCGACCCGGGGAACCGCAGGTATCAGCGCGAGCACACAACCGAACACGGTCATCAAGACCGCGGACGCGATACCGAGCCGTCGAGCGAGCGGTTCGGCCAGGATCGTGGCGAAGAGCAAGACGAACATCAGCACCAACTGGTCCATGACGCCCCAGTCTGCGGTGAGTTGCTGAGATTTCCCTAGCGACCGCCCCCATACGGCACTGTGAGTTTTCGGCGCGTGCGGACATTGGGCACCAGCTGCCACCAGGTCGCACAGCGCCACACCCATTCGAGCGGGCCATAGCGGAACCAGCGCAACCAGTGGTAGCTCCATAGCGCCTGCACCGCGATGATCGCGCCGGCCAAGCCGAGCAGTGCGCTGTAGCGATTGGAATCGGATAGGCCGAGCCACGGCTCGGCGACCAGGATCAGTCCGGTCGCCGAGACGTAATTGGTCAGCGCCATCCGCCCCATCGGCTCGAGCACCTCCGCGAACACCGCACCGGATTCGGTGCGCAGGAACAGCAGGAATCCGGTGAGATAGGCGAGCGCCCCGAGCAATCCGGCCACCGGAGCGACGCTGCCGGTCCACAGCTCAACGTACGGCGTGCGGTATTCCCACACCCCGGCGGCGATCGCGGCGGGCACGGCCAGCAAAAAGGCCACCGCGAGACCCCAGCCGTAATCACGCAGATTATCCGCGAGGCCGAAGCGGTCGGCGGCGAGTCCGAGCAGGAACAGGCCCGGCACCAAGCCGAGCCCGCCGCCGAGTGTGCACGGAACCCCGATCGTGGCGATCAGCCCGGCGAGCAATATCACCCAGCGCGGCAGGCCGGCCGCGGGTAGCAGCACCACCAACCCGACGATCGCATACGGCAGCAGGGCATCCCCCGGCTGGAACACATGGTGGATCAGTCCGAGCACACCGAGTGCGACGAGCCGACGGGCAAGTATCAGTCGTGGACGGTCGGTGCCCTCGACGGTGCGGTCGAGGAACAGCGAAAAGCTGAGTCCGAACAGGAACGAGAAAATCGGAAAGAACCGTCCCACGAACAACACGGACAGCAGGTGCCACACCGGATCCACAGTGCCGGGCCCGATCGTTGCCCGCATATCGGTGAGCTGCCAGATCTCGACCACCAGAATCCCGCACAGCGCGAAACCGCGCACGGCGTCGAGCTCATGGACGCGCGGGTGAGCACCGTCGGGATCCATACCCATAGGCTATCGAGGGCCCGATCTGGATCCCGGGAAGACAGCTCCGGATCTTCGCGCTGCGCGCCTCGGACCGGATTGCGATGACCAGTGCAGCCTCCAAGGCATCGCGAACCTGCCGCATCGGCTACTTATGCATGCGAGTGAATTCGAGCACTAATAGTTCGTGCATTAACCATTCATGCACTAAGGTTGGCGAGAACGAGGAGGTGCCGTGGAAATCGACGATCCGTTGCGGCTGGATCGGCAGGTGTGTTTCGCGCTGGCCGTGGCCAATCGTGCGGTGCTCGGCGTGTATCGGCCGCTGCTGGATCCGCTCGGGCTCACGCATCCGCAGTATCTGGTGATGTTGGCGCTGTGGGGTGAGGCGCCGATGTCGGTCAAGGCGATCGCCGAGGCGATTCAGTTGGATTCGCCGACGCTGTCGCCGCTGCTCAAGCGGCTGGAGTCGGCCGGGTTGATCACTCGGGGCCGCGATAGTCGAGACGAGCGCAACCTGGTGGTGGATCTGACCCCGAATGGACGAGCGCTGCGCAAGCAGGCCGAGCGGATTCCGCCCGCCGTCGTGGAACGACTCGGCGTGACATTGGCGGATCTGAAAGAACTGCACGAAGTACTGACCCGGGTCAATGAGGCCGCGCGCCGAGCGGCCGACCCGGCCACATCACGAGGAGTGCACGCATGACCCGACCCAATCCCCTCCAGTGGATCGGCTATGCCTTCGGGCGGGGCCTGCCGGATTCGATGCGCGAATGGGTGCGCAAAGACCTCACCGGCAAGTACGCGACGCCACGTCATATCGTGCGCGGGCTAGTGCCGTTCACGCCGCTGTTCGTCGTATTCCTGTTGTTTCCAGGCGAATTGTGGCTGCGCGGGTTGATGGTGTTGTTGGCGCTACTGCTCGCACTGTTCTACACCATTGCCTTCATGCCGATGAATCGTGCCCATCGCCTGGCCAAACATGGACTGCCAGCGGATTTGGAGAATCCGGAGCGGGCGCGGCGACGGGCGCTGGAGCGGGCGAAATACGCGGCGCAGCATCCACATTGAGCGCTCAGCGCTGACTACACCTAGCACCGCGAGCCGAACACGGTTGGTAGCACCGGTTTCTGTCATCATTTTGCCGATGTGCGTCTCGAATGTGGTGATGCCGAGATGCGGAGGTTGGCGATTTCGGCATTGGACAGGCCCGCCGAGACCCCGGTGACTACTTCGGCTTCGCGTCCAGTAAGTCCTGATGGTGCAATGGAATCCGGGATTCGGCCGGCCTGCCGTGCGGTCACGGCGGGATCGACCACACAGACCATGATGCCCAGTCGGTGCGGACGCCGACTCCTTCCGGCGGAGGATGTCGATCCTCCCGGAGGGCACAGTCCCGGGGTCCGCAGCGGATTCTGAGAACAACCAGCCAGAACGACGTCGATGCCTATCTCGCGGGCAATCCCCGATTGGCCGACGCCGCGATCGAACTCACCGGCATCGGGGGTGACCCGCTCGCCGGACAATGGATCGTGCGCATGGCCCTATCGCTATTGTTTTGGCCCGCAACCGATCCCAGCGCCCAACGAGCACTCCTCGAACGCACCTCCTGCCCGCCTTCCGAGCGTTCCCGAGCTGACCGTGCCCATCTGAACACAAGCAGCACGTTCACCAGAAGCGGCGACGTGCTGAGCGACGAGCGGGGAAATTCGGCGGCCTGGTCTCGGTCGACCTGGCGCGCAAGCGATTTCGCCAGGGCGCGTCGGCAGGGCGGGTCGCGTGGAGTCGTTTCTTTCGCATGGCCGGACAGTCAGCGCATGGCCCACGGGGCAATGGCCTGCACGGCAGGCCAGCCGAAATCGTCGGTGTCTTCGTCTTCGACGAACCAGAGCCAGTTCTGTACGGCGCGAACCAGGGTCCAGGCACGGGCGCGATCCGGATCGAGTCCGGCTATCTCGACGACGGCGGCGAAGCGATCGTCGAGGGCGGATTCGGTGCGCCGGTTCCACAGCAGCGACAGCGTGGTGAATTCGAGATCGCCCGCCAAGGGCTGCGGATCTATGACGAGCCAGGGTTCGCGGGTGCCGCCGAGGACATTCTCGTAATGCAGATCCTCATTCACCAGCAGGCGGTCCGCGCTCGGGCCGAGCTGAGCGCAGACATCGACGGCCGCGTCCAGCATCCTGCGCGGGAACGGCGCGCCGAGGCGCTGCCATTCCTTCGGCAACTCCGCTGCCAGGCGCTCGGCCTCGGCGCGCAGGTCGCGAGAAAGACCGGGCGGAGCGGGGATGGCGAGCCGACGCAGCAGCACGGAGATGATCCGGACCGCATCGTCGACGGGCTCGAAATCCAACGACCGGGTGGGATCGAGTCGTTCCAGCAGGAGTGCGCCGTGCTCGGCGTCGCTGTCGAGCAACCGCACCGCGCCATTGCCCGCCCAGGCGGTCAGCGCGACGGGTTCGTCGCGGGTCTCGGGAGTGAGATGACCGAGTTTGAGCACAACCCGACTGTCATCCGCACGCACAGCGGGCAGCACCAAGCCGCCATAGCCGTGCATAGGTGCGCCCTCGAACCGAAGCTCCCAGCGCTCGGCATACCGAGCCGCGAGTTCGGGAAGACCATCCAGCCAGGCCCGAGCCGTGGGTTCCAGCTTGGTGAGACGATCGGCGAAGAATTCGGGGACAACGATCACCAATCGAGCATCTCAGCCATGTCGAACGAATTTCACCGTCCGAACGAATTTCACTGTCGGTCGGCTACGGCAGTCCGGGCAGCGGCGGCAGCGGGGGCAGCGGGGGCAGGCCCGGGATGATGATCGGATTCTGCGGGACGGGATTGGGGTTCGGATTCTGCGGTACCGGATTAGGGTTCGGATTCTGCGGTACCGGATTAGGGTTCGCATTGTCCGGGACGGGATTAGGGTTCGGATTCTGCGGGACCGGATTAGGGTTCGGATTCTGCGGGACCGGATTAGGGTTCGGATTCTGCGGGACCGGATCAGGGTTCGCATTGTCCGGGACCGGATTAGGGCTCGGGTTCTCCGGGACCGGAACCGAGTTGTTGGGCACCGGATTCTGCGGCACCTGATTCTGCGGCGCCGGCGGAGGTTCCGCAACGCCCTGACCTTGCGGTATGCAGGTCCAGCTGCCATCCGGTGACCGGCCCCATTGCGCGACGATCCCGTCGTGCGAGCAATCGTCGCCGACCCGGTGCTGATTGCGCGCCTGCTCCCGCGGTGCGCAGACCCACAGGCCATTGCGGATATCCCACTGGGCGACGACCCCTTCGTGCGAGCAGTCGTCGCCGCGCTTGCGTGCCGGTTGCGTCGCCGAGACCGTCGGGCGATTCGACCGCGGCGCGAGCTGGGGCGCGGAGGCGGGGCGGGCGGTGGTCGATTTCGGTGCGCCGCTGTTCGAATCCTGATTCGCACGCAGTAGCAAAGCGATCGCGACCGCCAATGCGAGCGCGGCGGCGATCACAGCCGCGATGGTCAGGACACGCCCATTATCTGTTGGTGTCCTAGCGCCGCCGGGTTCCACCATCACACCGCCTTCGTGCCGAGTAGGGACTACCTTCACGAAAAGCTCTGTGGGCAGGCTACCGAAGACGCGTTGCGAAAGATCAACTTTCGCGATAGGTCTTGCAGGTAATGCCTTATTTGATGCCGACGCGCACCTCGACGGCGTCATCGCCGGTTTCGTGCAGCGCCTGGCTGATCAGACTGCTGAGATCGATGCGCGGCGCGGCGGCGGTAACCGCTTCGGCCAGCGGCCGCGACCCCGGGATGAGCGATGTCAGCTCCGGCCCGGCCTTGTCCATCCATTCGGTCACCCGATGCAGCAACGGCACCAGACCATCGCCGTCGAGATACATCTGCGGCCGCCGAGCAAGACCAGCGAACCAAGCTCAGGTCACACCGGCTAAGGACTAGCGGCGAGGAACACAAAAGCGAAGAACAGGGCCACATGGACACCGCCCTGCAGCAGCGTTGCCCGACCCGGCACCACCGTCAGCACGCCGACGACGACCGTCAAAGCGAGCAACACCATCTGCGTCGCACCGAGCCCGAGAACCAGCGGACCATCTAGCCAGATGGTCGCTACGGCGATCACCGGAATGGTCAGACCGATGCTTGCCATGGCGGAGCCGAGCGCGAGATTGAGGCTGATCTGCACCTGACCGCGGTGCGCGGCACGCACGGCCGCAACCGTTTCCGGCAGTAGGACCAGCAGCGCGATGACCACGCCGACCGCGGACTGCGGCAGGCCCGCCGACGCGACGACCGATTCCACCGACGGCGACACCACCTTGGCCAGACCGACGACCGCGACCAAGGCGACCACCAACATGGTCAGGCTGAGCACCGTCGCGCGCACCGTGGGCAGCTCGTCGCCCGCATCGGCGCTCGCACCGTCGGGTTCCTCGACCGGCAGGAAGTCATCCCGGTGTCGCACCGTCTGCACCATCACGAACAGGACATAGAGCGAGAGCGAGGCCACCGCGGCGAAGACCAACTGCGCGACGGAGAATTCCGGCCCCGGCTTGCTGGTGGTGAAGGTCGGCAGAACCAGACTGAGGGTGGACAACGTCGCCACGGTGCCGAGTGCCGCGCCGGTGCCCTCGGCATTGAATACCGCCACGCGCCTGCGGACCGCACCGACCAGTAACGCCAGACCGAAGATGCCGTTGCAGGTGATCATGACCGCCGCGAACACGGTGTCGCGGGCCAGCGCCGCGGACTTCTCTCCGCTGGTGCCCATCATCGTGACGATGAGCCCGACCTCGATCACTGTCACCGCCACCGCGAGCACCAACGCCCCGAGCGGCTGACCGACCCGATGCGCGATGACCTCGACGTGATACACCGCCGCCAGCACCGCACCGACGAGCGCGGCGACCACCACATCCACGGCGATTCCGGGCAGCGATCGCCCCCAGGTGGCGGCCAGGGTGATAGCGGCTAGCAGAGGGACGAATACGGTCCATCGGGAAGTCAACGCACCAGGCATAACTTCCATCGTGTCAGCAAATCGGCCGCATTCGATCTCATGCGATCAGGGGTATGCGGTTTTCGCGCACGTCAGGAAGTACGCTGAGGGATACGTCAGTCGTCGAGATCGATCCGCACGGTCAGCAAGTCCGTGCCGACCAATCGAACGGCCGCGCTATTGGCCTTGGGCAGCGATCGCAGCCGGGCGCGGGGATCATCATCGGGCAGCACATGCGCGGTACCGGTGTGCCAATCCCCATCCAGCCGCACTCGAACCCGATTGTCGACCTTGATATTTCGAATGTACTGCGACCGGTCCCCGAATTCGGAGACGAGCCAGAACTCCTTGCCGACGCGTCGGCCCCCGATCGGCGTAATCCGCGGCTGCCCACTCACGCGCCCAACGGTCTCGAGCAACTGCTGCATCGGCATCCTGCGCAGCATCGGATTCCCCACCCGCCGCTGGAATGTGGTCACGACTCGGTGTTGAACATCACGCAAGTTCGCCATATCCCGACGCTAGCACCATCCGATCGACATCAGGTGGATCACGTTCAGACGATCGAAACCGGGTCGACGCCATTGTCGAACGGCAGGAAACCGTCGATATTCGCATCGACCCACATGCTGTTCACAAAGAGCTCGCCGCCGTGGTCGACCATGAACGCGGTATCGGAAAAGTCTCGGCCGTGGCGATTCGGACCAGCGCGGATCGTGGGGCGAAGTCGGTCACGTCGAATGCCCGCCCCACCCCGCCGAGATAGGCATCGGCGACCATGTGGAAGTCCATCGGATGCAGCCCCGACGCGTGCGTATTCCGGTCAACGCGATGATCGAGCGGGATTCATCTACTCGACGGCGCGGCGATAAGCGACAATGTGCCAAGTGCGGACCCAGTTCACTCGCGAGCTCATCGCGTTGACCAATGATTTGACACTCATGTGTCGACTCGCCCACGATGCCGCCGAGCGTGTCACGGCCGCGCTCGGCGAAGCCGATCTCGCCGCCGCCTATGAGGCTTTCGCGCTCGACGAGCAGCTACAGAAGATGTACGCCTCCTGCGAGGCCAGGACCGTGGTGCTGCTCGCACTGCAGGCACCGGTCGCGCGCGACCTACGGCATGTGGTCACCGCCATCCAGATCGCCGGTGAACTGTCCCGGATCGGCGCGCTGATCAGCCGCGTCGCCGACCAGGTCTACACCTGCCATCCAGAACCCATTGCGCCCCAACCCCTCATGGATATCCTCACCGCCATGGGTCGCCTGGCCGCCCATCACACTGCCCTCGCGGGCGAATCGGTCGCCACCGGGCGCCAACCCGTCAACCCAGAATCCGGTGCCCCCGCAATGGATCGGCTGCACCGACAACTGCACTCGACGCTGATCGAGCGAACCGCCACCGCAGCCGCCATCGATCTCGCCCTGGTGGGCAATAGCCTCGAACGCTGTATCGACCACACCACCCGCATCGATCGCCTGATCCGCTTCCTGGACACCGGAATTCCGCCGACGGCCCAAATTTCCGACGCGGTTTAGGCGGTGCGTCGGGCGATGGCGTAGAGGTCGTGGGCGGGGCCGGTGAGACGGTGGCCCGCAGGCCAGATCGCGCGCAGGGTTCGGGTCAGATCCACGCCATTGATGGTCGGGGAAGCGAGTGTGCCCGCGGCGATTTCGGCGGCCACCGCCAGGGAGCTAAGGACGGCGGGGCCGACGCCGGAGGCGACCGCGGTTTTGATCGCGGTGGTGGAGGACAGTTCCAGCGCGACCGCGGGTGCCCACCCCGGAATGACCCGCGCGACAGCGTTTTCGAACCAGGTCCGGGTACCCGATCCGGGTTCGCGTTGGATCAGCGCGGTGGCGGCGAGTTCGGCCAGATCGACCGATCCCCGGCGGGCCCAGCGGTGTTGCGGGGCGACCACGACGACCAGTCGATCGCGGGCCACGATATGACTCTCCAGCCCATGGAATTTCCGCGGGCTCTCGATGAAACCGATGGCGGCCTTGCCGTCGAGCACCGCCTGCGCGACTTCCACGGAATTGCCGGATTGCAGCGCGATCGCGGTATCCGGCGCAGTGGTGCGCAGGGTCATGAGCCAGCCCGGAAACAGGTATTCGGCAATGGTTTGACTCGCCGCCACCCGCAGCTGCGAATCGCGTTGGGCGCGCAAGGTGTCGATGCCCGCATCCAATTGCTGCGCCGCATCGATGACTCCGCGTGCCCATTCGGCGATCAATGCCCCGGCGGGCGTCGGTCGGGAACCGAGGGTGGTGCGCTCCAGTACCGACATCCCGACCAGCTTTTCCAGATAGCGGATGCGGGAGGATGCCGAGGGCTGGCTGATGCCGTGTGCCTGAGCCGCGCGTCCGAGACTACCGAGTTCGATGACCGAAAGCAGCAGGTCGAGCGCGGCCAGATCGGGGACACGGGGCGACAGGGGCATAGAACGAGTCTATGCACCCATAGGAAGGCGACGGCTACTCGACGCCGACGATGCCGACGAACCTGGACTGATGACCGCCACCGCAACCCTGCGCCCCGAACTCCCGCGGCGTCCGCTCGGCGAGCCGGAGCACGGTGCACCCCCTGTCGCATCCCGCTCGCTGCGGCACCTCGGACCCAACTGGTTCGCCGCCGTAATGGGCACCGGCATTGTCGCCAATGCCGCGGCCACCTTGCCGCTGCAGTTTCCTGGACTGCGCGGCGCGGCGACGGTCGTCTGGGCGCTGGCCGCACTGCTGCTTGTGGCATTGAGCGCCGCGTGGATCGTGCACTGGGTGCGCTATCCGGAGCATGCCCGCGGCCACAAGGATCACCCGGTCATGTCGCATTTCTATGGCGCGCCACCCATGGCACTGCTGACCGTCGGCGGCGGCACCCTGCTGCTCGGCCGCGATGTGATCGGTCTGGATGCCGCACTCGCCATCGATGGGGTGTTGTGGTCGCTCGGCACCGCGCTCGGCCTGCTGACCGCCGCCGCCATCCCCTATCGGATGTTCACCCGTCACCACATCGAGCCCGATGCCGCCTTCGGCGGTTGGCTGATGCCCGTGGTACCGCCGATGGTGTCGGCCGCAATGGGCGCACTGCTGGTCCCCTATCTGCCCGAGGGCCAGTTCCGACTCACCATGATCCTGCTGTGCCTGGCCATGTTCGGCCTGAGCTTGATTGCCGCGCTGATCACCGCCACCATGATCTGGTCACGCCTGGTGCACCACGGGATCCCGCAGTCGGGCATGGTGCCCACCCTGTGGATCGTGCTCGGTCCGCTCGGCCAATCCGTCACCGCCGCAGGCTTGCTGGCCAATGCCGGTTCCTCGGCCCTGCCCGACCTCTACGCCAAGGGTCTGACCGTCTTCTCGGTGATCTTCGGCGTCGCCATCTGGGGTTTCGCGATGCTATGGCTGGTACTGGCTGCCGCCGTCACGGTAAAGACCGCTCGCGCGGGCGAATTGCGGTTCAACCTGACCTGGTGGGGCTTCACCTTCCCGCTCGGCACCTGCATTACCGGCAGCACGGTGCTCTACGGTCATACGGCTGCCGCTATCTTCGCTGTCACCGCGGTCACGCTGTACGTCGGGCTGGTCGGCGCCTGGGCAGTCGTCGCCGCCAAGACCGTTCGCGGTGTACTCACCGGGCCGCTGCTCCGACCGGCCTGATCGTCGGCCTTGAAGTACACGAACTGATGGTTCGCCGCGCGGCCAACGCGCAATCGTTCAGTCGAGCATCGGGAAACTGCCGGAATTCAGTAGTCCGGCGATCGCGTCCATTTTCGCTTGCGGCGCAGCGTAATCGGGGTGCACCCGGATTACCGCGGCGGCATCGTGCAGCCGGATCATCTGCTGTTCGGCCTCGATGACACCGCGGCCGCCCGGACGCACCACATGCCGGGCGAATACCGGCCACTTCGGATCGACGCGCCCGAGCGCCACGGCCTTGTCCACCCGGCGCGAGCAGCGACAAAACGCCTCGGGATTGGCCACCCCGCAAGTCGCATTCAAGAATGTGCCGATCCGTTTCTTGGCTCGTTCCAACCGCTTTCGAAATGCTGGTGCGGTGATACCCAGAATCCAGGCCGCCTCGGCGGAGCCGAGTTCGAAAACGTCGCCAAGGACGAATGCGACCCGCTCGTCGCGGGTCAGGCACTGCAGCATGGCCTGAGTGCAGTTGAGTCGCACCTCATGGGTGAGCAGCTCGGCCTCGGGTCCGCGATAATCCTCGGCGGCGAGCCCGTCCGCCAACCCGTCACGGTAGGCGTCGAGACTGAGCTGCGCCGCCTCCAGGGGCGTCTGGCGCTCGAGGTTCAGCAGATAGTTGACACCGATCCGGTAGGCCCAGGTCAGCAGCTTGGCCTCACCCCGCCATGTCGCGAGATTGCCTACCACGCGGAGCAAGATTTCCTGCGTCGCATCCTCGGCCTCGGCGGGCCGCGACACCATCCGCAGCGCCAGCCGGTACAGCGGATCCTGGAGCTGCCGCACCACATCCGAGATGGCGGCGCCATCACCGGCAACAGCCCGATCGACCAGCTTCCGCTCCCGAGCGATGTCGTCGGTGCGCGCGGCGGAATCAGCCGTGCGCGCGGCCGCTCGGACAGCGTCGTCGGAGTGCGATAGATCGGGTTCCACCGCACAATCCTTCGGCGGTATCCGGCATTGCGCAAGTCCGGGTCCCTACCCGATGTGCGTCGCGCGGGTGAACTCGCCCGCGCGACGCCCACGGCTCACCCGTTCGCGGTCGCCGTCGTCAACGAGTGGGCGCGCAACCACGTCGCGACCGCGGTCCCGATGGCATCGGGCTGATCCTCCGGAGCGTGATGTCCCCCGTCGCCGACCGAGACGGCCTCGGCGTTGGCGAACGTCTCGGCGGCCCAACCGACCACCTCCGGCGAACCGAGGCCGACGCCATTGTCGAGCCCCATAATGAGCTTGGGCACCTCCGGTGACTGCGCCGCCCACCGGTCGTATTTCTCCACCAGTACGACCACATCAGCGGGTGCGCCGTCCAGTGGAAATTCGCGCGACCAGGCCAACATCGGCTTGCGCGATTCCGGCGTCGGGAAGGGAGCGCGATACACATCGTGATCTTCCGGCCGCAGATCGACAATGCCCTTCGGCAGGTTGAACTCGATGAACATATTCTCCGCCAGCACCATTCGCTCCCCCTCGGCCGTTCGGAATTTGCGGAACAGTTCGGCACCGAGCGGTGGGAGTTCGTCCCAGCGCATCGGCCGCAGGAAGGTCTCGATCAGCGCGATGCCCCGGATGCGTTCGGGATGCCGTGCCGCCCAGTGCATACCGAGCGCACCGCCCCAATCGTGGCCGACAATGACGACTTGTTCGAGGTCGAGTGCGTCGAACCAGGCATCCAGATAGCGGGCATGATCGGCGAGGCGATAGGCACTGTCCGGCTTCCCGGACCCGCCCATCCCGATCAGATCCGGTGCGAGCACCCGGGTTTGCCCGGCGACGTGCGGGATCACATTGCGCCACAGGTGCGATGAGGTCGGGTTGCCGTGCAGGAACACCACCGGTACCGAACCGGCACCGAGGTCGGTGTAGTTGATGAACGAGTCGAGAACGTCGACGGTAGCCATGATGGGGTCCTTCCTAGATCCGGCTGTTGCTGCTTGCACCCGGTTTCGACACAGGTTCCGACCCCGCCGTGACCACCATCTGATGTGATGCTCGTCACCTAGTCGAGAGCCGCGCGAACGGCCGATCTCAGCTCAACCGCAGGTAAACCCAACTTCCGTATGCGATACGTACATGTTCCAACTGACCGACGATTCATTCAGGAGATTCTCAGAGTCAATTAGAGCGATTGCAAAGGAATTCGCAATGATCTACTGTCTGCCTACGTAAGAACAGCGAAGTTTCCGCAGACGGTCACGAGGAGTTGCCGCAGTACGACACGGCTCGACGAGACTTTCCTCACCAGCATCGTGGCGCCGCGTGGACGGATCATCCGGCCTGGACAACCGGCCCGTTCATTCGGCCTCGGCACGAACTCATTCGTGACAGAACCACCCCTGGAACGGCGCCGGCACGCCGAATCAGGGGTGGTTTCGTGTCTGCCATCGAGTCCCCTTGCCACACAGTCATTCTCCGACTAGATGTGCCGAACGTCATACGCGACAATCACATACGGGACGAGCGGCCGCAGGTAGCTTGACGCCCGACAAATTCATCGATGCGAGGCTAGGAAGTTCGATCTTTGTGAAGTGGTTGCCGTCCCGCATCGCGCGTCGCATACTCGCTGTTTGCGCGCCCATCGTATTGGCTGTCGTTGTCGCCGTTGCCTATTCCTTTATCGACGAGTGGACCGGTAAGACCGGCGAGAGATCCGGGTCAGCGAATGCCGCGACGGTTTCCGGCAAAGACATCAACGACCTACTCGGCCAACTCGTCGACGCGCCCGAAGAGTCGATGGAAGGCTACAGCCGGGCGAAGTTCCCGCACTGGGATTCCAATAAGCCCGAGCACGGCTTCGGTCCCGACTTCGCTCAGTACAGCAAGTGCAGCAGCCGCGACGTAATGATGCTCAGGGATGCGACGGGCCAGGTCGAACTCGACCCGAAAACCTGTAAGCTCACGGTCGGCCGCGGTGGTGGCTGGCAGGACCAGTACGGGGTGCTTGATGCGAAGACCGGAAAACTCAAGCCGTACAAGTTCATTACCGACCCGGCCGGTGTCGATGCCGAACACATCGTGCCGCTGGCCGAGGCATGGCGTTCGGGTGCGAATAAGCGCGATGACGATACCCGCCGCCGGATTGCCAACGACGCCGTGAATCTGATCGCCTCCGATCCCTCGGCCAATAGGTCGAAGGGCGACCAGGACGTCGCGAGCTATCTGCCGCCCGGGAAATTCCGGTGTGGCTATCTCGAGCATTACGTCAAGATCAAAGTAAAATATGCGCTGACCGTTGATCCCGCCGAACACACCGCACTGCGCGCCGCAGTCGACGACTGCGTCAGTCGAGGAGAGTTCAAATAAGCGACATCATCGAGATTTCCGCCAAGGCCGCCGTCATGACCGAAGAGGAAGGGACGGTCTCCGGCGAGCTCGATGTGACGATCGATGCGACGGGTAAGGGTCTGGTCCGCTATCGCAAAACCGAGACCTGGTACACCATAGGCAATCTGGAGGCGGAGCCGCCGCGCACCTGGACCACCGTCGGTGAGCTTGCGGCCGCCATCCAAGCCGCCGCCGGAATCCGTGATGCAGCGGGCAATATCGTGCCCTTCGAGGCCTGAGATCACTTCCACTGCCGCGCCCAACGTCACACAGACAAGCAGCGTGAATTACGCACTGCGCAAGTAGGTTACGGTTGCGGCCGTCGACATTCCGGCGACGGCCATCGGGCGCGCCCCCGTGGCGGGGGTAGATTCGGTCAGCTCGAGCTCGGCGTCGACAAATCGGGAACCGTCGTCGGCGGTGCGCACGATTCGGCTGAACCGCAAGGTATCGGTCATCGCACACCTTCGATGAATTGGTGGTCGGATGCGATGCGGCCGTCCGGGTCGAGGCCGATCACTTCGAAGCCGCCGCCCGCGACGGAACCGTCGGCGCGCGAAATCATCGACCAGGGCAGGCCGATCAGACCGGCGGGCAGCACCCTGAGATCGTGTCCACACTTCGACCGCATCGCGGCACCGATCCACACCAGCATCACCCGCTATAGCCCGGCCAACTGCACGCAGGACCGGTATGCACTAACTAACCCCCTATTCGGTTCCCATCTCTTTCGTCAGGGCCGAACCGGCCATCGGGTTCGGCATAGTGCTGCCTGCCCCGGGAGGAGGCAGGCAGCACCAGCGTTACGCCTTCGCGGTCACCAACTCCTGCTGCACCGGCGTATCCCAATCGATCCGATACCGCTGCTCGACACCCATGGTCTTCTCCGGGTTCATTCCCTTGATCAGTAGCGGCATCAGCATGGACATCATCCGGCGCGCCACCGGCCCCGGCGTCTTGCTGTGGTTGATCTTGCGCGCCCGAGCCGCGACACCCTCCACCCGCGGCCGCCGCAGTCTTTCATAAGCAGCGAAGGCCGAGGCATGATCCGGCAGGTCCCGCAGACACCGCGCCAACTGCACCGCACTCTCGACGGCCAGCGACGCCCCCTGACCCGAACTATTGGACGGCGCGTGCACCGAATCCCCGACCAGCACCATGCGCCCCCGATACCAGGTCGGCACCGGCGGCATAATGTGCAGTGCCCCAGTCGTTTCCAGACTTTCGGCGGTGGTACTGCTGGCGAATTCGCCGCCCGGAGTGTCCTCGGCATAGGTCTCCCGCAGAATCGCCAACCAGTGCTCGGCCGGAATCGCACGCGCCTCGGTCAGCGACAGATACTCCTTGTGCGGCAGATTGGCACCCCACATGATCTTGTTGTCATCGGTTGTGCCGTAGAGGTAGTACGCCTTCTTTCCGAAGGCGAAAACCATTGTCTCCGGCGGAATTCCGAGATCATTGTCGACCATCGCGCCGAATCCGATCATCCCGGTGTAGTCCGGTCCCGGATTATTCGGGTCGATCAGCCCGCGCACCGTGGATCGAATACCGTCCGCGCCGATCAGCACATCGGCGGTCGCGCTGGTGCCATCGGCGAAATGCGCGGTGACGCCGTCCATGTCTTCCTCGACGCGCACGAGTCGCTTGTTGTACTCGAAGGGTATGCCAGCGGCGACCGCGTGATCGTGCAGTGTTCGGTGCAGTTCGTTGCGGTCGACCATCTGCAACGACGGCAGGTCGCGCATTTCCGGCATCTGCAACACTTTGCCGCCGACCGACATCTGCATATGCGATATCGGACTCGCTATCTCGCGAACGAGGTCGCCGGCGTCGACAATGTCAAGGGCGGCAACACCATTCGGTGCCAATGCCAGCCCGCTGCCGATACCGAAGGTCGGACCGGGATAGGCCTCATAGACGCGAGCGGCAATGCCCGCCTTGCGCAATGCGGTGGCGGTGACGGGTCCGGCGATACCACCGCCGATAACGATGGCCATTTCTGTTGTGGACATGGGTGTACTCCAGTTATGTGCGATACGGGATTTCTTCGAAGCCCGAACCGACCGTCACATCGCACACCCAGTTATCCTGTGGCTGCCAGCCTTGTAGCCGGGTGCGCATGCGGACGCGGTTCGAGACGGTTACATCGGGCTCGGCGGCGGTGTTGCCGCACCCCGCCGGGCCTGGTCTCGACTATTCACTCCGCCCGGTGCCTACCGGGTCGTGAGCAGGACTATTCCGTCACCCCCTTTCCACCGGCTCCGCGACCTCGGCGGGCGTCATGCCGACGGCATGCACATGCCGCCAGAGATCGACGCCGGGGAAGGTCCCCGTGGCGATCTCGTCCCGCAGCGACGCGGCCCACTCCATCTCCGCCTCCAGCATCGCCACACCATATTCGGCTTCGACGACGAACAGCCTGGGCAGATCGGAGGCCGCGAGTTGATCGAGTTCTCGGCGCCGAGCCTCGATGTTGCGACCCAGCGCGTCGATACGCCGGCCGAGCAACTCGACGACTTCATCCGGCGGCAATGCCGCCACGAATGAGAGTCCGGCGGTGAACCGGTGGCGTTCCGGCACCGGCTCGGCAATCAATTCCGTTGTCCAGTCGGCCATTTCGGCGCGACCGGCATCGGTAATCGCATAGATGGTGCGTTCCGGCCGAGCACCGTCGCGCTCACTGCCGACGACCCCGAGGAAGCCCGCCTTCTCCATGTTCTGCACGACGGTGTACAGCGAGCCCCATTTGATGTCCATATCGCGGTCCTTGCCGCGCTCGAGCATCCGCGAGGCGATTTCATAGCGGTGCATCGGCCGTTCGACCACGGTCGCGAGCACCGCCAGCGCCAGCAGATTGTTCACCTTGCGCTTCTTGGCCATGGACACCTCCTTACTCGTCTACGAATATACGTTTACGAGTATTCGGACACAAGTACTACGCGCGGACGGGTTCCCGTTCTCCGGTCTCGTCGAGCAACTTGGCGGCAATGTCTGCGACGCCCCTATACCTCCAACCCCCGATACACCCCTATTCCAGCGACACGACAGCAACCACCACGCAAGCAGTGCCGGTTTCCGCTTCGGCGCTTGCCCTCATCGGCGTATGGTGATCAAAAATCCAGGCTGGAGGCACAACGCCTCGTCACACAGCAAACTCGGTGCACACCAGCCAACCGTGAGGTTGCCCGAACACTTCCTTCAGACCTTACTCCAGAGTAGGGTCGGCCTCATGGCGTGGAACCCGCGAGAGATACCCGACCAGAGTGGACGCACCTTCATCGTCACCGGGGCCAATGGCGGCCTCGGCGTCGAGACCACCACGGTGCTGGCGAGTAAGGGCGGCACGGTGATCATGGCCGTGCGCAATGTCGCGAAGGCGCAGCCGATCGCCGACCGGATCAACGGCGACGTGCGGGTCGAGCGGCTCGATCTGGCCGATCTGGCATCGGTGCGCGAATTCGCCGACAAGACCGGTGAATTCGATGTGCTCATCAATAATGCCGGTCTGATGAATATTCCGTTCTCCCGCACCAAGGACGGATTCGAGACCCAATTCGGCGTCAACCACCTCGGACATTTCGCGCTGACCGGACTGCTGCTGGATCGCCTCCGCGACCGGGTGGTAAGCCTGGCGAGCATCGCGCACAGGCAGACCCCGAAGCTGTGGATCGATGATCTCAATTACGAGCACCGCCGCTACCGGCGCAACCTCGCCTACGCCCAGTCCAAACTCGCCAACCTCATGTTCGCCCGCGAATTGCAGCGGCGGCTGACCGGGGCGGGCTCCGATAAGCGCTCCTACGCGGTGCACCCGGGCGTCTCGGCGACGGATCTGTTCGCCAAGACCGAAACCCCGATCGACCGGATCAGCAAGCCCTTCATTCGCATCATCGGTCATCCCCCGGCCAAGGCCGCCCACTCCACCCTGTTCGCGGCCACCATGCCCGATGCCGACCCCACCACCTACTGGGGTCCGAACCGATGGTTCCAGAGTCAGGGCCCGGTCGAGCCCTCACCGTCGAGCAAACTGTCGAACGATCCAGAACTGCAGCGCCGCCTGTGGGAGGAATCCGAGCGCATGACCGGGATCACCTACAAGTTCTGAGGACTCGACCTGCTCCTACGTACCGTGTAGTAGACGGGTACCGTGGTATGCGTGTCCGCTCCCCCTCGCCGCTCGGCACACAATCGCCCGGCCCTCATCATGCTGGTGATCGTGGCCGCCCTCGCCTGCCTGGCATTGGGCTGGTGGCAGTGGAAGCGGTTCGAATCCGCGAGCGGCACCGGCCAGAATCTCGGCTACGCATTGCAGTGGCCGCTGTTCGCTGGGTTCGCGGTGTTCGCCTACTTCCGGTTCGTGCGGCTGGAGTCCGAAGCCGAGGCGGATGCGAACGCGGCGGAGCCGACAGCCGAACCGGCCGCCGCGAAGGCCCGCCGCCGCCCTGCGAAAGCCGATGCGCCGCGCGAGATTCCGGCCGGACTGCTGCCCGAGCGGCCCAAGGCGGCCCGCGACGACGATCCGGTGCTCGCGGAATACAACAAATATCTGTCCGAGCTGCACGCCAAAGATATCGACCAACACATCCAGGATGCGGGCCTGGCCCACGACACACAGAGGAGCGCCGGTTGACCACCAGCGAGAACTCAACCGAAACCGCCGCGACGCGCGCACCGGAGCCGACGGCCACGACCGCGAACGTCGTGAAGATCAAGCCCGCACTGCTGCGGTACCGCGTGCTCGCTTGGACGACGGGTCTGTGGCTGCTGCTACTCACCGGCGAGATGATCGCCAAGTACGGCTTCGACGTGCACACCCCGAACTGGATCGCGGTCGTGCACGGCTGGGTCTACTTCGTCTACCTGCTGGTCACCGCCGATCTCGCGGTCAAGGTCCGCTGGCCGATCCCGCGCACCGTCGGCACCCTGATCGCAGGCACCATCCCGCTGCTGTCCTTCTTCGTCGAGCACGCCAACGCGAACAAGGTCAAGCGGGACTTCAACCTCTGACCCGCGAACGCCGCACCAGTTACGGGGCCGCCTCAGTGCTGCTGATCCAGGACTCGGCGAACCACACCAGCTCCACACCCCGCAGCGATGCGGCTGATCCAGAACTCAGCGAACGACCACACCAGTCTGGATCCACAGGGCGGCAGATTCAGGACTCCGCGAGAGCCGCGAGTGCGGGCAGGAGCTGGGTCAGCGCGCGACCACGGTGGGAGACGGCATCCTTTTCGGCGGGAGTCAGCTGGGCAGCCGTGATATCGCCGCCCGCCGGAATGAACAGCGGGTCGTAGCCGAATCCGCCGTCGCCCACGGGTTTCGGTCCGACCGTGCCGGGCCATTCACCGCGTACGACGATCTCGGTGCCATCGGGCACTACCAGCGCACAGGCGGAGACGAACTGTGCGCCACGGCGCTCATCCGGTACGTCACCGAGTTGGGCGATCAGCAGCGCGTTATTGGCCGCATCGTCGCCGTGCACCCCGGACCAGCGCGCCGACAGCACACCGGGCATCCCGTTCAATGCGTCCACCGCGATCCCGGAATCGTCTGCGACACAGGGCAATCCGGTGGCGGCCGCACCATCGCGCGCCTTTGCCAGCGCATTCTCCTCGAAGGTCGCGCCGGTCTCGGGCGCCTCGTCGTAGGCGGGCACATCATCGAGTCCGACGACCTCGATGCCCGCGATACCCGCGTCGGCGAGAATCCGACGCAGTTCGTTCAACTTCTTGGCATTGCGACTGGCGACCAGGACCTGGCGCGGCATCATTTCTTCTTCGACTCGGCAGGCTGCGGCAGCACACCCGGATACGGCAGCGCGAGCGCCCGCTTCTGGATGGCGAACAGCTGCTCACATCCCGCCAGCGCGGAGTCGAGCAGCTTGTCCAGGGTGGAGCGCGGGAAGGTGGCGCCCTCACCGGTGCCCTGGATCTCCACCAGGGTGCCGGTATCGGTGGCGACCACATTCATGTCGACCTCGGCGCGCGAATCCTCTTCGTACGGCAGGTCCAACCGCACCCGACCGTCGACGACGCCGACGCTCACCGCGGCGATCGCACACGAGATCGGCTGCGGGTCGGCCAATCCGCCCGCCGCGCCGAGGTAGGTGACTGCATCCGAGAGCGCGACATACGCACCGGTGATGGCCGCGGTCCGAGTGCCGCCGTCGGCCTGCAGCACATCGCAGTCGATGGCAATGGTGTTCTCGCCTATGGCGGCCAGATCGATGCACGCGCGCAACGACCGCCCGACCAACCGGCTGATCTCCTGGGTGCGTCCCCCGACCTTGCCCTTCACCGATTCCCGTCCGCTGCGGGTATGTGTGGCGGCGGGCAGCATCGCGTATTCGGCGGTGAGCCAGCCGAGTCCGGAATCGCGACGCCACGGGGGCACGCCCTCGGTGACGCTCGCGGTGCACATCACGCGGGTCTGCCCGAACTCCACCAGCACCGAACCGGCTGGATGCGTGGTGAAGCCACGGCTGATCCGTACCTCGCGGAGTTCATCGTCCGCCCTGCCATCGGCTCGTCTCGACACGGGCCAAGCCTAGTCACCTGGTTACCGCGCGCGGCAACCGGTCAGATATCGAAGGTTTCGCCCGGTGCGACGGCGTGCACCGGTCCGGAGAACTGCGCCTTCGCCTCGGCGATCACGTCCTCGCGCGACGTCCACGGCGGAATGTGGGTGAGCAGCAGCTCTTTCACACCCGCACGCTCGGCGATAAGGCCCGCCTCGGCGCCGGAGAGGTGAATGCCGGGCGGCCGGTTGGCCGGATCGTGCGTCCACGACGCCTCCGACATCAGGATGTCGGCGCCCTGCGCGAGTTCGAGTACCGCATCGCACATCGCGGTATCGCCGGTGTAGACGAAGGTCCGTCCGGCCGACGTCGCGATGCGCAGCCCATACGACTCCGGCGGGTGATACATCCGACGCGCGAGCACCGTATGGCCCGGACCGAATTCGACCGCTTCGCCCTCCACCCACGGCTGGTGATCGATGACGTCGGACCAGTCGTCGCAGGCACCGCCGACTTCGGCGGAGGCATTGCCGATGCGCACCGCACTATCGGACGGACCGCGCACGATCGCCCGCCCCACCGGGGGTGTCGGATGGTAGCGGCGCCAGACCAGCAGTCCGGGCAGATCCAGGCAGTGATCGGCATGCAGATGCGAGAGGAAGATATCGACCTCACCGGGATCGGCGTAGCGCTGCAATGCGCCGAGCACGCCGGGGCCGAAATCGATGACCACCGGCGACATATCCGGCCCGGTCAATAGGTACCCCGACGCTGGGGAGTCCGGGCCGGACACACTGCCCGAGCACCCGAGGACGGTAAGGCGCATTCCCCCATGCTGCCACGACGAATTCTGACTCAAGAACCGATCCCTCACATTCCGCTGCGCGCCACGCGACCACCGCGGCTACGCATTGACTCCGGCTCGATCCCCGCGACGGTGTCGACGTTCATCCCCGGAGAGTACCCAACCGGCCAGCACTCCACCCACTGCCCCGAAAAGATGCCCCTGCCAAGAGATTCCGGGCTGCCCGGGCAGCACACCCCACAGCACCGACCCGTAAATCGCCAGCACAACCAGGCCGACGAGGATCTGCACGAGATTGCGCGCGAACCAGCCGCGCGAGATCAGGAAGGTCAGCCAGCCGAAGATCAGCGACGAGGCGCCCAGATGTATCGATCCGGTGGCGCCGGTGAGCCAGACGCCGACTCCGGCGACGATCCAGATGATCGCGGTGGCGGCGAGCCCGCGCCCGATGCCCGCCAGCAGCGTGATGAAGCCGAGGACGAGAACCGGAAGCGTATTCGCGAACAGGTGGTCCCAGCCGTGGTGCAGGACCGGGGCCCAGAGGATGCCCCACAGGCCGTCCGCCTCGCGCGGTTCGATGCCGTTGTTATCGAGTTGGTTGTGATCGAGGTTGTCGACGCCTTCGACGCCGTAGAGCAGGGCGACGAATGCGGCGATGATGATGCCCGCGCGCAGCCAGAGCTGTTTAATCGGTGCGAAATTGTGCGGTTCGGCGGGCGTACCGGAGGTCGGCACGCTCGGTCTCGAACCGATCGGCTGACCCAGTTGGCCGCGCAGCGCGGCGATCCGCTCGGGATCGAACGACGAACCGATTCCCGAACCGCCGGCCATCGCAACCTCCTCGTCGAGCGAGCCCCTCGGCGCGCGGGGGCCCGCTCTTTCGAGAGTACCGGGCCGTATCGCGACCGGGCGGGGCGATGAATCCGGTCGGGACTCAGGCCCAGAGCTGGCCGTCGAGGCGTTTCTCGGCCTCTTCGAGCGTTCCGTCATACGCGCCGGTGGACAGGTACTTCCACCCACCATCGGCAACCACGAATGCGATATCCGCCCGCGTGCCCGCCCGCACGCATTTGCGCGCGACACCGAGTGCCGCATGCAGAATCGCGCCGGTCGAAATGCCCGCGAAGATGCCCTCTTCCAACACCAGTTCGCGCGTGCGCTTCACCGCGTCGAACGGACCGACCGAGAAACGAGTGGTCAGCACCGACTCGTCGTATAGCTCGGGAATGAAGCCCTCATCGATATTGCGCAGTCCGTACACGAGTTCGCCGTAACGCGGTTCGGCGGCGACGATTTCGATGCCGGGCACCTTCTCGCGCAGGAAGCGGCCGGTTCCCATGAGCGTTCCTGTGGTGCCGAGACCCGCGACGAAATGCGTGATCTCGGGCAGGTCGGCGAGGATTTCCGGGCCGGTCGTCTCGTAGTGCGCCAAGGCATTGGCCGGATTGCCGTACTGGTACAGCATCACCCAGTCCGGATGCTCCGCAGCGATCTGCTTGGCCAGTGCGACCGCCTGATTCGAACCGCCCGCGGCCGGGGAATTGATGATCTCGGCACCGAACATGGTCAGCAGCTGACGGCGCTCGACCGAGGTGTTCTCCGGCATCACGCAGACCAGTCGGTAGCCCTTGAGCTTGGCCGCCATGGCCAGCGAAATGCCGGTATTTCCGCTGGTCGGCTCCAGGATCGTGCAGCCGGGCGTCAGCAAGCCGTCGGCCTCGGCCTGTTCGATCATCCGCAGGGCCGGCCGGTCCTTGATGGAACCGGTCGGGTTGCGGTCCTCGAGCTTGGCCCACAGCCGCACCGGGTGGTCACCGTCCCACTGTGGGGACAGGTTGCGCAGCCCGACCAGCGGGGTGTTGCCGAGGGTATCGATCAGCGATTCATAGCGCGCCACGGGATCGATCAGCCTCCGGCGACGGCGGGCAGGATGGTGACGCTGGCGCCCTCGGGCACCTCCGCGTCGAGACCGCCCGCGAAACGCACATCTTCGTCGTCGACGTAGATGTTGACGTAGCGGTTCAGCTTGCCGTCCTTGAGCAGCCGCTCCGCGAGGCCCGGATGGTTGGCCTCGAGGTTGTCGATCAGCGCGGACAGGGTCGAGCCCTGAGCGTCGACGCGCTTCTCGCCTCCGGTAAGGCCACGCATGATGGTCGGGATGGACACGGTTACCGGCATGAGAACTCCTCGAATTCGACGAACATAGCCTGAACAGTTTTGGAATATGGCCTAGACGGTCTCGTACGCATCGACGATCTCGACCGGCTCCTCGGTGACCACACCGTCCACGATCCGGTAGCTGCGCAGCTCGTGCTGCTCCGGATCTCGGGTGGAGATCAACACGTAATGCGCGAACGGCTCGGACGCATAGGAGATATCGGTGCGGCTCGGGTATGCCTCGGTGGCGGTATGTGAGTGGTAGATCACCACCGGGGTCTCATCGGCATCGTCCATCGCGCGCCACACCTTCAGCTGTTCACCGGAATCGAACCGGTAGAAGGTCGGCGAGCGCTCGGCATTGACCATGGCGATGAAACGCTCCGGCCGATCCGACCCCTCCGGACCGGCGATGACGCCACAGGCCTCGTCGGGGTGATCGGCGCGCGCATGCGCCACCATTGCCTCCACCAGGTCGGTCCTGATCACCAGCACAACTTCGAACCCTTCCGCATCCAGCATATTCGCACCCGACAACCACCCAGAATATTCGGCTATTCCCACCCACCCCTCCCTCGGTCCCTCCCCGGTGCTCCCGCACACTTTCGCGGATGCCGCACGGCATGTCGGGCCGCAAGTCGATATGCGAGGGCATTCGAAGCTTTGCGCGACCCGCTAGCAGCGCGGGAAGAGGTCGGAGTAGGCGGGGATGGTTGCTACGGAGTGGGCGGTGAGGATCGCGTCGACGATGGCGCGCTCGACGCAGACCGCGGCGGCGGTGCAGACCTCATCCAGGACCAGGAGGTCAGTCGGGAAGGCGGGCGGCAGCACAGCGGCGGTGGTTTCGGCGGTGCCGGTCGAGAGGGCGAAGAGGGTATCGCCGTCGAGGGGTGAGTGGGCGGGGCGGATGGCGCGGGCGAGCCCGTCGTGGGCGGTGGTTGCCATGCGCTGACAGCCGGTCGGGTCCAGGGGTGCGTCGGTGGCGACCACGCCGATGGTCGTGTTGAGGACGGTGCCCTTGACCGGGAGGGCATTGGCAACGGCCAGTTGCTCGGGCGTCGCCAACCGCAGACCGAATGCGTCGGGGCCTTCGGTGCCGACGCCCCAGGGCAGGCCGGTGCGCGGGTCGAAAACCGAGCCGACGGGGTTGGCGACGACCAGCGCCGCCACCGTGACGCCCGCGGCGGGACCCGCGCCGAGCACAACGCTCGCGGTCCCCACACCGCCCTTGATCGAACCGGCCCGCGCGCCGACACCCGCACCGACGCACCCGCGCTCGAACTCCTCCGCCGCCGCCTCGGCGGCCAGGAAGCCGAAATCGGCGGTTGGCCGAATTCGCCAGTCCCCCACCGGAAGATCGAAGATCACCGCGGCGGGGACGATGGGCACCACCCGACTCGGGTCGGTCGGATCCATCGGGATGCCCTCGTGATGCTCCTCCAGCCAACGCATTACGCCGTCGGCGGCGGCGAGCCCGTAGGCGCTGCCGCCGGTGAGCAGGATCGAATTCACCTGGCGCACAGTGTTACCCGGGTCGAGCAGATCGGTTTCTCTGGTCCCCGGTCCGCCGCCGCGCACATCGACGGCGGCAGTCGCACCGCCGGACGCGCGCACAACCGTGCAGCCGGCCGCCGCGCCGGAACCCAACGTCGCGTCCGGATCGAGCACGTGATAGTGCCCGACCAGCAGGCCGGGCACATCGGTTAGCGAATTCCGTGGTCCCGCTTGCCCATTCACCGCTTGTGCTCCTGACTGCTCGTCGACGATCTCCATGCAAGCATGCCGACCCGCAGGGACGACCGTCAGGGCGCGAGCGCCTGCAGCAACGAATCCTGCATCCACGTCAGCCAGTGGTACACATCCAGATGCGGCCCACGCGGATCATCGGGTTCGAGGTGATCCGGTGTCTCGGCATCGACTCCGAGCACCGTGCCCAATGCCAACCGCACATCGGTCAGCGCAGTCAACCACGCGTCGGCCTGCTCCGGCGTCAGCGCAATCTTCCCGCCATCGGTCGGCACCGTATTCAGCACCACCGAGCCGGCCGCCAGCTTGGCGTCGATGATCTCCGGCTCGTGCAGGCCGCGCAGCGCGCTATTGAGGTCGGCGCGATCGGCGTCGGGAGAACCCGGTTCGCTCCGGTGGAAGTCCGGCAGCAGCCGGTGCAGCCGGGGATCGTCGGGCGGGGTGGTATTACCGGTCCGCAGCCCGGTGAGCTCGGCGAGCTCATCGTCGGGTGCGGACTGTGCCCGCTCGGTCAGCAGGCCGGAAACGGCGCCGACCAGGGACCGCAGCACGTTCGCCTCACGCGCGTCCATCTCGGATCGCAATTTGAGGCCGCTCAGCGAGTTTTTCCGGCTCCACTTACGCACTGCTGTCAGGGTAGTCGTACCGGTCAGTCGTCCCGTTGCATGGTCGCCCAGAGTCCCGCGGCGTGCAGCCGTCGCACGTCCTGTTCCATCTTGTCCCGCGAACCCGACGACACGACTGCCTTGCCCTCGTTGTGCACTTTGAGCATCAATTCGGTCGCCTTCGCTTTGCTGTAGCCGAACAGCTTCTGGAAGATGTACGCGACGTAGTGCATGAGGTTGACCGGATCATCCCAGACGACCGTCACCCACGGACGGTCCTCGGCCTCCAGGATCTCGGTGTATTCGACCGCCTCCGGAGTCGCCTGTGCCGCCGACAGTGTCGTGTTCGCTTCGCACAAGCCCATAACACTCAGGGTACGACTCGACTCCGGATACACAACACCCGCGCACCAGGAATTGCCGTACATCCCGACGCCACCGGCTTATCATGCCCGCTACCGCTATCTACAGTGGCTTGCGTGGATATGCGCAGCACTGCACTACTGACCGATCAGTATGAACTGACCATGCTCGCGGCCGCCCTCGGCGACGGCTCGGCGCACCGCCGCTGCACCTTCGAGGTATTCGCGCGGCGCTTGCCGAATGGTCGCCGCTACGGCGTCGTCGCGGGCACCGGCCGACTGATCGAAGCGCTTGCGCATTTCCGTTTCGAGGAAGCGGAGCTCGATATCGCGGCCGGTTTCCTGGACTCGAAGACCATCGATTGGCTGCGCGAGTTCCGCTTCACCGGCGATATCGACGGCTATCCGGAGGGCGAGCTCTATTTCCCCGGCTCCCCGATCCTTTCGGTGCGCGGCAGCTTCGCCGAATGCGTCCTGTTGGAGACCCTCGCGCTGTCGATCCTCAATCACGACAGCGCGATCGCCTCGGCCGCCGCCCGCATGGTGAGTGCGGCCGGTGGCCGCCGGATGATCGAGATGGGCTCGCGCCGCGCCCACGAACTCGCCGCGCCGTCTTGCTCGCGCGCCGCCTATCTGGCCGGCTTCGACGCCACCTCCAATCTGGAGGCTGTACGCCGCTTCGGCGTGCCCGGCGCGGGCACCAGCGCACATGCATTCACCCTGCTGCACAGCAGCGCGGACGGTGCGCACGAGGCGGCCGCATTCCGCGGTCAGATCACGGCGCTCGGCATCGGCACCACCCTGCTGGTGGACACCTTCGACATCACCAAGGGGGTGGCGACCGCCATCGATGTCGCCGGACCCGAATTGGGCGGTGTCCGTATCGATTCCGGAGATCTCGGCGTACTGGCCAGACAAGTGCGCGAGCAACTCGACGGACTCGGCGCGACCAAGACGCGCATCGTGGTCTCCGGCGATCTGGACGAGTACGCGATCGCCGCACTGCGCGCCGAACCGGTGGATGCCTACGGGGTCGGGACGTCGCTGGTCACCGGGTCCGGGGCGCCCACCGCCGGAATGGTCTACAAGTTGGTCGAGGTGGACGGGCTGCCGGTCGCCAAGCGCAGCAGCCACAAGGAATCGCGCGGCGGCACCAAGAAGGCGATTCGGCTGTCTCGACGGACCGGCACCGTGGTCGAGGAGATCGTCTACCCGGCCGCCGGAAGCCAGCCCGCCGCAAACGGATTCGAGGTTCGCGAGCTGCTGGCCCCGCTGATGCGCGGTGGCGAACCGATCGCCGGGCTGCCCACGCTCGCGGATAGTCGCAAGCTGGTTGCCAGGGGGTTGGTCAGCCTGCCGTGGGAGGGCCTGAAACTGTCGGCCGGGGAGCCGGCAATTCCGACGACATTTGTGAATTGACCCGGGCGCGGACGGCTTCGCGCTTGGCCAGCCACTCCACAAAAGAGACCGCGACCAGCACGATCACGAACCCTTGATCAGCAGTCGCACCCGGTCACCCACCTCGTCGGGTCGGTTGCCGAGCAGAAAAGCAGTGGCGAGGTAGGCCGTGTAGCCGATGAAGAGTGCGATCGGAATTCTGACCGTGCTGCTCACGTGGACCTCCGAGTGTCGTAGCCCGCCCGATCGATCAGGCGCACAATGTAATCCACAGGCACAAGCCCGACGGTTCACACCCTCGGCGCTGGAGATCCTGGGAAAGTGAGGTCGACATGAACCGAGCGTTGATCATCGTCGACGTGCAGAACGATTTCTGCGAGGGCGGATCACTGGCCGTCACCGGCGGGGCCACGGTCGCCCGGCGCATCACCGGCTACCTGAACTCCGCGCATTACAGTGTGGTCGTCGCCACCCGCGACTACCACATCGACCCCGGTGGCCATTTCTCCGAGCATCCGGATTACGTGGACACCTGGCCGCCGCACTGCCGGGTCGGCACCTCCGGCGCGGATTTCCACCCCGCCCTGAATACCGAGCAGATCCAGGAGATCTTCTCCAAGGGCCAATACTCAGCCGCCTATTCGGGTTTCGAAGGCGCCACCGAGGACGGCACCAGCCTCGCGGATTGGCTGCGCGAGCGTGCCATCAATGAACTCGACATCGTCGGAATCGCCACCGACCACTGCGTCCGCGCGACCGCACTGGACGCCCGCATCGAAGGTTTCGACACCAGGGTGCTGCTGGACTTCACCGCGGGTGTCGCACCCGATACGACCACCGCCGCGCTCGATCGCATGCGCGGGGCCGGAGTAGACATCGAGGGTTCTGTCGTTCGCTAGCGCAGACCGCCTACCCTGACCTGCCGCAGGACACGCCGGGTTCGCGTAGGGCTGAAGCAGGCCGGTGATCCGATCGGGCGGTGATCTGTGTCGGTGCGAACCAGTAGGCTCGTCGCGTGCCCGAACTGCCGCCCCTTCCCGAGCTTTTGGCCACCGCTGTGCGCGCGCTCGGCGGGAAGGAGCGCGTCGGGCAGGTGAAGATGGCCGCGGCGGTGGATCACGCCATCGATACCAAGGAGCACCTCGCGGTGCAGGCGGGCACCGGGACCGGAAAGTCGCTGGCGTATCTGGTGCCGAGTCTGCGGCACGCGGTGCGCACCGGTCGGACCGTGGTGGTGTCGACCGCGACGATCGCGCTGCAGCGTCAGCTCGTCGACCGGGATCTGCCGCGATTGGCCGAGGCCCTGAGCAAGCCACTAGGGCGGGAGGCGAAATTCGCGATCCTCAAGGGGCGCAATAACTATCTGTGCCTGAACAAGATCAATAGCGCAATTCCGGACGAGCCTGCGGAGGCGGAGCTCTTCGACGCATTCGCCATCTCACGGTTGGGCCGGGAGGTGCAGCGGCTCAATGAATGGGCCTCGAATACCGAAACCGGCGATCGGGACGAGCTTGCCCCCGGCGTCACCGATCGGGCCTGGCGCCAGGTCAGCGTGTCCTCGCGGGAATGCCTCGGCAAGTCGCGCTGCCCGTTCGGCCAGGACTGCTTCGCCGAACGAGCCAGGACGGAATCGGCGCAGGCCGACGTGGTGGTGACCAATCACGCCCTGCTCGCCATTGATGCGATCAGCGGCATCCAGGTGCTGCCCGAACACGATGTGGTCGTCATCGACGAGGCACACGAGCTTGTCGACCGGGTCACCGGCATCGCCACCGCTGAACTGGCCCCAACGGCGATCAGCACCGCAGCCCGGCGCTGCGCCAAACTCATCGACCAGCAGGAAGTCGACCGGCTGGAGGAGGCCGCCGAGGCCTGGCACACGGTGCTCGATGACCTGCCCGCCGCCCGCTGGGACGCACTGCCCGCTGGCATCGCACCGGTGCTCGCGCTGGTCCGTGATGCCGCCTGGAATGCTCGCACCGCGCTCGCGCCGACGGGCGGCACCACCGCACAGGGCGATCCGGAAAGCGCCGCCGCACGCACCCAGGCGCTGGCCGCCATCGATGAGGTGCACGACAGCGCGGTGCGCGCTTTGACCGCCTTCGACGAACCCGATCCGGCCACGCGCCAGGATGTCATCTGGCTCGCCGCCGACGAGATCCGCGGCGTCACCCGACGCACGCTGCGGATGGCGCCGCTGTCGGTGGGCGGGCTACTGCGCAGCAGACTTTTCGGCACCGCCACTGTCGTGCTGACCTCGGCCACCCTGCAGATCGGCGGCTCCTTCGACGGACTCGCGATCACCTGGGGCCTGCCCGCACAATCGGCCAACCGCAGCGATACCGCGACCGCCAACGGCGCCGAGGCGCCCGCGGACGCGGATACCATGCGCTGGAGTTCGCTCGATGTCGGCTCGCCGTTCGACCACGCCAAATCCGGCATCCTGTATGTCGCCAAGCATCTGCCCGCGCCCGGCCGCGACGGTCTGGCACCGGCCTATCTCGACGAAATCGAGCGGCTGATCAGTGCCGCGGGCGGGCGCACACTTGGGCTGTTCTCCTCGATGCGCGCCGCGCGCGCGGCCACCGAGGCACTGCGCGAGCGGCTGAATACGCCCGTTTTATGCCAAGGGGACGACGCGACCGGCGCACTGGTGCGCCAGTTCGCCGACGACCCCGAGACCTCCCTGTTCGGCACGCTGTCGCTGTGGCAGGGCGTCGATGTGCCCGGCCCGTCACTGAGTCTGGTTATCCTGGACCGGATTCCGTTCCCCCGCCCGGACGATCCGCTGCTGACGGCGCGACAACGCGCGGTGGAGTCCCGCGGCGGCAACGGGTTCATGACGGTGGCGGCCAACCACGCCGCACTACTCCTCGCGCAGGGAACCGGCCGGCTGCTCCGCAGCGTCGATGACCGCGGTGTCGTCGCGATTCTCGACTCGCGTCTGGTTACGGCCCGTTACGGCGGCTATCTACGTGCCTCGCTTCCGCCGTATTGGGAGACCTCCGACCCGGAGGTGGTCGCGAAGGCACTGCGCCGCCTGACCGCAGCCGCGGTATGACTCCACTCACATATCGCAATGGTCACAGCTGTCCTCTACTCGACAATGGACCGACGATCGGTCCAGCATGATGACGACGCATCGAACGCCGCTGTGACAAACAAGCGCGATGACCGAACAAACGAGCTATCCCGATGGGTCAGAGCGTCCATTTCAGGATCAGTGTGACGACCGCGGCGACGGCCGCGAGCAGCACGGCCGCCACTCCGATGACGACACCCTGGCGCGCCCACGGACGTCCGTAGTCCAGCGAGAACCGACCGGGGCCGGTGAATGCGACAACCGCGCCGACTGTGGCGAACAGCAAGGGCGTTTCATAGCCCTTACCGGTCATCAGGCCGCCACTCCAGGTGGCGTTGATCGCATTGATCATGGTGCCGAGCACGATGGCCGAGGCCAGTGGCGTCAGCAGACCGAGGACAAGCAGGAGACCGCCGGTGAGTTCGCACAGTCCGGCGAGGGTGCCGAACAGTTTGCCGGGGTTGTAGCCCATGGAGTCGAAGGCGGCGGCGTTGGCGCGCCAACCCTTGCCGCCGAACCAGCCGAACAGCTTCTGGGTGCCGTGCGCCGCGAGCAGACTGCCGAAGACGACGCGCAGCAGCAGGAGGCCGATATCGGCGGCGAAGTTGTCGAGAGTCGCGGTCTTCGGATCGTTGGTGTGCTCGGGTGCGCCGTTGGTGGTCATGCTGGTCCTCATCCGTGCATCGGTTGGGAACAATGACTGTTTAGCCTCGGCAATGAATCGGACTGCGGTCCGATTATCCCACAGTGCAGCGCGATCGCGCGATAGGCGAGGCTTATTCGGCGAGGAAGAAGAAGTATCCGAGGAACATCACCATGAGCGCCCACATCGCCGGATGCACCTCTTTGACGCGCCCCTTCGCGACCATCACGATCGGATAGAACAGCATGCCCATCGCCAGCCCGTTCGCGATCGAGTAGGTCAGCGGCATCATGATGACGGTGATGAAGGCCGGAATCGAGTATTCCAGCCGATTCCAATCGATCTCGCCGAGCGCGCGGGCCATGAGCACGCCGACCACGATCAGCGCGGGTGCGGTGATGGCGGCCGAACCCGCGACCACCGCGAAGATCGGGTAGCAGAACATGGCAATAAGGAACCAACCCGCTGTGGTCACGGCGGTCATGCCGGTCCGTCCGCCCGCTGAGACACCTGCCGTCGATTCGACGTAGGCGGTGGTGGTCGAGGTGCCGATGACCGCGCCCGCCATGGTGCCCACCGAGTCCGCGGCCAGCGCGCTGGCCGCACGCGGCAGTTCACCATTCTTGTCGAGTAGTCCAGCCTGGTTGGCGACACCGATCAGGGTGCCGGAGCAGTCGAAGAAGTCGACGAACAGCATCGTGAGCACGACGACGGCCATTTGGCCGGTGAACGCATCGGGCAGATGGATGATCGCCTGACCGAAGGTGTCCTCGAGCCCCCTCGGCATCGCGACGACGCCCTTGGGCAGATCGACCAGACCGCTGATGACGCCAACGACAGTCGTGAGCGCGATGCCGTAGAGCACCGCGCCGTGCCAGCGGATTACCAGGAACACCACGGTCATCACGAGCCCGAACAGGGCCAGCAGTGTGGTGCCCTTGGTGAAGTCACCGAGGGTGACGAGCGTGGCGTCGCTATTGACCACGATGCCCGCGTTCTTCAGACCGAGAAATGCCACGAACATGCCGATGCCCGCGCCGACGGCCAGCTTCATCTGCATCGGAATCGCATTGAGGATGCGTTCGCGCACCTTGGTGATCGCGAGGACGAAGAAGATCGCCCCGGACAGAAAGGTGCCCGACAGCGCGACCTGCCACGGGATCCCCATCCCGAGCACCACCGAATAGGCGAAGAAGGCATTGAGGCCCATACCCGGCGCGAGCGCGATCGGATATTTGGCCCACACCCCCATGACCAGCGTGCCGACGACGGCGGCGACGGCCGTCGCGGTGAAGACCGCCTGCATGGGAATGCCCTTGGCGCCGAGCGCGCCCTCGTCGCCCAGCACCGACGGATTCACGGCGAGCACATAGGACATGGCGAGGAATGTGATCGTTCCGGCCATCAGCTCGCGCTTCATGGTCGAGCCGTTCGAACTGATGTCGAAGTACGCGTCGAGACGTCCTCGGGCTCGCGTCAGAACGTCGGTGACCATGGGGCTCTCCAGTCGAAAACAAGTACAGGCTGCCAGGGCACGGTAGCCGACGATTCACTGCCTGCGAGAACCCGACCCATCAACCGGGCACCAAGGCCACGATCAACTTCTGGCCCACCTATCCCATCCGGTGCCTCGTTGAGGTCAAGGTCTCGCCGCCGCCCCACGCCGCATACTCCGGCCTCGGCTTCCATACCGGCCATTGCCCTGGACCCCACCTCGCCAAGAACTCCGACAAAACCCCGTCAGGCTCTCGGGGCTATGACCAGGCCGAGTTCGGCGTCGGACGCGAGTAGTTCGTTGTGGGGCAGGACGCGGACGGTGTAGCCGACGGCGCCGGACAGGGGGACCGGGGTTTCGACGGTGAAAACGTCTACACCGGATTCCGATCCCGTGTGCGCCATCGGGAACGCGGTGGTGTCGGAGAGGTCGTCGGTCGGCGAGACTCGGCCGAGTACCGCCTGCACGGTGACGTCGGCGGGGGTGAGGTCGCCGAGGTCGATGCGGGCGGCGAGGGAGAGTTCGGCGCCGATGATCGGGGTATCGGGCAGGCCCGCGCTGTCGACCTGGATGATCTTGACCGAGGGCCAGGCGGCCTCGACTCGGCGGCGGTACTCCGAAACCACTTGGGCACCGGCGAATTCGTCGGCACTCGCGCGTCGACCGGCGGAGGCGGCGGGGGCGTAGTACTCGACGGCGTAGTCGCGAACCATGCGGGAGGCCAGCACCTTCGGGCCGAGTGTTTGCAGGGTGTGACGCACCATCTCGACCCAGCGCACCGGCATATCGGAGCCGTCGCGATCGTAGAAGCGCGGTGCGACGGTGCGTTCGAACAGGTCGTAGAGGGCTGCGGCCTCGAGGTCGTCGCGGCGGTGTTCATTGGCGACACCGTCGGCGGTCGGTATGGCCCAACCGTTTTCGCCGTCGTACATCTCATCCCACCAGCCGTCGCGGATGGAGAGGTTGAGCCCGCCGTTGAGAGCGGACTTCATACCGGAGGTGCCACAGGCCTCCAGCGGACGCAGCGGATTGTTCAACCAGACATCGCAACCCCAGTACAGGTGGCGGGCCATGGACATGTCGTAGTCGGGCAGGAAGACGATGCGGTGACGCACTTCCGGATCATCGGCGAACCGCACGACCTGCTGGATCAACGCCTTGCCGCCATCGTCGGCGGGGTGGCTCTTCCCCGCGACGACCAGTTGCATCGGCCGCTCGGGATTCAGCAGCAGCGCACGCAAGCGCTGCGGATCGCGCAGCATCAGCGTCAGCCGCTTGTAGGTCGGCACGCGCCGCGCGAACCCGACGGTCAGCACATTGGGATCGAAAACGTTATCGACCCAACCCAATTCCGCCGAAGCCGCGCCGCGCTCCAACCAGGACGCGCGCACCCGGCGACGCACCTCGGCAACGAGGGTGGCGCGCAAGGTATTCCGGGTCGACCACAATTCACCCAGGTCGAAATCGCGCAGCTTCTCCCAGCCACGCGCCTCCTCGACCAGCTCGGGACCGATGTATTCGCGTGCCTTGTCGAACCATTCGCGCGCGGCCCAGGTGGGCGCGTGCACACCATTGGTGACCGAACCGATCGGCACCTCGGTCGCGTCGAAGCCCGGCCACAGCGGCGCGAACATGGCGCGACTCACCTCGCCGTGCAGTTTGGAAACACCATTGGCGCGCTGCGCGAGTCGCAGCCCCATGTGCGCCATATTGAATACCGACGGATCGGCTTCGCGGCCCAGCGCAATGATCCGGTCCGCGGCAAGCCCCGGCAGCATCGCGGATTCGGATTCGCCGTGCCCGCCGCCGAAATACCTGCGCACCAACGGCATCGGGAACCGGTCGATACCCGCTGGCACCGGCGTATGCGTGGTGAATACGGTCGCGGCCCGCACTGCGGTGAGTGCGGTATCGAAATCAAGTCCGGTCGAAACGAATTCACGGATCCGCTCGACGCCGAGGAATCCGGCGTGGCCCTCGTTCATATGGAACACATCGGGATCCGGCAGTCCGGCGGCTCGCGTATAGGCACGCACCGCCCGCACTCCGCCGATACCAGCCAGAATCTCCTGTTTGATCCGATGGTCCTGATCACCGCCGTAGAGCCGGTCGGTGACAGCGCGCAGTTCCGGATCGTTCTCGGCGATATCGGAATCCAGCAGCAGCAACGGCACCCGCCCGACCTGCGCGATCCACACCCGCGCCCGCAGCACCCGCTGATCGGGCATGGCGACATGGATCAACACCGGCGAGCCCTCGGTGGTCAGCAGCCGCAACGGCAGCCCCTGCGGATCCAGCGCCGGATAGTGCTCGGACTGCCAACCGTCCGCGGTCAGCGACTGCCGGAAATAGCCGGAGCGGTAGAGCAATCCGACGCCGATCAGCGGCAGTCCCAGATCCGATGCGGATTTCAGATGATCACCGGCGAGAATCCCGAGGCCGCCGGAATAGTTCGGAAGGACCTCGGTGACGCCGAACTCCATCGAGAAGTAGGCAATGCCGCGCACCGGCTCGTCGGTCTGCCGCTGGAACCAACCCGGCCGGGTCAGATAGTCGCGCAGATCCGCGGCCGCGGCATCCACTCGCCCGACATAGTCCGCATCGGCCGCGAGCTCGTCCAGCCGCGCCGCGGGCACCTCACCCAGTATCCGCACCGGATCGTGGCCGAGTTCGCGCCACAGCTCGGGATCGAGCTCCTCGAACAGATCCTGGGTTGCCCAATGCCACGACCAGCGCAGATTCGTGGAAAGTTCGCCCAGCGCCGCCAAACGCTCGGGCAGATGGGCACGGACGGTGAAACGACGAAGTGCCTTCACCTGCCGAACCCTACCGAATGCGACCCACCCAAGTCGCCCAAGCGCCCCAGGTCACCTGATGATGTCCGCGGCAATAACAGCTCGCGGCCAACTCCCGCAGGTGCGAATATTGGCTGATGCCGCACTGGATCGATGTGCTCCCCCAGTTCCTGCTGGCCTGCCTCATTCTGGCCGCCCTACCCGGACCGGCGACAGCGCTGTTCCTCCAGCGCTCGGTGCGCGACGGCCGCGCGGCCGGGCTGGCGGCGGTGGCCGGGAACGAGATCGGGGTGTTCGGCTGGACGCTCGCCGGTGGCGCCGGTCTCTCGGTGCTCCTGGTCGCGAACCGGTTCATGAATACCGTCGTACACGTCCTCGGGGCGTTGGTATTGATCTGGCTCGGCGTGCAGGCCTGGCGCGGTGCCCGCCGTGACGACGAATTCGGCAGCACAGCGCTTACCCGCCCCGCCGGCTGCCATCCCCAGGCGACGAAGCTGCTGCCCACCGGACGCACGCCCGCTGCGGCCTTCCGTGCCTCGCTGATCTCGATCGCGGCGAATCCGAAGGCGGCCGTCTTCGGCCTGACGATCCTGCCGCAGTTCCTGCCGTCGAGCGGTCCGGTGCTGCCGACCGTGCTGATCCTGGCGGGTATCCAGCTGGTCATCGATACCGCCTGGTGCATCGGCATCGTGCTGGCAGCGGACCGCGCGGGAACCTGGCTGCGACGAACCGGAATCCGCCAGCGGGTGGAGCGCGCGCTCGGCGCGATCTTGGTCACACTGGGTCTCGGTCTGGCGGCCGACGCACGCTGATCCCGTCCAATAGCCCCGCACCCGGTAGGTTGGTCGACGTGACCGGCCGCATCGCCATCGATGACACCGCCCCTGCGATACCCGGCGGACGCTCGGCCAAGGCCGTGGTCGGCGAGGTCTTTCCGGTGCGCACCGTGGTCTGGCGCGAGGGGCACGAGGCCGTCTCCGCCACCCTCGCGGTGCGCGGCCCCGGCTCGTCGCGGATTACCCGCATTCGCATGACACCGGACTACGAGCCGGATGTCTTCAACGCCACCTTCGTACCCAACGTGCCCGGTGCGTGGAACTACCGCATCGAGGGCTGGAGCGATCCGATCGTCACCTGGCGGGCAGCGGTAGAGGCCAAGCTGGCCGTCGGACAGAGCGCCACCGACCTCGCCAACGACCTCGAACTCGGCGCCCGGCTGTTCGAACGGGCCGCGCAGGCGGTGCCCAAAAAGCAGTTCGAACGCTTGCGTGCCGCCGCGACGGCATTGCGCGCCGACGAACAGCTGCCCGCCCGGGTCGCCCCCGCCTTCAGCGCGGAGGTCGCCGAAATCTTGCGCGATACGCCGTTGCGGGACATGGTCACTCGCGGTCCACAGCATTCGGTGCTGGTGGAACGTCGACGGGCACTGTACGGCTCGTGGTACGAATTCTTCCCGCGCTCGACCGGCGGCCGTGATGCCGCGGGCAACCCGATCCACGGTAATTTCGCCACTGCCGCAAAGGAATTGCCGCGGATCGCGGACATGGGCTTCGATGTGGTCTACCTGCCGCCGATCCACCCGATCGGTGCGGTCAACCGCAAGGGTCGCAATAACGCACTCGCCGCGGAACCCGGTGATGTCGGCTCCCCGTGGGCGATCGGATCGAAGGAGGGCGGACACGACGCGATCCATCCCGAGCTCGGCACCACCGCCGACTTCGCCGAATTCGTCGCCACCGCAACCGAGCTCGGTCTCGAGGTCGCACTCGACCTGGCGCTGCAGTGCGCACCGGATCATCCGTGGGTCGCTGCCCACCCGGAGTGGTTCACAACGCTCCCGGACGGCACCATCGCCTATGCCGAGAATCCACCGAAGAAGTATCAGGACATCTACCCGGTCAACTTCGACAACGATCCGGACGGGCTGTACGCGGAGGTGCTGCGCGTCATCCGGCACTGGATCGGCCTGGGCGTCAAGATCTTCCGCGTCGACAACCCGCATACCAAACCCGCCGACTTCTGGGAATGGCTGATCGCGACCGTCCGGCGCACCCATCCCGAGGTGATCTTCCTGTCCGAGGCGTTCACCCGACCGGCCCGGCTCTACGGTCTGGCACGCCGCGGATTCAGCCAGTCCTATACGTATTTCACCTGGCGCGTCGCCAAATGGGAGCTGACCGAATTCGCCGATGAACTCGCCGCCAAGGCCGACGAGGCCAGACCGAACCTGTTCGTCAACACCCCCGATATCCTGCACGAGAGCCTGCAGCACGGCGGGCCCGGCATGTTCGCCATCCGCGCAGTGCTGGCCGCGACCATGGCCCCGACCTGGGGCGTCTACTCCGGTTTCGAACTCTTCGAACATCAGGCGGTGCGTCCGGGCAGCGAGGAATACCTGGATTCGGAGAAGTACGAGCTACGCCCGCGCCCGTTCGCGGAGGCACTCGCACGCGGCGAATCATTGGAGCCGTGGATCACTCGGCTCAACGAGATCCGCCGCGCGCATCCGGCACTGCAGCAGTTGCGCTGCATCCACTTCCATCATGTCGACAACGACGCGCTGCTGGCCTATTCGAAGATCGATCCGGTCAGCGGTGACGCGGTGCTGGTCATCGTGAATCTGAATCCCTATGCGGCCGAATGGGGCATGATCTCGCTCGACCTGCCCGCCATCGGCCGCGAATGGCACGACCATCCGGTGGTATTCGACGAGGTCAGCGGCGAGGAATACCACTGGGCGCAGACCAATTACGTGCGGCTGGATCCGGCCCACGCGGTCGCCCACATCCTCACACTGCCCGCGGTATCGCCGCAGGCGCGCGCGGAATTGGCCTTCCGGAATACATTTCGATGAAACGCCGCGATCTGATGTTGCTCGCGGCGGGCACCCATACCGATCCGCACACGGTGCTCGGCGCGCACCCGCATCCCGATGGCACGATCGTCCGGGTGCTGCGCCCGCACGCCGATACGGTGTTCGCCCGTGTCGGCGGCGTCGACCATCCGCTGAAGTCGTTGGGGCACGGCATCTTCGCCGGTGTCCTACCACATCCGGACCTGATGGATTACCGCATCGTCACCGATTACCAAGGCGGGCAGACGACCATCAGCGCGGACGGCTACCATTTTCTGCCCACCGTCGGTGAGTTGGACCTGCATCTCATCGGCGAGGGCCGCCACGAACACCTGTGGCAGGTGCTCGGCGCGCACCCGCGCAACTACACCACCCTCGACGGCGCGGTCGACGGCACCTCGTTCGCCGTCTGGGCACCGAATGCCCGGGGTGTCACCGTGATCGGGGATTTCGACGGGTGGAGCGGGCACACCGCACCGATGCGTTCGCTCGGCTCCTCCGGGGTCTGGGAGGTCTTCGTACCCGGGGTCGGCGTCGGCGCCAAGTACAAGTTCCGGGTGCACGGTGCGGACGGCCGCACCGTGGATCATGCGGATCCGCTGGCCTTCGCAGCGGAGCTTCCGCCGGCGACGGCATCGGTGGTCACCGAGAGCAATTATGTGTGGTCCGACGGTGATTGGCTCGCCGCCCGCGAACACACCGACCCGACCCGCGCCCCGATGAGCATCTACGAAGTGCACTTGGGTTCCTGGCGCGCCGGCCTCGGCTACCGCGAATTGGCCGATCAGCTTGCCGATTACGTGCGCGCGGCCGGATTCACCCATGTCGAACTGCTGCCGATCGCCGAGCACCCGTTCGGCGGGTCCTGGGGCTACCAGGTCACGTCGTATTACGCACCCACCGCCCGCTTCGGCGCACCCGACGATTTTCGTGCTTTCGTCGACCGCATGCACGCCGCGGGTATCGGCGTACTGCTCGACTGGGTGCCCGCGCACTTCCCCCGCGACGAGTGGGCGCTGGCACGCTTCGACGGCACCGCGCTCTACGAGCACGCCGACCCGCGCCGCGGCGAGCAACTCGACTGGGGCACCTATATTTTCGACTTCGGCCGCAATGAGGTGCGCAACTTCCTGGTCGCCAATGCGCGGTACTGGATCGAGGAATTCCATGTCGACGGACTGCGCGTCGACGCGGTCGCCTCCATGCTGTACCTGGATTACTCACGGGCCGAAGGCGAATGGGAACCCAATGTGCACGGCGGCCGGGAGAACCTGGAGGCCGTCGACTTCCTCCAGGACCTCAACGAAACCGTGCATCGCCACCATCCTGGCGTCGTCACCATCGCCGAGGAATCCACCACCTGGCCCGGTGTCACCCGCGGCGCCGACGTCGGCGGTCTCGGCTTCACCATGAAGTGGAATATGGGCTGGATGCACGACACCCTCGGCTACCTGGGGCGCGATCCGATCCACCGCTCCTGGCACCACAATGAGATCACCTTCTCGCTGGTGTACGCGTGGAGCGAGAACTACGTGCTGCCCATCAGCCATGACGAGGTCGTGCACGGCAAGGGTACCCTCTGGACCAGAATGCCCGGCGACGAGTTCGCCAGGGCGGCCGGCGTGCGCGCACTGCTGTCCTACATGTGGTCACATCCCGGTAAGCAATTGCTGTTCATGGGCCAGGATTTCGGCCAGTTCCGAGAATGGTCGCACGACCGCGGCCTGGACTGGCACGAACTGGAGAACCCACTGCACCAGGGCATTACGGCCGCCGTCCGGGATCTGAACGCGGTCTATCGCGCCCATCCCGCACTGTGGAGCCAGGACACCAGTCCGGGCGGCTACTCCTGGGTCCAGGCCGACGATCGCGAAAACAATGTGATCGCCTTCCTGCGCTACGGCTCCGACGGTTCGGTGATCGCTTGCATCTTCAATTTCTCCGGCTCGGTGCACGGCGAATACCGCGTCGGTCTGCCGAGTGCGGGCACCTGGCGTGAAATCCTCAATACCGACGCGGTCGAATACGGCGGCTCCGGTATCGGAAACCTGGGCGGCGTCAAGGCGACCGACGACCCGTGGCACGGCCGACCGGCTTCGGCCACCGTGGCGCTGGCGCCGAATACCGCGATCTGGCTCGCGCCGGAGTCATAAGTCGCAGGCGGGTAGCTCCCGGCGATCGACCTGCCCCCGGCGGCCGGATCAGTACAGCGCGGCGGCGAGCTTGCGGCGGGCAGCAACCACGAAAGGCTCTGCCGGATCGAACAATTCGAAGAGTTCGAGCAGCCGGGTGCGCGCCTTGGTGCGATCATCGCCCGCGGTCTTCTTGATCACGGCGATCAACCGGTCGAACGAGGCCTCCGGTCGCTGGCTCAGCATTTCCACATCGGCGGCGTCCAGGGCGGCGTCGACATTGGCCGGATCGGCATCGGCGGTGGCGATCGCGGAGTCCGAAATGGCCTGAGCACGGGACAGGAAGCGCAGCTGACGCAGCGCGCTCTTCGCCTCCTCATTGCCCGGCTCCGCGGCGATGACGGCCTCATAGGCCGCTTCGGCACCGGCCATGTCACCACGCTCCAGCGCCGCCTCCGCGGCGGTGAAACGCGGGTCCTCCGTGGCCTGCGGCTGTTCACCGCCCTCGAGCTGGCCGCCGACCGCCTCGACTACCGCGCTCAACCACTGCCGCACCTGCGGCTCCGGCTGAGCGCCCTCGAAATCCGCGAGCGGTCGACCACCAGCCACCGCGATCACCGTCGGAATGCCCTTCACACCGAAGGCCTGCGCGATCCGCATATTGGCCTCGGCCTCGACCGTGGCCAGATCCCACGCGCCCGCACCTTCTTGCACGAGCCGCTCCAGCGTCCGAACCAGTTCGACGCTGCCCGGACTGCGCTGCGAATACAGCACGACGACCACCGGCACCTGGGTGGACCGGCGCAACACCTTCGTTTCGAAATCCGCCTCGGAGACGGCGTAGTCGCCGCCTCCCGCACCCGACGCACCGGCCGGGGGCTGCTTCAGGCTGGACAAATCCACCGCACCGGACATGGCGGCGGCGACGGCTGGCGAAGGGCGGCGGGCAGCAGGTCGAGTCACGGTCTCCAGTTTGTCACGGCGTGACCGACGCCGGGGCTCCGGAGTCGACGGAACCGACATCGCTCAGCTCACCGAGCTTGCCCGCGCGCACCGCCCACACCTCGAAGAGCACGGTGAAAAACGGGGGAATGGCGGACAGCAACGCGAGCACGGTGGTCTTGGTGTTCCAGGCCAGCTCGCGGGCCGCGAGGATCGCGGTGAGGACGAACAGGATGAAGATGATGCCGTGCGTCATCCCGAATACCTTGACCGGCCACAGGACAGGTTCGGGGAGGCGCTTGAACACCATGCCGACGATCAGGAAGACCCAGGAGATCGCCTCCAGCACGGCGATTAAGCGGAATCGCTTGGCCACGGTGCTCAAGTCGAAGAAATTGCCCATGGCCACCATTGTGCCGGACCGCTACGACGGGGTGTAGTTGAACCGGTCACACCTCGGCCCGGCACGTCCGCCGACCCGGTATACGCCGGGTCGGCGAGGACGAGAACTACACCTTGATGATCAGAGCGTCGCCCTGACCGCCGCCACCGCAGAGCGCGGCTGCGCCGATGCCGCCGCCGCGCCGCTTCAGCTCCAGCGCCAGATGCAGCAGGATGCGCGCACCTGACATGCCGAGCGGGTGCCCGATGGCGATCGCGCCACCGTTGACGTTCACCTTCTCCGGATCGATGCCCAACTTGCGGGTGGAGGCGATACCGACCGCCGCGAACGCCTCGTTGATCTCCACCAGATCCAGCTCGGCGGGCGAAATGCCTTCGCGCGCACAGGCCTTGGCGATCGCATTGGCTGGCTGATCCTGCAGCGTCGAATCCGGTCCCGCCACCACGCCCGCGGCGCCGATCTCGGCAATCCAGCTCAGACCGAGCGCCTGCGCCTTCGCCTTGCTCATCACGACCACCGCGGCAGCGCCATCGGAGATCTGCGAGGCGGTGCCCGCGGTGATGGCGCCGTCCTTGCGGAAGGCCGGGCGCAGCTTGGCCAGCGAGTCGACGGTGGTGTCCGCACGAATGCCCTCGTCGGTGCTCACCACGATCGGATCGCCCTTGCGCTGCGGCACCGAGACCGGGACCACCTCGTCATCGAAGACGCCGTTCTTCCACGCCGCCGCCGAACGCTGATGCGAGGCCGCCGCGAACGCGTCCTGATCCTCCCGGCTGACCGGCTCGGTGTCGTTGCGCTGTTCGGTCAGCGCCCCCATCGGCTGGTCGGTGAAGATGTCGTGCAGACCGTCGTAGGCCATGCTGTCGCGCAGCGTCACATCGCCGTATTTGTAACCCTCCCTGCTCTTTTCGAGCAGATGCGGGGCCTGGCTCATGGATTCCTGACCGCCCGCGACGACGATCTCGTACTCGCCCGCGCGGATCAGCTGATCCGCGAGCGCGATCGCGTTGATACCGGACAGGCACACCTTGTTCACCGTCAAGGCGGGCACATCCATCGGGATGCCCGCGGCCACAGCCGCCTGCCGGGCCGGGATCTGGCCCGCACCGGCGGTGAGTACCTGGCCCATGATCACGTAGTCGACCTGTTCCGGCGCGACGCCACCCTTCTCCAGCGCCGCCTTGATGGCGAAACCGCCCAGGTCGGAACCGGTGAAGTCCTTCAGACCCCCGAGCAGCCGACCGACCGGGGTACGTGCACCGGAGACGATCACGGTTGTGGTCACGACGAGCCTCGCATTCATTGATCGAACAGCGTCGCGCACCGAGCACTCGCGACGTCAACCTCTGTACTCAACGGTAGCTTGTCCAACTCGAATGCCCCTTACCAGGTACGCGGTGCTCTCACCTACGCTCGGCCAACCGCAAGGGACCAATGACGGCCTTCCGGCCGACGGTGTCGGATCAGGCGCTACGTTCGAGTGGTGAGCAACGTTATCGACCCGTCGAATTTCATCCCCGGCGACTACGTCATCGCCGTCGACCACGTGGGCATCGCCGTACCCGACCTGGATGCCGCAATTGCTTGGTATGCCGACAATCTCGGCATGATCGAGACCCACCGCGAGGTCAATGAGGCCCAAGGTGTGCACGAGGCGATGCTGTCGTTGCCCGGCGCGCCCGACGGCGCGACTGCCCTGCAGTTGCTGGCGCCCCTCGACGCGGAGTCCACCATTGCCAAGTTCATCGACCGCAGCGGGCCGGGCTTGCAGCAACTCGCCTATCGCGTCACCGACATCGAGGCTGTCTCCGTGTATCTTCGTGATCGAGGTCTGCGTTTGCTGTACGACGCCCCGCGTCACGGAACCGCAGATTCCCGCATCAATTTCATTCACCCGAAGGATGCTGGAGGTGTGCTGATCGAGTTGGTCGAGCCAAACGCGAATGTTACGCACTAGTATCGAGATCGGGCCTGAAAAACTCGTCGCGATCACATTCGCGGTCGAGTCACCACGCGGTGCACATAGGCTGTAGTTTGTGTGCCATGTCGTCACCTGAGTCCGATCGCAATCGCTTCGTTGCACTGCCCTTCACCGTTGTGCGCAAGGGTTATGCGCAAGACGAGGTACGCAACTACTTCGACCGTTTCGATGCCGAACTGAGAGTCACCGCCACAGACCGGGATGCCGCTGCGGCACAAGCCCGTAACCTTGCCAGCCAACTGGAGGACGCGCGGGACGAGATCGACGAACTCCGCAAGGAAGTCGATCGCCTTTCGGTTCCACCGACCACAGCGGAAGGCATGTCCGACCGCATCTCCCGGATGCTGCGGCTGGCTTCCGACGAGGCATCCGAGGTCCGCGCGCTCGCGCAGGCCGAGGCGGCGGAAATGGTGTCGATCGCCGAGCAGCAGGCCACCGAAATGCGTGGTAAGTACGAATCGCTGCTCGCCGAGACCAAGGAGAAGCGCGAGGCGCTCGAGATCGAATTCGAGCAGACCCTCGCGAATGCGCGTACCGAGTCCGCCAAGATCATCGAGGCCGCTCAGGCCGAGGCCGACCGCCTCGGCAAGGAAGCCGATGCCAAGCGCAAGGCGACCCAGCAGGACTTCGAGGCCACCATGGCGGAACGTCGCACGAAGCTCACCCGCGCCATGGAGGAGCTCGAGGCCACCAGCCGCGCCGAGGCCGCTCAGCGGATCAAGGACGCGACCGACGAGTCCAACCGCCTCATCACCTCCGCCACCCAGACCTCCGAGCGCAAGATCGCGCACGCCAAGGAACTCGCCGAGGAGATGCGCGTGCTGCGCGGCCGGGTGCTCGCCCAGCTGCTCGGTATCCGCGGCCAGCTCGATTCGGTGCCCGCCATGCTCGCGGCGGTCAACCGGGAAAGCGAACTGCTGGACGGAGTTCCGGATCAGCGCAAGTCCATCGGCGGCGGCACCAAGTCGGTCACCGGTTCGCGCACCAAGGCCATCCCTGAGGTCTCGGCCGAGGAAGACGACATCGACGAGCGTGAGAACGCCGAAATCGCCAACTGACGACGGCGGGCTGAGCGGCGACAAACGCAACACCCCAACCGAATGCACACCAAAGGCCGCCCCACACCTGGGGCGGCCTTCTTGATGTCCGGACCGATCAGACATCGCTTCTGCGCGCAGCACCGGCTTCCCCCACCCTGGGACACGCAGCGCCCCTGGATCATTCGCCCTCGCCCTTTCCAGAGGCTCGCAGCCCCAAGAAAATCCACCGCCCGCAGTATCTTCTCGACTGCCCCGCAAACGAGCTCGCCGTTCAGGCTTCTTATGTGAACCCACAGCACCGCCCTGCCCTGCCCTGCGATACTGAGCCCCAAGGGAATCCAGAGACCCCGCAACCGGTATACGCCGAAGTCATCCCCCTCGGGCAACAGCTGCCGACTCAAAGATCGTCACATCCCCGCCCGCCATGACCCCGGATGCTTCCCAGCATCGTGAACATCTTTCCGGGTGCCGTGCGATCTGCGTCTCAGTTCGGATAGGAGCGCCGTCTAGGCGCAGATCGCTCGGTGAGGAACAGTTCGGCCGCGCCGTCGTAGTCGCCGGAGGCAAGGGGGCGACGAGCCGATCGAAGACGTCGGCCGGCGAGCGGTGTCGGTGCACCGCGGTGAGGTGACGGCCACGAGGTGATGCGGATGGTGTCCCGCGATGGGAACCCGACCAGCCTCGGGCAGGCGGTCGTACACCTGCCTAGGTCGTCCTCAGCATGGTTATCGACCACCGTCCCGAGACCTTGGCGATATTGTCGCTATCCGTCGGTTCGGCCGGCTCGATCACTGAATCCGCAGTCCGACCACGAGAAGACCGACAGTCATGGGCAAATCCAAAAACTCCTGCTCGCGGGCGTACTTCTACCCGCGGACGCACCACCTCTGCACCTTCTGTCTCCAGACGCACCGTTTCTCGCAGCCGTACTGCATGTATGCGGGGTGTGCACTGGCGAGATGCGGAAGTGCAGTAAGAGTGCTCTGGGACGCAGAGGTATTCAGGACCAGCGGCGAGTAATTCGCCGGGTGCGGCGCCCATTCCAGCACCCACGGTGCCAGTGTCTGCGGTCGTCTTCGCCCCCGTCGACCGCCCAGGCAACGATATGGGCCACCCCGGGCGGGATTTCGTGATCGCAGCCCGGGCATCGATAGGTTTTGGTAGCCCGGCTCCCCGGAATGGTCCGGACCACATACACGGCGTCACCGTCCGGCCCAGCCTCCCGCCGACCAAAGACATCGCCGATCGCCGGACCGCCCTCCCATGAGCGACCCCCCTGGCGTTCCGTCCGCGGCTTCCGTCGGGGCATGCCACAAGCCTAGGTCGTGGCCCAACGCCCCATACAAGCGCAGTCCATCCCCTCCCACGCACAACTTCACACACGTCATTACCCGACAAATCCATGCGCGCCACGCCAATACGTGCGCCATGCCAACCCACGCCGCGGAGAGTCATGCGCAGCAGGCAAACCAATACGCGGTCAACGGGGCAACCCCGACCGGTCCCACTGGCATTCCGTCCGCCGCTTCCGTCTGGGCCTGCCCCAAGCCCAGTCGTAGCCCAACGCCCACCACAGGCGCAGCCCATCATCTCCCACGCATGACTTCGCATGCCATGGACGTTATTGCTCAACAAGTCCATGCGCGACGCAACCGTGTGCGCCGTGTCAACCCATACGCACGTTATTGCCGACAATCCATGCCCGGCGGACAAACACATGCACGGCGCCAACCCATGCGCGACGCAACTGCCCATGCGTAACCAGCGAACCCGTGCGCAGCGCACGAAATCCATGCGCCGCGGGCAAGTCATATGCGGCGCACCTGCCCATGCATGATCGGCGAAGCATGCGCCGCGGAAGTCATGCGCAGCAGGCGATGAACTCATCCGCAACGCAAGACCATCCGCGAGCGGCGAACCCATCCGCAGCCGACAAATCACGCGCGGCACACGAACGGCCCATACGCGGACGAACTCACGCGCGGCGCGCAATCCCATGCATAACGGAGTCATATGGAGCGGGCAAACCTGTACGCAGCTCGCGAACCCATCTGCCACGTGCGAGTTCGCGCGCGACCGGTGAACTCATCCGTAGCCGGCGCGTCGTGCGCGCACGAACTTATGCGCCGGTAGGCGAACCCTTGGACAATCGGCCAAGTAATGCGTGGCCGATAAGCTCATGCGCTGTGGGCGAATTCGGGTGCCGCCGCCGCAGACAGGGGGCAACAAAGCTAAAAGAGGCGGAATTCGTTGGTCTCGGTGCCGCGTAGGGCATCGTAATCGAGGGTTAGGCAGCGGATGCCGCGGTCCTCGGCGAGAGTGCGGGCTTGGGGTTTGATCTGTTGGGCGGCGAAGACACCGCCGACTGGGGCGAGGAGTGGGTCGCGGTTCAGGAGTTCCAGGTAGCGGGTGAGCTGTTCTACGCCGTCGATCTCGCCGCGGCGCTTGATCTCGACGGCCACGGTGGCACCGTCGGCATCACGGCAAAGCAGATCCACCGGGCCGATGGCGGTCATGTACTCGCGGCGGATCAGTGTGTAGCCGGGGCCGAGGGTCTGCACGTGTTCGGCGAGCAGCTCCTGAAGATGGGCCTCCACACCGTCTTTCACCAGACCGGGGTCCACGCCCAGCTCATGCGAGGAGTCGTGCTCGATGTCCTCGATGGTGATGCGCAGTTCCTCACCCGCCTTGTTGGTAACCACCCAGAAGGCCTTCGCGCCCTCGGGCACTGCATCACCGTCGCGCTCCACCAACCAGCACGGCGGACTCATCCAGTTCAGCGGCTTATACGAGCCACCATCGGAGTGCACGAGGACCGAACCGTCCGCTTTGATGAGCAGTAGTCTGCGGGCCATCGCAAGATGGGCGGTGAGTCGCCCCACATAGTCGACCTGACAGCGAGCAATCACTAGGCGCACCCAAGCACTGTAGGTGAGCGCCCGGTCCTGCGCGGCGGCACCCCTGTCGCGTCGGCTGTCAGCCCATGAGCACGATTGCCGCGAGGAAGGCGCTCACGGCGAGCAGACCGGATTCGACCCGAGTGAGTCGGCGGGTAGATGCCGCTTTCGCACGCAGCATGCCGAAGCCGACCGCCGTTCCGATGCCGAAGGCCAGCAGGTGACCGACATTGGTGAAGGTCTGTTCGATCAACACGCCCTCGGCCGCGACGATGAACCATACAGTGGACCAAGCGATTCGCCAGCGATGCGGAATGGCGACCACGATCGCCCCGACCAGCGCCATGGCGCCGTAGCTGACGCCGACGTCCTGCGCCCAGCGGATGCTCGCGGGCAACCAGTCGGCCTCGATCGCGATCCACAGGCCGGCCGCGACAAGAAGCGTGGCACCGATATGTCCGGCCAGGAATACGCGCACCATATGCACCGCACCGAAGCGCAGCTCGGCCAGTGCCAGCAGGCAACCGAGCAACGGAATCAGTACCCAGGCGGTACTGACATCGCCGATCACCAGTGCGCTCGAGAACACGGTGCCCACCCGGCCGTTCAGCAGATTGTGCAGATTCGTGCTCGCATGTAGCACCATCCGCGCCTGCGCCGACTCATTCAGCGCCGAGAAGACCACGGTTACAGCGACAAGAGCCGCCAGATATCCGAACGTCGCCGGGAGCCTCAGCTGCCACCAGCGTGAGCGAAGTGGTCTGCGGGGATCGACCGGCGCGCGGTCGGCGGTTGTCGTCGCTGCGACCATCAACACCTCCATGCGCATCGACCAGTCCTATTGAGCTGGCCGACGCTGACTACTACCTTCTGTCATTCTCCATCATGAACGCCGGAGCGCCGCATAGTGTCACAGTTCCCTGTGAGGTTGCTCCGAAACCACGTCCAACCCCAACGGGTAGCCGATTTCTCGGTCTCACTTCGCCGGCACAAAGCGGCATATAGCGCTTCCTGATTCATCGGCGAAGTTGAAGTAGGAGACTCCCACATAGTTTATCTGAGCGACATAGTCATCGGGCGCTGCGGTGATGCACACCACCGCATCCGCTGCCCGCAGTGGCTTCCGATCGAATCGCGCATCATCCCTGTGCACGTCGGATCGTATTCATAGCCAGTGCGATCTTCGTCTAGTTGCCCGCAACCAGACTCGGCGCGGCGCACGAGTCCGAGACGGTGTAATCACCGTCATGCGAGCCCTGAGTAATCACGAAACGTGATAGCTGGTGTGATCAACCTTGAAACGACGATCAGTGATGATCTCCGAGACAACAATCTTCTCGGTCGCCGTCGGTTGCACACAGTCCACGACATAGACAGCATCGGATATGCAGAAAGGCCCCCAACTGTTGTTGGGGGCCTTCCGCAAGGATGTTCCGGCGGTGTCCTACTCTCCCACACCCTGTCGAGTGCAGTACCATCG
>NZ_JBFAXH010000017.1:0-156307 GCF_040680755.1 Nocardia sp. NPDC051990 | reverse complement strand
CACCAGGCTGCGCGCCCGCCGAACCAGACGCGATACCAACCGCGGCCACCAAACCCGCGGCCACCGTAACGATTTTCCTCATCTTTATTTCTTTCCTCTCGGCTGTCTCATGAAGGTCGGGCGCGCCGAGGACGCCGCATGCCGGGCACAGATCGCGCCGACGGGTCTCTTACTGGACGGTGTGCCGGTCAGGCCTGGTGCAAGACCTGATCGGTCCCACTGAATCGTGGGAGCGCGTGCGGTGCGGTCATGCGTCGTCGCGAACTTCGTGGCAGGTGGCCGCACGCCCGGTCGGCAACCGTGCCGCAACCGCTGCCATCTGTCCGAACGCTCCCGTCGATGGGCTGGGTCATCGATCGTGCCTCCGTCAGGTTTGTGTCCCGCGCCACTACCGTGCGGCGAATAGTGGCACGGTGCCTTAGGCAATAGTGACGTGTCAAGTCATTCGGTCCGCTCAGCTGACCCGTCACGCGCGGACACCCACCGGATTTCGCAGGTGGTTTGCTCACCGAACCTCATTCGTGTCCGAGATCAGCCAATGGATCGATACTGACTCGTCAACGAACCTGTTCGACCGTCACTTCTGCACATCGAGGTACGTACTTGATGCCCGAGCAACCCGAACTCACCGCCGCGTTCCTCCAGCCAACCGTGTCGGAGGGAATCGCGACGATCGCTATCGACCGTCCGCCGGCCAACGCCTTCGACCCCGCGTTGATCACGGAATTCCTGAGCGTTCTTCCGGCACGTCGATCCGGCGAACACGGATCTGCTACGCGACCCGGCACCGGTCGACGGCCTCGATATCGCCACGGTGCTGTTCACTTCGGGCACCACCGGGGCGGTGGTCCGCAGCATATGTCGCGGCGGATTCGCCGAAGGATATCTGGGTGACCCGACCCCACCGCAGGGCTCTTGGCTGCACCGGAGACCGGGTGATCCGCGGATCCGACGGCTGGTTCCGATTCGTGGATCGCATCAAGGACGTGATCCGCCGCCGCGGTGAGAACATCTCGGCGACCGAAGTGGAGTCGGTACTGTCCCAGCACCCTGGCGTCGCGCAGGTGGCGGTGTTCCCGGTGCCATCCACCCTCGCCGAGGACGAGGTCATGGCGGCGATCGTGCCCCGGAATGGAATCACCCTCGATCCCGCCGATCTGTTGCGCTTCGCCGAGCAGAACCTGGCCTACTTCGCACCAGGTGGCGGAGCTCCCGCTCACCGAGACGGGAAAGGTACGGAAGCAGGAACTGCGCTCCCGCGGTGTTCGGCCGGACACCTGGGATGCCGAGCGGCAGGGGTTCCGGCCGACGCGAGATCGATGACCTCTCGGGCCGGGGCTATCGTCCGCACACGTTGAAGGAACACATCGCCGCGCTACACACGCCATCGCGGCCAGCGACATTGCCCGGCGAATGGGTGCATCGCATCGCATGCAGGGTTCGGGTGATTCCGACGCCGGCAGTTCGGAGAGCGCCGGTGATCCGACTGACATTGAGCCGGGCAGTGGGCGCCGTGACCGATAGCGCGCCCGCCAGCACCCGAGGGCCACTGAACACCGGGACGGCAACGCTCATGTAGCCGAGTCGGGTCTCCTCGACCTCGACCGCGAGCTGATCCTTGCGCATCCGCTCGAGTTGCTGCCGGAGGACGCTGACGGACATCGTGGTGCGGTTGGTGAGTGCTGTGAACCCCTGCTCGACGACCTCGTCGAACACGGACTGGGGCGAAAACGCCAAGATCATCTTGCCGGTGGCCGTGCAGTAGAGCGGCAATCTGCCTGCGACGCGCGACTGCTGGTTGAGTCCGCGATGCCCGATGATCTTCTCGATGTAGAGCACGTCGATACCGTCGCGAACCGCGAAGTGCACCGTCTCCTGCGTGGCCAGCAGGAGATCCTCCATGTATGGCAGTGCCGCGTCGCGCAGGATTCGCTGCCTGGGCACCAGCTGACCGAGCTCGAACAGTCGCAGCCCGAGCCGATACTTCGTTCCGGCTCGTTCGAGCAGGCCCCACTCCACCAGCTCCCCGGCCAGCCGGTGCACCGACGCCTTCGCGACGCCGGTACGGCGGGCGAGTTCCGTCAGTGACAGGTCGCTGCGCTCGCTATCGAAGGCATCGAGAATCAGGCGGGCCTTGCCCAGCACGGAGGACATGTCCCCGCCCGCCTGCTGACCGGCCGAGTTGATGGGTACTACCGGTCCGAGTCCACCGGATCCTCGGGTAGCTGTCGTCAAGGGGTGCCTCCTGGTGGGTCGGGCGAGCAGTGGGATCGATCGCTCCACATGTGATGAGCAGCGGTGCGCTCGCCAGATGTTGCGACGCTACGGGACCGGCGCGACGAGAGGCACGTCACATGGTCCGATCAGCGGACCCGTTCCGCAGGGTTTATATTCGACTGCTCGACCTCGATGGATGCCAGAAAGTCTCGCACCACCGCTGCCACCGCCGCTGCTTCGCGTTCGATGAGCGCGACTGTGCCGTTCTCGATCACGACGCACCGCACCGCACCGCACCAAGGGGCTGCTGTGAGACGTGCGCTCAGGAAGATCCGCGGTGAAACCCAGTGCCGCGATAACCGATTGGGCGGGAAGTGTGGTCGTGGACTTGTCGAGCTTGTCGACGATGTCCACTTCGGCGATCCAGCCGTTACCGCGAACTTCCGCGACGTCGGCATTGACCACGACCCGTACCGAGCTGTCGTACACCTGGGCCACGGTCGACTTATGGGCCCGGAACTTGTCGCGCCGATGCACCAGAGGGGGTATTCCTTCTTCTGGCTGGGCTCGGCATGGCGATGATGCTGCTTGGCGGGTATCCGATGCCGGAGACCCTTTCTCCCTCCGCCCGCGCCGGCCGAGGAATATCCAGGGTCGTGAGCAGGTACCTCACGCTGAGCCGCGATCTCGATTTCGTCGTCCTGGTGCTGGTGTGCGGCCTGGGGAGGGCCGTCCTGTGGGCATACATCGCCGGTTCGTCGTTCGTGATGCAAGACCAGGGAACAGCCGCCGCGATGGTCGGCTTCGCGCAATTCGAAGCGGCGGCCGTGGTCGCACCCGCAGTCGGCGCGCTCGGGAACACCAGCCTTGCCGTGGCAGTTGCGATGACGGCGTCGGCGACGCTTGGGTTCTTCGCACTGCGATGGTCGGCAGACGGCGTTCCCAGGCAACGTGCCTTACGCCGAACTCCCGAGAGAGCTCAGTGTCCGGTTGATCCCGAGACCCGCGGACTTCAGCGGACCGGACACCCTGCCGAGGTTCATCCGGTCGGTAGAGGTGGACAGTCCGACCGCTCCCACCAGCACCGAATGGTGGTCGAACACCGGTACCGCCGCACTGACCACGCCGAGCAGCAATTCCTCGGCCTCCACCGCCAGCATGTTCTGCCGGACGGTGTCGAGTTGGCGGTACAGATGCGCCGCCGAGGCGACCGTTCGTCGAGTGATCGAGGCAAGCCCGTTACCGACCACCTGCTCGACAACATCCGCAGCAGAGAACGCGAGAATCGCCTTGCCCGTCGCCGTCGCATACAGCGGCAGCCGCCCCGCGACACGTGACGGTATCTCGACCGCGCCGTGCCCGGAGATCTTGTCGATGTAGAGCACGTCGAGGCCATCGCGGATCGCGAAATGAACCGTCGCGGTCGTCGCAGCATGGAGTTCCTGCAGGTACGGCAGCACTGCGTCCCGGAGCACTCGTCGCGCGGGCACCAACTGCCCCAACTCGAACAGTCGCATGCCGAGGCTGTACTTCGTGCCGATGCGCTCGAGGACACCCCACTCGACCAGACCGCTCGCCAGCCGATACGTCGTGGCCTTGGCGACTCCGCTTCGCTGGGCCAGCTCGGTGAGCGACAACGCCCCCGAATCCGCATCGAAGGCTTCGAGCAGCAACCGCGCCTTGCCCAGTACCGATTGCATCGTCGAACGCCTCCAAACACCCAGGCGGTCCACTCACCGGACCAGGACTGCTCACCATACCTTCGTGCTTGCGTCAGCAGACCTGCGCCTACATCTAGGTTTGTGTGTCGAAGTGAATCGAGGGGCACGGTTGCGCCGTGCCACCCCTCGACCTGAGAAGTCGATCCGCACAGCCGATTTCACAACAACAGCGCAGCGGCTGGGGAATGGTCTCTCTATCTACCCGCTCCAGCGAAGTCGTCGTTGGTCGCGATGCGCTTCGCGCCGAGCGCGGCGGACCGTTGCGGCATCAGCCGCGGTAGCGCGGCCACCAACCGCACGGCGGACACGCGAAAACCGTGGAATCACCTATACCAATGGCCGGCGGTCACCCTGCGACGCCATGACCGCCAGGGGCGGCGACGGTTGGCTCGTCGGACCGATCGTGGCACGGAGCGCTGCCGCTGTCGCCGCGTCAGCCGGAAAGAACGATTCGATCGCAAACTCCGCCACCGTGATGTCGAATGCGGTGCTGAAGGTGGCGATCGTGGCGTGGAACGCCAATTCTCCGCGGCTGGTTCGCAGGCGCAGCGAGGTAGCGATATCGAGTGGACCACTGAGCGGATCGTGCGAGGGACCCGGCCCCGGGTACCGGCCTATCTCCGCTATAAGTTCGCGGGCCGAAGTGCTGCCGGTGGCAGCGAGATCGCGATGCAGGCGGGCAAGAAGATTGGCGTGGACCGTTTCGAAGTTGAGCAAACGCGGCGCCAGCCCTTCCGGATGTAGACAGGCGCGCACCACATTCAGCCGCGGAGACAGCAGATGGGGCGGGAGATCTTCGACGAACACCTCGACGCTGCGGTTGGCGGCGATCACATCGTAGTTCCGGTTGATGACGAACGCCGGATAGGGCTCATGTCCGTTGAGTATGAGTTCGAGCGTTTCTCGAATCGAGGCCAGTTGCGGATCGTCGATCGTGCGTTCGGCGTACATCGGCGCGTACCCGGCGGCCAAGAGCAGGTCATTGCGATGACGCAGCGGAAGATCGAGTGCGGTGGCCAGCCGGACGATGGTGCGGCGGCTCGGCTGCGACCGCCCGTTTTCCAGGAAGCTCAGGTGTCGCTGCGACAGCTCCGACCGGAGGGCCAGCTCCTCTTGGCTCAGATGGTGGTGCATACGCCACTCGCGAATGAGCCGGCCCACTGTTTGCTGCGGTGCGATGGGCGCCATGACGACATGGTACTCATGGCAGATCGGGCTCAACCAGTCATCACGGCCATTACTTCGATGAGACACACCGCTCGGTACGCATTCTCGCCGCATGCGTCGCTTCTCCACAGAAGCGGACTCGTCGGAGGCGAGATCGGAGGGTGTGGAACGGCCCGGGGCAATGCGGGCCGCCGGTGCGGTGGGTCGCAGATATTACATATCAGGTAATAGACAGCACGATCTTTGCCTGGGAGCGTGTTTGTCATCACTGACCGACAATGAAGAAGGAGGCTGGCCGTGGTTGTCGACGCTGCCGTCTTTTCGGATCGACGTGGCTTACCAGTCGAACCTGGATGCCCCGAACGCATGAGGTGTCGGCATGAATCACAGTGAACTTGTCGCCGCGACAGCGGCGTACGCCGCGGCGAAGAATGCACATGACGCGGATGCCGTCGCCGCGGCCTATGCGCCCGATGGCGTTTACCAGAGCGTCGGATTCGGTGAACCGGTCCAGGGCCACGAGCCGCTGAAAGGCTTCTACCAGGCGCTGTTCACCGCGCTTCCCAACTATCACGGCGAATTCGAAGGAATTGCCTACGGCGAGAACACCGCGGTCGCATGGGGACGGTTCGGCGGCACGATCGCCGCGGACTTCCTCGGGCTGGGCGCACACGTGGGTCGGGTCGTCGATATCCCGGTCACCTTTGTATGCACTTTCCGCGACGACGGCCTGCTCATATCCGACGTGGGCTACTTCGATGTCGCGACGTTCTGTGAACAGACCGGAATCCGGCTGGCGGCGGTGCGCCCCACCATCGGTGGCGGGTTCATCCCCGGTTATGAAGCGTTCTGGGCGGCTCCGGACCCGGATCTCGTTCCGCAGATCGGTACCGAGGACCTGCGTAGCACCTGGGTCGGCCAGCCGGCCGAGATCGTCGGCATCAGCGCGTACCAAGAACACATCCGCGCGATGACGAAACTCATCCCCGGGCTGAAGGTCGAGGTGGTCGATTTCCTGGCCGAAGACGACACCGTGTTCATAGAGTTCGTTGCCACGGGCACGGTCGGCGGTCAGCCGGTTCGTTTCAAGGGGCTCGATCGCTTCCGCTTCCGCGACGGACGGGTGTGTGACGGTGTCACAATGTACGACGATTCCGTGCTGCGCCGCGCGCTAGAGGCAGGCTCCCAGTAGCCACGCATCATTGTTGGAATTCGCCATCGGCCTGACGGATACGCTGGCTCAGCATGGCGCGCGACGCGCGCAAATCACCGTCCCCAGGAGTTGTTCGTCTGACTCGTAGCCGCTGCTGGCCGCGGTGTCGAATCTGGTGAACTGGATCCTCGGCTTCAACAAAGACGACCTGATAAAAGAAACCACCATCAGCTTCTCCCGCGCCGCGCTCAACAGCACGGCCGCCACCGACAACGGGCGCTCCCCTTTGTGTTCGACGGCGGTGGCGGCGGCAAGCACACCTTCGGCTGGCGCGGTGCTGCGGATCAGTCCTTCCATTGCCGAAAACTCAGTAAGACTCTGAAGAGACCGCTGAACGCATAGGCGGCCGCCCATACCGAAATCACAATGAGAACAACGAACAGCGGTAGCCAGCTGCTCTTGTGATGATCGACGCTCCACCAGACTCCCGTGAACAGAATCGCGCTGATAAACAGCAAGATGTCGCGCCAGCCGCCGCGATAGGAGGCGGCCGCTATGCGCAGCGGCCGGTATCGGTGGACGGTGGCGACCAGGTCGTCGATGCGGCTATTGATGCTCCGTTGGAGTTCGGCTCGCCGCGCCACGTCCTCCAGAGGTATATGGTCCAGCAGTTCCATATCCTGCTTGATCGCCTTGCGAACATCGGGACCCTTCAGATATCCCGCCGCCGCGCCGAGAGCCATTCCACCAGCAATGGGCGCCAGCCCCAGGGCAAGGTCAGCGACAGCGGCCATGCTTTGGTTTCCTTTCGACCTCGAGGTACCTGGTCATGCTGGACCGTGTGTTTGCTAAGCCTCGATCCACCGACGTGATATGCGGTGCAGGGGTATGTCGAAATAACGAAAGTGCGATTGTTCCACACGTTCACCACGGACTCGGCGAGGTTCGATACCGACAACCTCGTGTCGGTGGCCGGGCTGGTGCTGGTGCTGGTGCTGACATTGGCCGACCGTTATCACGGCCGGGCGCGGCAGACGCAGCCCAATGCGGCCGAGGACCATTCGTAGCGCCATCGTGCCTGGTCACACGGCGAGAAAGAGTACGATTCTTCCCGCAGGGTAGTTGAGGATGCGGCGGCGAATTCGGCGCTTGCAGCCGTGGCCGTGCGCGGCGATCCGGGGCGTGACGGTGCGTTATCCGAATGGATGCCGCGACGGTGGGGTGATCTGCGGGCTATGGGCGTGCCGCCGCGATCGGGCACTTTCGGAGGTTTCTGCACAAATGAGAGGCAGGACATGACCACCTCACAGTCCAAATTGACAACAGATTCGGGCATTCCGGTCGAAAGTGATGAGTATTCGCTGACCATCGGTCCTGGCGGCCCGATTCTGCTGCATGACGCCTATCTGATCGAGCAAATGGCTCAATTCAACCGGGAGCGAATCGTCGAGCGTCAGCCACATGCCAAGGGCAGCGGCGCATTCGGCCGATTCGAGGTCACCCGTGACGTCAGCGCCTATACCAAGGCCGCGGTGTTCCAGCCGGGCACCTCGACCCGATTAGTGGCCAGATTTTCGCAGGTGGCCGGCGAGCGTGGGTACCCCGACACAGTGCGGGACCTGCGTGGGTTCGCGCTGAAGTTCTACACCAGCGAAGGCAACTACGACATGGTCGGCAACGCCACACCGATCTTCTTCGTCAAGGACCCGCTGCACTTCCAACAGTTCATCCGCTCCCAGAAGCGCCGCGCCGACAACAACCTGCGCGACAACGATATGCAGTGGGACTTCTGGACGCTGCTGCCGGAAACCGCGCACCAAGTGATCTGGCTGATGGGCGACCGCGGCATCCCGCGCACGTGGCGCCACATGAACGGCTACAGCTCCCACGCGTACATGTGGATCAACGCCACGGGCGATCGGTTCTGGGTGAAGTATCACTTCAAGACCGATCAGGGCATCCAGTTCTTCCCCCAGACCGAAGCCGACCTCCTCGCCGGAACCGACACCGACTATCACACCCGTGATCTGTTCGAGGCGATCGAGCGTGGCGAGCACCCGAGTTGGACGCTGTCTGTGCAGATCATGCCGTTCGACGACGCCGCCGGCTATCGGTTCAACCCGTTCGACCTGACCAAGGTGTGGCCGCACGGCGACTACCCGCTCGTCGAGGTCGGACGGATGACCCTGGACCGCAACCCGGTCGACAATCACACGCAGATCGAGCAACTCGCCTTCCAGCCCAACAATCTGGTGCCCGGTATCGGGCCGAGCCCGGACCGCATGCTGCTGGCACGCCTGTTCTCCTACGCTGACGCGCACCGAGCCCGGCTGGGCGTGAACTACGAGCAAATCCCGGTGAACGCGCCGGTCGTGCCGGTGCACACCTATAGCAAAGACGGGGTGATGCGGATCCAGAACCGCACCGACCCGGTCTACGCACCCAACTCAAAGGGCGGTCCGCGCGCCGACAGCGAGCACTACCAGCCGGCCAGCTGGTACGCCGATGGCGAGATCATGCGCACCGCCTACGTCCGACACCGCGAAGACGACGACTGGGTCCAGGCGCGCACGTTGGTACGGACGGTGATGGACGACACCGCCCGCGATCGCCTCGTCGACAACATCGTGAGCCACCTCCTGGCCGGTGTGACCGAGCCGGTGCTGAACCGCGCCTTCGCATACCTGCGCAACGTCGATACCAACCTGGGTGACCGGGTCGAGCAGAGCGTCAACGCACACAAGGGCTCCGTGCAATAGCGACATGCGAGTATGGAACCGATGTTTCCGGCAACGGTCGGTGCCGGCACGGCCGCCGTGTTGGGGCGAATTGGCTACGGGAGGGAGCACAATGGCGCCGAACAATGGGTTCGCTGGACGAACATATGTCGTCACCGGCTCTGCGTCCGGAATCGGCGCGGCGACAGCGGAGCTGCTACGTGAACGCGACGCCAAGGTCATCGGGTGCGATCTCCACGACGCCGACATTCACGCCGACCTGTCTACCATCGACGGTCGACAATCGCTGATCGACCAGGTCGGCGCCTACGGGCCGATCGATGCAGTACTCGCCGTCGCCGGTGGCGGCAAAACCGGCATGCTGGAAACGAACTACTTCGGAGCCGTCGCGACGCTGCAAGGGCTTCGACCATTGCTGACGCAAAGCCCTGCACCCCGGGCCGTGGCCGTATCCTCGACATCCTCGCTTGCACCGGCCGATGAGCGCCTCATGCAGGCGTGCTTGGACGGCGACGAGGCTTCCGCTGTCGCCTACCTGCAAGCCGACCCCTCCCTCGGCGGCATGACCGCCGGCTATGGTGTCGCCAAGCGAGCATTGAACCGCTGGGTGCGCAGGGTTGCTTCGACATCGGAATGGGCCGGCTGCGGAATCGCGCTCAACGTCGTCGCATCAGGCGTTGTCGACACGCCCGCGGCGGCCTACATTCTCGCCGACGACGACCTTCGTAACACCGTCGAGACCGCAGCGCCGCAGCCGTTCGGCGGGTTTCCCGGACGACCGGAATGGGTCGCTGAACTCATCTGCTGGCTGGCAAGCGCCGACAACCGGTTCGTGACCGGCCAGATCGTCTTCGCCGACGGAGGATCGGAAGCCACAGCGATCGGTGACCTCCACTGGCGATAACAAACAATCCTGACCACCTCCGCCCGCTCGACACCCCGGTATCCGATGCCGGACAGCAACTTTGACGGCACCGAACTTGCCGAGATGCTGCTGTTCCTCGACGACTGGCTCGCTACCGACCAAGACGCCCGCATCGCCCTCGGCAATTCGTCGGCTGCCCCTACGCCTCGCGCCGCATCCGAGACGATCTCTACAAGTACGAGACGCGGGTGCCGATCCGCCCGACGAGATGGTTGAGGAGGAGCAGGATCGACGGTGGACCGTAACCGAGACCGATGTTCTCGATCACCGAGGTGCACCGATGCGCATACTGATTTCCGGGGCCAGCATCGCCGGACCCGTGCTCGCCTACTGGCTCGTCCGCAGTGGCTTCGACGTCACCGTCGTCGAACGCACACCGACACCGCGCAAGACCGGCGGCGGTCACGCCGTGGATCTGTTCCGGCCCGCCATGCAGATCGTGGAGCGGATAGGAGTCGCCGAAGAGGTCCGGGCGAAAGCCACCGGCACCGACGCTCTCGTGATTCATCGACCCGAACACAAGCCGGTAACACTCGATCTGCGCAAGATGTTCACCGCCGTATCCGACAACCACGTCGAGATCATGCGCGACGACCTGAGCGAGATCCTCTACAACACAACATCTTCCGATGTCGACTACATCTTCGCCGACTCGATCTCCGCCATCGGCGACGACGGCGAGGTCACCTTCGAGCACAGCCCGGCACAGCGCTTCGACATCATTGTCGGGGCCGATGGGCTGCACTCGAACGTTCGCACACTAACTTTCGGCGCGGAGTCCGACTTGACTACGTGGCTGGGCTCTTACCTGGCGATATTCTCCGTTCCCAACTACCTCGAACTCGATAATGTGATGGAGATGTTCGTCGAAGTCGGCCGCATAGCGGGCATCTACAGCGCCGCCCACATGAACGATGCGCGTGCCGGGTTCTTTCTCCGCCCGCCCAAGCCACTCGACTACCACTATCGCGACACCGAACAGCAGAAACGGTTGCTGCGCAACCACTTCGGCGATATGAGCTGGGAGGTGCCCCAGCTACTGGCCGAACTGGACCGCACCCCGTCGTTCTACTTCGACTCCATCACACAACTGCGATTGGACACGTGGTCACGCGGGCGCGTCACTCTGGTCGGTGACGCCGCATACTGCCCGGGCCCGGCTGTCGGCGGCAGCAGCAGCATGGCCGTGGTGGGCGCCTACATTTTGGCGGGCGAACTCGCCGCGCACGTCGGCGACTACGCTGCCGCTTTCGCCGCATACGAGACCGAGATCGGCGAATACGTTCGCCGCAGCCGCAGCTTCGCCGTTGCCTCCGCAAAGATGCTCGTCCCCGCCAGCCGCTTGGAACTATGGGCAATGGTCAACGCCGTACGCCTGATCAACGTATTGCCCGCACCCGTCAGTCGCGCAGCCGCCAGACTCAATGCCAAGGGCGTGCGCCTGCACGATTCGATCGCTGTGAAGGACTACACCGCATCCGACAGAACCTGAGGGTGAGTACGCGTGAGCCGAATGGTGGCAGCGCCGACGGCGATTCGCCGAATTGCGGTGCATCAGAACTCGATGCCGCCGACGCCAGCCTTTACTACGCGAAACCAACGGAAAGGGCCATTGCACCCTACGAGCGTCGACCTGAGGTTCGACCAAAGGGCCTTATACCCGGGTCTTTCGGCTCTGTGCTGATCTCCGTACGACAGCGACCCTGATTCAGGAGTGCCCCTCGAGAGGAAGCCGACGATGCCGAGCGGAGCCCCTACCATCACCATCCGCCGCCTCGGTCCCGGCGATGCCGACGCGATTCGGGACCTGCATGCCGGAATGGATGAGCAGGACAGCATCTACCGATTCTTCGCACCTGCGCCGAGGGATCTGCACAAGGTCGCCACCGCCATCTCCCAGGATGATCCCGCACACGGTGCGGTGGGTGCGTTTGTCGATGATCGACTCGTGGGCGTCGCAAATTTCGTTGCGCTGGAGGGCACTCGAACTGCGGAAGTCGCTCTCGTCGTGATGCTAGAGGAACAGGAGCGGGGTATCGGCACCGCCTTGTTGCACCGGTTGGCGGCGCTGGCGCGTGAGCGCGGCATCGATCGGTTCGTGGCCGATGTTATGCCGACGAATTCGAAGATGATGCGGTTGATCATCGATGCCGACTTCCCGGTCACAGCTCATCGCCAAGACGGCATCGCCCGGGTGAGCGTTCACCTGTGACGATCGGCTCCGCGCCCCCAGCCACCCCGGAGCAAGAGAGGACTTAGGTCCTCGTCGAGGATTGTCAAGGGCCATCGCCCGCACATGTAATGCAGGTCACACTGAAATATGCGCCGCTTTCCCAGGTCGAGCGCACACGCCCGCCGGCGGCGTCGCTGACGAGGAGTGACCATGCAGGAATTCAGCGCGCCGGCTCTGTATCGCGTCCCGCCCGACGGGAATCTCATCGACTTGGTCGAACGCAACGCCGAGCGGTATCCGGACGTCGCGGTGGTCAGCCGCAAGGTAGACGGCCGTTGGCGGGATCTGACCGCCGTCCAGTTCCGCACCGAGGTGTGGGCGACGGCGAAGGGCCTGATTGCCAACGGGATTCAGACCGGCGACCGGGTGGCCGTCCTATCCCACACCCGCTATGAGTGGACGCTGCTGGACTTCGCGATCTGGTGTGCTGGCGCGGTCACAGTACCGGTATACGAAACCTCCTCCGCCGAACAAGTGCAGTGGGTCGTCTCGGATTCCGGGGCAGTCGCGATATTCACCGAGACCGACCACCACACGGCTGTGGTCACCGGCCTGCGCGACCAGCTGCCGAAGCTGATGCACGTCTGGCAGATCGACGCGGACGCCATCGCCACCTTGATGCGTGACGGTGCAGGGATCGACGACACCGCCGTGGCCGATCGTCGGGCTGCTGTGGCAGCCGATGCGCTGGCGACGATCGTGTACACGTCCGGCACCACCGGACGGCCGAAAGGCTGTCAGCTGACCCATGGCAACTTCCTGGCCGAATTGGGCAATATCATTGCCCGGGTACCGACGCTGTTTCGCACCGGTGAGTCGTCGGTGTTGCTGTTCCTGCCGCTGGCGCACGTGCTCGGCCGGATCGCCGAGGTCGCGGCGGCGTTCGCTCCGGTCTGCATCGCCCATGTCAGCGACGTCACGAACATTACCGCCGAACTCGGTGCGTTCCGTCCGACGCTGATCCTCGGCGTCCCCCGCGTCTTCGAGAAGGTCTACAACACCGCCCGCGCGCAAGCCCAACTCGCCGGGCGCGGCCGAATCTTCGATCTGGCGGCCACGACGGCCATCTCTTACAGCCGCGCGCTGGACAACGGCCGGCTCTCGCTGCCGTTGCGGATCCGGCACGCGCTGTTCGATCGTGTGGTCTACCGCCGTCTGCGCGCCGCGCTCGGGGGCCGCGCCACGCACGCCTTGTCCGGCGGCGCCCCGCTCGGTGCACGGCTCGGCCACTTCTACCGTGGCGTCGGGTTCACCGTGCTGGAGGGTTATGGCCTGACCGAGACCTGCGGGGCTGCCACGTTCAATCCGGATGACCGGCCGAAGATCGGCACAGTCGGCCAACCGCTGCCGGGGTCCTCGATCCGCATCGACGAGGACGGCGAGATCCTGCTGCGGGGACCGAACGTGTTCACCGGGTATTGGAACAACCCTGGCGCCACCGCCGACGCGTTCCGGGACGGCTGGTTCGCCACCGGCGACCTCGGCGCCCTCGACGACGACGGCTTCCTCACCATCATCGGACGCAAGAAGGAAATCATAGTCACCGCCGCAGGCAAGAACGTCGCCCCCGCGGTGCTCGAAGACCGCATCCGCGCCCACGCCATCATCAGTGAGGTGATCGTCGTCGGCGACGGCAAACCGTTCGTCAGCGCCCTGGTGACCGTGGACGTGGACCACTTTCCCACCTGGAAGCGATTGCACGGCAAACCCGTCGAAGCCACCGTCGCCGATCTCACCGCCGACCCGGACCTGCTCGCCACAATCCAGGCCGCCATCGACGACGGCAACCGGGCCGTCTCCCACGCCGAGGCCGTCCGCAAATTCCAAATACTGCACACCGATCTCACCGAGGCGAACGGATATGTCACGCCATCGCTGAAACTCAAGCGCAATATCGTGCTCCGCGACTTCGCCCCAGAAGTCGCAGCCCTGTACAGCGCATGAGTGTGCATCGGCCTGGGTTCGTACCGGGTACTTGTAGCGTTCGACGGTTACGGGAGAAATCGCGTCGTCGCCTCCCAGGCAACCACCTGAAACCTGCCCTGCGTATTGGTATATGACCTGTCCGACGGGTACCACGCGCTGCGATGGTTGTTGGAGTCGGTCACGCCCTTCGCGCTGGTCCGGCATTCTTCGATCCACGACCGGCCGACAGGCCGGAATGGGTTGGGGTGCAACGCAAAGCGCAGAGTCCTGACACCAGGTGCTTCGACCACCAGCGCATTGGCAAGACCATGGTGCAGGTGCTCTGATCTTCGGCGCTGGAACAACGGTCTGCGACGTGCGGCTCGAGGTCCGGTCATGAGCGTTCCGCTGTTCCCACCCCGCGGTTGCGAGCTTCGACGGCCTCGACGGTCTTTTCGAACGCGTGTCTCAAGACGCGCCTGCCGACTGTCCCGACCACCACGCCGAGCACCCGGCCCTTCAGGTTCTTGCCCTCGCGCACGATGACAACATCCACATCGGTCGTCCCGTCGGAGTGGGGCGTGAAGGTGTACGTGTGGCCTGAATGGCCGCCCCATACGTTGGAGTCGGTGGTCGCCATGACCACGCGGTTGGGGTCTGACCAGTCGTAGTGCAGGCGCTCCCAGATGCCGCGCGAGCCCTCCGTGACATCGGCCGCACCGCTGCCACGGGAGTGCACCTCGAGATATTCGTCGGTGCTGTTGCCGAACAGCTGTGAGCGGCCAGGCCCGAAGTCGGTCAGCGCCGCGACAAACTGCTCGGGCGTCGAGTTCATCGTCTCCTTGAAGTGGATGGTAGACATGCTTGCTCCTTTGCTTCGGCGGGGATGTCCTTCGAACGTGGAGTTGCCCGGCATCGTCACCGCACTGACAGGTGGTGACGGGATACCCGCGTACAGCCTTCTCACTGGGGGGCGCGCTGTGTTCTTCGATATTCGTGGTCATTCTTGACCCTGCGGTCGCTCGCGAACGGCGGCGCGGTTTCGGCTGCCTAGAGCGCCGGTCAGGTTCGGTCCACGTGGCAGGATCAGGCCCCTTGTGCTCCCGATCGGCGCTGACAACATGGCCTCATCAAAGAGAGTCGGTCAAGCGGATCTAGCCGACGCGCTCTCCGGGTGTTCGCTGCCTATTCTGCCTCACCCGCCTCTACCCTGTCTCGATCGAAACGAAGCGCTGATCATGAGGTTCGGGCCGAAATCGGTGAAGGCTCTGTGGTTCCCGCGGAATTAAGTGCAGTCGCCTGGCAGCTGATCCGCGATCACTGCGCACAAGCGCTGTTGAGCCAGGCGAGAACGGCCGGGTGGGCGCGCGCTCACCCGGCTGTTGCGCTCAGAAACGACGGCTACCTTGCGTTCACCCGATGAAATCCGAAGGCTGACCACGAAAAGCTTTCCGCTGTCGAGGAGTCCGAGGTCGCATCGGTAGCTCACCACATAACCCCGCTGCTACCTGCCCGTGAACTTCGGTGCCCGACGTTCGAGCATGGCGGAGACCGCTTCGTGGTGGTCGTCGGTCTGGTGGGCGATGGCCTGCAGGGCGGCGGATAGTTCGAGCAGACTTTCCAGGCTCTGCCATTGGCCCTCCCGAAGCAGCTTTTTGGTCATGCGCAGCGCGTGTGGCGGATTGGCGGCGACCCGGGCGGCCAGCGCGTTGGCCGCGTCGAGCAGTGCGTCGGGTTCGACGACCGCCGAGACCAGCCCCCAGGCCAGCGCCGTGGCCGCGTCGATCGGCTCACCGGTGAACGCCATCTGGCTGGCGCGAGCCATGCCGACGGCGCGCGGCAGCAGCCAGGCGCCGCCGTCACCGGGGATGATGCCGACCTTGGCGAAGCTTTCGGCGAATGTCGCAGTGTCGGCAGCGATACGCATATCGCACATGAGGGCCAGATCGCAGCCCGCGCCGATGGCCGGACCGTTGACCGCGGCGATGGTCGGAATTTCACAGTGATAGAGGGCTTTCGGAATGCGCTGGATTCCGTGCCGGTAACCCTGCCGCAACTCGGCGGGTGCGCCGCCGAACATGCCGGTCCGGTCGCGCATGTGCTTGATATTGCCGCCCGAGGAGAAGGCGGTACCGGCACCGGTCAGGATCGCGACCCGCACCGAGGGATCGGCGTTGACAACCGACACCGCTCGCTCGAGCGCGTCCACCGTCTCGGCGTCGGATATCGGGTTGCGGGCATCGGGGTTGTTGAGGGTCCAGACGACGACGTCGCCGGTGCGCTCGATGAGGACGGGCTCACTCACGATCTACTCCTCGGGTGCGATAACGATCCGGACATCCACCGGAATTGTGCCGGTACCCGAGGCGATGAAGGGATCGAGGTCCGGTTCCGCGATCTCGGGATGCTCGGCGACCAGATAGCCCGGGGGCTATCCGGGACTGGCCCGCCGGTGCCGGGAGCGGCCACAGGAGCAGAGCTGCTACGCCGGTTCGACGCCCTTGCGCTGTTGTCCGCCAACATAAGCGGACGTCACTGCTGTATGAAGAGCAACTGCTCAGCGACTTCCACGTCTGCACAACGGATTCTGGACTCATTCAATAGCTACCCCAGCGCTATCCTGACATGCCGTCTACACTGCCGAAGTAACCTTCGCCGATCGGACAACGCGCTCAGCCGTGACAACCTGGGAGTAGACGATGTTTTCTCGATGGAAGAACACCGCCGCCTGCGCGGCCGCGCTGGTGAGCGCTGCCCTTCCGGTCGGCGCGGCGTCGACCGCCCAAGCAGCCCCGCAGCAGTGCCCCGACATGTATGTCGTGGCGGTTCCCGGCACCTGGGAAACATCGAAGTCCGAGCCGGGCGAGGGGATGCTCGCCGCCGTCGCCAACGGCTTACCGGGCGACGTCCAGACCGACTACGTCGCCTATGCGGCGACCGCGTTCCCTTGGGAAGGCGACGTGTACGGCCGCTCCAAACGAGAAGCCCTCGACAATGCCCGTGGCATGGTCAGCGCGATGGCCCAGCGCTGTGGCGCAACCCGCTTCGCGCTGGTGGGCTACAGCCAGGGCGCGGACGCCGCAGGTGATCTCGCCGCCGAGATCGGCACCGGGGTCGGTGTCGTATCGCCGGACCGAGTGGCATTGGTCGGGCTGATCTCCGACCCCCGCCGCTCCCCCACCGACAACCTGATCGGCCCGCCCGTCGCGGGCGCCGGTGCCGGTGGTCCACGCCTGGGCGGTTTCGGCTGGCTCACCCCGAAGACCTACACCTTCTGTGCGGTAGGAGATCTGTACTGCGCAACCCCCGACGGTGACTTCGCCGCTCGCATCGCCGGTTTCTTCGCCCAGATCTCCAACCCCGACCCCGGCCAGTTCGGTATGTATCAGCAGCAGGCGGGCAACCTCATCGCCGACGCCCTCGCCGCGGGCGGTCTCGGCCTGCTCAACGACCAGCTCAATAGCTCGGCCTACGAACAACGCAAACAGCAGATCGACGATTTCCTGAAGTCCGGGATCCACCAGAGCTACCCGCACTACGCGATCGGCCCCGGCGGCGCCACCCCCCTGACCTGGCTGCACCAACGACTGATCGACGTCGCGCACAACTAACCGCTCGAGTCCCTCGATCGCCGCTGCGGCGGGTTGCCGAGCACGTCGGCAACAGACGCTGAACGGTCACCCGTCGCGGCAGCGCGACCGAATCCTCGCTGCGGCGACGCCGGGATCACAGTCCAGTCGCCGACGTGTGGTCGACATCTGTGCAGCGGTCGGTCCCGGCACAGACGATGCCCGGTACATACCGGTTTCCCCGCTTGCCCGAGAACTGCGCACCCAACTGACTTGTGTGGCAACGATTGTCGGCTCGGAAGTCCCGATCATGTCGACCGAGTGCTCGATCAAGTCGCGCGAATCTCGCACGCCGATCGGCGATTCCGGGTTCGGCTCGCGGCGTCCGAGCCCGATCATCGTCAGTACATCCAGGTGGTAGGAATCACCAGGGGCGCATACGCATTCACCGACCATCCGCTCTTCGATTCGAGTCGCCTGCGTGCCAGCGATATTCGCAATGTCCCATCGTCGGGAAGACCGAAGGGACGTCGCCGACCCGCGCCATCGGGTTTACTTGCGGGACTCAGCCCTGGCCGCAATGGAGCATCTACCCCAGGGTGGGCGGTGCCGGCCACGACAAGGGCGCACGAAATATACAGGCTGTGCCGTGGGCGGGGTCGCTCAGTGGGTACGGAGGTCCCGGTAGGCGTCGAGAATGCCGCGGATGGATGGCGTCACGAGCAGTTCTCCGTCCAGCGGTGCCCACAGGTAATTTGCGTGGGCGGACAGGACGACGGGGCTGGTGGCTTCTACTTCCACGGCGAAATGTAAGCGCCGCACCGGCTTTCCGGCCGGCGACAGGTAGTCGAAGTCGCCGATGTGGTGGCCGATTCTGGTGACGGTCAGCCCGGTCTCTTCGCGGACGCCGCGAATCAGCGCGACGGAGACCGATTCGCCCGGCTCCACCGTGGCGCCCGGAAGCTTGCGGGTCAGCGGGAGCGGCCCGGTGCTGTGGGCTTCCAAGAGCAATACTTCCCCGCCTCGGTCGATGATCGCACCGACTCGGAGACCGACACCATCGCGCTCGCCACGCGGAAGCGCCTCATCGAACATCGATACCGACATCGGCGGACTCACCAACCTTCGGTCGGGCGGACGCGCCGCATTGGTGTGAAAGCAATCGACCCGATATTAACGTGACAGGCCGGCCGCACGACAGAAGACACCAGTGATGTTTTTGCGCAATCGATTTCGCCCGGTTGCCGATCGCTCCACCTCGGGGACATGCCCGCCGCGGGGTCTGCGGCGATTCCTGGCCGCGGCTTGTCGGTAGCTCGATATTGTCTGCTTCTGTATCGTCGTGTCTGCACTGACGTCGGGTGGCGGACGTTCGACCCGAACGGCCGTGCAGCGGAGGGTGCCGGGAGGGTTTCGGATCGATCGTTTCGGTTCCACGAAGTGTTGTCGCGCAACGGTAGCTCGGAATGAACGACGGAGAGGGGCGTAGGTGGCAACAGCTGCGCAATTGCGAGCAGTGCTGGCGGTATTACAGGCCGACGCGCAGAACACCGGTTCCGACCGGTCGGCCGAGCCGCCCGTCGAACGCGCCGAGCTAGCGGGTCGGCTACACGGTTTGATCAGCAGTGAGCTGCGGGACTTGGTGGTCCAGGCCCCACTGGGCATGGGCCACTGGTCGATGGCCGCGACAGCGGAGCAAGACGCCGTAGGCGACGTGTCGGCACAGGCCCAGTTCGACGCACGATGGCTGCGTCACCACATCGCCACCCTGGCCGCCCGCAATGCCCCGACTCCCGTGCCCGCGCTTCTGGCCGCCGCGGTTCAGGCCGTCGACGCCGCCACCACCTTGCTCGCGCTGGCCCGCGATCCTCGCGGCGAGGGCAGTCAGGCCGCCTGGCAAGCGGTAATCGATGATCTCGCGATCGCATTCCATCTGGTCAACGACGAACACGACGCCGTCACGCAGCCGATCCGCTGAGCGCGCGCACCGCCGACAATCCGGACAGTCACCGGTTCCGGGCGCCACCATCGACGAACCGGAACCAGTGACGGTGTCAGTCGCCTTCCGGGGTATCGGTATAACGCTGCAGGTACAGTTGCTCGCCGAGCTTCTCGAGCAGTTCGAGTTCGGTCTCCAGGTAGTCGACGTGCTTTTCCTCGTCCTCGAGAATGGCCTCGAAGATGCGCGCGGAGGTGACATCACCGCGCGAGCGCATCAGCTCGATGCCGCCGCGCAACCGGTCCACCGCCTCCATCTCGATCTGCAGGTCGCCCCGCAACTGTTCGGGGACGGTCTGGCCGATGCGCAGTGGATTGAGCTTCTGATAGTTGGGCAGCCCCTCCAGGAAGAGGATGCGATCGGTGAGCACCTCCGCATGCTTCATCTCATCGAAGGACTCGTAGCGGGTGTGCTTGGCCAGCTTGGTGAAACCCCAGTTCTCCTGCATCTTGGCGTGCAAGAAGTACTGATTGATAGCCGTGAGTTCGGCTGTCAACTGCTCGTTGAGCAGCGAGGTGATTTCCTTATCGCCATCCATGGCTGTGATCGTGTCACAGCTCACAACCAGCAAATCGGTAAGGACGTCCTATCGTGTCGGGCTATGCCGCGGGCACCTCGACATCCTGGACGATGGCCGAGCAGGCTTGCCCGACGAGCTCGGAAAGGCGCCGGGTGCAGCTGCCGCAGCCAGGCTTCCAACCGCACGCCTTTTTGACCTGCGCGGTCGAGCTGGCGCCTGCGGCGACACAACTGTGCACGTCCGATTCGGAGACGGCGTTGCAGATACAGACGTACACGATGCCTCATTGCGTGAGCGGGACAGTTCACCAGGTTAGCCTCATCTAAAGAGGTAAGCCTCCCCTAATGTATAGGCCCAGGTGTCGATCCGTGTCAATAGCCGCTCGGCACTATTCGACAACCGGCACGAATCCGCTGCTCGCCGACGGTTCGACCAGCAACCGCCACCGCCTACCCGACTGAGGCAGTAGCAACACCAAGGGTGACGGGCAATGGGACGGTCGGCGGTTCATGACGATAGCTAGCGGCGGGGAATGTGATCCTCCAGGTTGATCGAGCGAATCAGACAGTGATCGGCGATGATTCGTCGGGTTTGTATCTCCACGTGTTCACAGAGGAAAGTTTGATGAAGTTCATGAGTAAGGCCGTCGTCGCGGTCGCGGCGGTGGGTCTTGCGGCCGGGGCGGCGATCGGTGCCGGTCCGGCGAATGCGGCCGGTCTCCACGGTGCGATCGCGTTCAGTGCCGAGAACTGGACCTACGGCACCGGCGTCGATGCGGCAAGCCCTGATGAGGCGATAGACGAGGCCTTGGCCAACTGCGGTGGGGACGGTGCCTCCGACTGCGTCGTCATGGTGACCTGGTCGGACGGCTGCGGCGCGCTCGTCTACAGCGACGATGCGGTAGGCACCACCACCGCGGTGGGCACCGGCGCGGGCCGCGACCGGGCGACCGCGCTGCGCGGCGCCTACGCCAGCCTCGCCGAGTACTACCCGTCGGCGATGCTGGCCAATGTCGGTTCCGCGGACATGTCGCAGACCGGAATCAGCGAAGTGGTCTGCACCAGCAACGCGTAATTCGCCAGCCGCGGTCCGAGAAAAGCTTCGGCGCCGCTGGCGGCGAGACCGACAGCGGCCCAAAGCATTCGCCACTCCCACAACCGGCGCGGTTCGGACCGTCATGGTGGGAGGGCCAGCACAACACGCCAGACATCGTGCGCACGCCGGACGTTGGCTCGGCGAAACCGCCATCGACCAACTCGAGCGGCGGATACGGGGAAATCCTTGCGCACGATGCCGTTCCCCGCGAGCCGCACCTCAACCAGCGTAGCGGTAGCGGCGCATCCACTTGGTCATGATCCATTTTTCGCCGGCGAGGACCGGCGCTCCGGCGTGCTTTGTCGCCGGGTCGAGCTGTCCGAGGTTATTGAAGTATCGGAAATAGACTGCATGGCCTTTGCGCGGGAAAATCGAAATACCTGCCTCAGGAAAGAGGGTGTCACCGCCGCCTTCGACGTCATTGAGGTAGACCACGAGAGTCGCCGTCCGCTGGCCGCCGCGAGCGATATGAGCGGCATTGCCGGGTTGGTCCGGCGGAAAATAATCGAAATGAGGACGGTACTCGCCTCCGACCCCGTACCGAAGAATTTGCAGCCCCTCACCGTTTTCCAATGGCCAGTTCATCAGGGCGGAGATCCGCCGATCGAGTCGATCGATCAATGGGGTCTCGGACAATTGAAAATACGTGCTTTCGCTGGAGCGATTCCTGATTATCTCCGGACGCCCGGTATCGGGGTCGACGATCGTGGACCGCTGCAATTTACCTTCGGCCAGCTCGATCACCTGATCACATTCCTCGGCGGAGAGCACATTGCCGAACAGAATCAGCTGCGGCTGTTCCACCCGCAACACCGAGTAGATCGCGCGGTCGTGAGCGTGAATAATTCGATCGGGCGAAACGGGACACGTATCGTACTCGTAGCGCGAAAAGTCCGGAATCTCACCCGCCAGAAAAGCGCGCACCGCCGCCGAGGCCGCATCCTTGTCGAAACCACCCCGGATCATCGATTCGACTACCGATTCGACAGAACAACCCCGTGCGAGATTCTCCTGTAGCCAGTTCCGCCACGAAGCATCCATTGCCGTCGTCATATTCGCAGAGTTTATGCGTCGATACCAGCAGGTCGACTTTCCACCGCTGGGAATTATGTTTCCGAAGGTCGTGTCGGGGCCTGCCCCATGCGGCCCGCACTGGCGCGCCGGTCCGCGTCAGTCCTCGCGTCTCCATTGTCATACAGCTCTCACAGCGGTGCGGCCGAAGCAAATGGCCTGACAGATAATGTCCATATGTTCGGACAAATCAGCCTGCCAACACTGGCTGGACAGATCCGCTGTTTCGGCAGATCAGCGACTCAGCACCGTGGTATCGAAGAAATGCCGCGAGGCGCGGTACACATGCCTGCCCATTTCGATCGGACGCCCGGAATCATCGAAGGCGACCCGCTGCATGGTCAGCAGCGGCGCGTTCGTGCGCTCGTCGAGCAGCTGCGCCTCGGCCCGGGTGGCACTGCGCGCACCGATCCGCTGCCGCGCGAGGGCGATGTGAATTCCCTTGGCCCGCAGGCATTCATAGAATCCGTGCAGTTCGAGCTGGTCGGGTGCGGGCGCGAATTCGGCGGGCACGTAATTGGTCATGACGGCCAGCGGCTCACTTCCGGCCCGGCGCAGCCTGCGGAAGGTCACGAAGCGGGCGTCCTCGGACACACCGAGTTCCTTGGCGATATCGGGATCCGGAGCGCCGAGCTGATAGTCGAGCAATTCGGTGGTCGGTTCCTGGCCCGCGGTGAGCAGATCGTCGTACAGACTGGTCAATTCGACGGGGCGATGCACCTGATTCTGTACCACTTGGGTGCCCACCCCGCGCCTGCGCGATAGCAGCCCCTTATCGACCAGCGCCTGGATCGCCTGCCGCGCGGTCGGCCGCGACAGATTGAGCCGTTTGGCCAGGTCGAGCTCGTTCTCGAGGCGATCCCCCTGGGCAAGGCGACCTTCCAGGATCGCCTTCTCGATGCCTTGCGCCAGTTGGAAATACAGCGGAACCGGGCTGGTGCGGTCGATCGCGACATCCAATGGCGCTGGCATCGTGGGGCTCCTGGGGGCGAGCGGGCGCAAGTGAGCGCCGTTTCCTCCACTGTAAATCACTGTGTGCGGTCCCGCTTACATATGTCAGTAGGTCAGTATGTCCTGACAAAGTCTTGACAAGAGGGTGTGACGGGCGCACAGTCTGGGTATGCGGCAATGCCCGCCCCTAGGTCCAATCTGGAGTCAGCCTGTGAACGCTCAATTCGAGGTCGTGTCGACCGGTCGGGTCGGCGTCGACATCTATCCGCTCCAATCCGGAGTTGGGCTGGAAGATGTCGATACCTTCGGCAAGTTCCTCGGTGGCAGCGCCGCCAATGTCGCCGTTGCGGCGGCGCGGCTGGGTCGGCGCACGGCGCTGTGGTCCGGCGTCGGCGCTGATCCGTTCGGCCGGTACGTGCGGCGCGAACTGGTCCGGCTCGGCGTATCGGATGCCTTCGTGCAGACCAGCGATCGGCTGCCGACACCGGTGACCTTCTGCGAGATCTTCCCGCCGGACGATTTTCCGCTGTACTTCTACCGTGAACCCAGTGCACCGGACCTGCAGATCACCGGCGACCAGGTGGATCCCGACATCATCCGCGGTGCGGGCGTCTACTGGTCGACTGTCACCGGTTTGTCCCAAGAGCCTTCTCGCACAGCACATTTAGATGCCTGGTCGATCCGGGAACGGCGACCGCTGACCGTACTGGATCTGGACTACCGGCCGATGTTCTGGGCCAACGAGGACCAGGCCCGCGCACAGGTGCGCGCCGCTCTGCCCCAGGTGACGGTGGCGGTCGGCAATCGCGAGGAGTGTCGCGTCGCCGTCGGCGAGACCGATCCGCAGCGCGCCGCCGATGCGCTGCTGGATCTGGGTGTCGAACTGGCCATCATCAAACAGGGCCCGGATGGTGTGCTCGGCAAGACCCGCCACGAATCGGTGGTGGTGCCACCGGCCACCGTCGAGGTGGTCAATGGCCTCGGCGCGGGTGACGCCTTCGGCGGCAGCCTGTGTCACGGCCTGCTGGCCGGCTGGGATCTGGAGACCATCCTGCGCCGCGCCAACGCCGCCGGGGCCATTGTGGCCGGACGACTCGAATGCTCCACTGCCATGCCGACCAGCAGCGAAATCGACGATCTCGTCGCGCTGGCACTGACCGGAAAGGCCCAGAAATGAAGGTAGCCGCGCGCGGCGATTCGTTGACGGGCGGACCCGAAGCCACGCTGGCACCCCCGACCGCGGTAGTTCGGTCCTATGCCGAGCTGACCGAATTGCGTGCGGCCGATCCCGGCGCGATCGCCAGGGCCTTCGCCACGCGGGCCCGTCGCGGGCTGGTGCGCGGTGACGGCCGGTTGATGATCATCGCCGCCGACCATCCGGCGCGCGGCGCGCTGTCGGCCTCCGGCAACCCCTACGCCATGAACAGCCGCAAGGAACTGCTGGACCGGCTGGTCACGGCATTGGCCCGCCCCGGTGTGGACGGGGTACTCGGCACCGCGGACATCATCGAGGATCTACTGCTGCTCGGCGCACTCGAAGACAAGGTCGTCTTCAGCTCCATGAACCGCGGTGGTATCGCGGGCGCGGATTTCGAGCTCGACGACCGGATGACCGGATATACCGCGCAGGCGACCGCCGCGGCCGGACTCAACGGCGCCAAGATGCTCAACCGGTTCGATCTCAGCGATCCGGGCACCCTGTCGATGATGACCGCGAGCGCCACCGCCATCGATGAACTCGCCGCGCTCGGTTTGGCCGCGATGCTCGAACCGTTCATATCGCACCGGCCCGACGGGCCGGGAACCAAGGTGGTCAACGATCTGTCACCGGATGCGGTCATCAAGAGCGTGCATCTGGCTCAAGGATTGGGCTCCACCTCGGCCTATACCTGGTTGAAGCTGCCTGTCGTCGCGGAAATGGAGCGTGTCATGGACGCCACCACCCTGCCCATCCTGTTGCTCGGCGGCGATCCACAGACCGGCCCGGACGAAACCTACGCGCGCTGGGCGAAAGCCCTTGCGCTGCCCGGTGTTCGGGGCTTGATCGTGGGTCGCGCGCTGCTGTATCCGTCCGATGACGATGTCACGGGCGCGGTCGATACGGCCGTATCGCTGGTGCGGTGATCGCGATGCATACCAAGCATTACGTGCCCGCCGCCCGCACCTATCGTGCGCCGTACACGGTGGCGCTCACCCAGGAGGCGGCCGGCTGGGATCACGCCAGCCTGCACGTCATCGAGCTCGAGCCGGGTCAGTCGCATCGCACCCACAGTCGATCCGACGAGATCGTGGTGGTGCCGCTATCCGGTTCGTGCACCGTGGCCAGTGCTGGGAAGTCGTGCGAATTGGCCGGGCGCGAAAGTGTTTTCGACGGTCCGACCGATTTCGCCTATATCGGGCGGGACAGCTCCTACACCGTAACCAGTACCGGCGGTGGACGATTCGCACTCGGTGGCGCCCGCGCGCAGCGGCATCTGCCGTTCCGCTATGTGCCCGTCGCCGATGTGGACGTCGAATTGCGCGGTGCGGGCAACTGCAGCCGCCAAGTGCACAATTTCGCGACCGCGGACACATTCGAAGCCGATTCGATCATCGCGTGCGAGGTGATCACGCCCAGCGGCAACTGGTCGTCGTATCCAGCGCACAAACACGATGAGCTCTCCGATACCGAGACTCCGCTCGAGGAGATCTACTACTTCGAATTCACCCGTGGCGCCAACGATTCGCCCGGCTTCGGCTACCACCGCGTGTACGGGACCCCCGAGCGGCCGATCGATGTGCTCGAGGAGGTCCGCGACGGCGATGTGGTGCTGGTGCCGCACGGTTACCACGGACCATCCATCGCCGCCCCCGGCTATCACATGTACTACCTGAACATCATGGCCGGCCCCGGACCGGAGCGGGCCTGGCGGATCAGCGACGACCCGGCGCAGACGTGGGTGCGCGGCACCTGGGCGGATATGGCGATCGATCCGCGACTTCCCCTGAGCGCGAAGGAGACTCGACGGTGAGTCCGATCGACCACACAGCTCCGGCGTCCGTTCACCCGACCGACCCACACCGAAAGGGATCTGGAATGAGCACAGCATCGCGCAGCGATTCGATGAGGGGCGATGGCGAGGCAACGGGTGCGCATGCATCGGTCATCCGGGTCGGGTCCGCACCCGACTCCTGGGGCGTATGGTTCCCGAACGACCCCGATCAGGTCAGTGCCACCCAGTTCCTCGATGAGGTAGCCGCCGCCGGATACCAGTGGATCGAACTGGGGCCCTATGGATTTCTGCCGACCGACCCCGACGAGTTGCGCGACGCACTGGGGGCCCGCGGGCTGTCGTTATCGGCGGGCACGGTTTTCGAACACCTGCATCGGCCCGACTCCTGGAACGCCGTCTGGGACCAGGTCGCCGATGTCGCGGCGCTGACCGCCGCCGTCGGGGGCCGCCACGTGGTGGTGATCCCGGAGATGTGGCGCGATCCGTCGACCGGCGCGGTGCTGGAGGACCGCGCGTTGAGCAGCGACGCGTGGCGGCAGAAGACCAGCGAAGTCGATCGGCTCGGCAAGGCCATATTCGAGGAATACGGTGTGCGGCTGCAGTACCACCCGCATGCGGACAGCCACGTCGGCACCCAGGACGAAGTCTTTCGGTTCCTGTCCGACACCGACCCTGACTACGTCAACCTCTGCCTGGATACCGGCCATATCGCCTATTGCGGCGGTGACAATCTCGCCATCATCCAGGCACATCCGGATCGTATCGGATACCTGCACCTCAAGCAGGTGGACCCGGCGGTGATCGCGAAGGTGGAGGCCGAGGACCTGCCGTTCGGCGAGGCCGTCAAGCTCGGCGCGATGATCGAACCGCCGCACGGCATTCCGGAAATGCCGCCGCTGCTGGCGCGGATCCAAGATCTGAATGTGGACATCTTCGCGATCGTCGAACAGGACCTGTACCCATGCGCGCCCGGTGTTCCGTTCCCGATCGCCAAGCGCACCCGGAGCTACCTGGGTGGCTGCGGCATCCAGTCCATCCGATTCCACTGAAGCGCAAAGGAATTCGCCCAACCGAGTACCCCCAGCTGAAGCAGGCCGTCGATTCACACACGGTTTCGAGGGCGCAAAAGTCGATCAGGGCGCACACCGCGCCTTCGCCGCGCTTCGACAACTAGGAGCGCGGCTTCGCGAGCGAAATCGGCATGGCCCTAGCCGATCTCGGCGCGATCCATTCCGGGGCGGGCAACCCGCTCGCGGAACTGCTCTACGGACACAGCCCGATGAAGGGCCTCAATATCGCCCGCCACATCTTCTTGGACGATGGCGGCGCGCACTCGCTCTACGCCGAATGGGAGGTCTGCACCCGCGATATCGTCGGCCACCTGCGCCTCGCGGCGGGCAAGTATCCCGACGATCCGAAACTGTCGGCCCTGATCGGTGAACTCGCCGTGCACAGCAACCGTTTCCGCAAGCTGTGGGCGCGCGCCGACGTCCGCTGCCGAACTCATGGCCGCAAGGCCTTCATCCATCCCCTGGTCGGCACCCTGGACCTGCACCAGGAAAACTTCGCCTTGCCGGAGGAAACCGGCACCGAACTTGTCGTCCTGTCCGCCGAACCCGGTAGCGAATCCCATGACAACCTGCGTCTGCTGGCCAGCCTCGGCACCACGAATGCCGTCGCGCCCGATCGGCATATGACACAACCCTAGCGAGCATCACATTCACGTAATACGGTGAGTCGGGGGGCCACAGGAGAACGGTGATGACCAGCCGACGCGACGAACTCGACCGCAATATCGTCACCGATTTCAGCTCTCGCATGAGTTACGGCGCGTACCTCGATCTCGACACCTTGCTGAGCGCGCAGCATCCGGTCAGCCGACCCGAGCAGCATGATGAGCTGCTGTTCATCATTCAGCACCAGACCACCGAGCTGTGGCTGAAGCTGGTGCTGCACGAATTACGGGCCGCACGTGCGGCTTTCGATGCCGACGAGCTCGGCGTCGCGCTCAAATGCATCGCGCGGGTGAAACATATCCAGCAGACGCTGACCGAGCAGTGGTCCGTGCTCGCCACGCTGACGCCCACCGAGTACGCGCAGTTCCGCGATTTTCTGGGGAACTCCTCCGGGTTCCAGTCCTACCAGTACCGCGCCATCGAATTCATTCTCGGCAATAAGAACGCGGCCGTACTTCGGGTGTTCGAATCCGATCCCTCGGCGCACGAAGTGCTGGCCACGCTCTATCGCGAACCGACCCTCTACGACGCATTCTGGCATCACCTGGCCCGCACCGGGCTCGCTGTGCCGCGCTCGACGCTGGAACGGGATGTCACCGTGGCGCACACGCTCGACGCCGAATTGCTCGCCCTGGTGCAGTCGATTTACCGAGCGCCAGAAGAACATTGGTCGGTATACGAGACATTCGAGGAGCTGGTCGACCTGGAGGAGAACTTCCAGCTGTGGCGGTTCCGGCACCTGCGCACGGTGCTGCGCGTCATCGGAAGGCGAAGCGGGACAGGCGGATCCAGCGGCGCCGCATTCCTGCAACGCGCACTAGAGCACACCTACTTCCCGGAACTGTTCGCCGTCCGCACCTGGACCGGACACTGACGCCGAATCGCGATCGGAGCCGGACGCCTGCTCGACGCGCGATGCCAACGACCATTCGCTTCGCTTACAGGAATGCCCGTCACGCGACGACCACTGACCGACAGCCGTGCTCGCAGGTGCAGTACTCGACGACTGTAGGCTGCTTGCGGTAGGTGACGACACCGAACGGAGAGAGCTGATACATGGCGTCCGCGACAGCATCCGCACAGATCGGGGTTACCGGCCTGGCGGTCATGGGTAGCAATATCGCCCGGAACTTCGCCAAGCACGGCTACACGGTGGCACTGCACAACCGCAGTATCGCCAAGACCGACGCACTGCTTGCCGAACACGGTGGCGACGGCAACTTCGTGCGCACCGAAACGATCGAGGAGTTCGTCGCGGCGCTGGAGAAGCCGCGCCGGGTGCTGATCATGGTCAAGGCGGGCGATCCGACGGATGCCGTCATCGAGGAACTCGCCGATGCGATGGAGCCCGGCGACATCATCATCGACGGCGGCAACGCGCTCTACACCGACACCATTCGCCGCGAGGCCGCCATGAAGGCGCGCGGGTTGAACTTCGTCGGCGCGGGCATCTCCGGTGGTGAGGAGGGCGCGCTCAACGGTCCGGCGATCATGCCGGGCGGCCCCAAGGAGTCCTACGAATCCCTCGGACCGCTGCTGGAATCCATTGCGGCGCAGGTGGACGGCACACCGTGCTGCACGCATATCGGCCCCGACGGCTCCGGACACTTCGTCAAGATGGTGCACAACGGCATCGAATACGCTGATATGCAGTTGATCGGCGAGGCCTACCACCTGTTCCGCGATGCGCTCGGCCTCGGCGCCGAGCAGATCGCCGATGTGTTCACGCGGTGGAACTCCGGCGAACTGGAGAGCTACCTCGTCGAGATCACCGCCGAGGTGCTCGCGCAGGTCGACGCGAAGACGGGTCAGCCGCTGGTGGATGTCATCGTCGACGCGGCCGAGCAGAAGGGCACCGGGCGCTGGACCGTGAAGTCCGCACTCGATCTGGGCATCCCGGTCACCGGTATCGCCGAGGCCGTCTTCGCGCGGGCACTGTCGGGTTCGCGTGCGCAGCGTCGGGCCGCGGTTGGTCTCGCCGCCGGCAAGCTCGGCGAAAAGCCCACCGACATTGCCCAATTCACCGAGGACATTCGCCAGGCGCTCTATGCGTCGAAGATCGTTGCATACGCCCAGGGCTTCGATCAGATCGCCGCCGGCAGCGCCGAATACAACTGGGACCTGCGTCCCGGCGATCTCGCCACCATCTGGCGCGGCGGCTGCATCATCCGGGCCCGGTTCCTGAACCGCATCAAGGAGGCCTACGAACAGAATCCGGAACTGCCGAGCCTGATCCTCGCGCCATACTTCCGCGAGGCGATCGAGACGGCCATCGACAGCTGGCGCCGCGTGGTCGCCACCGCCACCCTGCTCGGCATTCCGGTGCCCGCGTTCGCATCCTCGCTCTCGTATTACGACGCTCTGCGCGCCGAACGCCTGCCCGCCGCACTCACCCAGGGCCAGCGCGACTTTTTCGGCGCGCACACCTACGAGCGCATCGATGCGCCGGGCAAGTACCACACGCTGTGGAGCGGCGATCGCAGCGAGGTTTCGGCCGACTGACTCGAGTGCCGTCCCAGCTCTGGGAAGGCTCGACAATGGGGCACCGGCTCGAGGTGCCCCGCGCTCGACTGAGGAGGACTGTTTGGCGGACGAACCACGCGAACCAGCCGCCGAGCAGCGGCTGGTCGATGCGCTGAAAGCGCTCGCACCGACGGGCTGGCAGCAGGCGGACGCGGTATTCGCGGTCACGGTGGCGGGTGAGGTCGGGCAGCTCGCGTACTCCGTCGGCGACCAGGTGGTTCCGCTATCGCCACCGGAGTCGGTCCTCGCCCTGGTCCGTGAGCTACGGGCGCTCGCCGCCCGAACCAATGGCGGACCGTGGTGGCGGATGCTGGTCGTACTGGCCGACTCCGGCGCGATCGACATCGATTACGACTACGGCGAGCAGCCGTTCCCACCTGGGCAGCTGTTCGCTCCTGAGGCGTACCGCGCCGACCTCGAGGCGTATCCGCGCGCCGAGATACCGGTGTGGTTGGGCGCCTACATCGGCCACGACGACCGCCAGCGGCGCACTCCGCAACAGGCCGCCGCCCAAGCGCGTGGCGATCGATCCCGCCAGGTGTGGGCGAGGCTGGCGGAGTACGAATTTCCCCCGTTCCCGCACATGTGGGCACGCTGGGCGACGATCGCCGCCGCGTTCGTCGCCGCCCGGTCCGAGCACGGTCCGCGCATGGAGCCGTGGACGGGGGTGTTCGAAGGCGCGGCGTTGGACGGGTCGACGCTGCATGCGCTCCCGACCGGGCGCGCGGTGCTCTCGGGCGGGGTGTGGAATGCCCCCACCCTGGACGCGGTCTACAACGGCGGCGAGCCGATGCCGGATCTCTATGCCGGCGCACCGGATTGGGTGGCCGATCCGGTGCTCGACCCGCGCGCCGCATCGGGTCTGCTGTCGTTCTGCTACTGGTGGGAAGCCGGGCGCTGGTATCGCGGGGCTTCACCGTCGGCGGAGGATTGTGCCGTCGCGGTGCCCGGGGTCTGGACCAGGGAAACGGTGCTGGGGATCGTCGCTGGTCTGCTCGGCGCGGAGCCGAATCCAAGTGCGCGCGAAGCGATTGCCGCGCTGCTGGCCGCGGCCGAGGTCGGCCGGGTCACGCGGCAGGAACTGGTCGAGGTGTTCGGCGCGGACGACCGGTTCGACATCGACGGCGCGCTCTACCAATACTCGCTGGCCGGATTGGCACGGCCGACGCCGGAACCGATGCCCGCCGAGGAGGCGATCTCCCGGGTGCGCGATTACATCACCGGGCGCGTACTGGACACCACGGGATATCCGCTCGACCAGTTGGTCGCCAAACGGTTCAGCGTCGGCTGGATGGTGCATGTGCCGGTGCCCGCCGGGATGGTCGCGACCGATCGGGCGATCTTCTATCTCGGCGATGACGGTCTGCTGGAGCAGTCTTCGTCGTCCATCGATCCGCCGAGCTACATCGCCGACTTCGAACGCCGATACGCCGAACGCCACGGCTGATCCGGACCGAAGGAAGGTAGTCATGGACCGTTGGGAGCAAGAAGGATTGCGCTCGGCCAACTTCGGGATCCGCAATCAGGTCGAAGACATTCTCGACGCACTCGCCGAGCAACACGCCAGCCGGGCTGAGGTCGAGCGGAAGTTGGACATCGCACGGGCCACCGCCACCTCGGCGGACGGTCTGGTGGAGGTGACGGTCGACAGGTCCGGCGTCCTCATCGACGTGCGGTTCACCGCGGACGCCGCGCATAGTACCGCCGCACAGCTGGGCCGATCGGTCACCGAGGCCGGGCGCGAGGCCGCCCGTCGCGTGCGGGAACAGACCACGCAAATGCTGGCCCCGATCGCCGCGGCCATCCACGCCATGCCCGACCTGCCCGATCTGGTGCTCGGCGCACCGAGCCTGCGCGAGCCCAGCGCAGTCGAACGGCGCGAGGAATAGCGTCCTACCTATTCCCAACGATGGGCATAGGTAGGTTCGCAGTAAGATTCTTCGCCAGGCAATCGCCTCCTCGGTTTCGCTGGTGAGGGTTGAAGGGTGACCGGGTATGGGCCATTCGTTGCATATCGATCCGGACCGTCTCCATGCCTTCATCACCGAACTCGCCGCAGTCGCCGAATCCGCGCACCAAGATCTGGCCGAGCTGAAGAACGCCCTGGCCCGCGAGGGCAAGCCATGGGGTGACGACGAGCCGGGGCGAATGGTCGGCGACACCTATGAGCCACAGGCGAAGAAGGGACTCGAGGGGAACCAGAATCTGGTCGACAATCTGCGTGGGTTGAGCAAGGGCGTCGGCGAGGTCGGCGACGCACTGCACGACCAGGACCAGGAAGGCAGCCGACAGATCCGCAACACCGGCTCGAAACAGCCGGTGTCCGTCGTGCCGGATTCGGCGTGGCCCCGTACCAACACACCCCGAACCAGTTCGCCCACAACCGGTTCCGGATCGGACTCGAACAACCCGAACGCGACGCCGACACAGCCGCGCGGTTCGACCCCCAACACATCCGCCCAGCCGAACGCTACCCCGAGCACCTACCAGCCGAACGTCACCCCGAGCGCCTACCCGCAATCGGGGCCCACCGGCTACAACCCGATCAGCACACCCATGTCCGCCGGTCCGCAGCCCGTATACCCGGATTCGAGCACACCGCCGATCCCACCGGGCGCCGCGCAGCAGCCCACCGCGGAAAACTCGGCCGCGGGCAATGAAAACGCCGCGTCACAGCCGGTCGCGGCTGATTCGATCCCAGCCGTGCCAGGCGCGACATCGCCCGCCGCGGCGACGCCGGCCCGGACCGGTGATCCCGCGGTGGCCGAGAAACCTACGGGCACACCGTGGTCGCGAACGCCGGGGACGGCGTTTCCTTCGATACCGTCGGGCACCCCCTGGTCGGGTGCCCGTACCGGCGTTCGCCCACCGGGACAGGTCTTCGCGCCCTCGCCGACCGGCGTGGGCCCGGCGCAGCCCACCAAGCCGAAGCGAGACGACAAGCCCCGCAAGAAGAAGCGCGAATCGGCCGCGGCGGCGGATATCCGAGTACCGACCGATGCGGCGGCACTGGCGGCGGCCAGGGAACTCGCCGATCGGCACGAACTGCGGATCGTCGGCTTCGACACCTCGGGTATCGGACCGGAGATGGTCGCCCAACTGGCCGCGGCCATCGACGACATTCTCGGCAAATATCCGTTCGTCGACCTCGGCGGGATCGAGATCACCCAACTCGGCGACCGGATCTCCCAGGTAACCGGGAATCGAAGCGATGACGAGTCGGAATCGGCGAGCACCGGACCGTGGATCCTGCTCGACCGCGCCGTCGTCGCGAATCCGGCCCAGTTCAGCGAAAAAGTCTACGCCGCAATACAATCCGGGAACTCTGTAGCCGGATCCGAGGAGCGGCCGATGTATTCGACGATCGTCGCCGACCTCGGCCGGATCTTGGCCGCGCAGGCGGGTCCGCCCGTCCGTCGGCTGGCGCAGCGGTCCCTGATCACCGAGTATCGGCGCATCAGCGGCCCGTGGGACGCCGGAGACACCCTGGCCCGCATCGTCGGCGGCTACCGGCGGTGGCGAGACCAGTTGGGCGGCAACAGCATCGTCAACGGTCGGTTCCAGCCGCACGCGGCGTTGGTCGCGGCATTCGCCGAGGTGGAGTTGCGTGGCGAGGACGCGTGTGGTCCGGCGCGGGTGCTGTATCGGTTGCTGGTGGAGGGGGCAAGAGGTCGGTCGGGGCCCCGGTGAGTGTCACTATCCCACCGCACTTCCCGGACTGGCTGACGCGCTGGGTGATCGGCCACTTTCCGGTCGGTAAACCCGGTGACATCCGCGCCGCGGCCGACGCGTGGGCACGCTCGGCCGAACGTCTCAAAGTCACACTGCAGCACCTCGAACGACTCGCGCGCGACGTGCCTGCGGCAATCGAGGGCGAGGCCGCCGATGCGATCCAGCGACAGCTGAAGACCGAGATCGCCAACACGCGCAATCAAATCGAATTCGCCGACGGCATGGCCACCCTGCTCTACGACTCGGCCAATTCGATCGAACTCGAGCAGTACATCGTCATCGGGATCGGGGCGGTCCTGCTCGCCAACCTGCTCATCGATGCCGCCGTACCGATGAAAGCCGCCAGCGACCGCATCGCCGCCGATGTCGCCGCCACCGCCGCGCGCCGCGACACCCTCACCTTCATGTTCCAACGCATCGCCGCGTTCGCGGGGCGATACCCCCACATGGCGCTCGCCATTCGCGCGACCATCATGGGCGCGGTCTCCATGGGCGGCGTGGTCGCCGGTGCGCAATATGCCCAGATCGTCCAGGGCCACGGCAAACCCGGGCGCCGCACCCGCATGGATTGGGGCAAGGTGTGGGTGGCGACGGCCGCGGGTGGCGCCGGTGGCCTGGCAGGCTCCCTTGCCACCCGTGCCGTGCTGCCCGCACTCACCCGCATCGGGGCCAACGCCGCGACACAGGCGGGACGCAGGACAGGACGCGCCGTGGCCGTCGTGCTCGCCAGCGCCACCGGCGGAGCCGCGGGTGGGGCCGCCGGTGCGGTGACCATGTCCGTACTCACCCACACCAAACTGAATCTCGCCCAGATGATGCTGATGGGCGCCACCAGTGGCGCGGTCAGCGGTTTCGGCGCGGCGGTGCGCGCCACCCGGGGCATGACCGCCGCCCGGCCCCCAGAGGCGACCGTCCCCGAGACCGGCGGAACCCGAGGCAGTCACAACGACGGCCTGCCGGTCCGATCCGCGGCCGACTCGGCCAGGCCGCACGGCAGCGCCGACCCACCCCGGACACGCGAGGAAACCATCCCCGAGACCGGCGGATCTCGAGACGACGGCCGGCACGAGGGCCTGCCGGTCCGATCCACGCCCGACTCAGCCAGACCGCACGGCAGCGCCGACCCACCCCGGACACGCGAGGAGCCCATCCCCGAGACCGGCGGATCCCGGGACAACGGCTCACGCGACGGCCTGCCGGTCCGTGAAACCGCTGACGGTAGCGCAACTCGGCACCACAAGGAGACCATCGACGAGATCGGCGAGCTATACGAGGAGCAATTCCGCAAGCTCGACGAGGGCGGTACCTCACCGCACTCCGACACCGACCCATCACCACCGGGCACGAAGCAGCCTCCACCCGCGTCGCCAACCTCCCCCGGAAGCAAATCCGAATCCGGCCACGGCTTGCCTTCCTGGGATTGGAATCGCGGCCTGGAACTACTCGTCGAGGGAGGCTACGGAACCGCGCCGACCGAGTCCGTGGCCACGCCGGGAAGCTCGTCGTCGACCGGAGGTCCGGGCACCGCCCAATTCCACAGGGGCCAACCCGAGTCTCCGCAGATGGGTCTGGCCGGAACCGTCCTCGCCGCCGAGGGCCAGCCCAACGCCACGCCTGGATCGGTGCTGACCATGAGTGCGAACAGCCATGTGGAAACCAACACCCACGTCGCTTCCGCCAAAGATCTGGGCGGCGCCGGAGGCGGCAATGGGCCGGGTGTCATGGCGGGACCACCTGTCGCACACGGAGATTCGCCGACCGGAGGCGGTCCGGGCCCAGGTTCGCCCAAGTCCGGGCACGGGCCGGGCGAGCTGCCGCCCGACTCCGACGAGGCGATCCTCCTCGACCTCGACTTCTTCGACTACGAGCTGGTTCCCAACGAACCGGTCAAACCGGGCGGTAACTCCCCCACGGCGACGCCACACGTTGCCGCCACCACATCGGCCGAACCCGTGCCCGGCAGCGGGTCCGGCTCGCCGCCGTCACCCACCCCGACGGAGGCGAAGAGCCCAACCGCGCATGCGGGTGCGACACCTGGCCCCGGCGGCGCACCGGCGACACCCGCTCCCCCACCTGGGGCCAACACACCCCACGCCAGCCCGCAGGCCGGACAAGCCAACGCACCCCAGCCCCAGGCCACGCCGCAAGCCGGACAAGGCAACACACCCCAGCCCCAGGCCACACCACACGCCGGACAAAGCAACACACCCCAACCCCAAGCCACACCACACGCCGGACAAAGCAACACACCCCAACCCCAGCCCACACCACCTGCCGCACAAGCCAATTCACCGCACTATCAAGCCAACCCGCAAGGCGCACAAGCCAACTCACCACAGCAGACGCACACCGGCACACCGACATCCGGCGCACCCGCAAACAACCTTGCAGCCCAAGCGATCCCACCCACAGCGCTGGCCGGAGCCGCGGCACTGGCTGGGCATGGGCCGTCGAATCCCGATACCACCACAGAACACTCGGCATCCCCGCCCGCAATGTCGGGCGGGCAGCCCGCCGACAACGACCAAACCCACAGCGATCCGGAGGAATTCCCCGACCGCATCGGCACCATCGTCACACCCCCGATGCCCAGCTACGTCCCCGTACAACCACAGATAGACGAGTATCCGAACAACGCACCCGACGAATACACCAAACCACCGGGCACCACCTACAAATTCCCCGGACAACCCGACGCACCGGACGGCCCACCGCCCAACGCGATTCAGATCGTCCCGCACCCGACCACCCCCGCGGTGCCGGAAACCGGCCCAGCTATACCTCTGACCGACCGACCGCAGGTCCCGATCCCGGACCACGCCGTCCCCGGCGCACCCGCCGAAGACGACCGACAGAAACCACGCGTCCACGACTCCGAACCACCCCTGCCCCGACACGCGAACACCCCCGCACCACACCTACCCGCCACCCCCGCCGACCGCCCCACCGAACTGAATCCCCCCTCCCACTACGCCACCACACCGGACCCCGAAACACCAGGCGCACCAACGGATCCCACCGTCACCCCGCAACTGCACCGCGACAGCACCCAATACATCCCCGACCCCACCATCCAACCCACCCGCGGCGGCACCCCAGCCACCACCCTCGCCGGACCCCTACCGCAATCGGTGGTGCCGGCACGCCCGGTCCCCATGGCCTCGGCCTCAGCAGAGCCCAAAAAGCGCAAACGCAAACCCAACACGCCACCACCCGAAGCACGACAGCCGACGCCGAAACCGCCTGCGCCGATACCGGTGCCAACCCCGCAACCGAAGCCAAAGCCCAGCCGACCAGCCACACCACCGGCCCGCACGAAGGTCACCACACAGTCGGCACGGACAACCGGACGCGACCTGGCCATCACCTTCGCCAGCGCCTCCGGGAGTGGTGCACTCACCATGCCCGCTCTCACCTATACCGAACAACGCGGCCGCAACCTCGCCGAGATGATGCTGACGGGCGGCGGCCTGGCTACGGCCACCCTCCCCACCCGAACCACGGACACACAGGTCCGCCCTCTCGCGGCAACCACCACCGAACTCGACGACAGCTGGCTCGATGGACTCCTGCTCCCGGCGGAACCCGAATCGGCCGACCAACGCACCACCCGCGACGGGCACGCACTGCGGCCGCATGAAGAGACCATCGCCGAGATCGAAGAGATCGGCCGCGCCATCTTCCACGAACTCGGCCGCCCCGACGACGACAGCGGCGCCCAATTACTCACGGACGTCACGCAACCAACAACCGCCCCCGGAAACGCACCCGAACCCAGTTACGGCTGGAGCGCTTGGGACGAAGCCCTGGAACAACTCACCCAGGGCACCTACGCACCCGCGCCGACCGATCCCATCACCACACCGGCAAGCCCGTCATCGACCAACCGCCCCGGCACCACCGAATTCCACAGCCGCCGACCCGATACTCAGCAGCCGGGCCTCGCGGGAACCATCCCCGCCGAAGGCCAACCCCACACCACACCGGAATCGGTGCTCACAACAAGCACCCCCGATACCGACACGACCACCGACCTCGGCATCACTACCACCGGGACCGAACTTGCGGCGGAACCACTCGTCCCACCCGGGACCGGCCCCGAGCCCAGCGAACTACCGTCCGCCCCCTCCGAGCTGGTTTTCGACGACTCCGCCGCAGCGGCAACTCCAATCGCCGAACGACCGGCCACACAGGCCAACGCCCCCCGCCCCACGGTCGCACCGCAAGGCGCACAAGCCGACTCGCCACAGCACTCCCACGCCACCGCACCACCCCACGGCGTGGACACGAACGACCTTGCAGCACAGACGATCCCACCGGCAGCCCTGGTCGCTGCCATGCCGCCGAGCGGTAGTGGACCGTCGAATCCCGATACGACTGCAGGCTCCCCGACCCCACCGCCCGCGATGTCCGGTGGGCAGCCCACCGACAACGACCAAACCCACAGCGACCCGGAGGAATTCCCCGACCGCATCGGCACCATCGTCACACCCCCGATGCCCAGCTACGTCCCCGTACAACCACAGATAGACGAGTATCCGAACAACGCACCCGACGAATACACCAAACCACCGGGCACCACCTACAAATTCCCCGGACAACCCGACGCACCGGACGGCCCACCCCCCAACGCCATCCCGGTCATCCCGCGCCCGTCAACCCAAGCTGTGCCGAAGACCGGCCCCGCTATCCCCCTGACCGATCGACCACAAGTCCCCATCCCCGACACTGCCGTCCCCGGGGCACCCGCCGAAGACGACGAGCAGAAGCCGCGCGTCCACGACTCCGAACCACCCCTACCCCGCCACGCGAACACCCCCGCACCACACCTGCCCGCCACACCCGCCGACCGCCCCACCGAACTCACCCCACCCGCCCGTTACGCCACGCCGCCCAATCCGGAAACCCCCGGCGCCCCAACAGATCCCACCGCCGCCCCGCAACTCAACCGCGACAGCACCCAATACATCCCCGACCCCACCGTCCAACCCACCCGCGGCGGCACCCCACCCATCACCCTCGCCGGCCCACTGCCGGAACCAGTGGTAGCGGCACGCCCCGTCCCGATGGCTTCGGCCGACGACCCCAACAAGCGCCGACGCGGCAAGCCGAAAAACCCGCCGGAACGACCCCAGCCACCACAGCCACAGACACCACCGGTACCTGTCCCACCACCAGCCGCTCAGCCGAAACGCCGAAAGCTCGGCACCCCCGCACCAGATCAACCCATCGGTGTCGACCCGCAACAGCAGCGCTTCGGCTCGCAACAGTCGACGGGCGCGGACAACCGTCGAAGCGAGCGCAGCGAAAGTGACCGTGCACGTGCGGATCTCGCCAGAGCGCTTGGGGTAGAACCGGAAGTATTGGCGCTTCGGGGAGCAGTGCAGCAGGTCATCGATCAGCTGCAAATGGAGTTGCGTCTGCTCGGCGACGAGGACTGGGATCTGGTCCAAGCCGGGCAACTTCCCGGCTGGCTCGGCCGAGCGTTGGACCGTGAGTACCGCGCCCAGCGCGCGATGAGCGACGGGGCCACCGCTGAAGAGTTGGCACGGTTGGACAGCGACACGCGCCAGTTGGAAGCAGATCTGCCCGGGTATCTGGGGCAGGAGGAGCTGGCTCCCGGGTGGCGCGCGGCGCCCAGCGACGACCCGCTTCACGAGCTGCGGCAACTGGCTGTACGCGTGGATGCGCCATTGGAGGTCCGACATCTCGTCGACGCCGCCGCACGATTCCTGGGAGCCGAACCGTTCGTCGCTCCGGCCGCTGAGCCCACTCCAACCGCTCGGTCCGCTGAGCCCGCAGACCCCGCTCCCGACGCCGAGCCCACTCCGACCGCAGCCCCCGCTGGACCCGCTGCTGCGGCTTCCAGTGCGATTCGCGAATTGCTCACCGACGAAACGGATATCGCGGCAGCCGAAGAAATGCTCGACGCACTGTTGCGGTCCGCGGAAGGTGCGGCGACCGTCTCGGTAAGGCGCAGTGCGACGAGATTGCGCATCGCAGTGGTCGACCGGAGTCAGGAACCGCCGGTCCGTGATGCGGCGGAGGCAGAGCCGACCGAGTCGGGTGAGGTCAGCGAACTGCTCGACCTGTCGCAGCGCTGGGGCTACCAGCTGGATGCAAACGGAAAGCGGAAGCGATGGTTCGACGTCGCCCCGCCCGCCGGGCAAGCCGATGCACCACAAAAGAAGCCAGCTTTCACATTGGCATTCGAGCGCGGGCAGATCGAATCGCAAATACAGGCGGCGCGACATCAGGTCGTCGAATTCCTCCAGCACCATACTCGACTGGCTCCGCAGCAGATCGACGCCGCGGCAGTCGCGGTATCGGAATTCCTCGGCAACGCGGCGCTGCACGCGGACGAGGGCGGAGCCGATCTGACGATCGAGGTGCGCAACGGCCGGGTGCGAATCGGGGTGGCCGACACCTCTCGAGGGTTGCCGACCATGCGGCAGGAAAGCCGGAGCGATGCGGCCGACGAGGTGGCGCCGTCACCTGTGATCGACCAGGCCGAACAGGACCGATTCCTGGCCGCATTCGATGAGGAGGATTGGGAATCCGGCCCCATCGCCATACCGGAACCCGACAGCTCCGACCAGTCGGATATGCGTCACCGCAGCACAGGCGAGCACGGGCGCGGCTTCCGGCTCGTCATGGACGAGGCGGCAGCATACGGCGTCGATCTGGCGCCACTCGGACAGCCGGGCAAAAAGGTGTGGATCGAGTACGAACTTACGCCCTTCCTCGATGGTGATGCGACGGGCAGCGGGCACCCGACGCCACCGGAGCAGGATTCGGCCACAGAGACTTCCGAATCATCAGCGACTGCAGTCGAGCCTCCCCCCGCGTCGGGCAAGAGAACTGGCGGCGATCTGAGGCTCGGCGAACCACCCCCCGGCCCGGTGGTGCAGTTCCACGACCCCGCTGGCGCGATCGACGGCCGGTTCAGGCAACGGCGTTCAGGCGAAGCCCCCTGGATATTCAACCGGTTCGGCCCGGAAAACCCTGCGCCGCAAGAGCGTCCGATGACACCGGATCCGCGCGCCGAACGACCGGATGGGCCATTGACCGGTTCTGCGAGCGGCTACGGCGGCGAAGGCGGCGGCGGTCGAGCCGAACCGCCGCGGGATCTGAGCGCGCTGTCCAAGGAAGCACACGCGGCACTCAACAAACCGAGCGCCCAGTTGCGCGACCTCGGTTCGGCCGACCAGATCGCCGAGCAGCTGATGCGGGATGGACTCCCCGGTCAGACCGCGGTGGTGCTGGACCGTATCGATGGTGTGGACCGCGCCAGAACGCTCGTCTACGACGGCCGCAGAGTCGTCGAGGTGCGCGATCCGAATACCGACGACGGCATGATTCACGAATTCGTACCAGGGTCGGGTGCTACGGAGCAGACGCGTGCACTGGTGTTTTCGCCGGTGGAGGCGGCGGATCGGGTCGAGGCGGAACAGGCTTTGGGCAGACTGCTCGGCCGAAACGACTCCGACAGGTTCCCCGAGCACTTTCCCGACGGTATTCCCGACCGGCCGACCCGCGCGGCTATGGCATTGGACTTCGATCGGCCCCACACCATCGACGGACCGTTGCACGAAAACGAATGGTCGACCTTGGCGAAGCTGTATCCCAACGAGGTGTCGAACTCGCGAGGAGCGCCACAATCGGCCCGCGCCGAGGCACGTGAGGTGTGGGGCGACCGTTACTTCCCCCAGGAACCCGTTCGCGCGTCCGAAACACCCGCTGAATACCTGGCTCGCCACGCTGATGTCGCAATCGCCATGTACTCGAACACTTACCGCGCCGGCGAGAACGACGGCGTCCACGGATGGGTGAATCAGGAGGGTGTCCTCCGATTCCAGATCTGTGTCGCGGAGGGCACCCCCTCGGGCCAACAGATGTTCCGAGACTTGATGGCCAAGATCGGATCTCACGTGCGCGCGATCCGTGAGCCATGGTCGGTGGACGACAGTTTCTCCGACAATTTCGAGACCTTCAACGCGTACAGACAGGATCTGTGGCTTTCCCCCGAGGATGCGGCACGCCGGACGTTCACCGGCAAGATGGCCGGTGACATGGGGTTCACCGAGGTGACCGTCAACCACTTGACCGGCCCCGTCGGGGAACACCTCATCGTCGATGTGACGTTTTCCAACGATCCCGCCGCACAACCCACATCCGCCGCCAGTGCGCTACCGGAGCACCACAGTCGGCCGAATGACGGCGCGGTCGAACCGGCCGAACCGATTCTCGATGCCGACCAACCCCAGCAGCTGGCCGGGTCGAAAGCGCAGGCCGCAGCCGACCGAGCCGTTCGCACCGCGCTGCGAAATTGGCCGCATGCCGAACAGGTCGATACCGCCGCAGCCATCGCGGCGGCATTGGTCCAGCAGGCCCTCACCCGACCTGATTTCGATCCCGAGAGAGATCGCGATCCGCGGGTGTCTGCGTCGGTTCATGGGGAACCGGGCAATCGGTGGGCGTTGGTCGAGGTGGCAGACGGCAACAGCGACATGCCTACTCGCTCCCAGGGCGGCGAACCTGGGTGGCCTGCCATCGACTCGATGATCGAGAAGACAGAGGCGTCGGGCTACGAATTGCCGCACGGTGCGGGAAAGACGGTGTGGTTCAAGCTCTTCGAGGCGGCGGGGGACCACGATCCGTCGCAGGCGATGCCCGATCCGGATGTCAACTTGACCTTCGCCCCAGGTGCCGTCGAGCGTGGTGCCGCAGAAGCGCGGCGGGCGGTCCGCACCCTGCTGCGGCAAGCCGGTTTGCCGGACGAGCAGGTCGATGATGTGGTCTCCGTGGTTTCGGACGCAGTGCAGAACGTTGCTCGACACGTGCCCGACTCGGATGCACAGTTACGGGCTTGGCGAAACGGGCGGGTGGAGATCGGCGACAACAGCCAGCATTTGCCACGGCCACAACGGCCACAACAAGACAGCGATACCGACGCATTCACCGCCGAGGAAGCCGATGCGTTCGATTTGGGCGAGTTATTGCCCGGTACCCATGGCCGCTTCTTCCGGGAGATGGTGGGTCAGCTTGCCAAGACATGGGGCGTCAACCTGGAACGCGCTGGGGGCAAGACGATTTGGTTCGACTTCGGGACGACCGGGCCTGCCGATGTCGACGGGAACCATTCCGCTACACCACCGGCTCCCCAATCCGCCCCCGATATCCCCGAAGCCGAACGTTCCGCCAGCAACCAAGGTACAACCGCAACCCGACCGCCGGAGCAGTCGTCCGAGCCGCCACAGCTGGCTGAGGATCGCCCCGCAATGGAGACCAATGCAGACCCGGTGTTGCAGCAGGCCAAGCAGGGTAATTCGGCAGCATTCCAAGAGCTGCGTCCCGCGGTCGATCACCGCTTGTTCAAAAGGCGCAAGATCGACGCGCACTGGGTGCTCAACAAACCGGGTGCCGAGTTGGAGTCCGATGACGAGAAGTATCGGCGCCGCGCCATCGCATACGTGGGGGCCGGGATGCACGAGGATTGGCGGGACAAGCGCCGCAAGAGTGCTGTTGTGGATAGTTGGAAGAAACTAGCGAACGAGGCATGGTGGGAGCGTCACCGTTTCGACGGCCCCGGACATGTGCGCTGGGCAGACGGTGGCTGGCAGGTCAACATTGTCAAGTACGCCAGCAGCGACTTGCCCGAGGACCGGCAGGCCGAAAGCGCCGAGACGGCAGAAATCGCTGTCGACGCCGTGGCCGACACGGTCCGTACGGGAACCGACATCGCCAGTCTCGACTCGATGGACCTGATTGATCTGGTGGACGAGAACGGCTTCCCGGCTTCTGAGAAAGTCGCGCGATCCGGGTTCCACGATCCGGCGAACACGGTTCATGAGAGGTGGCTCGAGCGCAACGAGGAGACCGCACAAACCAAGCAGTTGTCGGGTTACTTCGATCTCGATGCGGAGCAGCAGTATTACGACCTGATCCCGGTTTATCTGGCGGTGGAGTATCACACGGCACACCATCTCGGCTCGGCCGACGCCGCCTCCACCGAGCAGCGCGCGCTCGAGGAATATCTGGACCGTCATGAGTGGTCGGATCCTGCCAGGCGGGCACACGCTGTACGGATGCTCGAGATGTCGCTGCAGGACGCAGTGGCCAACGGTCACGCCATGGTGTGGTGGCGCCTGCTCGACGACGGTACGCTGCGGGCGGCGGTGCACGGTCTCGACCAGTCCAGTGAGCCGTGGCTGACGGCCGAACACAGGCGCGTGCTGGAGTCGGTGGCGGATAGGGTCATGAACTCCGGGCGTGCCGGGGGCGCCATCGTTCACTTCGAGATGCGGGATACCGGCAGCGCACCGAACACGCAGGATGCCAACCTGGGCAGCCGTGGCAACCCGGCCCCCGAGCCCGACGCGCCGGTCGACGAATCGGATCCGGCTCTGCGCCGGGCCGAGCTGGACACTGCCACGGCGAATCTGACCGCCATCGCTACCGAACGCGGGCTTTCCATGGCCGAGCTCGAGCCGGGTTCGCCGCGGCTGACGGAGCTGCCCGTTGAGATACCCGAACACATCCGTAAATGCCTCGTCCAAACCGTGCGCGCCACCTGGGCCGTCGGCTACGACGACGCGACCATCCCCCACGAAAACGCCAACACCTGGGATCAACTCGAAGACAGCCTCCACGCACACCTCACCAGACTTCCGATTTCAGCAACCACCCCCGACCCCCTTGCGGATGTCATCGACACCGTCGAAAACGACGACGATATCGACTCCATCGTCGTCGTCATCGACAACGGCACCAGCGCTCACGGCTACCTGGTCACCAAGATCGATGGCAAAACCCTCATCTTCGACACCCTCATCCCCGAACCCGCCACCAGCGAACCGGGCCCAGAACCCCGCGCCACCCGCACACCACGGATCCGAACCCGCACCGAATGGGAACAATCCCTACCCGAAATGCGCGCAGCCTTCGGCGAAATCCAGGACGCCTTCGGCCTCGAATTCACCAAAGACGCCACCGGCCGCATCCATCCCAAACCCAAGCCGGACATCGACGGCCCGGTCCGAGAACAACGACAGCACCCAATCCTGGGCAAGCCTGGCAACAACAACCCCGACGGCGAAGAGCCGCACACACCGAATCATTCTGCGGCCGAGGGGAATCCGGCAGCTGATCCGCCGGGGGGCGTGTCGCACCAACCGGAAGCGAGTGCCGAACCAGAAGTACGCACCCCGGAACCTTGGTTGAGCCATCCGCCGGATCCGGCCGCAGGCCCCATCGAGGAATTGTTGGGGCGCACCGAGACCGGGCGCGAGGCCATGGCTGTGCTGCGTACTGTCGGCGCTTCGGTCCAGTGTGGGAACTACGACAATTCGTTGAACGCCAGCACGGCCCACAGCACCATCGACACGCAGGGCGGCACGCTAGCGGCGGCGAGCGCGGTCGTCGAGGCAGCGGCGCTGGTCGCGGCGGCGGAGGCGGGCCAGTTCGAGTCACAGACGGCCTGGGTTCGGGACAGCGACCGCACCGAGTATGTCGAGTCGGTGCGACGGGCCGCAGCCGCGGCGAGGGGTAAACAAGCAGAGTTCCACCGCGAATTGGCCGCGCAGGGTTACGATCTGCCGCCGGTATCGCTGGAGAACATGGTCGTGCGCGAGCACGAGTCGGCGTACTTGGCCGCCTACGACGCCGCGGTGACACAAGCGCGACAACAGGATTCGGATCTCGACGGCCAGCAGTTGCGGCGGATCGGGCGGGCCGCCGGTATAGCGGAGCTATTGTCGAGCGAACAGTTCGACGGCGATCGTGAAGGCAGCGGTCGGTATTGGGACAGACTGCAACAAACACAACCCCCAAGTGGGTTGAGCGACTATATTCCGGCGTCGCCCGAGTCAGCGCGGCAGGTGGATCGGCTGGTGCGTGCGCACGCGGCAGCCCATCGCACGCTGCACCGGATCGAGGACGATTGGGACCGAGCGCTAGAGCGCCTACAACACACGTACCAGATGCTGGGCCACCGGGTGCCCTACCTGAATCCGGCCTGGTCTCGGAAGGATAACCTCAAGCAGCTACAAAAAGGTGAACTCGAGCGGCGACAGTCCGATCGACCAAACGACCCGTGGGCGGAGTCACCGTTCGAATTGACGGTGCTGGCCGATCTGACGGCACAGCATTCGCGCGCCCACGAAGAGTTCTACTGGGTTGCTCGGGAGATCTCCACGATCGTCGGTCACGACATGATGGACGCCGAAGTGGTTGCCACCGGCGGCCATTGGGTCACCGACCACGTTGCCGTCCTCGGCGACTCCATCGTCGTGCTGGAAACGCACGCCGACCGCAACATACAGATACGCGCGGCCCGCCGCGCCGGCCCGGAGCTGCCGAACGTCCAGACCAACCGAGTGCGGGTCTATATCACCGAGTCGGGTGACCTGTTCACCTCCTATAAGGAGGCGCGTCGGGAGGAGGAGTGGCCCGCGGATCAGCGGCGACCGGAGAAGGCAACGCAGCCGTCGGATGCACCGTGGACATCGACGGCCCTCACCGAGGCGGCGGCGTCCGCTCTCGACCAGGTGAAACAGATATTGGAAACCAACGACATCGGCCGCGAAACGCTGAACATATTGCAGCGCCATGGTGTGCGCATCCAGTTCAGCACCGAGTGGGCAGCCCACATGACGTGGGCGCCGGGTAGAACGATCGAGTGGGGACCTGCCGCTGGCTATCACGCCGCATCGAACACTGTTGTCCTCTACTACGGCTTGCCGCCGCAGATCAACGCGATGAAGCTGGCCATAGAGGCCCAGCTGATCGCGGCGCGCCCGGCGGCGGGAGATCCGCTCGATCTGTTCGCCATGGCGAGCGACGAGTACGTCCGGGTGATGCAGGATCGACATGCCGAGGCCTATGCGCGGGCCTTCGAGTTCGAGCGACTGCGCCAATCCAACGCCGAACCCAACCCGAACGAAGCGAACCCGTTCTGGCAACTCTACTTCGATGCTTTCGAGCAGGCCCTCCAAGTTGCGCGAAAGACATACGAGAACAATCCTCAGGTCACCGCCGCGATGTACGACGCCGCGGCATATCAGGCGGCGCGCCGGGCGCTGTACGCGCAGTTCACCGAGTTCGGGCCACGCATCGACGGGCAAGACTTCGCCACCTTCCATCACAATGAATGGCTTGCCGCACATGGACTTTCGTTGGTCACCGCGGAAGCACCGCCAGCACCGTCACAGCGCAAAGACACTCCGGAGCTGCGGGAGCGGGCCAGCGTCCGATATGTGACGGAGATCGAGGCGTTCCGGATGCTGCGCGACGCGGGTCGCTTCGTACCGGTCAGCCCCATGGAGCGCGTCTTCGCCGACGCCTACACGAAGGCCGAAAAGGCGGGCAAGGACAACGCCACTGCTCGGCAGGCCGGGGTTGCCGCGGTCCGCAAGTACATAGACCGCGTCGGACTCGAGAAAGCCGAGATCGCCCGGGATGTAGCACAATACGCCCACGACAACCTCCACACGTATCGGCCGTGGCCGGAACTTGCCGCAGTTGACGCGAAAGACGGACACCCGGCTGTCGACGGCCCGTCGCCGCAGGAGTTGTCGGAGGAGGAAGCGACCGAACTGGCTCGCCATGTGATTGATGAGATATTGCGCGCGTATCCCGACGGCGTGCGACGCACCCCCCGGGTGGCCGAGTTACCGCAGCCATCAGGCCCGGTACTGCTGTTTGTCGCGGCGGCGGCGGGGCAACACATGGATGCCGTGAGTGAGCTGAAATTGGAGCATCCGGACCTCGCCGGCGTCCTGTCGGACGACAGATACGAAATCGTCTATGTGCTGCATCGAGACGGCACACCTCCGTACAAACCGATCTCACGCGACGTCGCGGAGGGGGCACACCGTCGCCCGACTGACAGTGAAGCGGCGGCCGAAATGTTGCGCGAGTACATCCTGTACCGCACGCGTCCGGATCTGCTCGCGAAACAAGGCCTGGAGTTCCTCAACGGTCTCGGTTTCGACGAGTGGCTGCGTCAGCTTCCTCCGGAATGCTTCACAGGCAATGGCGAGTTGGCACCCGAATTCGTCAAGCCCGCCGCGAGAACCTATGCGGCCGATCCGAATTCGTTCAAGGCGCCGCATCCGGCGGAGGTCGCCTATCGGCTGAAGACCCGCCAGGTCGTGCTACCTACCGACGCGACAGTCGATCGGCTGCGGGACCTCGAATCGGCACAGTTCAGTACTGCCTTCATCAAGACACCCGCATGGACCTTCAAGGTCGCGTTCGAAGCCGACGGCGACGGAGGCTGGCGAGTTTCGGCGCCGAACGGGGTCGAGATCGCATCTGATGCGATCGGTGGAGCCTTCCGAGGTATGACGGATTCCGATATGGCGCGTCTCGGAAAACGGATCGGCCGCATGCTCCTCGACGGGTCGGCGAACCTGAACGACCCCAATGCCACACAGGGGTGGATCGAACGTATCAAGCGGCGACGCAAGCCTCGACCGCCGTCGGCGGGTGGCAGTGGATCGCCCCCCGGGGGCGGCCGTCCGGGACCCGGCCTCCCTCCCGGGCCGGTGGAGTCCTACACCAGCGGACTCGATCCGGCCGTACTCGATGGGCACGTCCGGACGCCTCGCCGTCGAACCTCAGGCGTGTTCGGACCCGATGGGCTCGACCCTGCCGTGTTCTACTACGACACCCCGGAGGGGCGGGAACGGGGCGATCGCGATCAGCACGCGAGCGGTGAAACCACCGCAGCCGCAGACAGCTCCGAAGAGACAACAGCAGCGGCGGCGGCGACCGATGCCGAGCCATCGGCCAGCACCGGGGCTCCAAAGTTCCGGGAGAAGCCGAGCGCTGAGGCAATCGAGTTGTTCCAGCGGATTCTCGATGCGGAGCGAAACGGTGCTCCGAGCAGGGACCTCCGAGCGTCCGCAGAGGGGCTGATCACCAACGACGGCGATCGTGCTTATGCCGAGCGCTATGTCCGCAATGCACGCCGTGCTGAAACGCTCGCGGCGGAATTGGGGATCACGTCGGAACAGCTCGATGTGCTGATGACCGAAGAACTGAAAAACAAAGCATTCGATGGCGACATCGTCATTCGCCTCACCTCGGAGAATCTCGAGAAAGTTCTCACGAGTGGCAGATTCAAAAACCTATTCGAAGTCTCCGGGCGGAGCCTGCTGGCGCAGGTTGCGGTAGAGGCAAGGGCGGAGCTCGAGGCGGAGCTCTACGGATCCACACGAGATCGCCCAGCGGAACTGCGACCGATCCACGCACGCATTCGCCCACGTGGGGTCGACTGGCGCAGCGAGGCCGAGCTCACTACCGTTGCCGAGTATGGCGACGTCGACGGCGTAGCTCATCCGTCAGTGGCCGCCCGAACGACAGCGTGTGTCGGCAGCCCGACGCTGACCGACGTCACACCAAGCCCGATCACTGATCCGCAGCCCGAGTCCTTCGGAGCCACACCGAGTGGCCACGGCGAGTACGGCTATTTCGGTCTCGAAGGCATCAATCGCGATTATGCGGCGGGGCGGTTCCGCCGCTACGCCCTCGTCCATGCGCAAATTCACAACGGTATGACGGCTCCCGAAGTCACCTATTTCGTGTTCCATCGCATTCCGTCGAACCCACGGGTCTTCGACCTGCTGGACGCGGCCGGGATCCGCTGGTTCACCTCCTACGACGATTCGGGGCACCCCCCGTGGGCTACCGGGGAGGAGCAGCCGACAGAATCGACGGTTCGGCACGAGCCGGAACAGAGCGGCACCACCTACGAGACCCCGCCCGTCAACTCGGCACCGGCGGCCCGCCCGCCCGCCCCTGTCAGCACAACCGATCCGGCACAGCCAGAACCGGCGCCGCACACACCGACGCTAACCGCGGCCAATACCCCGCCCGCGTCGACCAGCAACCCTCCCACACCACGCCCGCCCAGTACTCCGACCGGCGCGAGCGTCGCGGGAACCGGTGCGGATAAACCGGATTCGATGCCCCGCCGTGGTGCCAGGCCACCCCGCGTCGAAGGCAGAGGGATCGACTTCGTCGACGGCGCGGTCGATACGGCGGGCGGGCACAGAGACGAAGGCGCCGGCCCCTGGGTACTCAACCGTTTCGGTGGCGACGGCCCCGTGCGGGACGAACCGAGGCAGCCGCGCACACGCCGCGAACCAACGGAAAACGCGAGCAATACCGCCGGGGACAACGATGCGCGCGCAAATCCCGAACGTGCGCTGCCGAATCCAGAAGGCACCATCTCTTCCAACCCCGAACCTGTTCACGAGCATGGAACCGGTTCGACTGCAAGCGATTCCGAAGCCGCAGGGTTCGATCCCGTCGAGTCGAACAGTGACGCACTCGCGCACTCCGCGCGTTCGCTTGTCGTCGGGCTGGCCGCTCAGCTGTACAACGTTCGAGCTGCCGAGCAACCCAGTTCAACCGCTGGATATGACACCGTCCTCGATACCACCGCCGATCAGGCCTGGCAGGCCGCCCATGCCGGCAGCGATCGAGTCCCCTTGGCCACCACGGATTTCCACACGCTACCGGACGACGTGCTGTCGGAGTACCTGCACCTGGCCGAGATCGCACTGCCTGTCGTTCTCGACGCGATGAGTTCGGGCACCGATATCTCGAGTGACGAATTCGTCGAGCACCTCAGCAGCAGAATCCACAACGGGCGGCTCCAACACCATTGGCGTACCGCCACCCCGGAACAGCGACTGCCGTTCGACGATCCCGACTACCCCGAGGAACTGCACGAACAGCATCGGCATTTCGCGCGCGCAGTCCGCGATTTCGTGGTGTCGGCGAGTGCCATCGATCGTTCCATACCGGATCCGTTCGCATCCTGTGCATCGGGCACGGAGGTTGCCGCGGAGATGTGGCGCAGACACGCGGTCCGCATGTTCGGATTCGACTTACCTGGTGTGGCAGTGGAAGTCGTTCGTGATTTCGCCCGAGCGATACACCAGCTGTTGACGAAGTACCCGTACGTCCAACTACACCAGATCGGGATCGGGCCCATCTCGGGTGGGCGACGGTTCGCCATGAGCGACCATGTCGCGGGAACCGATACGAGGTATCCGTTCACGCGGTCGGTTACTGTGTCCGACATCTTCGCCACCTCCCCGGAGGCGAATTGGGCCGCGATGGTGCAGGATGGCCTCGCCGTAGGGGCGGTCGACCAGCCGATACTCGGGTTGGTCCGACGTGAATTCGGCTTTGCACTTGATAACGCGAGTTGGCTTTACGCGTCGCGGAAGGCCAAGTCGATGCTTATCGACCACCATGAGCACAGCCATGAGGGGCCGACTCTGTGGTCTCCGAAACAAGCATATGCCTGGCGGGACAGCGAATTTCGCAAGTATGGACTCAACGACAACGGACAACTCGACTCCGCCACAGCCGTGGCCGGAGCCTTCGCAGCCGTGGAGAACGACCCGAACAGCGCCTCGGTCGGGGGGCGGGTCCTGCACAACCTATTGACCGAGATCGCGCCACAGCAGCGAACCGAAAAGTACCGTGAGCGAGAGAAACTCGCGGCCGAATACCAGCCGGTGACACCGGCGGAACAACAGGCCAAGATGGCGATGGTCGCGGCGGTGCGAGCCGACCTCGGCATCGATCTCATCGGTCTCGACAACCCGGGCATCACCGCAGACATCGCCGGTCAGTTCATTGCGGCCATACGGCACATGTTCGCCCGGTTCCCGATACTCGAGGACTTAAAGGAGATCAGCTTCGTCCCGGGGGACATCGACGAGTTCGGCAGACAGCTCGATAACACCATCGAATTTACCGAATTGTGGGTGACCGCACCGGCACAAAAACACGCCGATGCGGTAGTGCAATTGGCTTCCGGACGGCTGCGCAATGATCTCGATCGCGTGTACTTCTGCCTGGCCATCCACGAATTGGCCCATCAGGTCCGCAGGCTCCTGCCCACCGATGCGCCGGGTGCGTATGACGTCGTCGGTGATTACGTCGAGAAAGCCTACGGCTCCAGAGAAAACCGAGTGCTGCGGCCATGGATGGCGCAGCAATTCAGCTCATACGGCATCCGCCAGAAGGACGGGGCTCTCGATCCGATCGAGGCGGAAGCGGAGTCGGTGGTGGCCGCTGAGGTCGACACCCTGACGCCGACCGAGGGCGAGGCGCTCGTCTACCGCAGTATCAAGGCGCAAGCCGACGCCGAGGCCGAACGACGCGGCCTCACCCCGACCGCCCCGGGGCCGGCCGCATCCGCTCCATCCGTAGCACGGAATTCCGATGCACAACCGGCACCACAGGCCAGTACTCCGACCGGCGCGATCCCCACGAGAACCGGTGCGGATGAACCGGATTCGATGCCCCGCCGTGGCGCCAGGCCGCCTCGCGTCGAAGGCAGAGGGATCGACTTCGTCGACGGCGCGGTCGATACGGCGGGCGGGCACAGAGACGAAGGCACCCCCTGGGTAATCAACCGTTTCGGTGGCGACGGCCCCGGGCGGGACGAACCGAGGCAGCCGCGCACACGCCGCCAACCAGCGGAAAACGCGAGCAATGCGGCCGGGGACAGCCAAGCGCGCGCGAATCCCGAACGTGCGCTGCCTGATCCACGACCCGATGGTGCCCGACCCGCGACCGACAGCGCCGAGCCCGAGCATCCCGCGACCGAGGTTCGGATATCACCCGACATTTCGGACAAGACACCGAATAACCAAGCAAGCACGAACACCGCCGATGCCGAACCGAGAACTCCTGCGGACCAACCGGATACGAAGGCGGTCGCACCTCAGCACACCGTGTCCGCCGAATCGTTGCCGATCGATACCGATGTGGCGGCGGGCGCAACGGAATCGGCACGTCCGGCGCGGAAAACACCGTGGAGCAGCGAACCCCGCAAGTCCAGCGGGTCCACGCCCTGGAGCGGCAATCCTTCCGCAGCCGATGCGACGCGCTCGGAACCGAATCAGTCGACTGATGCCGCGGCATCGACGGCCTCCCCTCGCCCGCGAAACCCGGACACACTCGTCGCCTATCGCACGCTGCACGACTGGGCCACGACCTTGTCCGACGAAGACGCGCAGCAGCTGATCGCCGACACGACCGCCGAACTCACCGCGCATCTCGACGCCTTCCGTCACGGTGCGCCACCGTCGGTCGAAGCCGCGGTAGCCGCAGCGCGATTGCTCAATGTCCTGATACGGGAACAGTGCCACCGGATCCAGGCCAGTACCCGTAAGGGAAACATCCCCGACTACGCGACGCTGTTCGACCTAGCCCGGGATCTCGAGACTCGCCTGCCGGCTGTTCGAGCCTTGTCGGCCGCCGCGAACGCGGTATTCGACCTCGCCGGCGCGCTGCGCTTGAAAGCACCCGAGGACATACCCAAGCCATTCAGCAAGCCGGAAAGCGAACTGAATTTCCTGGACTCTCTTCCGTCGCACCTCGGACGCATGGTCGACAACATGACTACCGCTGTCGAAACGATGCCCTGGTCCGAGGATGGAGGGTTCCCCAGGAAAACCAGGCCGGAAGACGAGCACCGCGGACCCACCAACGCCGCAATCAAGGCAATCAACGGGCTGGCAAAACACTTTGAAGAAGTACGAGAGCACGATGGGACGGATTGGTCCGAGTATATCGACGGCTACCTGCGGACGGGACTGGTCCGCGGATTCGACGCCGACGTCGCCCGCGCAATCGGCGCACTGCGTTCGGAATCGGACGCCTTCGATCCGACGCGAACGGAATCAGACCGGGCCTTCGCCGCAGCTGCGGCATCATTCCTGCCGAATGTCGTCACCGTTACGAGCTACTACCTGACCCGAACTCGCGAAGCTGCAACCGCTTTTGAACTACTCCGAATAGCGAGCGATACCTTCGCGGCGAGCGCCGCTCGCCTGCCCGATCTCCAACCATTGCACAATGCTGCCCAGCTGGTAACGCATCTCCGCGACGCGGTCGCCAAAGGTCTGCGGCCGCAGTCGGATTTCCAGGATCCGATGATGATGCGCGGCCGAGCGTTTACCTCGCTGGTGGATCACCCTCGCTTTCCCGAATTGCTCGCGCAGACAGTGCTCGCGCTGCGTCGAACAGCGCCAACGGACATCTCGACAGAAGCATCGCAGGGGGTTACTCGCGGCGGGGATCTGATCGGCCAATTGGACTACCGCAGAGCCGATTCCGAGCACCTCGATGCATCTATGGGCACGGACGATAGCACCGATGCGACAACGGCCACACCGACACCGGCCGGTGCGGAGCCGGTTTCGCATGCGCCTTACGGTCCGGATGAAGTGCGGTCGCTGACCGTTCATGCCGCCCAACTCCCCCTACCGTTCGACATCAATACGGCATGCACCAAGAAGGCGGAAGCCATCCTCGCTGAATTGCTGAGAATCGGAGTGGATCGGAATGCCTTGGGGATCGCACGATCATTCGTGCCGGATCTTTCGGCGGACGGACTGGAGTTGGCATATCGCACCGGTGAAGTCATGAAGAAGGACAGACAGATCACGGCTTCCTTTTCAGACCGCCTCAGGGCAGGGGTCGGAATTTCAAACCTCGAAGACCGCATGGTCGAATTCGAAGGAGCACGCTTTGCCGGACGGAACATCGGTCCGGTAGAAGTTATCGTCGTCAGTGCGAAGACCACCGACGAGCAGATGGCCACCGACGAGTGGACACTTCCAGCGCCGGGTGAGTATCACAATCCTTTTTACGATTCTTTTGGAAACCACGTAGCCGCCACAATCGATATGCTCGACACAGACGGCCAGTTGGTCACAATGGTCATCGACCCTTCATTCGAACCGACACGGCCAATGACACTGACAGAGTGGAGAGACCGTCAAAACTACTCCGACGTCATTGTGCTTACAAACAGCACGACCGACCCCGCATGGGCACCTTTCAATTTGCGCACCGAATTGATGTCGGACCAGCAGCGCGCCCGATACGAAGCGGTACTCGAACAGTACGGAGATCTTCCCGAAAACGAAATATTGCGGGTATTCTTCAATTTGCAGGCCGACGATCCGAGGCGCAGCAGTAGCGCAATCGCCTGGCCGGAACATGATCGTTACTCCGGTTATCTCGACCAGTACTCGTACTCGTTACACCTGCGGTCGACAATTCTTACCGGAAACAACTTGGGAATTATTACGGCCAGCGATTCCACCGATTACGCAGTGGAATGGCTCGCGCCGGTTCGGAGTTATCAGAAGTGGCTCGAGGCGACCGGACATCCGGAGAGTGCCGCCGATACACAAACCTCGGTCGATCCAACCAGCGAGGCCCCCGCACTGCCCGATCCCGCACCCCCGACCGGCGGAACCACAATCGACGAGCCCCCCGCCGAGATGCCCTTCCAGCACCCCGGACACAACCCCTTCGCCCCAGAGCGCCACCGCGCCGCTGGGCCGACCCGCGCCAGACGCCTGCCGGACCAACTTCTCGGCCATATCGACAACGACGAGATCCCGGGTGACCGCGTGCCATGGGACAAGCCGAAACAACTGCACCGCGCGCAACCGAGCACTGCCCCGGCCTCACCCGAAACCGAGACAAGCACAACGGAACTCTCCGGGAAAACAGCCGAACCGGAGACGCCGACTCACCGCCCAGCCGCTGACCGCGCACGGGCCGCGTGGACCCGCATCGTCGGCAACGTTTTCGGATCCACCGATCAGTCACCCGCGACCGCGCCGACCGAGGAAGACCTCGACGCGATCGAACAAGAGATCCAGGAGCGCGAAACCCGCTCCGCGCCGGTCGAGCTTGAAGCCACGGATGAACAGATCCGCTTGGCCGAGGGCGCGTTGGCCAAACTGCTGGACTATCTGGAGCCGGGTGCCTCACTGGCGTCGCTCACCGCCTTGGTAGATCCCGAGCAATCGGCCACGCGCGCAAAACAAGTCGCACGCGGGTGGCATGCGCTCAGCGATGTCGAGCGCGCCGCGATGATCGCGGTGCATCCGCACGTCATCGGTAATACCGACGGTGTCTTGTATGCCGAACGCGACGTCGCGAACCGGCGTTCCATCATTCTCGACATCGGGGAATTCCTGAAACGCAAACCCGATGACCCGAAAGGCTTCCTGGCGCAGCTGCGGCAGGTGGGGCGCAGCCGCGTGCTGACCCCCGCCGAGACCCGGCACCTCACCAATCTGGTTCGAACTCGCCAACAACTCGCGGCCATCGAGCGGGAAGTGCGCGATATCGGTTCTCCCGTAATACAACTGATCGCTTACGACGCGACCGCATACGACGGCGACGGCCGATGCACGGTGGCCATCGGTGACGCGGACGAAGGTGAGCAGGTCACCCGAAATATCGGCGGCGTCGGAACCACCTTGCAGAAACTGCCGCTCCGCGCGAAATCCGGTATCGCCCAGTTCGAAGTATCGGCGCGGCACGCACCGGATGTCACCGCGGTGACCATTATCGATATCGGCTACCACCATCCGAACTCGCTCGAGGAATTGTGGTCATCGGAGTTCGCCGAACAAGGCGCACATATCGTGGCCGCGGATATCGCGGCCTACAACGCGACCCGCGAGGCATGGACCGAACTAACCGGCGCCGCACCACAGCGATTGCGCACGGTGGCCGCCCACAGTTACGGCTCCACCACACTCGGCTTCGCGGGGCAGAACGGCCAACTCGCCGATCATATCGACCAGATCGTCATCACCGGCTCACCAGGCTTACCAATGGAACATGCCGAAGAATTCGGTATCGGTGCCGAAAATGTGTACGTAGTGGCCGACGACCGCGATCCAGTGTCGAAGGTCGGCGGCGACATCGGGGAGGAATCGGACGAGCGGTATTTCGGCTTCAGCCACGGGGCCGACCCCGCGGGCCGACGATGGGGCGCGGTCCGACTCACCGGCGCGCAGCCGCGACGTTCCTTCAACGTCAAAGAGATCCATGGCGGCTACTACTCCTTCGCCGATCTCTCGACTCGGGTACCGACCACCTCGTTGAACAACATCGCCCTGGTATCCGCCGGCCGCGCCGCAGAGGCCGAGCGCGCCGCACACCGCCCCCCAGCAACCGGATCGGGCCGCGTGCGAGACCTGATCTGGTGGACCTCGAATAATGCCGATGCAACCACACCCGACCAAACCGGTCCGTCATTCGAATCGCCGAACAGCGCGCCGGATCCGCACCACGATCAGGACATCGCACGGCGCTCGATCGCGGAACGCGATGACGTAGCGCGAAACGCCGGTCCTGCGGACGTTGCCGACGAGCCCGCATCCCCTGTGGAAGACAGCCAGGTCTACCACCGACTCATGGCCGAGCTCGGCAACCCACGAATCGCACGAGACCTCGCAATAAAGGTCTACGCCCGCGCCGCCCATGAACAACCACTCGCCGAAACCCATGACACCGCACAACGACTACTCGCCATCGCCGAAACCGTCCTGGCAGAACATCAAGCCGCCATGGCAGATCTCGAGGCGGCCATCGACAACCAGCCCGCGCCCAGTAACCGACAACGCTCCGGCCCATTGGAGCTCGCAATGCTCCATTTCGTCGACGGACACCCGCTCGGCGAAGTAGCGAAACGGCTGGGGATCGCGCTGCCACCGGCAGAGCAGCTGCGCGAGCGCATCCTCGGCGGGACCGCGGCACCTCAGCATCAGGACGACGCAACCGACGAGACCCGAACCCAACCAGACAACCCCGGCGCGGAAGGCACGACCGACCGCCGCCCCGCTGGTGGACTGCCGTCCAACCCATTGCCTCCTGGGATCGAACTCTTCCACCACATCGACCCCAACCCCGTCGACCCGCACTTCCCCCAAACCCCGCACGGCGGCGCGGCGAACAAACGGCGAAACCTCAATAACCAACTCCTCGGATTCCACCACCAGAACAACGGCGAGGACAACCGATTCTGGAACCTCGAACCGCCGGCTGCCGACACGCAACCCGAAACCCCTGACGCCGCCACACCGCCCCCGGTCAGCGACCCCCCTCAGACTATTCCGGATGAACCGAACCCCGGATCATCTACCGACGGGCCGACCGCGAGTGGCACCAGCGCCCCGGACGAAACCGGGCAAGGAGTCCTGGGCAACCGACCGGATTCTGCCGCGCTCAGAGCGGAGTTGCTCCGCCACGGCTTCGACTACCTCGAGTATCTGCCGGGGCCCGCGCCTGGCGAGCTGCTGGGCCGGGCCTGGATCGAGAGTCCGGAACAGCGAGCCTGGGAGCTCTCCTGGTTGGCAGAACGGAGCGCTCGGTTCAGCGCGCTCGGCGCGCTCACTGCGGCCTCCCTGGAGGCAGCGGCGCAACTCGGCCTGCCGAATTCGGAGCCGGGCGCACTGATGATCGTGCAGGATCGGCAGAAGCTGCCCGGAGTGCTTTTCCCTGTCTGGAAGTTTCAGACCATGACGGCGGATGGATTGTCGAACGTCATCGCCCGGATTGCCCGCGACCTGTCCCTCGACGAGATCCCGCAATACGCCTACCTCATGTTGGTGGCGGCCAGACCGCTGATTCCCGCGGAACACGAATGGCTGGCGCCGCCCCTGCTGACGTCCACCCAGTATGCGGACTGGAACCAGATCCCGCGCGGTGGAGTGTTCGGACCGCATTTCCCGCAGTGCCGTTCGCTCGGGCGACAATCACCGCTATACCTGTTCACACGATATGCCGCCGATACTCTCTATGCAGACCATCTCGCCTCCCGGACGTTCGACGAGAACTTCCTGAACATCGTTGTCGAGCCCTACCTGCTCGGCACGGCCCGCGAGATACAGGCGAGTTTCGACGACGCGACATCAGCCGAGGAACGGATCGGGCAGTGGTTCGCGACGATCGCGGCGGAAATGCTTGCGGCACCATCCGATTCCGCACCCGATCTACTCCACCGGGCCCTCCGAGCGCGGACGGACCGAAGCGCCGATGCATTGTCGAGCGAGGATCGAGCAGTCCGACAATTCATATCGACCGTAGGAGACCTGCTGGCCGGAGAGCACGATTTCGGCCGTTACCTACACGGCCGGGGACACCCCGAGACGCAGGCATTCATCCACGATGTCAGGGACGCCGTCCAGCGGCGCGCCCCGCACAACGTCACGATCGCTGTGCCATTCGTCGATAACCTGATCGGGTCCTCGCCAACACACACACCCACAGCGCCTGAGGCGGATTCCGCCGCGCCAGCGCGGCTCCCCGAGACAATCGATGTCCCGGACGCGGATCGCCCAGTCGCACAATCGATGCAGGGCAATCCCGGCGACGATGCCGAAAAGCCAGCAGCCGCAGCAGCTCCCGGCAGCGACGACGACAGCAATTCGAGAACCGCTGCGGACCAACCGGATTCGGAGCCAGAGATATCCGGCACCATGGTTGTCGAAGAAATCAAGTTTTCCCGGGGCGGAATATCTCGAGAAATCGTGTCCGGATATGTGCCGGGAATTCTTGCGGCGAGCGGACCGGATTCCCTGGTGCTACGCGCAGTCGAGGCTCGGGGGATGTCCCACCATAAACTGCGGGAAACGTTTGGTTATCCCAGGGAGATCGAATTCGAGGCAGAGGGGGTAGCGGTTTCATGCTATATGGCCTATAGCCAGAAAGACGGCGTATTTACCCGCGCTTTCATATACCACAAGAATGCGCAGATCGATCACCCGCAATTCGACAAAGTCCACAACATGATCATTGCCGCATTCCTGCATCGATTCCCGGACACGGTCATCGAGCTCTATGAGGACTTCGACAACCCACGCCGCCCACACACTGTGCGAAACATCGGCCCGAAGCCACGCACCACCTCTACTTAGCCGACAGGCGCGCGCACCATGAATCGACGGCTCCCGAGAACGCCGTTGATGACCGGACTGCAGCCCAGCCCTGGCCTTCGCCCCGACCGAATGGGATGCCTTCACTACTATTGCGGCATGTCCCTTCCGCGTATCGAGCGTCCGGACCTCCCCGAGTACATGACCTGGGAGGAACTGGAACGTCTCCCCGAGGAGATCGCCGGGCAGATCGAGCTGTGGAACGGCCGGGTGGTGTGGGTGCGCCGGGGCCCCGGTGAGCATCAGCAGTTCACGCGTCGATTGACGAACTCGATCGAGTATCACGCACGGAAGGCAATGTCGGAGCAGACACAGCATTGCTGGCGCGTCAACTTCGAGACCAACGTCTTCCTGGGGACCAGCGGAAAGTCGGACTTCGTGACCCCGGACTTCCTCGTTTACCGTTGCCTCGAAATGCCTTATCAGGACGTCCGTGCAAGCGATGTTCTGCTGGTCGGCGAGGTCCTGTCTCCGTCCAACACGCAGACTGATATCGAGGCGAAGAAGGGCCGCTACGCAAGCGCTGGTATTCCGTGGTATTGGGAAGTCATCTTGGACCGCGAAGTCAGCGCTATCGCAATGGTTCGCGCTTACGTTCTCGAGATCGGACACGCCCAGCTGCCGCCCGGTGTCCATCCGCTGCGCTCGGCCAACTACATCATCGTCGGCGAATGGACCCACGAGAACCCCGACGGCATTGCCATCGACTTCCCGTTCCCCATCGCCATCCCCTGGACCGAACTCGAATACTGACCGGTGGGTGACACAACTTCGAGCCTGATATTCGGGTCGAGGGCATGATGACCTTGGTCATCGGTGGTGCGGGCCTTGCGCAGTGGCGCCGACGACTACCTGGTGAAGCCGGCGTGGGTGGCCGAGCTGGTGGCTCGGCTGTACGCGATCAGGCGACGGCTTCCGGTGCCCGCCGTCCCCACGCCGACCACAATCCCGGAGATCGCGGCCATCACCGTTCCCCGACCTGGGACCAAGCTATGCGCCGGGATGGGAGGATGTGGGGTATGACACTGTCAGGGGATTCGTTAGAGGGGCGGCAGCCGACCAGTCATGAGCGGATGACCGGGCTGTCTTGGGATGCGTCGTATCAGGATGGGCCCGCGCCCTGGGATGTAGGCAGGCCGCAGCAGGCGATAGTGCGGCTGGGAGCTGCGGGCGGGTTCGCGGGGGCGGTGCTCGATGCGGGGTGCGGGGGCGGGGAGAATGCACTGCACGTTGCGGCGCTGGGATTTTCGGTGCTCGGCGTGGATGTGGCCGAGACGGCGTTGGCGCGCGCACGGGCAAAGGCCGCCGAGCGTGGCACCGACGTAGCGTTCATTGCGGCCGATGCGTTGCAGCTGGAGCTGTTGAGTCGCAAGTTCGAGACAGTGCTGGATTCTGGGCTGTTCCACAGCTTCGACGCGGACGAGCGACCGGCATATGTGGCGAGTCTGGCCTCGGTGACCGAGCACGGCGGCACGCTGTATGTGTTGTGCTTCAGTGACGAGGGGCCCGATACCGGCCCGCACCCTGTCAGCCGGAACGAGCTCTACACGGCATTCGATGGCGGCGGCTGGCGTATCGCCACCATCGAAGCGGACCGGATCGAGACGCGATTCCACGACGACGGCGCACCGGCCTGGCTCGCGACGATCAACCGGATCTAGCGCGCACTACTTCCCGGATAAAGCCGCCGCGATCTCGCGCCGCGATCCGATGCCGAGCTTCGCTAGGATGTTGGACACGTGTGACTGAATTGTCCTGCGCGACAAGAACATCTGCGCCGCGATATCGGAATTCGAAAAGCCATCGGCGACCAAGGCGGCCACCTTGCGTTCGGTATCTGTCAAGGCGGCCCGTCCAGACTTGGGCCGATTGCGGGGTCCGCGAACACCGCGGCGAATTCCGTACGGACGCATGCGCGCGACCGCGCGGGCGGTATCCCAGGAAGCGCCGAGGCCGGTGTAGAGCTCGACCGCGGCATCCAGGGCGCCGCGGGCATCGGCAGCGCTCCCGTCCGCGGCGAACAATAAGGCGGCGTTCTCATGGGCCTGCGCTTCATAGAACGGTCGCCCCGCCTTCCGGAAATCGGCGGCGGCCATGCGCAAGATCGCGGGGTCGCGTTCGGCGACGCCGCGGCACAGCAGCGCGGTACCGGTCCTGGATGCCGTGGGTTGGCGACGGGCCAGCTCAGCCGAAGCCGCGACCACCGAACGCGCCGCCTGCTCGTCACCGACATCGGCGGCGAGGCGGGCGATATCCGGGAAGATGTAATACAGCGTGGGCGCGGTCAAACCGTCGGTGAGGCGCTGGTGCGCGTCGACGAGGAGATCCAGTGCGCCGCGCGGATCGCCGTGGGTCTCGAGCATCAGGGCCTTGATCCACGGCAAGAACTGGCCGTATCCACTGCTGCCCAGCTGATTGTTCAGTGCGGGGATGTCGTCCGGATCGGGCAGGAAGGTGCCGCGGTGGATGCCGATCAGTGCCGACAGGCTGCGCAGGAACGGGCTGTAGCCGAAGGCGTCGGGCACCGACAGGCCCGACGCGCATTCGACGATCGCATCGTCCCAGCGTCCGTTCAATAGATAGAGCCGCGCCTTGGCGACCACGTTGGCACCGAGATAGACACCGTGGATCCGGCGATTGTGTCCGATCGCCTTGTGCAGCACCGCTTCCGCGTCGGCGAGCCGATCGAGCTCGATCAAGCAGTGTGCGTAGAGAATATAGGGATCGAACTGGTCGGAACCGAATCCGCTGTCGAAGACGGCGATGATGCGGTTGCTCAGTTCGAGTGCCTCGTCGAGGTAGCCATGGGTGTATCGCACGGCCCCCACGGTCAACAGTCCGTATCCGGTCACCAGCGGATTCTCGGTGGCATCCCCGATCGCCAGCGCCCGCGCACCCGCCGCCTCCGCAGCGTCGAACCGGCCGAGCAAGAAATTGTTCAAACCACTCATCCCGTGGAATCGACCCGCGTCCGCATCCGTGAGATTCGCTGTGGCCAGGGCCTTTTCGGCAACGGCGACGACTTCGCGCAGATCGCCGCGCGCATGGCAGGCCTGCATCAGTAACCAACGCAGTTCGATATCGTCCCCCGGTCGGTTCAGCAGCGCCGTGCGCACGAGGGCTTCGGCCTCGGCCGCGCGACCGTTCCACAGCAGCGCTTGGGCGTGCAGTCGCAGCAGGACCGGACGCATGCCGAGGTCCGTGGTACCCGCCGCACGCTGCAACAGCTGTACCGCGATCTCGGGCACGCGCACGATCAACTTGTCGGCCACCGGGACCAACCAGTCGAGGGCCGGCTTGTCCAGCTCGTTCTCCCCTGCCAGTAGGTAGTACGCGATCCGCTCGATCGGCGCGTCGGTGGCCAGCAGGATCTGCCCGGCCCGGCGCAGCAATCCGGCGCGCAGTGAATCGGGCAGCTGCTCGGCGAGGACCTGACGGATCAGGTCGTGCCGGAAGATCAGTTCGGAATCGGCATGGGTGAGCAGTCCACCGTCGGTCGCCTCGGTGACGACTTTCCAGACTTCCAGGATCGGACTGTCCAGTACCGCGGCCAGTTCCGCGACGTACACGGTCGGTCCGAGTGCGGCGGCCATCGGCAGTACTTGCCGCGCGGACCGGGACAGGAATTCCAGCCGCTGTGCGATCGCCCCCGCCAACGATGCCGAGGGGCCATCGACCATTTCGGTCGGATCCGCGGTATCGGCGATCACGGTGATCGCCTCGTCGCGTAAGAGCGAGGCCACCAATTCCGTGATGTAGAGCGGATTTCCGCCCGCACCGACCACCTGCCGCATCAGGCCCGGCCCCGGTGCCGCACCGACCATATGCCGAACCAGTTCCGCCGCAGCCGGTTCGGGCAGCGCACCGAGCCGAATCATCGGCGCACCCCGTTCCACGAGTTCGGCCGTCAACGCGACGAATCCGGTATCCCTCGGCAGCGGACGCGCCGCAAGCACCAGCAGCAGCGGCAAATCGCCGACCAGCCCACAGAGCCGGTTCAGCACCGCCAAACTCTGCCGGTCCGCCCAGTGCACATCGTCGACGATCAATGCGACCGGCCCAGCGGCACACCAGGTATCGACCAGATCGAGGATCGCCTCGGTGATCGCGAACTCGTGCGTCGCCGCACCGTCACCGGCTCGTTCTCCACTGCGCAGCAGCGCGCGCACCGGATCGGATCCGCGATCGCTGTCCAGCCAGGAGCACACCGCCGCGAACGGCACCTGCCGTTGCAACTCCTTCGCGGCACCACGGCGCACGGTCAGACCGTCGGCCGGGTATCCGGCAGCGGCGGTATCGAGCAGCGCGGTCTTGCCGATACCCGGCTCGCCCTCGATGAGCAGCACCTGCCCCACCCCCGCAGCGGCGCGTCGACCCAACGACACCACACGCTCGACCTCGGCATCGCGACCGACGAATACGGAGGTAAGGCGACCCGGCACGCAGAAGATCCTATGCCCTCCGCACGGCCTCGTGCAGCATGCACATCGCCCGGCCAGCGCGATATCGCACCGCCCGATGCGGATATTCCTCCCCGCTATGACGGATGTTCCCGCTTCGCGGCTGCCATAGGGTCCGTTAACGGCGGCTCGCGACCGGCGAACCGACCGGATACAGCAGGTCTGATCGGCCGCCGAGCAGAGGAGAACCGTTGCAGTCCGAGGCACTTACCCGACACCCCGCACTCGCGGTGATACGCGGAATCACTCGCATCGGTAGTCATCTCGCGCGGGAAGCGGTCACCCGTCCACAGGCCCTGCGTGCGGCCGATGTGCCGGTGACAGGTCGAGAATTGACCACCGATTGGCTGACCGCGGTGCTGTGCTACGACCATCCGGGCGCGGCCGTCGAGGGGTTCGATATCGGCGGCAACAGCAGCGGTACCTCGACACGGTGGAAAATCACCGTTCGCTACAACGAGATAGGCCGGGTCGCGGGTCTACCGGAAAACCTGTTCGCGAAGACGACAGCGGGTTTCACCCAGCGGCTGACCCTCGACCTGGCCGGCATCCTGCACGGCGAACCCGGCTTCTTCAAACATGTGCGGCCCGACCTCGAAATCGAGGCACCGCGCGGCTATCACAGCGCGGTCGACAGCCGCTCGGGGCGTTCGATCTCGTTGCTCGAGGACATCGTCAGCACCAAGGGCGCCAGCTTCTGCACGCCGGGCACTCCGATCGGACGCGAGCAGATCGAAGATCTGCTGAGCACTATGGCAACCTGGCACGCCCGCTACTGGGACGACGAAGAACTCCGGCTGCACCGGTGGCTCAAGGCGCCGCGGGCACATTTCGCCAATCTCGACCGGTTGATCGGCATGCCAACGCGGTCGCGGGTCGGGGTTCGGCGCGCGGCCTCGGTAATTCCGAACGTACTACCGGCGCAACATGACCGGCTGTATCGCGCTCTGGAGCGCTCGCTCGAGATCGCCAGCACTGGACCGCAGACCTTCCTGCACGGCGACAGCCATATCGGCAATACCTACGTCACCGCCGCGGGCCGGATGGGTTTCACCGACTGGCAGGTCGTGCTGCGCGGCAGCTGGGCCTACGACTTCGCATATGTGGTCGCATCCGGTCTGGCTGTGGCCGACCGCCGAGCCTGGGAACGCGAGTTGCTGAGCGGGTACCTGGAACGACTGGCCGCCTGCGGAGCACCCGCACCCGACTTCGATACGGCCTGGCTGGCCTACCGCCAGCAGGCGCTGTACCCGTACTTCATTTGGCTCTCGACCATCGGCCGCAGCGCCATTCAACCCAAATATCAGCCCGATGAGGTCTGCCTCGGCATCATCGAGCGCACCGCGACGGCCGTACTCGACCTCGATGCCGCCGGAGCCGTCGAGGCGACCGGATGAAGGGACCAGGGGGAGCCGATGCGCATCGTCAGTAATCGTTGTCGCACGGTGGAATACACCGTGACGACGGCGAGCCCGTGCGCCATATATATCGAACCGTCGGTGATCGGGGCACGCAGATCCTTCCACGACTGCCTGCTGGTGACGATCGGGGTGGACCGCGGCGACCGGGCCCTGGCGGGCACCGCCGTGCAGCTGGTCCGGCGCATCGTCACCGAATCCGACGCCGGACCGATCGTCGTCGAGGGCTTCGCGTGTCTGCCTCGCCCCGACGAAAGAGCCAGCACCCCAGCGGGATTCGATGTGCTCGCCGAATTCGCCGAGGCACTCGACGTACTGACCGAGATCACCGAGCGGCTCGAGGAGCGCGGTGAGCAGGTACATCTGATTCCGTTCGGCTGGTACAAGAATTGCCGTGTCGACCCGCTCGACGGGATCGGGACACAGCAGATGATCCATATGTCGGCCGACGACAACCGGCAGCGCGAGCCGATGCTGCGCTGGCATGGTCCGCGCTCACGGTCGCTGGCGCATTCCGCGCTGGCCGCACGGGTAAGGAAGGTCTGCGCCAGCCCTGAGCGTGGTCGACGTTGAGGATGGCTTGAATCGACTGCATCGTCGGCGAGTGGACCCATGAGAACCGGGATGGCATCGCCATCGACTTCCCGTTTCCCATCGCCATCCCCTGGGTCGAACTCGAGTACTGAACACATCCCCATTGATGGGGAGTGTCCCGGTGCGGCGACCACTACTCTCCCTACGTGGCAGAACCGGCGTTCCCAAGCTGTCGACATCGCCCACGATACCGGCAGCATGCATCGCCGCATTCGAACAGCGCTTCACCGAACGCCGCAGCACATGCCATCCACATCCCCGTGCGCGGAACTCCCAGCCCTGACCCGGGAGGGGAAGACCGCCGAAAAATTGCAGAGGTTCCTAACGGTTCACTATTGATTGTGCCGTCAAATAGCGGCACAATAGACCTCAGACAACCTGCAATCCCCGGCACACCCACTTACCGACCAAGTCCGGGCTCAGCGGGACGAAGGAGATATCGGTAACCATGAACCTCAAGTCGAAGAAGGTCGTCATAGCTGGTGTGGTCGCCGGCGCACTCGTGATCACACCCGCCGCCATGGCGATTCAGTCGACCATCGCGGCGCCCGGTAACCACAGCAACAGCAACGGCGGCGGGGCACGAGGCGGCGGGTACAGCAACGGCAACTCGGGCAGTCGCCGTGTCGCCGATCAGGATCACGCCGCCTCCGGCAACAACTCGAGCCGGGGCACGTACGAGAGCGGCGGCGACAGCGGACGCTGGGTCTGGGTGCCTTCCGACGGCGGCCGCTGACCCACTCCCCTTGCGGCTCTTCATATTACGACTGCGACCGTCGCTCCGAGAGGAGCGGCGGTCGCAGTCGTTTGTGCGCTGTACCCGATGGGATCGCTTCGGCGTTCGCCACCTGGAGCACAACTGCACCTGGTAGCCAATTGCACTCCGCTAGTGGCCAATTGATTGTGTCCAATAGACGTGTACGCATACCAATGCCCTCCCGAGCGGCGTGTGCCGAATGGCACCGCCGCCCGAAAGGGCTTCAGCGGTAGTAAGATTCGCGGTTTGTGACTCAGGTCAGGTTACCGTCGATACACAGGCTCGAGGACCGCCACGACGGCCCCGGCCGGTTCGCGCTCATATCGAAGGTCCAGTCCGAAATCGGCCCAGCCGCACGCCAATACAGCCCGCCGCGGCCGTCCGCAACGGCCTCGTACATATCGTCGCGCCCCTCGATCAGCTGACTGCCGACGCAGTAGTCCATGTAGTCGGTGCCCGGCTGCTGCGCACCCGGACTGAACTTGCCGGCGGGATTGCCGTTGGTACCCGGGTTGTACACGCTGCTGCGACCGGAGGCGTAGCCCTCACGGGACCAGCGTGCGAAGCCGAAGAAATCGGACTGGCACCGGTATGTCCAGCCGCCCGCGGAGATGACCACGCCCTGCGGCACGGCTTCACCAGCCCACAGGCAGCGCACGCCGATATCGGCATTGGCCGCGGGCGTCTCGGTGCCGACACCGAATACGCCGATGCTCGCCGCGATTGCCGCAAGCAAGGACAGTGCTCGGATCTTGTTTCGTCCCTTGGCATTACGCGCCTGGTCGGAACATTTCGTAGGTCCGGGTGTGTCGCGCAGTTGGCTGACGTTGGTCATCGACGTCTCCTTCATCATTGTCTCGCCCGTCGGCCGACGTCGATACGGGCCGAGGGAGGTGCTGTTCCCGCTGCCTAATGTAACGCTATTTAACGGCACGTTGTTCTAAGTATCGCCAGCCATGGGAACGATGAATGAGAAAGACCTGGCCAGGGGCGTGCGGCACCGAAAGATCGGCCGTAAGCCAGGCAAGAAGAGTGTGCATGTGTCGGCGAGCCGGACGCGTCAGGCGTCGGGCAGTGCGCAAGAAGAGTGCACGTGTCGGCAGGGGCCGAACGACGCGTCAGGCGTCGGGCAGTGCCTCGGTGAGGTCGCTGTCCTGTTCGAGATACTTCGCGACAAAGCGGTTCACGAGCTCGGCGGTCGCCTGCCCTGGACGGATTCGAGTCTCGGCCACCCGGTCGGCGAGTACCGCCTTATCCGCGGGTGTGCGCTCGGAGTTCTGATACGGCTCCCACGCCGAACGATGGAACAGATCGATGAAGCGGCGAGCGATCCGGTCGCAGTCCGAACGCAGCCGCTCCAATTCGCCGAGCAGCGCATCGACCGGGATGCCGGCGCCCTGCAACTGATCGAAGATCCGGATCAACTGTGGATCGGCGATGCGGTAGGTCGCGGCGTCCACCGGTTCGTACAGACCGGCCGAGACCACGCGGGCCAAACCGTGCGGCACCTCGCGATAGCGCTGCTCGAGTTCGGTCGCCGCGATCGTGTCGCCAGCGGGCGGCGCGGTTGGCTGCGGCGCACCGGGCTCCACTACGCCGAGGATGTCGCCGAGATCATCACCGCGATCCCAGGCCTCCAGCAGTTCCCTGATTCCGTTCAGCTTTATCCCCCGGTCCAGCAGACGGCTGATCGTCTGCACCCGATTGAGATGATCCGCTCCGTAGAAACCGGTGCGGCCCTTGACCTGCGGCGGGGGCAGGATGCCGCGCTCGGCGTAAACCCGCAGGCTGCGCACGGTCGTACCAGCCTCGCGCGCCAGCTCATCGATCGTGTACTCCACGTCCCCTGCCATATGTCTAGGAAACCACAAAGAAAACTTTACTCGTAGGTAAGCATACGTCAGTGATGTTGGGCACCTATCGTTCGCGACCTGCGTCAACCCCCGATGACACCCGCAACTATTCCCGCCGTTGGCAATTCGTTCGGCCGAAACACCGGCGACGGGGCTTATCCTTCCGATATGACCGAGGCGCAGGCTTCTCGAATTACCGTGACGGAACGGGAGCGCGCGCTGGAACAACTGTCGCACCATCTCGGTACCGGACGATTGAGCCTGACCGAGTTCGATGAACGCAGCGCCGTTGCGGCGGCGGCGACCACCAAAGGACAATTGGCGGAATTATTCGCCGACCTGCCCGGCACAACGCCCTCCGCACCACCCGCACCCACCGGCAATGCGCTGCAGCGACTGCGGACGATCGCCGCGGTGATCTCGATCGTCGCGGTCGTGCTGGCGGTCGCCACCGGCAACTGGCTGTGGCTGCTGGCGGGCACCGGAACCATCGTCGCCTTCGTGGTGCAGCAGCTGCGCTGAGTTCACCCCCGCCAGCTTCGCCGACTGCCGTCCGCGAGCGCCACGGATCTACCAACGGGTGCGTGGCCGAACGGAATTCGCCAGATCGACCAGCCGATAGCGGTGCCAGCGATCCGGCGCGGTTCTGGCCAGGGCGCGCAGACTGGTTTCGAGTCCCTGTCGCAGTCCCGCCGAGGTGACCGGGAAGCCGAGGATCGTCCGGTTCGGATTCCGCGGCCGCCCGCCGACCCGCAGCCACTCCAAGGCCGCCCCGACCACGATGACCTGCAATTGCAGCGTTCGCGCGTCGTCGGGCAGCGCCTCGAGGCGCTCGGCCGCGGTACAGATATCCGCCTCGGTGATATCGGCGATCGGCCGCGAGACCAGCAGCAGACAGCCCGTCGTGTGCGCCACGCTGTGATGGCGGGAGGCGGCGGGTACCTGTTCGAGCACGGTGACGGCCTCGAGCAATTCGCCATCGGCGGCGAGCCGACGGGCCAAGCCGAAGGCCGCGCTCACCACGCCGTGGTTGGTCCGCCAGACCGCGCGGTAGTGATCGGCCGCGGCCCGGTGCCAACGATCCGACTCGGCCGGATCGTCCAGATGTTGCAGCACTAGTTCCGCGGTGGCGGCCAGGGCGAGTTCCGGTCCGATCTCTCCGGGCAGCATCCCGTGCACGGTCTCGAAATGCTGCCAGGCCCGGTCGTAATGGCCGTCGAGGAGCGCGGCGACGCCGACATACCATTCGATGCGCCAGTCCGCGCTGTAGTCGACGCGCAGATCGGCGAGCAACTGGCAGGCCGGAACGGTTTCCCCGAGGTCCAGGTAGGCACGGACCGCGGTCAGCGGCCCCTCCAGGTCGAAGGATTCCGGGGCGACGATCGTGCCGGCCCGGATGCGTTCGTGCGCCCGGCGCAGCGCGTCCAGCGCGTGCCGCGGTTCGCCGTGCAACAGGGAGGACAGCAGTTCGGCACTGGGATCCTCGCTATCGATCAACGGCGTCGGCAGGGCCGCGACGACATCGCGCGCTTCGAGCACGGGCATGCGGGCCATGCCGTCGACCATGCCGTCGGTCTGGCCGATGAGCGTATCGATGCCGAAATCGTCTCGCATGGAGCTCAATTCGACCGAAGGCTGCGGATGTTCCAGGCCGGTATCGATCGCGAGCACCATGCGCAGCGCACCGGCGAGCTGACAGTACATCGAATACGCGGACGGGAAGCGGCGCTCCGGCTCCGGATCGGTGGCACGCAGCAGCAGGCGGTACAGGCACGGATAGCGCGCCAGCAGCGGATCCTCGTCCGGTTCGGGTATGCCGCCTAGAAAGTGCCCGTCGCGGTCCCGCGGCAGATCCAGGGCCAGGGCCGCCAGGGTCCGGCCGACGGTATAGATATCCGAAACCACGGTCGGCCCGGTTTCGGTGATCTCCGGCGCCTGATAGCCGGGCGTGCCGTAAATGCTGCCGTAGGAGTCCATGGCGGCGACCGCACCCAAATCGATCAGTTTGACCTCGTGCTCGCTGACCATGATGTTGTCGGGTTTCAGATCGTTGTATGCCAATCCGAAGGAATGTAGATAGTCCAACGCCGGCAGGATTTCCATGATGTAAGCGATGGCCTCGACGACCGGTATGCGTTCCTTGCCCCGCAGATCGAGCATCTTCTTCAGCGATTGTCCGCCGACGTATTCCATGACGATGAAGCCGTCCGGAATATCGCGGGCAGAACGATGTTTGACGAAGTTGTAAATCTTGACAACGCCGGGGTGGGCCACCTCGGACAGGAATTGCCGTTCGGCGAGTGCGACCACATGCGCCTCGAAGTCCAGCGGGTTCTGCAAACCCTTCAGCGCGACCCAGCGATCGCTGACATTGCGGTCGATCGCGAGATAAATCCAACCGAGTCCGCCGGGCGCGAGCGAGCCCTGCACCTCGTATTGATCGGCGACGAGTTCGCCGCGCTGCAAGGTGGGACGAAAGTTGAACGGCGAGCCACAGCGGCCGCATTCGCCGGCCACCGCACCCGGCTCGGTGGCGGTGCGACGGCCGACCGGTTCCTGACATTTCCAGCAGAACCGTTTGAGCTCGGGCACTTCCGGATTGTCGAGAATGGCGGCACGCGGATCGACCGGCGCCACCCTCGGCATCGGCACCAGGCCCGCGCCGAGCCGCCGCACGCTCGGCCGGGAGCGACCGCTACGGCCGGAGTCCGGCTCGTCGAGTTCGAGAGTTTCCTCGGCGCCCGTCGCCGGATCACTCACCGGCATGGTGTCGCCGGGCGCTGGAGGCAGAAAGACCCGTTGCCCCGGAGCACGCTCCACGGTGCTCGGCCCGGACCATGGATGCTGGCGGCGTTGCGACGGTTCGTGTTTCATGCCGCGGGTGGCCCAGGGGTGCGGCGTCCGTCGCGGAACCTCGGTTCCGCGCATCCGCCGATTCGCCCACGGGTGCGGCAGCGGATTCTCGGAGGCGCTGGGTTGTTCCGGCATGGGAACCTTTCGAGCCCGGTGAATAGGGCACCCATTCTCTTCCGCCGACCGCCGCCGCGCGCATGCCGTATTCCCCCCTATGGGAATAGCTCCGCCCCGGACATGTTGTCCGGGGCGGAGATCGAATCGATCTAGTTCTCGTCGGGCTTGTCGAGAACGACGACCGCATCACCGTTGCGCTGCGGCCGCTCGGCCAGCACCGGGAACTGACCGGTGATGCCCTCGCGTTCCTGAGCGACCTGCAGCACCCGCTTGCGGGCCAGGAACCAGCCGCCGACGAAGGCCGGAACCACGACCACGAACATGGCGATCACAGCACCGCGCTGCTCGATTTCGTGGCTGCATGCCATCAGCACGATCACCGCGACCAGGAACACCAGCGTGGCGTAGCTGGTGTAGGGCGCACCGGGCAGCCGGAACGAAGGACGCTCCACCAGACCCTTGTTCGACCAACGGAACAGCTGCAGTTGGCAGACCACGATCGCGCCCCAGGCCGCGATGGTGCCCAGAGCCGACATGTTGAGCACGATCTCGAAGGCCTTGTCCGGCACCATCGCATTGAGCCCGACACCGACCAGCGCGATCGCACCGGTGGCGAGGATGCCGACATACGGCACGCCACCGCTGGACATCCGCGAGGCGATCTTGGGAGCACTGCCGTTCATCGACATCGAGCGAAGAATGCGGCCGGTCGAGTAGAGACCCGCGTTGAGGCTGGAGAAGGCCGCGGTCAGCACCACAAGGTTCATGACCGAGCCGGCACCGCCGACACCGAGCTTGGAGAAGAAGGTGACGAACGGGCTCTCACCGGCCTTGAAGGCGACGTAGGGCAGCAGCAGTCCGAGCAGCACCAGCGAACCGACGTAGAACAGCGCGATGCGGGCGATGACCGAATTGATGGCCCGCGGCATGATCTTTTCCGGGTTCTCCGCCTCACCGGCCGCCGTGCCGATCAATTCCACTGCGGCGTAGGCGAATACGACACCGGTGGTGACGGTGACCAGTGGCAGCAGACCGGTCGGGAACAGGCCGCCGTTATCGTGGATCACACTGAAACCGGTGGTCTCACCGTCGATCTTGAACCGGCCCGCAAGGAAGATGGTGCCGATGATCAGGAAGGCGACGAGCGCGATGACCTTGATCAGCGCGGCCCAGAACTCCAGCTCACCAAACCATTTCACCGAGATCAGGTTGATGCTGACCACGATGGCCAGTGCCACCAGCGCGATCAACCACTGCGGTATCGCTTCGGTGGCTCCCCAGAAATGGACATAGGTGGCGATCGCGGTGATATCTACGATGCCGGTCATGCACCAGTGGAAGAAGTACATCCACCCGACCGCGAAAGCCAGTTTCTCGCCGTAGAACTCACGCGCATAGGAGACGAACGAGCCGGAGGACGGACGATGCAGCACCAGCTCGCCCAGCGCCCGCAGGATGAAGAATACGAAGATTCCGCAGACGGCGTAGACCAGGAACAGTCCGGGCCCGGCAGTGTGCAACCGACCACCCGCACCAAGGAACAGTCCGGTACCGATCGCACCGCCGATCGCGATCATCTGCAGCTGGCGCGGGCGCAACGCCTTGTGATAGCCCGCATCCTCGGCGTGCAGCGCATTCGCGGGCGCCGACACCTCCGCGGAGGGTTGAACGGTTGTCATAGTGATGCCTTTCACGTGACGGCGATCATATCGCTGCTTGATGTAACGCTATTCAACGGCACGTTCAATGGTGAGTCAAGAGTTGAATGGCAAGAAACCGTTGCAGAGTCGCTCTACCCGCCGTGACCTCGGCGTTAGTTGATCGTGCCGTTGAACATCGGTACGCTGGATACGTTTACGGCTGATGGAGCGCAAGCATGGCATGGTTCGAACGGGAGTTCATCGCGGTCCCCGAGGACCGCAAGAATCAACTGATCTACAAGTGGCCGGATGTCAACATCCGTCGCTACAGCCGTGCCATCGTCAATGCCGACGAGATCGCCCTGTTCGTCAAGTCCGGGCAGGTCGTGGCGGCGATGGGTCCCGGTCGGCATCGGATCGATGCCGACGAGTTGCCGGTCCTCGGCGCGCTTGTGGATACGTTGACCGGCAACAACTTCTACCGCGCCGAACTGTATTTCGTCTCCACCCGCGAGTTCCCCGGTATCAAGTTCGGTGGCCGTCTGGCCGATATCGCCGATCCGGTTAGCGAACAGGTCGTGACACTGCGGGTCTTCGGGGAATTCGCGCTATCGGTGCGGGATCCGGCCGAGCTGGTCACCTCACTGGCCGGCACCACCGACCTGAGCGTCCCGGCGACGGTGGAGTCCTGGTCCTCGGACCTGCTGCTCAAATCGATGAAAGTCGCTGTCACACAGGGAATTTCCCGTGGCGACTGGCCGGTGCTCGGCCTGTCCGGCCAGTTGGAGCCGATCGAGGCGGCCGTGGTGCGCCAGACCAATCTGACGCTCTATGAATACGGCCTGCGCATCCCGCGCCTGGGCAACTTCGACATCACCCTGGCACCCGAGGATGCGGACCGCATCAAACGACTGGCCAAGGATGTCACCTACATTCGACTGGCCGGCGACTTTCAGCGTTACGCCGCAGGCGAATTGGCGCTCGGCGCGGGCCATGGCTTTGCCCACGGCCATGGCGGCGGTGACGGATTCCTCGGCGCCGCACTGGGTTTGAACGCCATCCAACAGCAGGCACCGAGTAATCCATGGCAGCAACGCTCCGCCGCGACCGCACAGCCGGTATGCACCGGATGCCGCACCACCAATCCGGCGGGCGGCCGGTTCTGCACGAACTGCGGTGAACCTCTTGCCGTGCGTCCACGTCACTGCGGCGGCTGCGGAACCGAACTGACCGCGGGCGCGAAGTTCTGCGGAGACTGCGGCACCCGAGCCGACAGCTGACTGCACGTTGCCAGTCGTGGGACCACCGACGGCGGTACGGAAGTGGAACAGGTTATCGCGCTGCCGATTGGCTAACGCTGCGTTGCCGAACGACCGATATGCGGCATGTGCGGACGTTCAGGTTGGGAACGCCGTAGGCTCACGAAGTGCATCTGGAGCTGATAACAATCATTGTCCAGGAATACGATTCCGCCATCGAGTTCTTCGTCGAGAGACTCGGGTTCAACCTGATCGAGGACTCGCCATCGCTCACGAACGACGGACGTCCCAAACGGTGGGTCGTCGTTCGCCCACCCTCTGCGACCACCGGGATCTTGCTCGCACAAGCAGACGGAGACATCCAGCGCGGCGCCATCGGAGATCAGGTCGCCGGGCGAGTTGGATTCTTTCTCCGAGTCGCCGACTTCGCGGCCGCGTATCGCCGGATGGTCTGCGCCGGAGTCACGTTCGTCACCCACCCGCGCACTGAGCCGTATGGTCAGGTTGCTGTATTCCTCGATATTTCCGGAAACCGGTGGGATCTGCTCGGGCCCCCGGAACCTGCGGTAGTTTGACCCGAACGGATCTGCGCGAGTTGCTTTACTCCAGCGGCTGGATCGGCAGCGTGTCCGCTCGAACCGTGCGTCGGCAACGGCGACGGGTCCGGAGTGGGCCAGTCCCAGCGGCGCGGAACCGGTCTGAGGTCGGCGGCGTCCAGCAGGTCCGCGGCGGGAACGTCGGCCGGAGGTCACGACCCCGATGCTGAAGTCAGGAACCGCTGCTGCCGGTCGAGCGCTGCTGGCGGCGCTGTTCGCAGGCGGCGTGGTCGGCGTTTGGGCGGTCTTCGCCCTTGCGTGCGCAGCCCTTCTCGGTATAGCCCTTGTCGTCGTAACCCCAGCGGTCATAACCCCAGTGGTCATAACCCCAGCGGTCATAACCCGAGCGGTCGTAACCGAAGGTGTCGTATTTGTCGTCGGAGCCGAATGGGTCTGCCGGCTTCGATGAGGTCGTCAGTGCGGGCGCCGCGGTGAGCTGCGGTGCGGTAGTGATGGGCGCGGCGGGTTGGCCAGGGGCGGCAAATGCCGGCCCGGTCAGTGCCGGGGCGAGGGCCATCGCAGCGGCGACCGCGGTCAGCATCACCAGTTGTCTCGACGTGCGGCGATTGGACGTAATACCGTGCGCGGGTGTACCGACGCTGGTGCCGAGGCCCAACAGCGAGATGTTCCGCACCGTCACTGTGGCACCGGGAACACCGGTGCCAGCGATGGTGGGTCGCTGGCCGACGACAGCGCCCTCAGCGGCGCTGGTGAAGGACGGTGGGGGTGGGACGTCAGCCATCGATGTTCCTTCCGAGGGACGGGGACGCACACAGCCAGGTAGGGCGTTGCCTCCAGTCGGCATGGTACCGACCGCTACAGATCGTCCCACGTCGACCGTAGCCGACACCAAATCGGTTGTAGCCCGTCGGTATCCGCCGCGATGCACTCGCATCGGCGAACAGTGCGCTTCACTGCCCGGACGCTCGCCCCGCGGCATGACAGTGCGTCGAGGGCGGCCACCGCTATCGAGGAGGGCCGGGACCTGTCCTCGATAGCGGCTTCCTGGCCGACGGCTCTATGGTCTGCAGCTGGCCTGACGGCCCGGCCTCACTTCAGGTGCCGGGTGAAGAACCGGTTCGCCTCCTCCCCGGCGTGCTGCGGGACGCCGGTGTGCCCGCCCATATTGGCGTGCAACGTCTTCTCCTTGGAGCCGAAGGCGTCGAACAGGTCCAGGGCCATCTGCCGGTCGTTTCCTTCGTCGTCCCACTGCAGCAGGACATGCAGCGGAATGGTGACCTGCCGGGCCTCTTCGAGTATTGCGCGGGGCACGAAACTACCGGCGAACAGAACGGCGGCCGCGATGCGCGGCTCGACCACCGCCAGCCGGGTGCCGATGGAGATCACCCCGCCCGAGTAGCCGACCGGGCCGCCGATCTCGGGCAGCGCGAGGAGGGCGTCCAGGGTGGCCCGCCATTCCGGGACCGCCTTGTCGACCAGCGGAAGGATGAGCCGGTCGACGATCTCGTCGTCGACCGGCTCGCCAGCCGCCAGCGCCCGGTGCAGGTCGGCGCGGGCCTGCTCGGCGGCGGCCGAACGGGGCCGGTCACCGCTCCAGGGGAGCTCGATGGTGGCCACGGCGTAGCCCTCCGCCACGGCGTGTTGGGCCCTGGCCAGCAGTCGCGGGTACGCCTTGCGCAGCCCGAGGGGAGGGGGGCTGACCAGGATCAGCGGCACCGGTGTGGATGCGGATCCGGGCGTCCACAGGATGCCGGGGATCTCGCCGAGGGTGAATTCGCGCTCGAGGATCCCATCGTCGGGACGCTGTTCGGTAATGAATTGCACGGTAGTGCCTTTCGGGAGTGCTGTTGAACGGCGCTCCCGGACGACCTATCGCCCGACCGTGACCCCGGAGGGAGCACCCATGTCGATACTGCGTTCACGGATACCACCTCCTCGTTCTCTGGCACGGCCTCCGAAACGGTAGCAGTGGTCGCAGTCGTCCGCCAACGGGTTTTGCGGTGGCTCCGTGGCTGGAGGCGCGTAACTCGGCATTCTCGGACGTTCCACGCGGACGCCAACGGCCCGAGATAGCCTCGGGCCGTTGATCTTCGGACTGTCGCATCTGGCCCGCAGGCAGGGGTGCCGACAGCATCATCGATGACGAATCCAGCTGGGGACTTCGAATATGCCGCTACTTGATCGAGTTGGCCAACTGATCGGCATATGGGGCAGTGAATTTTCCGACGATGGGAAGCTCCGCGCGGGCACCGCCGGTGTTGTTCGTCTGGACCATGGCCATGATCCAGACGACGACCGCGAAGACCGCGACTGCGAGTCCGGCGAGGCTGAAGATGATCCCCAGGACTCCCAGGAGCGAGCCGACGATGCTCAGAACAATATTGACCACCGAGACCGCCCCGAAGAAGACGATCGATTGCGAGGCATGGAATTTCACATCGGGATCTTTCTTTCCCACGAATTAGGAAGATGATTCCGGTGGGCCACCCCAGCGCGTACGACAGGATCGCGCTGGTCTTTTTGTCCAAACCGGAGGGCTGCGGTTGGTTCGTGGGAGGTTGAGAAGATGTCATGGGGCAAGTAGATGCCGCGCGCGCCACCTACCGATCCCAGGTTTCAGCCCGAACCCACAGGTCCGGGCCAGCCGGCGGCCGGGATCCCGGACGTGGTTCTCTCGACGAGACGACTGCCGACGACCTCGAAATGCCTGGGTGATGGCTCATTACACAATCGAGCACCTAAAATTCCGCAGAGTAGCCGAGTCGGTCTCCGAGCAAGGGCCGCTGCATGGTCATCGTCATGGCGCGGTGCGTTCGGTCGGCCTCGAATCGATACAGCCACCTGCAGGTCGCCTGCCCCGCTCCGACCGGTTCGATCAGCGCGGTATGCGGCATGTGCGGATGTTCGCGGAGGAAGAGGAGCGGCCCCTGTCGTAGGGGTGTGAAACCATCCACGACGGATCGACAACTACGAAACACGGTTAGGCCGAACTGGATGACGCTGGCACGCAACGAGGCATTGACGCTACTGACCGACTCGCTCTCGGCGCGGCGGCGACGCGGCGCAAAACGGCTGCGCGCGCTCGCAGACCCGACAACAGCGGCACAGGTCCGCACCGCGCTCGAACGCGAAGTGCTGGACAAACGCACCTGGGAGACGCAGTACCAACTGATCATGGCTCTGGGAATGACTGGCAGCCGCGGGGATGTCGAACTGTTGAAAAGACTGGCACTGCAACCTCGCTCGGCGACCAGCGTCAACGTCGCCCTTGGCGACGCCATTGTCCGTTTGGGTCGTGAGGTCGACAATGACCCGGCTCCTGCCGTGTGGTGCCTGCAACAAGATGTCGAACTTCTCGCTGACGGTGCGCTGCGCGCGGTCGCGATGCTGCGACTGAACTTCCCCGACACCGCGGTCGACGACGTCCTCGACTACGCCGAGGCCAATTTCCGCGATCTCAACCATAAGTACCTGCCGTACTGGCCGGCGGTCGCAGCAGCAGGTTGGTCCGGGTCTCGCGTGCGGGCGTTTCTGCTTCGATGCTCGCAAGACGACCGCCAGATTATCGCCAAAGCCGCGACGGACGCCCTGAACGGTCGTTACGGAAACCACGTAAGCGTGCTGTAGCTGATGCGGAACCCAATCACGGCAACTTCCGGGCGGCGAGGGCGGTAATCGGCACTCTCGGATGTTCCGTAGGCGTTGGTGGCCGACCAATCAGCGGGCGGCGGCCACCATGCATTCGGATCGCGCGCTCCGCGGCATGACAGGACGTTTGGTGGGCAGGCACGGAGCGGTCATCACAGACGACGATGATTGAGGCTTAAGGGGGTCCGCATTCGCATGCGGACCCCCTTCGGACTCGGCCTGACTTGAACAGGCAGCTACCCTCTCCGAACTACGGGCGCATTCATCCGGAGCCAGTGCGCCTTAGGCGAGGACAGCGGAGACCATAGCTCCCGAATCGGATAACTCGCAACAAGATATCCCTTGCTGACCACTACGCCACTTTGATCGCTGGCCGGTTCACTCTCGTAGCGTTCATGGAATGAACTGGAGACCGTGGTTGGAGCTGTGGAGCGAGGAATGGATCGCCAGCAGAGATCCTGATGAGTTGGATCCCGAGGTGGTGCAGCAGCGCTGGCTCGGGTACGCCCCGGCCACCGAGGCCGACGTCGCCGCGGTCGAGCAGCGCCTCGGCCTGCGGTTGCCACCCTCCTATCGCAGCTTCCTGCTGACCATCGATGGATGGCGCCATGCCGGGGAATTCGTGCGGAAGATGCGTGACACCACCAATCTGGGATGGCTGCGTGACCTCGAACCGGCCTGGGAGTCCTGGGCCGACCTGATCACCGAGCCACCAGTCGACGCGCCGGGTAACCCGTTCAGCCGCGGACTACTGATCTCGCTGCACGCCGACGTCGGAGTCCTGTTCCTCGACCCGGCCGACCGCGACGAGAACGGCGAATGGGCCGCCTACAGCGTGTTTTCCTGGGGGGAGTTCCCGCAGCGGTATCCCTCGTTCACCGCCCTCATGGAATCGGAGTACCAAAGCCTTCATCAAATACGTCAGCCGGCGGGCAAAACCCGTGACAACTGGGATCTGGTGGCCGAACAGGCACGAGGCGAAGCCCTTTCCGGGGACATCGACACAGCCATGGCGGCCCTGGAGAAAGCCCAGCATTTCGGCCAGTCACGCGCCACGGTCTTACAAACCCAGCTCCAGATGTTCCTCAGCACCTCTTCCCCCTACGATGCCTCCCGGATCCTTTCGCGTGTGCTACCGCTGGCACCCGTTCCGGAGGGATTCTTCACCGGTCCACTGTTCACCGACGAGTTCGTGCCATGCATGTTCCTGCAACACGCATACAAAGAACCCTGGTATGCCTCCGCGCTCGACGTTGCCCAGATCGTCGACGACCCCGGGGGCGAGATCAAACGTGCCATCGACGGGCACCGGGCCCGGGTAGAGCGGCCCGGCTACCAGCTCTCCTACGGCAACCAAGCATTCGACGCCGCGGTACGAAAGGCGCTCGCGCAACACCACTCCGACCCGGCGACGCTGTGGCATGCGCTCGAGGCCGCGATGGCGCATTGGCAGCCCCGTACGCCAGATCACATCGCCCCGGTCGCGTTGCTCGCCGACCCGGTGCTGGCGTACAGCCTCACCCCGGAACGCGGGCGCGTGCTGTTGAGTCAACCGCGCAGCGGCCGCTGCCCCGGCGAGGCTGACCGAATCGGTTCCTTCATCGTTGCGTGCGACCGGGCGACAACTCGGTCCTCACGGCACACCCGCACCGGCCCCCGGATCATCTGCGACCACGCCGGATAGCACGCTCATCGGCATTTCCGGACCTTCGGCTGCCGTCGCCATGACGGATCCGCATTTCAGATCTGTAACACGTTCTCTCGGTGGATCACCTGCCGTTGGTGGTCCCACGACTGGCAACGCGGTGGTCCCACAACCAGGTTCTGGCGAACGACAAGCTGACCGGCGCTGAATACAACATCTCGCGGCGGGAGATGCTGTATCGCTGCCGGTACGCGGGTGAACTGGCCACCGTCCCGGGCATCGCTCCAGCCATCGGCGAACTCCGCTGCCAAGCCACCGGTCCAACTGCCGTCGGCCACCGCCGCATCCAGTCTGTGGCCGCGGAATCCAATGCCATGCACAGTGATTCGGTCAATTCGTAGACGTACTTGCCGCCTCACGAATCTGCTTCGGCACGACCGAGAACGTCTGGCCCGAAGCTGGCGTCCCCCATCGCTCACGCGAATGAATGCCGCCGACCTCGAATGTCGGTGTCGAACCCGCGACAGCCGCGGCTTGTAGGCGGATCAACCGGCCGGTACGGTCGAACTAACTGAACAGGGGGCGAGAGCCGGGCCAGCCCTGATCGATACCATCGATAGAGCCGGTGATCAGGAGTGGAACGCATGATCAGCAGGGGGAATACACTACTCGGCGCTGGGTTGGCGGTTGGTGCGGTTGTCCTGCTGTCGGGGTGTGGGTCATCGACTGGCGGAGACGCGAAACCGGCCTCCACCTCCGCGAGCGCGCAACCGTCGCTGGCTGCCGATGTTCCGCGCACCTATGAGCCATGTAAGGACGTTCCGCAAGACGTGCTGGATTCGGAGAGGCTGCACGGTAAAGATCCAGCCAATGGCGATGCGGGCGGCGGAGTTAAGTGGCGCGGCTGCGCCTGGGTGCGATCCAGCAGCTACTCGGTCAGCATTCGTACCACGAATCTGACCATCGATCTCATTCGCAGCCGCAACTTTCCCGAGGCCACCGAGTTCACCATCAACGGCAGGCGGGCGATCTCGACACGCCAGTTCGACGGCCCGTTCATCAAAGAGGCATGCACGGTGGACGTGGAGATGAAGGGCGGCAGTCTTGAGTTCAACCTGAACAACCCGAAGTCGACCAGCACGGGAAGCCTTGACTCGTGCGACTTGGCTCGCAGCTTGGCGGACAAGGTTGTTCCGAGTATGCCCGCCTCCGCCTGATCACCGCCTCACGAACTGAACTCGGAGGGATCGACATGCCTGACGACGACACGACTTCGGCGAGCCCGCTGGCGAATCTGATCACCGAGGCACGTGAGGGCCGGTTGACGATTCGGATGGATCTCGAGAAGTTCGTCTACATCGACCGCGACTGCGAATACTTCAAGGACGTCATCCTGAAGATACAACGCACAATGACCGAGATCTCGCAGCAGGATAAATGGGGGCTCGGCGAGAGCTTCACCCCGCAGAGCGACCGGGATCTGATCTCCGCCAAGACGATGGTCAGACGCTGGCGGAACAAATCCAGGACGTTGGATAACTCCACGAACTCGGACAACAGCGTCTATGCAGTGATGGAGTCGCATTACAAGGTCATCGAAGACTTCCAAACGCTTTTCCGCACCGTCCGCGAACGCATCACGAGTGTCGATACCGAACAGGCGGCGAAATACCAAGACCTGGAAGCGAATCTGCCGCAGCAGGCACCTGCCCAAGCCAAGATCTTTTCCTGGCCAGGACTATAAGTTCCGGGTTCGCGCACGCCTTCGACACGGGTCACACATCGACTCTCCGCATGGCACGCCGGTCCGAAAATCAGAAGCCCTGTGCGAGATCGGGTTTCGACGGGGTTGAGATGGAAGACCCCTCCCGCCACCGACGGTAGTCTAATAGTGCCTCAGCATCGGCCCGACGACCGCCATTCGACCACTCTCGGCGGCAATGTCGGGATAGGGCCGCTGTGGCGCTCGGGATTGCGCCGAGCTCAGGCGTGGCGTTCGAACTCTCCTGCCGTGACGCCCGCGGTGAAGGCATCCCACTCGGCGGGCGTGAAGACCAACGCCGAGCCGGTCGGATTCTTGGAGTCGCGAATACCGACCATGCTCTGGTCGAGGAACGCTACCTCAACACACTCCTTGGTCGCCGTGCTCCGACTGCTCTTGAACCACCTGGCACCGGATAGATCAATGCTCAACCTAAATGCTCCTTCGCCACCTGCCGGAGCAGGCTCCTGCTTCTGTTCTCATCCAGCGCAGCTCGCTGAATGGCCTCGTAAGCACCAGCGTACCGCCGCAGACTAGCGGATTTCTCGAGGTAAAGATCACCTGTGAATGTCTCGGCGTACACGACAGTGCGTGCGCCCTGGCCGAACCGCAAGATGACGAATGGCCCGACTGGATCGCCCAGCGGGATACCAGCCGTGAACGGAAGCACCCGAACCGTGACATTGGGGCGGGTGCTCATATCGGCAAGATGGCGCAGTTGGGCTGCCATCACCTTGCCACTCCCGACTACGCGGCGAATCGCGCCCTCATGGATGACGAGCTCGAAGGTAACCGGGTTGACCTTGCGGGCGATTAGTTGTTGTCGCCGCATCTTCAGCTGAACCCGACGCTCGATCTCCTCTGTCGCATCGAGCGGAAGCGCACTCCGCATAAGCACGCGGGCGTAGTCGGACGTCTGTACGAGGCCGGGGATAAGGTCGGATTGGTATGTGACGATCTCCTGGGCCGCAGTCTCCAACCCGACGTAGATATCGAAATTGGCCGGTATCAGATCGCCGAACTCGTTCCACCAGTTTTTCGTATTGGCTTGCTGGGCAAGCCCCTTCATCGCATCGGTCTTGTCCTGATCGAACCCGTAGAGCTGACAAAGCGCGTCGACCTCCAACGGCTGGAGCTTCTTGGTGAGGCCCTTCTCGATCCGCATCAGGGTCGGAGCCGAACGGCTGATGTGCTTGGCAGCCTCGGCGAGGCTCATGCCCAAATCTTCGCGAGCCTGCCGGAGGTAGTGACCGAGCTGGCGCTTCGGGAGGGACAGCGGTTCGTCCGTTTCTGCCATACCTAACTCCTGTCCTGTGGCGTTTCAGTTTGTAACATTAGCTTCGAAACCTGTAATCCGTCCTGGCGTTTCGCGGAATTTCCTGTGAAATTTCAATTGAAGCCTTCGGCGCCGTGGGCCCGATGGTGTGGTGAGAGCGCGCCCGACGCCGGAGCCGACACGAGACGGCAAGAGAACATCGGCATATGGCAATGCTCCGGACGCGCATACTCCACCACACTGACCAGGTTCTGGGGGAACCATGAAACCCACACAATCCATCGAGCCACCGCAGACGATCACTGCGGGCGATAAGCCGAAAGCCATTGGCTTCGTGCGTAACGACGTATCCGGCCTGCACGCCGCGCGCCACGCCCTCGACGTGCAGCGGCATGCGAATACGCTCGGCTACCAGTACATATACACAGTGCGGCCACCAGTCGACGTTGGTGAGCCGATCGGGTACGCGCTCAGGATCGCGACCGGGCTCGAGGTCTGGGTGATTGTCGTCTTCGATCTCGGGCATGTGGACAGTCAGCCCGCGTTGATCTGTGACGCGGGGTTCGATCTGGAAACCGTTTGCCCGCAAGGTACTTGGGTGCGCTCAACGCGGCGCGTGCCCGGCATCGGGACGGGGGCGGCGTGATGTACGAAGACGCGCTGCTCAATCCGCCGAATATCTGCGATTTCGCCGAGGTCGAGTTGGCGCATGCGCAGATGCGTCGACACCGTGCGTGCCGGATCGAGCGGTGTGCGTGGAAGCGGGTCGCGTATTACACGCTCGTGCGGCACGGCCGGATCGCACCACCGCAGTCGAGCCCGCGCGAACGTGCCCGACTGCGCGACATCGACTTTCCTGTCGATACCATCGACCGCTCCCTGCCCGAGGGCATACCCGAACTCCGCACGCTGCAACAAGTGCTCGACGGGCTCGCCGCACTGGCGCTACCGCCGACCTCCCGCGGCAACGGCATCGAGAAGTGAACGGCTGTGGGGCCGTGGCACATAGTGCACAGCATCCTCGCGGTCATCGGGGGCGGTGGGTGCGCGATGGTCGGCATTGCGTGTGTGTGGCCGATCAACCAGCCACGCCGCGACCGGCCCACCACCCGCAGCTGTCGCTTACGCCCGGTCGAATGGCCGAAGGCGTGGACCTGTGGCCCACCCGAGCAGCCATTCACTCTCGCCGACGCCCATGTCGCGATGCAACTGCATTGCGAGCACGACTGCGACCGCAAGCATGCCGCATTCGATGCGCTGGTCGCGGCCGGACGCATCCACCCCGATTCGACACGCCGACACCGACTCTGGGGCAAACCCTGGTGAACCAGCGCGAAAGGCGCGGACGACCCATGTCACACGAGCCGGATTCTCTTGCCGCGCAAGTGCGCTCGGTCCGAGATCGGGCCGAGCGTGCCGGAGACCGGCTAGCGCGCGACGAAGATCGGCCATACGGCTGGAAACTGTCGGCCGAAAACGACGATCGAGTCTACGGCGGCAGCCTGGACCAGATCGACGCATGGCTGGCCTGTTAGCAGCAGAAACAGCAGTCCAGCGACGGTCCGCCGAGCCGAGTCCAAGGTCGCTCCCGGCGTCCGCGGGGACAATCATCCGACTCGGCTCGGCAACCGCTCGCACACCCAAACCCCGCACAATCGATCGGAATATCATGATGGCCGAATGGACTTGGGAGCCCGATGATTTCGCAGCGTTGTGGTTCAGCCCCGCGAACGACCGGTTCCCCGATCCGCTCCGCTTCACCAGTCGCTTCGCCTACCGCGACGACTTCGACGCCCACCGGGTCACCGTGCGCGAGCGCTACTCCCCCGATGAACTCGAAGAAATCCACCTCGCCCTGCACACCCTGAGCTCATCGCCGATCCGCATCCAAATCTTCGGCGGCACAACCCGACACGAAAACCCCAACGGCGGCGTCCGCGTGTACCGCATCGTCGGCGCACGCACCGACCAGCACGCGATGTCGCTGACCCAAGCCACCTTCGGCGACACCAACGGCCCGATCCGCTGCCGCCTGTTCCCCACCGACCACCTCCCCGCACAACTCGCCGGTTGCCTTCCGCCCTGCAAGCCCGGCACCCAACCACAGACCAGCTGTCACTCCGACAACGACACCCCGCACGAGCGCTATCAGCGGCTCCTGCACCGTCCCGCCGACGGCGGCGGATCCGCCCTGCTCTACACCGGCCCCGTCGACAAACCGAACAAACCCCGCGCCGCCGTCCAATGGCACGACATCACCGATGACGGCCGCTACACCGAACTCCACGACCAACACCACACCATCCAGCCGACCACCCCCACCAACCTCGCCGCCCACTTCACCGCCTGGATCGCCCGCACCACCCAACCCCAACTCGAAGTCGAACAGGACCGCACATAGCCGCAAAATGCTCCCGCGCACGGCATATCCTCACGATTCCGTGCGCGCGCAGCAGAACACACCCGGACCCCACGGATCGACGAGAGCGCGGATTACGTCATCATCGACCGTGGACCAGGTCGGGTACACCACAGATATGGCCGACCATGTGACCGTCCGTGAACTTCACACCGGACTGAACCCGCTGACATACTTCACACAGCCATCGGCGGAGTCGGTTCGAATGCAACGGGCAAGCTCGCCAAGGAGCGATGGTAGGGCCCGGGTCGCCACTGCAAATCCTCGACGGGAACTGCCAACTCCATCTCAGGTAGCGCATCGAGCAGTTGATCTATCGCCGCGCGAGCGATGGTGGAGGATAGATCCTTCGCCGGGCAGGCATGCGGGCCGGTACCCCAGGCAAGGTGGGACCGATTGGCAATGAAGTCTCCGGAATGCACTGCGGGATCGTTATTGCACGCGGACATGCTGATCAGCACAGGCTGATGCGCCGGTAACCACACACCATCGATGAAGATCGGCTGCCGCGGATAACTGAAGCAGAAGTTCGCCAGCGGCGGATCAGTGAACAGCAACTCCTCCAGCGCGTCCCCGGTCGACAGACTACCGCTGACCATCCCCCCGCCGAACCGGTCGTTGGTCATCATCAGTCGCAACGTATTCACTATGAGGTTGACTGTCGGTTCGATCCCCGCCCCGTATATGACGACCAGTTGGTGAATCACCTCCTCCTCGGTCAGTTTCGCGCTATGCGCGATCATTCGAGTGGTGATGTCGTTGCCAGGCTCAGCGATCTTGTGCATGGTTTGCTCATACAGCGCCGATTCCAATATCGCGTTGCCATCTTCGGCGTCGGCGGAGGTGTCGAATATGGCGGCCATGCCCTGCGCGACGCGTGCCCCGATATCGGGCGAGCAGCCGACCAGGGTGTTGAGAACCTCGGAGACGAGGGGGTGCACGAACTGCGCGAGCAGGTCGGCGCGTCCGACGGCGCAGAAGGTGTTGATCAGCCGCACCGCGATCTTCTCGGCCAACACCTGTGCGGCGTGCAGGTCGATTCCATTGATAGCGAAGGTGTTGGCCGAGCGCAGCCGAGCATGTACAGCTCCGGTATTGCGCTGCGCATTCGGCCGCCACTGCAACATCGGCAGGACGGGACAGTCGAGCGGCACGTTCGCCTGCCAGGTCCGAGGGTCAGCCGGAAAGTGCTCGGGGTCGTGCAGGATTCGCTTCGCGGTCTCGTAGGCGACCACAAGGGTGGCCGGAACACCCGGCGCGATCTCCACTGGGGCCAGCGATCCGTAGCGGGCTCTCAGCTCCTGGTAGACGCGCTGGGGATTCGCGGCGAATTCCTTGGTATATAAAGCTACTCGCGGTCCATCACCATCGATAACCGAACTGGGCGCGATCGGGCAGCCGCCATAGGAAGACAGCGGCGGAGGCATAGACACAGGGAAGCTCCAGACGATTCGACAGTGACACACAGAATATAACGAAAGAGATTGTCGGCCGAACCCATGACCGGCTGGCGTTCAGATTCGAGCTCACCCCGGAAGCACAACAGGACATCCGCAACATTCCCAAAACCGATGCCATCCGGCTATTTCAGAAGCTCGCCCAATTGGGTGATGATCCTTACGCCCCGAGCAACGCGGTCAGGCCGATGGCAGGCGAATACGCCGGTTTCTATCGGCTCCGCTGCGGTGACTGTCGTGCCATCTATCGGATAGAGAACAATCGGCTGGTGATCCTGGTTATCGCCGCCGGCGGCAGGGACATCATCTACCGGTAAAGCGGCTCTACCGAGTTGTCGAGGGCTCGGATAGCCCCTCGCGCAATCGATGTCGAGTTCTCGAGCGGTTTTCCGCCATCCCGGCGAACATCGGGACCCACCGCGGAGGTATGGGTCCCGATGTTCGCGAGGATGACGGGAACATTCGCCAAACCCTTTGTGCATCCCCGTGGTCTCGGCGGACTTTCGCCGAGACCACGGGCGTGCGGATGGCTAGCTCGAAACAGGCGCTGCCGCGGCGGATTCCCCGCTGCTGACCATGCTGCGCACCTGGCGGGCGGCCACCGAGAGGGTCGCGAGGTCGTGGGTGCCCGCGGCGAAGATCTCGCCGAGTGAGGCGCCGGCACGTGCCAGGCGGGGGCGGTTGACCGACTCCCATTCGGCGATCTTGTCCGCGGTGCTCTCATCCGGTTCGGATCCGGTCAGCACGTCCAGGGTGAGCGAGCGCAGCGAATCGTAGAGATCGTCGCGGACCGCGAGCCGGGCCAGTGTGCGCCACCGGTCGTCGCGCGCGAGGTTGCTCACCGCGGTCAGCAGCCGTTCGATCTGGAAGTGATCGTCGAGCGCGTAGTAGAGCTCGGCGACCTCCTGCACATCCCGCTCGGCGATATCGGCCACGTCGACAATGTCCAACAGCGGGAACATGTGGATCAGGCGGAACACCTCCTGCGCCAATTCCGCCGGCGCACCCCGCTCGACGGCGGACCGCGCATGCGTGGCCAGATCCTCGGCGTGGGCCGCGGGGAGCCGGGCCGGCTGCATGTGCGCCGCGAGCTTGTGCACGCCGTCTCGGTAGCGGGCGATATCGGCGCCGATGGCAATCGGTTGCGGGCGACTGCTCAGCAACCAGCGGGACACCCGATCGAGGGTGCGCCTGGTCTCCCGCTCGAGTTCATCACGCGCCGCCGACGGCATCGGCGTGGTCCGAATGCGCTGCCACAGCGTGTGCAGATCGAAGATCTCCACCGCGACGGTGTAGGCACGCACCGCATCGTCGGTGCTCGCCCCCGCTTCCTCTGCCAGGCGGAACGCGTAGGTGATGCCACCATGGTCCACCACATCGTTGACCACCATGGTGGCCACGATCTGGCGGCGCAACGGATGCTTGCTGATCGCGTCGCTGAACCGTTCGCGCAGCGGCCCGGGGAAGTACGACAGCAGCGCCGACTCGAAGACCGGATTGTCCGGCAGATCTCCCGACAGCAGGTCGTCCTTGAGCGAAAGCTTCACGTGCGCAAGCAGATTAGCCAGTTCCGGCGAGGTCAGCCCGCGTCCGGCCGCGGCCCGCCTGGTCAGCTCGGCATCCGAGGGCAGCGCCTCGAGCCGCCGATCGACCCCGCGCCGGAACTCGAGATCGGCGATCAAACGGCGGTGCACACCTGACATCGGCACTGCTTGCGCGCGCGAGAGTCCCATCCGGAAATTCTGCGAAATATTATCGCGCAGTACGAGTTCGGCGACTTCGTCGGTCATCGCGGCGAGCAGTTCGGTGCGGTCGGCGGCGTCGAGTTCGCCGCCGGAGATGACCGCGTCGAGCAGCACCTTGATATTGACCTCGTGGTCGGAGCAGTCGACACCGGCCGAGTTGTCCAGGGCGTCGGTGTTCATCCGGCCGCCGTTGGCGCTGTATTCGACGCGGCCGAGCGCGGTCACACCCAGGTTGCCGCCCTCGCCGATAACCTTGGCGCGCAACTGGTTCGCATCGACACGCACCGTATCGTTGGACTTGTCACCGGCATCGGCGTTGGTCTCGGTGGAGGCCTTGATGTAGGTGCCGATACCGCCGTTCCACAACAGATCGACCGGTGCGAGCAGAATCGCCCGGATCATCTCCGGCGGGGACAGGGTGGTCACACTCGGATCCAAGTCCAGTGCCGCACGCACTTGCGGACTGACCGGAACAGCCTTGGCGGACCGATCGTAGACACCGCCGCCCGCGCTGATCAGCGACTTGTCGTAGTCGGCCCAGGACGAGCGCGGCAGTGCGAACATTCGCTGCCGCTCTTGGAACGAGGTCGCCGCATCGGGATTCGGATCCAGGAAGATGTGCCGGTGATCAAAGGCCGCCACCAGGCGGATGTGCTCCGACAACAGCATGCCGTTGCCGAACACGTCGCCGCTCATATCGCCGACACCGGCGACGGTGAAGTCGGTGGTCTGGGTGTCGATATCCCGCTCGGCGAAATGCCGTTTGACGCTCTCCCAGGCCCCCCGGGCGGTAATGCCCATCGCCTTGTGGTCGTAGCCGATCGAACCACCCGAGGCGAAGGCATCGCCCAGCCAGAAACCATACTGGCGCGCAACATCATTGGCGATATCGGAGAAGGTGGCGGTGCCCTTGTCGGCGGCGACCACCAGGTAGGTGTCGTCACCGTCGCGGCGCACCACCCGCTCCGGTGGCAGCACCTCGCCGGAGCCGTGATCGACGTTATCCGTCACATCCAGCAGACCGGAGATGAAGGTGCGGTAGCAGGCGATGCCCTCGGTCAGCTGCGCCTGCCGATCCGCGGCCGGATCACCGGTGACCGTCGGCGGCTGCTTCACCACGAAACCGCCCTTGGCGCCCACCGGCACGATGACCGCGTTCTTCACCGCCTGCGCTTTCACCAGACCCAGGACCTCGGTGCGGAAATCCTCCAACCGGTCCGACCAGCGCAACCCGCCACGCGCCACCGGACCGAAGCGCAGATGCACACCCTCGACCCGCGGCGAATAGACGAAGATCTCGAATTGTGGCCGTGGCCTCGGCAATTCGGCGATGGCATGCGGATCGAACTTGAACGACAGGTACTCCGGCCCGTTGCCGTCGCTGTCGCGGCGATAGTAGTTGGTGCGCAACGTCGCGGTGATCAGGCCGAGTACCGCGCGCAGGATGCGATCGGCGTCGAGGCTCACGACCGCATCGATCTCGGCCTGCAACCGCTCGGCGATGCCAGCGGCCCGCGCCGATGCCACCGCCCCGACCCCCTCGGGATCGAAGTAGGCGTCGAACAATTCGGTGAACAACCGGGCCATGGTCGGCTGGGCCAGCAGCACCCGGGCGATATTGCCCAGGGTGTAGGCGAATCCGGCCTGCTGCAGATATTTTCCGTAGGCGCGCAGTATCGAGATCTGGCGCCAGTGCAGTCCGGCGCGCAATACCAGTTCGTTCAGCGCGTCAACCTCGGCGCTGCCGTTCCACATGGCCGCGAAAGCGTCCGGGAAGTGCTGCCGCACACCACCTTCGACCGGCGACTCGTCGGCCGAACGGGTGAGATCGGCCTCGAGGTCGGCATCGAGCGCGGTCCGCAGCAGTGCCGCCGGGACACGCAGCCCGAAATCGTAGATCCACTTCTGAGTGTCGTCCGGCAGCGTGATGCGGTGCGGCCGTTCGTCGACCACTTCCACCCCGAGACTTTGCAGCACCGGGAGCACTCGGCTCAGCGAAACGCCCTCACCCGCGACATAGAGCGTGAAACGCCACTCCCCCGACGGAGCTTCGGCGTTCCGATACAGATTCGTATCGATGGCGCCGTCGGCGAGACGATCCAGCCGCTGCAGATCGACCAGCGCGCGCTCGGGCTCGTACTCCTGCTGGTATCCGACCGGGAAGGCGCTCGCGTAGGTGTTGGCGACCTTCGACGAGACCGCGGGCACGCCGGTCGCGGCGGCGACCAAACGGTCCGCCCAACTCCGGGTTGTCGCGAAGAGCAGCTCCTGGATGCGCTCGCGATTGGTTTCGGAGATATCGGCCGGCTCCGCGTCCGGACCGCGATGCACCGTGAAATACATTACGGCCAGCTCGGATTCGCTCGCCCTCGCCGAGTACGCGACCTGCTCACCGTCGAATTCGGCGCGCAGGATCTCCTCCATGCGCATCCGGACCTCGGTCGAGTACCGATCGCGGGGCAGGTAGACCAGGCAGTAGACCGCACCGCTGCGTCCGTCGCGGCGGATGAACAGCCGAACCTGCCTGCGCAGCCCCAAATTCATGACCGCGGAGACGGTTTCGAACAGCCGTCGGGCATCGGTGGAGAACAGCTCCACCCGTGGGAAGGACTGCATCATCTCCAGCATCGCCTGCCCGGAGAACGAATTCAGTTCGAAGCCGGCCCATTCGATGACCTGGTGCACGCGGCGGGAGATGACCGGGATATCCAGGATGTTCTCGTGCAGGCCGGTGACGGTGAAGGTGCCGACGAAGACGTGCTCGCCCTGCACCGCGCCGACGCCGGTAGTGCCACTGCCGTAATCGGCCACGCTGACGAAGTACAACTCACCCGATCCTGGGATCAGCGAATCCACCGATCCGTTGGCCAGCCGCAGGACCGGTCGGGCGCCGCCGAGCACCGGGACATCGAGGTCGACGTTCGAGCCGTTCCAGAGCACGCCGAGGCCGGTGCCCGGCACCTGCTGCGGTTCGGTTCCGGCATCGCTGCGGCCACTGCGGTAGTACCCGTAGCCGAGCACCGTGAAGTGCCCATCGGCCAACCAACGCAACAACTTCGCGCATTCGGGCACTTCCGGATCGTCGGACCGCTGCGCGATATGGTCGAGCCGACCAGCCAGCGCCACCATCGCGTTCGCCATGCCGAGCGTATCGTCGACGACCTTACGCAGCACCTGCAACAACGCGGGCAGTTCGCGATCGATCCGATCCAGCAGTGCCGCACCGACGCCCGGCGCCAGCTGCACATGGATCCACGATTCGGCGACGGTGTGACTGCCCTTCGCCGGTACGGTGTCGGGCTCCTTGGGGGCGATGGCCCGCAGCCGCCCGCGTCGGTCCCGCATGATATCGAAGACCGGATGGACGACCTCGGTCACCGCGGCGCCGAGGCGGCGCAGCGCGGTGGTCACCGAATCGACCAGCAGCGGCATATCGTCATTGACGATCTGGATGGCCGCGCCGAGTCCGCTGCCGTCATCAGGACGGTAGACCCGGGTGATCGCCGCACCCGGCAACCGAATGGCCGCCAGTTCCAAGTGGTGTCGGAAGATCTGTTCGGCCCGATCGGTGATCGTCGGTGCGGTGGCGCCCGGCTGGATCCAACGGAAGTAGGCCGCCTCCAAGTCGGTCGGATCATCGCGGAACCGTTTGAATGAAATCGTCTGCTGGGTCGTTGCCACCATCGACTCGTGCCTTCCCGAGATCTGTGCCCGTAACCGTAGAATTCCCATACATTACATGTTTTGATGTGCCGTTGTATAGCGGCACGTTGAGTACGTAACACTTTGTACAGGAAATCAGCACTGGTCAAGCACGCTGACCGGCCGGAGTCCGGTCGGTCACGGAGTTAGACCGGCTCGCGCCATGAAGGTCTGGGCCGCCGCACGCCCGATGAAGGCACCCGTCTCGAACCGAAGTCCGACAAGGGTATTCGCGTACCGCAGGGTTGCCGTCGGACTGATCGCGACGAAGACGACACCATCGGCCAAGACGGTTCCGCCCGCTGTCCGCCAGTTGCGCACGGCATCGGCCCGGCGCTCGGGCGGATCCAATGCCACCGAGAGGGTCAGATCTTTACCACCGGTGATCCCGCCCGAGAGCAGCGGGTCGGCCGCCGGGATGACACAGTTCTCAGCCGTGGAATCGACCCGCTGACAGGAGACGGCCGCGCGCAACTGGCCGGGCAATGCCTGCTCGACCCCCCGATCGGGCATCGAGGCCAGCGACGTCGAACACGAACGAACGACCGTGACGCCGAGGACGAGGACCATGATCGCGATGCCCGCGATCGAGGCTACCCACTGCCAGCGCGGATACTGTCCGGCGACAAGCTTTTCCACACCGCCCACCGCATGCTCCGCACCCGCCACCACACTCTCGGTGGCCGAAGCGGCCCGCTCGACTCCCGCCACGACGCGCTCCGCCGGCCCCGCATGCCCGGCCGGACCCGATGGTCGATGGACCGCGGGCAGCGGCGCACCGCAATGCCCGCATTGCGCCGGATTACCGCTATTGCGGTGTGAGCAGTACTGGCAGACCAACTCGGCTACTGACATGACAGCGGCCTCAATGCCCGGTGATCACGATGGAGGAAATCGCGGTCGTATTGATCGTCGGATCGCCTTTCGATTCCTGAATTGTCAGTACGATCTTGGACGCCTGCACGGGAACCTCGAACTTGGTAACGACCAGGGTGCGCTGATCCAGGGTCTGCTGGGTGTAGCCCGATTTGTTCGTGTCATTGAATTTGTACGAGACCCGGCTGGCTGTCCGGTATTTCGTCCACTGGTCCACACCGTCGCTGCCGATGCTGTCCCAGCCGGGGACGATGCCGATCGAATCTATCTGATAGATCTTGCCGAGATCGATGGTCAGTACCTGCCCGTCGACTTTGTATGCGCGCACGCATGACCAGGCCTTGCCCTGCTGGCCACCGAAGGCATCCATGCCCGGTGTACTGCCCGGCGGGCAGTTGGCGGTGGCGGATTTCGGGGCGATCGTTCCGGAGGGAGCCGGTTCCGATTTCGACGTCGGGGCCGCCGCGGTCGCCGATGGCGTGATAACCGCGATGCGATCCGGCGTCTGCGAATCGTCCTTCCCACCGGTGGAAACCAGCGCGATGATGAGCAGCACGGCCAAGACGCCGCAGACCGCCAACGCGATCTTGGGATTCTTCAGCTTCTTCGCCAGCTGGGCGATCTGCTCCGCGGTATCGGGTCCACGCGTCTTCGACGCCCCGGACGCGGACCGCGTGGATTCCTCGGGCGGCGGCTGCTTTGCCGAGACATCGGAGTAGTCCGCTGAAAAGTCCATTGTCGGTGCGGCATCGGACTGCTGACCGTTCAGCAGCGCGATGATCCGCTCACTGGCCTTGGGTCCATCGGAGGATCGCCGCGGCGGCGGATCGGTTTCGGGCAGAGCACCCTGGGCCGAACCGGCCGACATCGCACCGGAGAACGGATCACCGCCGAAATCCGGTTCCCCGAGTTCCGGATCGCCGACCAGGGGTCCGCTCAGCACAGACCCGGTGGCCGGATCGTTTTCTCCGAATGAGGGATCCGAGAGCAGCGCATCCAGGACCGCGCCTCGATGCCGGAGAAATACATCTCCCGGGTCCTCGGCAGCCATGGTCGGGATCGTATCCAGACCGGCCCGCACCACGGCCAGGCGTATTCCCACTGAAGGGAATAACGCGATCAGCGTTTCTTCTGCTCGGTGACGAAATGTTCCGGCGGCACGTCGAATACCCGCGCCAAGGCGATGATCAGATCGAGCCGGGGTACCGCGTCCCCATGAATGAGCCGGTACAGACCCGACTGCGAGACCGGGACATCCGGGTACGCCTGCTCCAGATGCTGGGCAAGCGAATAGAGCGTCAGCGACCGCGTCGACCCGTCCTCGGTAGATACCACCGATTCCGCGATCAATTCCGACAGCCGACTCGAGAAGATCGCTACCGCGGCCTGCCTCGGTGTCAGTGCCTCCCCACTATCCTCCTGCGCAAATTCGCCGTCATTCGGCTGGGAGTCCACAACCACGCTGATAGACACTACCTGTCTCCGATCAGCTCATGCCCCGAACATCCGGCCCTGGCGTGGTGCCATTGGCACCCGCGGTGATCGCGGGTTGTTCGGCGGCGGAATCGAAATAGCGGGTTTCACCGCGCGGCTCGATCAAATCGACACGCACGGTCCGCATCGGAATACTGACATCCACCGCGGTCGCGCTGACCTGGTTGATCGCCAGATCGACCGACCGCCGCCGTGGCCCACCGGGCTCGCTGATGGTGACCGTGGTGTGCGCGGTCGATACCTGCGGCGGCAGATTGTCGAACACCGTGATCGTCGCCGAGGACGGTGGCGGTCCCGAACTGGCTTGCCCCGCAGCGGCATTCGCGGCACCGGCCTCCGGAGCCAGGCGCAACGACTCCGGATCACCGACCGCGGCGACCAGCTGCCACCAACGGTGCGGGCGCACCGAATGGACCTCGACATTGGCGCCGACCACCATGGCGCGCAACACGATCTGCTGTGCCACCGGCAGGTCGGCGTGCACATCGATGGTGCGCCGACGCGGGTTGTAGCGAGCCGGGTCGAACAGCGGTAGCGCCAGGGTATGTCGCGGCTGACCGCTGATGGAACCGAGAATCTGGCCATTGGGGCCGATCGCGATCGTGAGTTCTGGCAGTAGCTCATCGGAGGCGATATCACGGCCCGATTCATCGACGGGCACGGCACGGATCGACGTCCCGGTCGGCATCGTGGCCAGCAATGCGATGGCCTGCCTGCCGGTCAACCGACGCAGATAGTCCGGTGGCTCGGTCGTGACCGGCGGGCCGACATACCGCGCGAGCGCGCGCGGCCCGGCCATGACATCGGTGAGGCTGACCACCAGCGTGGTCCGGCCGCGGTTCCACGCCCAGCAATCATCCAAGCCCGCGCCGTCGAGCCGCGTCCAGTCGATCAGGAAACTGGTCACGCAGCGACCCGGCGCCGAGGACTCCATACAGGTCCAGGTCTCACGCAGATCGCCGAGTTCGACGCCGGCGTGCAACACCCTGGTGGCCTCCAGCATTGCCGCCGCGGGCAATGCGTGCGCGGCGATACCGCGTTCCCGCAATCGGCCCGCGATGCGGTGCGCCGCGGTGGCCAACGCTCTCGGTGCGACCATCGCGACCAGTCCACGCCGCTGCAGCAGATCCAGGTTCCGCTCCATATCCAGCCGGACGACCAACCAGGTGAGGCGATGGCCGACGACCGGATGAGAGCCGATCAGCTGGTCGTAGAGCATGCTGTAGTTGCCGGTCGGACGAACCCGCTGACCGGTGGTCACGATATCGATATCGACCGCCAGACCGAACTGATCGAGCAGATCGAGCAGGGTGTCGACGGGGACGGTGTCCTCGGTGTAGACGGATTTTTCCGCGATGACCGTCGGCAGGTCGAGGTTGGGGGCGAGCTGGATCATCGCCGTGAGCACGGTGCCCTCGGCACGAATGCCGCAGACTCCCGCGGCAACCCCGATATCGGTTACCTCCGCCGGACCGGCGAGCGCTTCGGCTCTGGCGGCCCGCCCGAATCGGTAATCGGCCCAGTCGAGCAGCCATCTGCTGGTCGTGCGCCCGTTCACCTTGACCGCCACCGTCACCAGCAGCACGGTGACCACCGCCGCGCTGGCCCAGATCGGGGTGTGCGCCCACAGCCCGGTAACCACCAGGCTGCCGCCGATCACGGCGACGGCGAACGGACCACGTTCGACACCGCCCACCCGAACACTCGGAAGGCTCACCGCCGCCTCCGGATCGCGGAGCTCGCAAAGGTGGCACCGAGCCCGAGCAGCACCGCGGCGACGATGACGACGGCGGCCGCGAACGGCGGACGACCATCCTTGGCGCGCGGTGGATCCGGCAGCACCAGTTCCGACCACCGGTACAGTCCGATCGGCGGCTTGGGCGCGGTGCGATAGCCGAGCGCGGTGAGCGGATCGATGACGCCCGCGCCGATCAGATTATCGATGCCCCGCGCGGGTGCGTGCGCGCTGGCGGTCAGGCGCGCCATGATCTCAGCAGGGGTTTCGTTGGGGAACCGGGAGCGCAGCAAGGCCGCAACCCCGCTGACATAGGCCGCCGCGAACGACGCGCCGCCGACCGGCACCAGTTTGCCGGGTTCACCGACACCATTGATCAGGCCACTGCCACCGGGACCGAGCGATTCGATCGCGGTACCCGGCGCGCCGATCGAAACCCACGGCCCCGTCAACGAATCGGACATGGTGGCGCCGCTGGCGGTCGTGAAACCTACCGTCAGCACGTCCGCCCCGAACCAGCCCGGTGCGGACACGGTCTTGACATCACGCCAGTTCCTCGGGTCGCTCGGCCGGGTCGGATCGATATCCGGATTCTGATCACAGCCGGCGTTGGCATTGCCGGCACCCGCGACGATCAGCGCGCCCCGCACGTGCACCGCGTAGCCGATCGCCACCGACAGTATCGACTGATCCACCGCGAGCCCCACCGGAACACAGACCGGCAGCGCCACCGTGATCACGCCGGCACCCAGATTCGCCGCATGCACGATCGCCCGCGACAGTGTCCGGATATCCACCGAGAGGTTTTGCGCCGCATCATTATTCGGCCGCTCGGCACTGAAGGCGCCGGAGCGATAGCGAATGGATATGATCTTGGCGTCTGGAGCGACCCCGGTGAATCCGTCAGTGGGATCGGATGCGGCGCCGATGATTCCGGCGATCAGGGTGCCATGCGCATCGCAATCGGACAGACCGTCGCCACCTGTCGTGACATAGTCACCGCCGCCGACCAGACCGGGCAGGCGGTCATTGGGCGTGACACCGGTGTCGAGCACCGCGACGGTCACCCCGGCACCCCGGCTCAGCGCACGGGCTTTCGGTAGATCCAGCGCCAGCTCCGGCGGCGGCGTGCGCGCCAGATCGCTGTCCTTCAGTACACCGGTTGCCAAGCAGCCCTTGTCCTGTTTCGTCGGCAACTCGGGGCCGGGCGGATCATCCGCGGGCGTGCCCACGATTACCTGCGGCGGATCCACCGCCAATGCCGGTGCGGCGGAGGCGATCAGCGCAAATCCGGCAAGCACCGCGATCGCGGTTGTGCCGATTCGCATCAGATCGCCCGCATCGCGGTATAGATGCCCATGATCCAGCAGGCGATGATCGGGATCACCAAAATCAGGGCATACTCCACCAGGTCGATGATCCGTCGGGTGACCGGCGAGAGCCGCCGACCCGGCAACTTCACCGCCGCAACACATGCCGCGGTGGCCGCGATGCCGACAACGAGAACGACCACCAGCCGCGCCGGCGCCGTTTCGTACGCAGTGATCAGCACGAAGCCGACGCCGACCACGGTCACCGCCGACGCGATGACGAGCGCGATGGCCTGTACCCGGTCCGGGAACCAGCGCGCGCGCAGGGCCAACAGACCCGCCACAGCCGCGGCCAGCACGATTTCCCGGATACCACCGGGGCTCACCGCGGCCGACAGCACGGCGGCGCCCGCCAAAAGTGCCGCGGTGGCGGCGATGAGCCCGCGCAGACTGGTCACCGCCAGTCGGGCCCGGCCCTCGATGCCGGCCCCGGCCTGCTCGCGCTGTCGTTCGATGTCCTCGGCGGACTCGAGTTCGGCGTCATCGCGCGCGGATTCGGCATCGAAGATGTCGGTCAGCGTGGCCGGGTTGACCTCGTTGCCGGGGTCCGGCAGATCCGGTGGCCGAATCCGGGCGACCACGACGGCAAGGCGCGGTGCGGTGGTCAGCAGCACGAGTCCGACAAGTGCCGCGCCACCGGATATCTGGCGCACCGACAGATCCAGATAGGTCAGCGGAATCGCCGCGGCCGCCACGGTCACGCCGAGCACGGTGACCGCCATCAAAGTCGCGATTCCGAGCTTCGTCACGCGCATCATCGCCGCGGCCGCGACGGCCGCGACAACCGATCCGGCGGCCAGATTGGCGGCGGCGAACGGACCCGGCTCACCGTAGGCCGGCGGCACCAGCATCGCGCCGCCCGCGAACAACAGCGGAATCGAGGACAATGCCAACCCGAGACAGATCCGCGGCGCGAAGTTGCGCTGTCGCGCCTGCACCGCGCCGCCCCAGCACACCGCGCCGAGCAGCAGCGCGGGCAGCGCGTACCACCAGATCGACCCGGATTCGGTCCATGACACCGACAACAGCGCCGCGATGGCGACCGCACCGACACCCAGTGTGCTCAGACCGACGACCGCGGCGGTCTGCGCGTCGAATTCGGCGAATTCGCGCTCGTTGATCAGCGCGAGCGCGTCGGTGATGTCCTCCACGACCGGCGTGAAGACCTCCGCGGATTCGACCGGGGCCAACATCAGCACGGTGCCGTCGACGACATCGTGGTCGGCCAGGCTACGCCAGCGCGGCATCGGCGCTTCGCCCGGCCGAGCCAGGCTCCACTGTCCGGTCGGCGGGGTGAAATCGACGGTCTCGTCGTCGATGGCCTTGGCCAGGACGACGAGCAGGTCATCGATGAAAGTCTCGATGGTGAATTTGGTCGGCACCACGACGTCGACCTGGTAGCTGGACACCAGGATCGCCATTCGGGCGCGCGCCACCTCGGCGGATGCCGCGGGCGCCGCGCCCGGTGGCGAAGCAACGGCAGTACTCATCGCCACCCTCCGGTGGCCCGGCCGCCGCCGGCGCCACCCATATAGTTCGGAAATCCATCGGCAAGCCCGGCCGCGAGTTCTTCGAAGGCGAGCAGGGTTTCTTTGTCCACCAGGCGCAGATCGATCTCGCCGCCCTCGGCCAGATGGTTGTCGAAGGGCAGAATGCAGGTCGGGCGCTGCCCGGTGGCGAACAGCTTCTCGATCGCCGCGACGTCGACGACCGGCTTGGACGGTTGCTGATGCACGATCGAGACGACCGATTTGGCGATCAGATGCTGCATACCATGCGAACTCAGCCAATTCAACGTGGCCACCGCACCTTTCACCCCGCCGACGGTGGGCGGAGTGACCACCACGACGGCATCGCTGGTCTGCAGCACGCTCAGCGTCACCGAATCCAGTACGCCCGTACCGCAGTCGACGAGCAGAAGATTGAAGTGGCGGCGCAAAACCTCGACAGCCGTGGTGTATTCGCGGCCCGAAAGTGCCTCGCTGGCTTCGATGGTCCACGGCGAGGCGATGGTGGCGAGATCGGCCGAGTTGATCGACATGAACGACTGCACTGTCGAGAACGCCTCGAGATTCGACGCCTGCGCCAGATCACGCAGGGTCAGGCCGTACGGGTGCGGAGCGGTGCGGGTGGGCAGATCGCCGAAGTCCGGATTCGCGTCGACGGCGACGACCCGGTCCGGGCGCAACGCCGCGAAGGTCGAGCCGAGCGTCGCGGCGGTGGTGGTGCGGCCGACGCCGCCCTTCACACTGATCACCGCGATCTGGTAGGGCGTGTTGAGCTGACGGCGAACTCGGGCGCGCCGATCCTCGGCGCGCTGCTCGGCGGGTGAAAGGCCGAGGCGGAATCCGACCTTGTTCAGCGCGCCGCGCACACCAGTGCTGGATTGCAGCCTGGCCCGATTGGCCGCCGAGATATCGGCCAACAGGTCCATCGAGGTCAATGCCGCGGGCAGCACCTCGACTTGCGGCGCCGCCGTACGATCGACGCGATCGAGCACCCAGTTCGTCGCCTGGGCGGGTTGCCATGGCGTATCGGTGGATTCGGCGCCTGGTCTTTCGACGCTGGCTCTTTCGGCGCTGGGCCCGGCGTCGCTACTCGATGTGTTCGCCGATGCCGTGTGGGTGATCCGAGCGGTAGCGGGATCGGCCCCCGCATGGGCCGTCCACATCTCGGGCGCCGAAGACGTAGCCGCCGCATAGCTCTCGCGTGCCGAGTCCGCGGTTGGCGCAGCCACATTCGGTGTGGCCGGATGCGATGCGGCGGGGCGCGCCGCACCGGCTTCCGACGCGGTTACGCTCTGCGCTGACACCGGACCCGCGGCACCCGCCGCGGTCTGCGCGATCGACTGATCGCGTGCGCCGATCACCGGTTCGCTGTAGCCGGATTGTGGGCGGGCGGGGACGCTGCCGGTCGCTGGGCCGCTCTCCGGCGCCGCTTCCATGAAAAAGGCGTCGTAACCGCCCTTGTGTCGGACGGACTCGGCCGGATGACCATTGGTACTCGGCGCTCGGCTCATATCTGTCGTCCTCTCCAAAAACCCATTGGGACGTTCAACCAATCCGGCTGGTATCGAACCAACTTCGGCCCGGCAACAACTCGACGAGTCCCACGATCGCGGCGTGCAGTGCCGCGTCGTCACCGGGTGTGTATGTCGATCGAACTTCCCCGTCCATCGCCACACTCGGTGTCACAACGATGCGCCCCGACAGCGTGTCCAGCACGCTCACACCGTACTTCGGCTTCAGCTCGACTCCGTCCTGGTGTTGTACCACCGTCACTTCCGCGCGCCGGACGACCTCATCGAGTGCCCGGCCCAGCACACCCGCGGTATGCGGCTGCGCCCCCAACTCCAGCAGTGCCTGCCGTCGTCCGTCCTGGTCGCCGGGAATCTCGGCGAGCTCGGCCTGTGCCACGGTCACCGGCGCGAAACTCAGTGCCGGAGTGGATCCCAGCGCCGCACCGACTGCGGCCCATACCGAATCCAATTGCTGTTCCTGCTGGTACACCGCCTGGATGACGATCTCGTCGTCACAGCGCACCGCCAAAACATGGGTATCGCCGCGACGCACCAACGACATGCGCAGCATGCCCTTTTGTTCGCCATCCAGTCCGGTGGCCAACACCAGCGCCATCAGCTCAACATCCGGGCGGTCCAGGCACTGCAACCAGTGCTCGACCGTCGGGTGCACGCGGTCGCCGTCGATAATGCCCACCTCGGTGAGCTGTTCCGCGACGACAGCGCGCACCCGCTCCAGGTCGTCGACGTCGAAGATATTCGGCATCAACGCCAGGATCGGCGGGTAGGAATCGATGCCGGCCATGTCTCGCAACAACAGCGCGGCATCGACATTCAGATCGATCGCGATCGGATCAGTTTCCACACCTTCACCAATTGACCAGTCGCCCGCAGCCTCGTTTCGCCGTGGCCGGGCCGACGAAGCGGACGGGGGCTGTGAGATTACTAGACGCCACCGATCGCCAGGAACCTGGCGCCCTGCTGGTGGTCGGTCTCCCGCAGGAAGCCCTCGGAGCCGGTGGTCTGGGAGATCGCGTCCTTCACCTGCATGAGTTGCCCCTGGTAGCCGGTTCTTTCTTGGGCGTTGCCTAGCGCCGCCTTGAACTTGTCCATCAGCGGTTTGGCGACATCCGCGGCCAAACCCGAGAAGACGCCTTCGAGTTCCTTGATCAGTGAGTGCAAGTGCATAGCGTTCGAGTCCATACCGTTCAGAACGCCCTGCACGTTGAGACTCGCCGAATCGACGCCTGCGTAGTTGTTATACATTGCCTGCCAGCCTTATCTATGGGTTATTACGATTCGTAATGCGTCACACGCGGCTTTACTGCCACGAGCCGGTGTCGACCGTGTTGTTCGTACCGAGTTCGACTGCCCGCGCCATACGGGCAGCGTTCTCGAGATCGGTCGCGTCGATGTGGACACCGGTGTCTTTCAGCGTGTCGATGATTTCCTGCAGGGTCCGGGCCAGTTTCACACCGGCGGTGTGCGCGGTGTCCATCGTGTTCTGGATTTGCGTACCGGTTTGCGAACCGTGGACCGCGCTGGCGAATTCGTCACGCAGGCTCATCCAGCTGCGCAGATAGCCTTCGAGTTCGCCCTGGCAAGCCATGGCATTGACCGCGGTTTGGTTCAATACCTTCGGATCACCGGTGTAAGTGGTGGTCACTGTTGTTCCTCTCTGGAGTGGATCTAAATTCCGCCGCGGTATCTCACCGGGCAGGCTCTGGCTCGGCTACCGCCGCCGCGTCATCCGAACGCTCGTCGTCATCGGAGCGCTCGAGGATACCCACAAGCGAATCACCCTCGACGACAACATCTTCCGGACGTTCATCGGCATATTCGATGACGCCGATCACCGGCGGCTTCTCCAATACCGGCACTTCCAACTGTTCACCCGGCACGAATACCTTGCCTGGTTTGCGTTCCTCGTCCCGACGACGGCGACGCAGCTGGGCCTTCGGTGCGATCGCGCCCCGCCGCGGCGCCGCGCGGCCGGACGGTGCGGTGCCCCCCGGATTGGACGACGCGCCGTACGCCGTGCCCGGACCACGCAGCCAATTGGACGGCATCCGGAATCCGGTGGACGCACCCGGCATCGAGCCGAGTCCGCCCCGGGCCAAATTCAACGCGACCAGACTTCCCGCGCCCCCGTTCAAACCCGCCAATGTCGGCGAATTTGGCGAAGTTCCATAGAATCCCTGCGGCCCGGCCGACCCGTCCGTGCCGCCATACGATCCCGAATCGCTCAGTGGCGAAGTAACCTCACTCGGATCCATTGTCGCGGGCTGAGTCGGCGATTGGGCGGTGTCGGTGGGGGTATTGCCGGTGTCGGTATTACCGGTATTCGTATCCCCGGTGTTGTTGTTGGTGTTCGTATTGTTGTTGGTATTTGTGTTGCTGTTCGTATTCGTGTTGCTGTTCGTATTCGTGTTGCTGTTCGTATTCGTGTTGTTGTTCGTATTCGTGTTGTTGTTAGGCGTGCCCACCTTCGGTTCGTATACCGGCACTTGAAAGTTCGGCGGTGGCGGCAGTGGGCCCGGATTCGTCACGATGGGCTTCGACAGTGCGGGCGGCGGCAGCGTCCCCAGGGTATGCACCGCCGCGGCCTCGTAGCCGTCCATCACTGCGGCAGCAGCGCCCCAGATCACGAAGTACTCGAGTTGGTTGAGAAGTAGTGGAATTCCCTCGCTCCCGGTGATCGCGTTGGTCGCGACGAGAATGAAGTGCTCCATCCGATTCGCGGCCAGCCATGTACCGACCCCCGCCATCGCGGAATGGGCACCGGTGAATGTAGCTGCCAGCTTGTGCAATACCTTCGACACTGACATGGCGACATGGGACTGCTGCTGCAACCACTTCGTATGGTGACTGAATGCCGCCTGCGCCAGATCACCCGACTCGCCAGTCCAGGTCCCACCCATATCGGCCATCGTGGAGGCGGTGCTTCCCGCGGCAGCCGCGAATGTGTGCGCCGCGGCCAGGTAGGAATCGGCCGCGGCCGTGATGGCCACTACCCCGTCACCGCCGAGCAGATTGCCGACGTTTACCTCCGGAGGAAATGCATCCCATATGCCTGGCATGACATCAGCCTTCGCTCGTTCCTGCGGCTCGGACTACCAGGGTTCCTCGGTGATGGCCGCGATTATGGACGCGACGGTGCCACTATTCATGACGTCACTTCCGGAATAGGCGAGGGCGGTTGACGGCAGCGACGCCGACCCAACTTCGCGATGCACGAATCCTTCACCCGTGCAACTGAAGAACGATACGCCATACGTGGCGGTCGCAAGGGGAAGAACCACCGCGCTCACGATGTCCCACGCCGGCGGGTGTACGACGCAGGTAGCCGCCGACGCGGCGAGCGAAGCGATTGCCTGGTCGGCAATCAAGTCGAGTTGGGAACTGACTACCGGAAGATGCGCCGGGTCGACTTCGAGAGCCATGAGAGTTCTCCTAACGTGAGCACCGACTCGTAGTGAGCGGTACAGCACAAACGCTAAGGCATTCTCAGTCTTGGGAAGATTCGTCGAATCGATCTCGAATACATTCCGCGCCACTGCCGACCAGCGTTAGTCCTCCGGTGGCGTCCAGGCCGACTGCACGAGATCCCGGCGCGAGTGCAGCGGCTCGACAAAGATGCCTCGGCCCACCGGTTGCTTGGTCGGCTTCACATCGCCGATCAGAATTCCGTCCAGTTTCGAGCCGTCCATGATGAAGCCCGACGAATTCAGATTCTTGATCTGTCCGAGCACACTGTCGTACAGCGCGGTATCAGCCTGGGCGATGTTGCGGGCCGCGATTACGTGCAGACCGGTGTCGCGGCCGTCGACAATGATGTCCTTGAGCGGATCCAGTGGATTGGGCATACCTCGCTGGGCGACCATGTGGTAATCGTCGATCACCACGAAGATCTCCGGCCCGGACCACCATGAGCGGTCCTTGAGCTGTTGCGAGGTCACACCGTCCGGAGGGCGTCGGCTGCGCATCTTCTCCGCGAACGGCGGCAACCCTTCACGCAGATCGCGCTCACTGGTCAGATAGCCGATCGACTGGTCGTCCGGGATGGAGTCCATATGCTGGCGGCGGTAGTCGACCAACAGCACCCTGGCCTGATCCTTGTTGAATTGCAGCCGGATCGACTCCAGCAGCGCGGCCAGCACCGTCGACTTGCCCGAGCCGGACGAGCCGAGCACGACCAGATGCGTCGAAACACCGAAATCGACTGTGGCAGGGTACAAATCGGATTCGCGAATGCCGAAGGGCACCACGAGGCGCTGTGCCAGATTCGTCGGTTCCGGGCGGCCCGCGCGGACCTCGGCCAAGGTGATCTGGGCGGGCAGCAGTTTGACCTCCGGAGCCCGGCGGCTCTGGTACTTCTGGTTCAGCTGCTCGACCGCGGCAGCCATACCCGCACCGGCGGATTCGGCCTCGCCCACCCCATCCATGCGCGGCAGCGCGGTCAGCATGTGCAGTCCGTCGTTGGAGATACAGCGACCAGGCCGATCGGATGGAATCGCGGCAACCACATTGCGTTGTCCGAGGAAGATCGTGTCGGTGAGATCACCGAGCCGCATCTCCACCCGGGTCTGCAACAGATCCTTGATGGCGGGACGGATCGCCGCCCAGCGCGAACTGGTGACCACCAAGTGGATGCCGTAGTTCAGACCCTGCACCGCGATCGACTCCATGACCGGGAGGTATTCGTCGAAATACGGTCCGGTGACCGCGAATCCGATATCCCAGCCATCGACGACGATGAAGACATCGCCGTGTTCGTCACCGCGGGCGGTGAGTTCCGCCGATTCTCGTGGCGAGGAGCGCCTGCGCCGGAATTCGCGCATGGTGTCGATGCCGAGGTCACCGAACAGCACCTGTCGACTCGCGATGAGATTGGTGATGAGCGCGAAGGTGCGCCGCACCCGATCGCCATCGCGTCCCGAGGCGACCGACCCGACATGCGGCACATTCCGCAGTCCGGACAGACCACCCGAGAAGTCGAGGCAGTAGAACTGGACCTGTTCGGGCGTATGCGTCAACGCAGCGGACATGATCAGCGTTTGCAGTGCGGTCGACTTACCGGACTGCGGACCGCCGACGACGGCCACGTGGCCACCCGAACCGGACAAGTCGACCGACCATATATCCTGACGCTGCTGGCGCGGCTTATCCACAATCGCCCACGGCAATTGCAGCGAACCCGGAGTCACGGCGGACATGAACTTGTCCAGAGTCGGCGGCACGGTCAGCGGGGGCAGCCACATCTTGTGCGCTGGTGTGCCGAATCCGCCCAGTTGTTGCAGCACCGTCTCCATCACGGTCACCGGCTCACCCTCCGGCGTCTCCGATCGCTGCACAACAGGTTCGGGCTCGACCGCCGCGGGCCGCACATCGATTATGTGCCCCGTGGTGAATTGCTGTGGCGGCCGGTAGCCACCGCCGGGTCGCCTGGCCCGTTGGGCACTGGATGCCGACGCCTGCGCGGGCGCGACATACGGCGAGCCGACATAGGCGGCCTGGAATCGCTGCAGATCACCCGAACCGACTCGCAGATAACCCGCACCCGGCTTCTTCGGCAGGTGATACGCGTCGGCGGTACCGATGGCGTCGCGGGAATCAGCGGTCTGGTTGGTGCGCAGCGCGATTCGATAGGACAAGTGTGCTTCCAGCTCACCCATCCGGTTGGCGGGCACCTTCTGTGAGGCCAGCAGCAGGTGGATGCGCAACGAGCGACCCAACCGGCCGATCGCGACGAACAGCTTGGAGAAGTTCGGATGCTGTTCGAGCAGTTCGGCGAACTCGTCGAGGATAATCAACAGCGTCGGCAGCGGCGCGAGCTGCGCACCCTGTTCGCGGGCCCGCTCGTAGTCGGCGACGCTGGCGAAGTTGCCCGCATCGCGCAAAACCCTTTGCCGACGGCCCATTTCGCCGTTGATCACGTCTTCCATGCGGGTGACGAGATCTGCCTCTTCCTCCATATTGGTGACCACGGCCGTCACATGGTGCAGCCGGTCGAACCCGAGAAAGGTCGCGCCGCCCTTGAAGTCGACCAGCAGCAGGTTCAGCGCATCCGGGGTATGCGTCGCCACCGCTGAAAGCACAAGGGTGCGAAGAAATTCCGACTTTCCGGAACCGGTGGCGCCGATGCACATGCCGTGCGGGCCCATACCCTCCTCGGCCGATTCCTTGATATCGAGATGGACCACGCCACCGGCCGGGTCGTGACCGAAAGGAATGTTCAGCCGGGATCGGTCCGCGTCACGGCGGGGCGGCCACTGCTGCTCGACCCGGATGGCCCCCGGATCGATAATGTTGACCAGGTCCTCCCACGACGTGCCACCGCTGGCCTGGTCCGCGACCACGGCCTCGACCACGGTGGACAGCCGGTACGGGGAGATATTGCGGGCCAATGCTTTCGCCGTCGCCACCGACATCCCGTCGGCGGCTCCGACCCGGCGCAGCCCGCGCGGGGTAACCTCGTGCAGCGCCCGATCGGGCCCCACCGTGAACTTCAGCGCCCTCGGCAAGGTCTGCTCGGCCCGGCCCAGCCGCAGCCAGGTGCAGCCGTCGATACCGGAGATATCCCGATCGGTGGCCGGACTGCTGTCATCGACGATCAGTAGATAGTGCTTGCGATCCAGCGTTGGTTCGGAATTCGCGGAGAACGGACCACGATTGAGTCCGGCCAACGCCTTGGCACGCAACTCCGAAACGCTGCGATACACCATCCGGCTCGACCCGATCGCGTCGGTATCACTCGAATGTTGGGTGTGCGGCAACCATTTCAGCCACGACCACTCCGGTGCGTCCGGATTCGACAGTACCGCCGCGACCGCGACCTGATCCGGGCCGTGTAGTACGACGACCTCGGCAATCATCGCCCGCACCAGCGCGGCCACCGTATCGGGATCGCCGTCGACACCGATCTGCGGCGCCGAAAGCAGATTGATCGCGACCGGCATACCCCCGACAGTCGAATACGCCTTCGCGAATCGGGTCACCTCGACCACGCCGACCGGATCGAGATCCGACGTCGGCGCGGCCTCGGGCACGATGACCCGCACCTGGTTGGCGATCCGACCTCGCCCGACCCGTACCCGTAGGAACTGCGGACTGGCGACCTGGACCTCCCACATGCGCTTGCCACCGATCAACGCGGCGATTTCGGCCGGACCGGGATGGGTATAGCGCAGGTAGTTATGCAGTTCGGACTCCGCGGCATGCACGGTCTTGCGGTTATCGGTAATGCTGCGCAGATAGTCCTTGCGTTCCTCGTTCAGACTCGCCGCGCCTCCGGCACCGCTGCCGGAGAACGCACCGCCCATCATCCCGCCCATGGAAACCAGCATCATGATCGGGAACATCAGCATCATCGGCGACATCTGCCCGCCGCCGCGGAACATCATCACCATCATCCCGGCCATGGCACACACCATGACCACCGGCATGATCATCTTCAGCCGTGACGGTGGCACCGGCTTGGGCAGTTCGGTCGGCGGCTGCAGCCGCAATTCGGTCACCGCAGGAGCTTTGGGTCCACGCACCATCCGAGCGGGCCGCACGAATCGGCGGGTAGCTGTCACGAGGTACCACCCGGGAGGCCGATCACGGCCTTATTCGTCGGGATGCCGTCGTGCTGGATCCGGGCATCCTTCTTCGACAGAGTGGGGCCGACCGCGAACAGTGACACGATGGACCACGGTGCGGGCACCGGGGTTCGCAGTCCGAGCGACGTCAAGGTCGAATCCGGATTGGAGTTGGGCTCCACCACGGCATTGATGCCGTAGCGAACGCCGCTGTCGGAGATCCAGAACAGCGACTCCCGCCGCGGCGATCCAGGGTCCGCGCCGGTCACCTGGACGAAGCGCCCAGTGTTGCGCGGCAGATACGCGGCATCGGCGGTGGTGCCGCGGGAACCGGTGGCTGTCACCAGACCGACGGTTCGATTCTGTTCGTCCACCTGCAACGGCAGCTGCCGTCCCACGAGCAGCTCGGTCGAGGCATTCTGATCGGTGCCCGCACGCCACCAGTGATAGCAGGTCACCCCCAAACGCATCGGGTCGACGACGTGTACCGGTCGCGTCGGGTAGGCGGCCGTCCCGGGCCAAGCACCCGGACGCAGATTCGCCGCGATGACATCCGGTCCGACCGTCCGCGTCGAAACCGAACCGTGCGAATCGGCATTGCGGATGATCGATGCGAGCACCGAATTGATCTGTACCACACCGGATTCCGATACCAAATAGTAGAATGCGCCACGATCAGGCGCCGATACTGTGAGCACCGAACCGACCGGCACGCTCAGACCCGAGGAGAATGTCACGGTATTTCCCGCACCGGGTACCTCGGGCACGCGCAGCGGCGGCACCTCTGGGATGGCGGAGAGGAAACCCTTGGACGCCGAGACCACGGTCGAGGTCGGATCGATGCCAAGGGCCAGGATCACCGCCGAATTACTCAGATCTATCGACGCCCGAACAATGCCCTGCTGTGGATCGGAGTACACCAGCCAGGTGGTGGTGTCATCGCGCAGCAGCCGCGCCTCATCAGCGGCCAACCCGCGGACCGCATCGCCGTCGACGGTCAGCGGACCGCTGATTGCGGTGGTCAGCACCGGCGACAAAGCGACGGTCGGCAATCCGGTCTGCGGATTGACCGGTGCCGCCGCACCGACCTTCGCGGTATCACACACCGTCCACGACGAGGCCCGGTCGCCGTTGTCCGCGATCACGCCGGGTGCACCCGGAATACCGACCCACGGCCCGCGCGGATACTTGGACAACTCGTCACGCGAGACCGGTACCGGATTGTCCGGCGAACCGGCGATCAGCCGCGCCGAGGTCAGATTCAGCGCTGGATGCAACCGACCGCCGACGCGCACGTACAGCGCGCCGGTGTCCTTTTCCGCGATGATCTTCGAATCCCCCACCTTCTTGGCGGGCTTGAAGAACGCCATCACAGCCGCACCGGCGATCACCATGCAGGCCAATGCGATACCGATCGACAGCGCGGTGGAGCGACCGCGCTGCGGATCATCGATCATCGAGGCGTCCCGACGGACCAGCGCATGCTCGATCCGGCGCAGCAGAAACCGCCAGCCCGATATCTGGTGCTTGGTCACCACCCGGAAGCGTGCCATGCGGATCAGCCCGTCGCGGCCGGCGCCAAGCCCGCGAGCGCGGCAGTGATGTCCGCGGAGTCGATGGTCATCAACTCCTCATTGGTCATCGAAAGCACGTCCGCGTTGTCTTTGGTGAAACGGTAGTCCCGCTCGGCTTCGGCGGACTCGACCACATTGCGGACGAAACGACCGTTGCCCGCCAGATCGATCAGCCGCCGACCGTTCTTGCTCTGCCCCGACAGTTGCTCGCACCGCACCCGCAGCACGTCTTTGGCCTCGCCGGACAGAATCGAATCCTTCTTGTGCGCAATATGATCGGCGATCCGCACCAGTTCGTCGGCGTCATAGCTGGAGAAGCGGATGCGCTTGGTGAACCGCGATGCGAGACCGTCGTTGGAGGCCAGGAATCGGTCGATCTGGTCCTCGTAACCCGCGATGATCACGACCAATTTGTCGCGGTCGTTCTCCATGCGGGCCAGCAGGGTGTCGACGGCTTCCTTGCCGAAGGCGTCACCACCGGAGAGCCCCTCCTGGATCAGGGTGTACGCCTCATCGATGAACAGCACACCACCGAGCGCGGAATCGATCAGCGCGTTCGTCTTCGGCGCGGTATGGCCGAGGTGGGTGCCGACCATATCGTTGCGCGACACCTCGATGACCTCGGCGTTCTCGACGACGCCGAGCCCGGCGAAGATTTTGGCGATAACGCGGGCGATGGTCGTCTTGCCGGTACCCGGTGGACCGGAGAAGATCAGATGCTGCGATCGGGAATCCACGGCCAGGCCGCGTTTGGCCCGTACCTGATCCATCAGCACACCCGACTTGAGCCGGTCGACCTGCTCCTTGACCGAGTCCATGCCGATCTGCGCCCGCAGCAGCTCGGAGGCTTCCTCCAGCTGCGACTCGCGTGCGAGCTTCGCGGCGGATGCGGCTACCTCGGTCGGGTCGTCACCGGACTTCGGATCCCACTGATTGGTGCGCGAGGCGATGACCTCGGCGCTGGTGATCTCGAGTCGATAGCTCTTGTCCCGCACCGCACGTTGCCATTCGGGGCGGTCCGACCACAGCGCGGAACCCTGCAGCCCCTTGAGGATCTTGTCGGCGGCATCGTGCTCGCCGTCGTGGCGCAGCAGCATGCCGAGCAGGAAGTGCGCGTCCGCCCAGATGTAGGACAGATTACCGGACTGACTGTCCTCGACAATGCGCTGCGCGCGCGGCAGGGCCTCGCCGAGCCGGCCCAGATGCGCCAGCGCCTGTGCCGTCATCAGCTCGGCCGCGATATCCAGCAGCCCATCCTCGAGCGCGGGCTTGGCATTGCGCGCGGCGAGCACATCGAGCCATTGTTTGGTGCGGAAGAACAGCGACATCCGCACGAAGTCGGCCACATCGTCGGGCGGCACTTCGGCGAGAATCGCTGCGGCTTCCTGCCATTCGCCGCCATCGGCATAAGAGCATGCCTGTGCGACGGCGATCTGATCCCGATCCGCCATGGCCACGCGCAGCCCGAAGACGCCGATCTCGACCTGACACCACAGCGCACGATCGACCAGACCCGCCCGTTGCTGATCCCGGTACAGGTTGTGCACCGATCGGTACGCACCGTAAATCACTTCAGAGGTGACTTCACCGGCCATGGCGCGGCCCAACCAGGCATCGCACATATCCGGATCCAGGTCCGTGGCGGCGCGAAAGGCAGCCGCGGCCTGATGTTCATTTCGCACGCCCCCGGCGACGAGCGCCAGACTTTGCACACCTGTGTAGAACGCGTCCTCGGCCGCAGACAACTCGGACTTCCCTTCCGACGATCCTCGTGGATCGAAGATAACCATTTCGGCGCATGGTCACGACCACCGAACTATCCCCAAGACTGGGAAGACAGCATCGTTACCCGACGACCGGGTCTATGGACACACTTTTTATCGGCTCGATGTTGAATGTACCGTTATTTAGCGGTATATTGAAACATGGGTCGACGGTCCCTCATCCCGAAGACCCAGCCCCTCCAGTTGTGGTTGGTGGCCGTGATCCGGCAGCCGCCCATCGGCTGGCAAGAGGCGGATCGTCACCCCCAAACCCCGACGATCTGTCACGCGGCGGCCGTCGGTATCCCAACACCGTCGGCCGCCGCCCTCGTTCGGCGGTCCGTTCACCGACCGCCGTCTGCGCGGCGCCGGATCGTAGGCACGGTGGCGGCCCCAGCCAATTCGCTCGATGGTGTCTCCGATTGCCGAGCGAGCTTCGACCACGGTGTTTCCCGCGGCTTGCGTGCCGTTGTCGCGCGCCGATCCAAGGATTGGAAGGCCTTGGCGGGCATTGTTTTCGAGCTGGCCGCGCGCTGTGCCGATGCCCGGACCGCATGCGCCCACGGTGTTACGAAGCCACGCGAACGGCTCGGGCCGAGCGACGCTTGCGTGTGGGGGCCGACTCGACCACCTTGGGCAACACCCGAGACGGCCGGCACGTCTTCGTCAAAGGCCGCGCCAGACAACTGCGGTTCAGCAGGAGGCACGACAGACAACTGCGGCTCGGCAGGCGCCTCACCAGGCTGCTGCGGCTCGACAGGCGCCGCACCAGACAACCGCGGGTCAACAGGGGCCGCACCACACAACCGCGGGTCAACAGGGGCCGCACCGGACTGCTGCGGTTGAGCAGGGGGCACGTCGAGTATCCGCGGTTCGGCAAGGGGCGCCAAGGGCATTCGCGGTTCGTCGACCCGTTCGGCGGGCGGGGTCGTTACTGATGCCGCGCCGGTGAACAATTTGTCGAGGTTGCGTCCGAGCGGTTCGACGGCCCGCCCGATCACCTCAATGACGAGGTAGCCGATCAGCGCCCGCTCCATCTGTGCGCACAGTCGCTGTGCCGCGGTGGTGACGAGCGGTCCGGCGATCCGGGCCGCGGGTGTGGCCGCCATGGCCGCGTAAGTCGTTGCGAGCGCGGCCAGTTCGGTTAGGACCACCGCCTTCGTCACGGTAATGACGTAGGCCACCGCATCCAGTGCATTCGCGATGATGGCGCATACCCGATCGAGCTCGGCCCGATGGTCGCCATCGGACCTGGCCCATGTCGCGGCCAGGCGCTCGTACGCGGCGATCGCATCCCCACCGGGCCCGTGAGCATTCGCGGCGAACGTGCGCACCTTCACTGCGAGCCCGCGCACATCGCCTTCGTCGATATCCGGGTATCGAACCCCACAGCAGTCGAGGAATTCCGCGACCTCCGGCGGAATCTCCACCGCCACTACAGCACCCGCACCACAACTGCGTCGCTGGACATGCGCGACCACTTCACGGTCGAACCGGAATACGGCGCCTCGATGACCATGCCGTTGCCCGCGGCCAACTGGACGTGCTCCGGTCCCCGCGCGCTGAACGAACTCGCGGGGAACACCAGGTCACCGGGCCGCACATCCGCCGGGGAGACCCGCACTCCGCTGTAGATCTGCTCGTAGGTCGTCCGCGGCAGCACCACATGGCCGTCGGAGGCCTGAGCGATCGCGTACTGGGTGAGACCGGAGCAGTCGAAGCCACCGCCGCTCGGTCCACCGGCGCCACCCCCACCCCAGATATACGGTGCGCCGAGCCATTCGCTGGCCGCGCCGACGGCCTTGCTACCCGCGGTTCCATCCAAGGGCACCCGAGGTCGGCCGCGCCGGCCGTTCGACAGCAACGCGGATCGCGAACGAGCGCGCCGACGACGACGTGGTGTCGAACTGCCGGCCTTTCGCCGGGACAGTTCGGGCATGCCAGGCGGCATGATCTGCGCCGCCCGCTGACGCGCCGCCGCGACATCGGTATCGACCTGTTTGGCCGCTTTGGCGATGGTCGTATGCGCCGCTTCGAGTAGGGCGGGGCCGCTGAACCGGGTATCGCCGACCGATGCGATCGCCTGGATTCGCGATTGCAGATCGGCGATCTGATTGGTCAAGCGATTGCGTCCGCCGACCGTACCGTCCCCGGCCTCGCCCACGGTCTTGTGCACGACACCGTCTTTGCCCGCATGTGATTCCGCGATCGTCGATTGGATGCCGCGCGCATCGGTGTAGTTGGCCACGCCTCTTCCGGCGTGGGCACTCATATCGTTGGTGACCGATTGAACGATGCTCGCTGTGGCGGCCGGGTCGGGTTGTCCGTTTCCGTACAGCCCGAGCAGGGCACGCAAGACCTCGTTGAGGTCGCCTGTCAATTCCGGTGGCATTCGACCGACTCGCTCTCGCTCATCACCGACCGCCTCTCCGGACCTGCTCGCCAAATGTTTCGCCGGTTGGCACCGGTCGCCCCGAATCTCGGGATGACAACGACTATGAGGCAATTGCGCGAATGATTCATCTTCCCAGCGGCGGGAAGACACGACAATGAGGACAACTTCTGGGAGGCGGTGGCGACAATATGGCGGCAGAACTGGTGGGTACCGCAGCCGAGACCTGGCAGACACTCTTCGGCTCCCCGACCGCTAGCAATCCCGCAGAGCCCGGCGCTACCTTCGGACCGTCGCCTAGTGCTCCATCCGGCCCATTCCCCGGAGCTCCATCCGGACCATTCCCCGGCGCTCCGTCGGGCCCACCGCCCGGCGCTCCGTCGGGCCCACCGCCCGGCGCTCCACCGCCCGGCGCTCCACCGCCCGGCGCTCCACCGCCCGGCGCTCCACCGCCCGGCGCTCCACCGCCCGGCACTCCAGGCACCCCATCCCCTAGCACTCCATCCAGTGGAATAGCGGTCGGGGAGCCGAGCCCATCCCCTAGCACTCCAGCCACCCCAACCCCCAGCACTCCGAGCAAGCCCAAGACCGGCCACTACTGGACGGTGAAACTGACACCGCCACCAGGCGCGTCGGCAGGTTTGAAGGCATTCATCGCCATGGCCGAAGAGGCCATCCAAACGGCCGTCGATCTGCTGGGCCGGGGTACCCCCGAGCTGCCGCCCAAGGTTGACGATCTGCTGCGACCGGTGATCTACGAGAGCATCGGCGACAGCCTGATGAAAACGCAGTACGAGCAAGCTCTGGCGAAGGTCCAGTCCCGGCAGACCGCACTGCTGACCTACGACACCAAGGTCATGAAGACCTCCATCGTGGTCGCCGCGGGCAGTGATGAGACACTGCGCGCGATCAAAGGGATCGTCACCGAACTCCAGACGAAGCTGAAGGCCGCCGGAAGCGGGAAGCTCAAACCCGCGCAAGAGGTGGCCCTGATGAAACTGGTCGCCGAGGCGATCGACCTCGTCTACGAGAAGGTCGAGGCGGTCTACCAGCTCAACCAGGATATGGCCGGAAACGGTAACAACGGTTCCGACGGCGGCGGATCCGGCGGCGGCGGTGGCCAGTCCGGATCCGGCGGTTCTGGCGGCGGCGGTGGCGACGGTGGGCTCGGGCAAATGATGTCGATGCTCGCAATGCTGCCCATGATGGCAATGCCATTGGTGTCGCAGTTGCCGCAATTGCTGAAGCCGCACGGCAAAGACAAAGACAAGGACAAAGACGCGGCCGAAGCCGGCGCGAAGACCGGCGAGGGCCAGCCAGCAGCGGCGGCACCCGGGGCCGCGCCTGGCAGTCCCGCCCCGGCCCCAGCGGCACCCGGTACCGGCCAACCCGTGGCGGCAGCACCGGCGGCAAGCGCGAGTGCGCCCGCCGCATCGGCCACGCCGGTCGCGAACATGTCCCCGGTGTCGGCTCGCACCAATGTCCGACGTGCGGTGAATCGGACCGGATCGACTCCGACCGATGCCGATACCAACGAAGCGCACAAGGACGATCTCGACGACGACGTCACCGTGGATTCGCCTGTGGTGCAGGCGTAACCGCTGATTCCTTCGTCCCGCTACGGGCAGGCGATATCGTCTGCCCGTAGCTACCACGGCCGAATTGGTCAGGCACGAACTGAATTCCGCTTGTCGACTCGTACGTCGGCAACTCACAATGCCGCCGCGGCGACGAGCGCGGCACCGATCGGTCCGCCGCGGTCCCCCTCGAATTTCAGGGGGACCGCAGTGCCATGTCAGATCGTCATCGGCGGTGGAACCGCGGGCGGAGCTGTCGGCGCCGCCGGCGCGGTGGTGACCCTTGGGGTGCTCGGCGTCGATGCCTGTTCCGGCTGCGGCGCGGAATTGTCCAGATCGGCGCCGCTCGGGTGGAAGAACCCCTGAAACTCTCCGTAACCGCCGGTGCCGCCATCGGGTGGGTTGTTCGGGTCCAGCGGCACGAGCTGGCCGTTGACGATGACCTCCAATCCCGAGGGTTCCACTACGACAATCGCGCTCCTATTCGCCCACTGCACCACGTCACCGGTCTGCAGGTGCGCACTGTCGACCGAGACCCACGGACTGCCCGCCGTGGGCTGTCCGGTAGTGCCCGCGTAAGCCGACCTGGCATCGCTGCCGTTCGGATTGTTGAGCTCCTTGTTCACGGCCTGCGAGACCGCCGAGGACACCTTCTGTGTCGTGCCGTCGGGCAGCTTCATATCGACCATCGACCGCCCACCGGCACCCACCGGCGGCGGTGTCGCACTGACGTCCGCCTGGACCACATTGGTCGGCGTGTTCGTCGCAACAGCCTGTTGTGCCTGTGCCTGCGCCTGCGCCTGTGCCTGTGCCGCGGCCTGCTGCTCTTGTTCCCTGCGCCGACGCCGCCGCTCGTCGCGATCCTCCTCGCGCTGTCTCCGGTCGTCCTGGCCGTTGTTCCCCATCATCTGCGACATCATCTGCGACATCATCTGCATGAGCATCATCGGCATCATCATCGAGCCCATATCCATGCCACCGGATCCCGACGATCCGCCGCCGCCCGTGTTGTACCCGGCCTGCGTCGCGTTGGTCCTCGACTTGCTCGCGCCGGTTCCCGACTTGCCGTTCTCGATCGCACTGATCGCCGAATTGACCGCGGCCAGGATGCTGCTGTTCAGGCCGCTCGTACCGGTACCGGTGCCGTCAGCAGTGCCGTCAGCCGTGCCGTCAGCAGTGTTCGCATCCGAACCGTCGCCGAAGAGATCCTTGTAAGTTTTGCTGTAGTCCTCGTCGGTGGGAGTTGGGGTCGGGGCGGGGGTAGGGGTTGGGGTTGGCGTCGGGGTTGGGGTGGGCGTCGGGGTTGGGGTTGGGGTTGGCGTCTTGGGCGGATCATCCCCGGAGCCGTCGACCTTTTCCGCCTCCTTCTGGTATAACTTAACCGCTTCCGCGTATACCTTGTCCCATTTGTGAACTGTCTCTTCAATTATCCTGACGTAGTATCTCTGTTCCGCTTCAGGGGTCAGGATATATTTGCCATAACCCTTGGTGCCCTCTTTCGTATTCTTCTCGTAGACGGCCACCTGATGTTGTTCTTCTTTACGCCCGCCGGAGTTTTCCGTGAGCGTGTTTCCGGTACGCGTGAGGCCACCAGGCTCGAACGTGAGGTGCTCGGCGAGCTCTCTCACCATCTGCTTCAGCTGTTTGAAGGTGTCCTTACCGGTTATTTCGGATTTGTATGTGGCGTTCGAGACCTCTTTGTGGTCTTTTTTGTAGTCACTCTGCCTTTTTTCCAGCTGCTTCTGTAGTCCATCGGCCGCGTCTCTGATTTTTGACCAGCCGCCCGCGCTCTTAACCTCGGCTCCGTCGAGCACTCGAGTGAATTCGGGATTTTCCTTCGGGTTACCGACACCGAGAGTGTCGAGATCCCACTGCATGGTGAAACTGGTGTCATCGATCAGGGCTTCCAGCTGGCTGCTGTGCCCCTTTGGCAGGGGTAGGGGTAGGGGTAGGTCAACGTCATACGCATGTTTATCCTCTCCCGTGAACTTCTTAGACCCGTAATCCTCGAACTCCGGCTTATCGGCATCATCCTCTTTTTTCTTTTGGGCAGCTACGATTGCGTCTGTATCACCTCTCGCAAGCGCGTCGATCATGGATTTGTATTCAGATTTATCGTCGAGGCCGTGCTTGCGTGCGGCGTGGGCGAGTTCCGGTAGGATCTCGTCTACACCGCTCTCCTGTTCGGCTTGTTTGAGTTCGTCTAAAGCCTGCTTGAGCTGGGTTGAATCCAACTTGGCCAGCTTGTCCAGCGAGTTTTTTGCTTGGTCGTCCTGGAAACCGGCGTTATCCCAGCTCCCGTGCCGGTAGTCTTTTTTGATGGAACCGACGACATCGGCGACCGAGTCACCCATCAGCCTCTCCTCTGCTCGCTGGAGCCCTCGGACCCCGCCGGACGATTCAGCAACTCGGTGATGGGCGGGGGACCCCCACCGAGATGGATGGGACCGACGCTGACGGAACCAACGCTATGGACACGGGGCCCGATACCCTGGGCAACCTCGATATCTGGAACCGCCAGACCTGCGCCGGTCGTCATCACCCGCACCGCCACCGGGAACAGCGGATGCTCAGTTATCTGGCCGTACGTGTACAGCACATCGCGCAGGGTCTGCCGGTCAGGTTCGCGCGCGAGCAACAGCAACAGTTCGTCGGCACGGCGCTCGAAAACCATGCCGCGAAGGGCTTCGGTAGATACATCTGGGCGGACGCCGCCAATGGGAATAAATGACACGTCCACCCGCCGCGACCGCAGTGCCGCCGCCGCGATGTCATCAGCGGCGCGCATCTGGCCCCACCAGCTCGCAGGGACGGGCTGACCGGCATCCAGTGCATCGAGGATTCGTTGCCTCCGGGCATGGCGAGCGGCGCTCTCATCGTCGACGCCGGAGATGGCGGCGCGGACCCATGCATCCGCGGCTCGCGCCAGCTCGAGACACTTGGGCCGAATCTCGGCTTCGGGCACCATCTCCGCCAGGCGCAGCAACTCGTCCGAACCTGCCAGCGCGAGCCTGTCGACCAGTCCGACACCCGGCGCAGTGAGGTCGACCGCGGACTCGGCGGCGGACACCCAACCCTCGATGGCCACATCCTCGCCAAGGGCCGTGCTCAGGTCGTCGAGAATTGCCGCAGACGACACCAAGGCGCTGATTCGGACACTCGTGTGGCGCGCCGTGAACCCGAACTCGGCGAGTATCCGGGCCGGATCGGTGGTGTCTTCCAACGCCGCAGTGGTGTCCCGAGCCGCAGGGCCGAGGACAGCGTCCCATTTCCACGGAAGGGCGACCTCTGACGGCAGGAACAGTCCGGGTGGCAACCAGCCACGGCCCTCAGTCGAGGTCAGCAAAACGATGGGCCCGATGGGGGTTCGCACCACCGCCACTGCCCATTCCAGACCGAGCGCCGAATCAGCTACGGCGGCAAGGGTCGCGGCGAGTAGGGTGCGGGCGAGCACCAAGTCCTCTTCAACCTGCTCACCTATTACGAACGACGGTAGCGCCCGCTTATCCTCGGCCGCGTGGACCGCTGCCGCGAATGGGCCCGTCGCCACTGGTGCAGGCATCCCGCCAGCCATGTCTGCACCACCGGCGACGACTGGTGCAGCAAATGGGTCCGTCACCAGTGGTGCAGGCATCCCGCCAGCCATACCCGCGGTACCGTTCGTGTCGGCAGCCGGAGCCATGGATATGGCGGCACCGGACTCCGGTACGTCGATCAAGGGTGGCGTGGTCTCGGTCGGCGCGGTGGCGTAGATCTGTGGCGCTGAGGCGACCGGCGGCAACACCGATGCGGTTGGTGGCAGCGCCGATGCGGTTGGTGGCAGGGATACCTGGTCGGAGCGGACGGTCTCGCCCGAAGTCCCCGGGGCCTCGGGGGTGTAGGCCGAAGGATGCACCGGTTGGGTGCCGTTCGACTTCGGCGTGTCCAGGCCGGTAGGTACCCGCGGCGCGGGATCCGTCGGCGCGCCAGGTGCCGGACCGCCTAACGGAGCTCCGTGGTTGTTGACACCCGACTGGGCGACGTGACGCCCAGCGGCCTGATCGCTTTCTTCGAGCGATCTTGCCGCCTCGAGCAATTGGTCTCGTGTCCGCTCATGATCGACGGCGAGTCGTTCGGCACGGTCGTGGCGCTTCTTGTAGTAGTCCACCAGAGCCGAGCGCATCGGATCAGCGATCGTGCCGTATGTAACCGGGAATTCGGCGAGCCAAGCATGCGGGATTTCACCCCACTTCCGGATTTTTGCCGCGGTCTCTTCGTGCTGCTTGGCGATTGCGCGCAGCTCATCTGGCTCGACAACCAGGTATTCGGGCATGCTCGACTGATCCTCCCACCAGCTATCTCCGCTTCATTCTCCCGCCTTCCCAAAATTGGGGGGCTGCCGATCCGACGCGGGCCCGGCCTGCCATTCCCGCATGATCTCCGCGAGCGGTCGTGGCAGATTGTCGGGGTTGTTCATGGCGATCTCGTACTGCCGCCGCGCATCCCTGGCGCTTTCGGCGATGGCGATCACAATTTCGTCGGCCAATTCCCTATTGTCGAACCGGGCACAGGTTCCTGGCGCCAGATACAGATCCCGCATCCGTCCCATCGCATCGACCTCGGGAATGACCAAGCCGCTCGGGGACGGACGACGCGCAACGATCGCATCGGCACGTTCGCGCATGTCCGCGATGCGGTTCCGCAACTCCCGCCTCAGGCTCGCTCCAGCGCGTACGTTTGGGTGGATGTCTCTCATAGATCCTCATTCATCCCGCTATTTGCTGACAGAGCGCCTGCCTGTTGACTCCAGCCAGCCACGCCGACCTCAGGTCGGTGCAGCAGCCGGCTAGCTGTGTCAGTCCGACAGCCAGCTCGTTGGGCATCGTAACCCGAGCTAAATCTCTTCCCCGCCCGGCGATTTCAGCGATTGGGCTGCCATCGCAACGTCCACTAGGGCCAGCACGGACATGGCCGTGCTGAGTAACCTGCGATTATCGGCGAATATCTGGGTGGATGGATCCCATTGGCCTGGGACCAGCAGCCCGAGCGAGGCGGGCCAGCTGCCGTCCGGCAGCTGTGCCGCCAGCACGGCCTGACGGAGCAGTTCTGCGTGACCGGATGCGCGCAGGTGTACAGCGGTGATCAGACGCTGAGCTGTATCGAAGGATGATTCCTGTCCTGAGGCCGAGTCCACAGGGTCGACAAATTCACTCGAGCGTTCCCGCTCCGCTGCGGCAATCTGCGGGGGTATCCCCCCGGAACGGGCCAGGAAGGTCAGGTTGTGGGCCGTTACGTAGGCGTCCGACCGCCACCAGAACGGAAGCCACCTGCCATGCTCTCGGTGGCGGCTCAGAATGTGCATACGGATGATATCGGCGGTCGCATCGTCGCCGAGCGCGAGGAGAGCAAGCCCGGCCATTGGGGCGACCTCGTCGTGTTCATCGGCCCAGGACCCGAATAGCGCAGGCGATCGGAAGGTGCGCACGCCGCCACTTGCGGCGAGGTAGTCGGTGAAGAGGCCCTTCAACAGTGCCGGTTCAGGATCACGTGTAGCGATCAGACGCACCACCCATGACGTGGAGTCGGCGTCGCATGCGACGTTGCGGTTGTATCCCCATCCGCCGCGTCGTTGTGAGTCCCGCAACACGGCAACGGCGCGGTCTACGGCCCCGGCATGGTTGGAATCGGGGGCGACGACTGCCGCAGCAAAATCCAGCGTGACACCCACGCATCCGGTGATCCAGGATTCGGATCTGCCCGGCGGCAATTCGGCGTAGTCGCGCCAATGGCCATCGGGGTCTTGGTGTTCGACCAGGAACTCGCACGCCGCGGCAACTGCCTGGGAGGTCTCACCCACCACCACACCCCTGCTTTCTCTCTCCTATCCCGACCAACCGGCGAGACGCCGCCAGAATACATCGGCGCGCTACTGAGGTCGGCGTGGCATAGTGCCGCGCCGAGGCCGACCAGCGTCACATGTGCGCGCTGTTCCCAGGGGTGGGATGCGGAAGAATGAGGATGTCGGTCGAAATGAGGGAGTTAGTCCGTATGGGTGAGAATGGCAATCCGCAGGACGGAGCCGAATTCGGTGCCTTCCAAGGATTTCCGCATCCGAACACCGGGCGATCCTGACGATGGTGATGGCTGGAGCTGCCGGAGAATTCCTCGTCGATTTGGCCGAGCGGTTGGTGCCGAGTTGTGCCCCGGAACCGATCCGCGCCATGGCGGAACGCGCCTGTAGCGGACAGTTGGATGCGCGCGGGCCGGATGGGAAGCGAGCCAGCACACTGACCATCTCGGGGGCTCCATTCGAAGCCAGTGTGAGCGGTGGCCGAGGGAAGTTCTCGCCAGCGGTTCGCTATATCACCGAGACCGCGACGCAGGAGACGGAGTTCAGCTCTCGCGTTTCTGCTCAGGTCGCCGCGATCCGGGATCTCGTCGCGTGGTTGCCGAACGGCGATGAGGTGGTCGCCGATATGCTGCAGTCTTTCGTCGCGGCTCTATATCCCGATCCTGCGAAAGTCTCAGCGCGGTACCGCTCCGCTACGTGGATAGGGGTTGTGCATCATGCCGCGGCGCCGCACCATGCGGCCCGTCTCAAGGTATACGGCGGTCCGACGATCGTGCCGGGGGCGCTGCAGCGGTTGTGCAGTGTATTGCCCGGTTTCGCTGGATTGGCGTCGGTACCCGATCATGAGGAGCTCATAAAGCCTGCGGGCGCCGCGATCGAGGTGGATGCGCTCGGCAACGTGAACCACAAGATCTACCTGAAGGCCACGCGCGGCGACGCTGCCGTGCCGATGAAGCTGACGCGCCACTTCGGTGATCCGGCATGGGAAATGCTGTCCGAGTTCGTTCGGTGTGGCGCCGATGCGGCCAAGCTGCACGAATACGACTGGTTCGTCTGCTGTCAACGCGGTGCGGGCGACCCCACCTTCGGTCTGTCCATCAGCGCACGGCAAGGCGACGACCTGACCGAGCTCGTGCACGAAATCGCGTCTCGACACCACGGCACGACCCACGCCGTCGATGCCCTCGCCCAGGCAGCAGAATCGTGTGGGGCGATCTGGCACTACTCGGCAATCGGACTCGGCTTCTCCGCCGACCACGGCATCGACAAACTCAATGTCTATGGCACGCCCACGTGGAGTACCGCGTAGTACGCAAGCTCCGGTCGGCTCGGCCAAGACGAGACTGCCGCCATCGAACTACAGCGGCAGTCACCGTCCCACGACCTCAGTGTCGGTCCGGCGCAACGACAGGCGGCGGCGATGTCGGAGCGACCACGGCCCCGGTCGGCGGTCCGGCCGTGACCGGAGCACTCACTGTGGGAGCACCGACCGCAGGGGTACTGACCGCAGCACCCGCCGGGCGGGAAACCCGCTCGTCCTCGGCAACCGAGACCGCGGCCGGAACCTCCACGAATTGCGGATGGGCCACGACCTGCTCGTGTGCGTAGATCGCGTCGCGCAGGTTCTGCCGCTCCGCCTCTTCGGCCAGCAACAACACCAACTCGTTGCAGCGGCGCTCGAAGATCATGTCGCGCAATGCCGAATTCTCGGTGTCACCTCGCAAGTCGCCGAGTCCGACCCGGCCCACATCGACCCGGCGCGACAGCATCGATGCGGCCAGCAGATCGTCGGCATCGCGCAGTTCATCCCATATCTGCCGGGATACGGTCTGCCCCGCCGCCAAGCTCGCGAGGATCCGCTCGCGCAGTTGCCGCGCCCCTGCCGCATCCGCGCTGGCGGCCACCGACCGACCGACTCGGGTGTGCGCGTCCGTCGCCAATTGGACACAGCGCTCGCGCACCTGCTCATCCGACACGGTCGCAACGGATTGCAGCGCGGTCGGGGAACCGACCAGACCGAGCCGGTCCGCTGTATCCGGGGTGAACTCGCGCAAGTCGACGTCGTAGGTCGGACCGACGAGTCCTTCCATGGCCACATCGCTCAGCTGCGTCCGCAGACCGGGATCGATCGGGCCGGAGGAGACCAGCGCCGACAAGCCCGCGTTCGCCTTCGGTCCCCAGGCCAGGCCGAATTCGACCAGCACCCGGGCCGGATCCGACACACTTTCCCAGGATGAGGTGTCGGTATCGGGGCCGAGCACTTCACCCCACAACCACGGCGTCGAGACTTCGCGCGGCAGGTAGAGCTTGGCGGGCAGCCAGCCGCGCCCCTCGTTCGAGGTGATGAATACACCGGCACCGCCCGGACCGCGCATCACCGCAACCGCCCAGGCCATCCCCACCGGCGAATCGACGGCCGCGAGCACACTGCTGAGCAGGGTTCTGGCCAGTACCAGATCGTCGTTCACCGCATTGCCCACCACATAGGCCGGTTCGGCCTCTTTGTCCTTCGCGGCGGCTACGGCGGACGCGAACGGTGTGCCCATCGGCACCGGCATCGGGGTGGCATCGCCGGCCGCGGTGGGCCCGGCCGGTGGCTGACCCGAACCGCGATCGTCCATCGAACCGGTGTACACCGGTCCCACGCCCGGACCGGAGCCGAGCGGACCGGCCGATACCGACGATGGTGTGGTTCCGGCTGTCACGCCGGATGTCCCGGTCGTCTGGTCCGGGTGCGAAACCGCCCCTGGCATACCGGATGTGGCCGGCGTAGCGGATGTGCCGCCGGGACCGCCCGGTGCGCCGCTCGTCGGTGTCGAACCATTCGATGCCGCGGGCGCCATCGGGGTATCGGTCGAGGTAGGCCCACCGCCTGGTCCACCGCCCGGTCCACCGGGCCCACCAACGGGGCCACCCAGCGACGGGGTGTGCTGAGTATTCGGGGTCACGCCGCTGGGCGGGGGCCCGTTGTGCGTGCCCCCTGAATCCTGTCCGACGTTTCGAATGTGCGACGCCATCTCGTGGTCGGTGCGTTCATAGGAATCCGCCGAGTCCCGCAGCGACTTCGCAGTGTTGAAATGCTCCTGTGCGAGCGCCTTGCCGGCGCGCTCACGGGCGTTGTAGTACTTCTCCAGCGCCTGACGGACAGGATCGGCGATAGTGCCGTAGGTCGACTCGAAGCTGGCCAGCCACGCGTGCGGCGGCTCCGACCAGGCAAGAGTATCGCGCCCGACCTGCTCATGCTGATGCGCCAACTGGCGCAGCACCGCGGGGTCGATATTCATGCTGGTTTCCGGCATTGTTCGATCAGACCCTTTCCCGCCGCCGACTTCAACATTGTCGATCCTTCCCACTGATGGGGAATCCGGAAGGAACTCCCACCTACGGGAAGTCGGATGCCGCCGATCCATAATCGGCGGACGGTGGCGCCGACGAATCCCGCCGAACGGGTGCCGGACCAGCGCCGACGGCAGCGATGAACAAGGCGGGAGCTGGCAATGGATCAATGGGAGCTCGAAAGCCTGCGGTCGGCGAACAACGGCATGCGAAACCAGATCGACTACATCATGGACGTCTACGAGAAACAGCAGGCCCAGCTCGCCGAGATCCAGCAGCAACTGGACACACTGCGGGTACGGGCCAGTTCATCCGATCAGTTGGTCGAGGTGACCGTGGACGGCACCGGGGTGGTCACCGACGTCCAACTGACCGCGCAGGCGATGCGCGCGAAGCCCGAAAATGTCGGGCGGGCGATTGTCGAGGCCGCGCAGGCGGCGGCGCGGTCGGCGCGCTCGCAACACGACGCGCTGATCGCACCGATCGTCGACGCCGCCGAGCTCATGCCCGATCTGCCCGATCTGGTACCAGAAGCCCCGAGCTGGCGCGATGCCCGCGAATCCGCCAAGAACGATGGTCCGCGCGCAGGCTGAATACTCCCACTCCTGGGAAGGTTGGGCGGCGCGCGTGAGAATTGGCCGCAGCAGGCGTGAGGAGTTGGTGTGGCGCAGTCGTTGGAAGTCGATGAGGAGCGACTTCGTGCACTGGTGCCGGAATTCGAGGATATCGGCGCCGAAGCGCAGCGCGTACTCGATCAGTTGAAGGCCGCGCTCGAGCGTGAAGGCGAACCCTGGGGCAAAGACGCTCCGGGCCAGGCATTCGCCGAGACCTATGTACCGGATAGGGACAAAGGAATCGCGAGCCTGGCGAAGACAGTCGCCAGCCTGCGCGAAGAGGGCAAGGTCGTCAGCGATCTCCTCGACAGCTTCGACCGTCAGGATCGCGAGGCCGCTCGCATGATCGGTGACACCGTACAGCAATCGCCATCCAACCGTCCCAACGTCGACCCGACCATGCCGACCGATCAATACGGGCAGGGCTGGCAGACTCCGGTAGCGACGAACTCCACCCCCGACGCCACGCAATCGCCAACCGGATCGCAACCCACAACCGGCAATCGGTCCGCGCCGTCTTCGACCGTCACACCCGATACCTCGGGTAGCGCACAGCCGACTCCCACATCCACCGCACCCTCAACCCCCAGCGGCCAATACGGAAACGGCATGCCCGGGCTGAACAGTCCGTACGGTGGCGGTGGCGGTGGCGGTGGCGGTGCCGGCCCGCCGATTATGCGCGACACCTCCGGTCCCCGACCGGAATCGGCGACCACCACCGGTGATGCGGCACCAGCGGCCACTGCCCGACCGGCCGTCGACGCTCCCGCGGCCGACCGCAAGCAACCGAACACACCGTGGTCGAAAGGTACGTCCGGGACCGGTGCCACATCGGACACCCCCGGACCTAAGGCGGCCGCCGCATCCGCGCAGTCAGCGACACCGACCAACACCACGCCGCGGGTATCGGCGCCGTCGAGTATGCCGCCGCGGATATCCGCGCCGCACCTGCCCGACCAAAATCAGCAGCACGTCCGTCCGGCGCCGAAGGCGGCGGGCAAGGCCTTCGGCGCCGAGTCGAAATCCGGCGCGCGTCATCCGTGGGCGGCCGATGGCGCCGCCCTCGGTGAAAACGCGTTGCTGGCACGGAAATTGGCCGATCGACATGATCTCGAGCTCGTCGGCTTCGACGATCCGACCGTCGACGGGTACACGATCCGGGAGGTCGCGGCGGCACTGGACGACGTGCTCACCCAGTACCCGTATGTCGATCTGCGGCAGATAGCGATCGCCGAATCCACCGAATCCGCCACCCGCTTGGAATGGGACTGGGTCGCGGGGGCCACCGGGCCGGAGCCGTTCACCCGTCGCATCGTGCTCGATACCGTGGTCGCCCGCAATCCCAGCGTATTCGCCGAATACATCCGCACCGCAACGCATTCCGGAAAAATCGCACGGGGTTCGGATCGGCGCCCGGTGTATTCGACAATGGTCCGCGAACTCGGCCACGCACTCGATGTCGCCGGTAGCTTCCGCGCCAGGCAAGCGGCTCAAGACGCACTCATCGCCGAGTTCACGCGCACCCGAGGTACCGCACCGCGGGAGGGGGTGGATACCGCGTCGAGTTCGGAGTACGAGCAGTGGCGCGCTCAGCTGAGCGGTTACGGATTCCACAACGGTCGCTTCGACGCCGGGATGGCGGTGGCGGACGCGTTCACCGAGGTCCAGATCAACGGTTCGGAGGCGGCGACGCCGGCAAAGGTGTTGCACCGCTTGCTGGTCGAGACCGCACGGAAATCGGCCACGCCGTGAGCTTCGGCGGTGGGCACACCGCCGAAGCGCGGTTCAGCACCTTCGAGACCGAACTGTCCGCGGCAGTCGGCGGTCAGCCGATGCGGATGCACGTGGGGTTGGGACCCGACACCGACTCGGCATTGATCACTATTGCCCTGGCTCATCCGGATATCACCGACGACATGATCGCGACCGCACGTCGGGCATTCGTCGCCGAGTCGGTTGTCGCCGACATTGTTGCCGAGGTTCCGGCACTGCCCGAAGAACCGGCCGCCATACCGGGTGCGGCGCAGTGACTTTGACGCTGCCGGCGGCATTTCCCAAATGGCTGGTCGAGGCCGTGGCGGGATACTGGCCGGATTGTGATGAGGACGCGTGCCGCCGCGAAGGTGACCACTGGAAGACGACCGGCGACAGCTGCCGCCAGCTCGGCAAACGCCACGATGTGGCGGCCGCAACGGAAAAGTCCGCCCTGCGCGGCTACAGCGCCGACACGAAGGCGACCAGGAATGCGCAGCTCGGCGACGATCTGCGCAACCAGGCCACCTACTGCGACTCCATGGCCGAGCAGTGCTACCAGAAGGCCAACGACTGCGAATTCACCAAACTGCAAGTAATCGGAACCGGAATCGCGCTGCTGGCGCAGCTGGCGGTGGATGTCTGGCTGGCCGCGCCTGGCGTCGTAAAGGCGGCCGAGGACCGGGCGGCGGCCAAGGCGTCCTGGACCGCGAGCGCACGCCGGTACCACGGCAAGGTCAAAAAGGTCGGACTCGAGTGTGCCACCAAACGCAAGGGTTTGCCGCTGGCCAAGGCCACGGCAATCGGGTTCGTACTCGGTGCCGGTACCGCAGCCGCGGTCAATACCGGTGCCCAGTTGTGGCAGAAGGAGGTATTCCATCACCGCGACAAGATGGAGTGGGACCTGGTCCGAGATGCCGCGATCATCGCTGGCGTCGGCGGCGGCATCGGAGCACGCTTCGCCTCACGCTTCGCACCCGGGATCAACAAATTCCTCGGCAAGCTCGCCGCGAAATCGGAATCGAATTTCGTCCGCTACAGCACGCACGTCACCAGCGGGCTACTGATCGGTGGAGTCGGCGGCCTAGCCGGCGCGGGCAGCGGCGCGGTCGCGGGAGCAGTCGTGGCCTGGCACCTCCCGAACGCCGACGAACTACGAACCGCGGTGATCCAAGGTCTCGTCGGCGGCTTCGTCGGTTCGGCCACCGTCTTCGCCCGCCCCTTGCCACCCGGGATGCGAGTCACGGCCAAGACCGACACTCCGAACTCGAGTGCCTCCACCACACCGCCGAGCACCACACCACAAGGCGGCACCACACCACCGGGCGGCACCCCACCATCAGGCGGCACCCCACCACCCGCACCGGCGGGCGGCACCCCACCATCAGGCGGCATCACACCACCGGGCGGCACCCGACCACCCGTCGTACCGCCAACCGGCGGCACCCCACCACCACCCGTACCGCCAACCGGCGGCCACCCACCACCCGTACCGCCAACCGGCGGCCACCCACCGCCCGTCGTACCGCCAACCGGCGGCACCCCACCACCCGCCGCACCGCGCCCCGACACCGGTACACCGCCGAGCGGATCCGGACCACATCCGCCCGGCACGACGGGACAACGCCCAGACGCCACCGGCCCTGACCCGACCGGCGGCAAACCCGCCACTCCGCGTCCAGACTCCGATGGGTCGCGACCCGGCGCCACCCCACCACCCGCCGCACCGCGCCCCGACACCGGTACACCGCCGAGCGGATCCGGACCACATCCGCCCGGCACGACGGGACAACGCCCAGACGCCACCGGCCCTGACCCGACCGGCGGCAGACCCGCCACTCCGCGTCCAGACGAACGGGTCTGGCCCCCGCGTGCACCCGACGAAGAAGCAGCTCCGCGCCCCGACCCCGACCACAGGCAACCCGAAAGGAAACCAGCCGAGACCGAGCCACAACCAAAGACACCGCCACACACCGCGCCCCCAGAAGGCGCAGAACCAACTCCACCATCCGCGCACAAACCAGACCAACCAGCTCCGGCCAACCCGGACCACACAGTCCCACCGGGCGAAGACCATTCCGCAGCACACGGCGACCGAAGCGACGGCGACACACCACAAACCGGCCAACGACACAAACCCGAGGACACGGACAGCGACGGCAACGCATCCAACCCCGGAAAAGCCAAGCCCGACACACACGACGGCCAGGGCACCGCCACACGCGGACCCGACAACCAACCCGGCACCACACCACGCGACCTCGAACCCCCCGCCTTCCCACAACACGACCAACCCACAACACCGAGGGAGGGCCCCTACCCTGGCGACAAGCTGGTCGCATCCGGCCCACCACGCCACCTGCCAGGGGAGGCCGAAACAACCACGCCGGGCGAAGGCACGGAAGGCAATGGCCACTCCGCGCGCAAGCCCACTTCGGCCGAACCCAAGCCTGAAACCACAACATCAAAGCCCGCAGAACCCACACCCGGAGAAAAGCCCAGAGAATCACGCAGCGGAGAGCCAGGCGAAAACCAAGGCACACCGCAACTGCGCCCCCACCCCCGCGACGAGCCGGTCGCATCCGACCCACCATTGGAGGCACCACACGAAACAATCGCACCCGAACCGGATGGACCTCAGCATCCGCCGACCTCAGAGTTCGATCCCACACAGCCGCTCAGCGCGCGAAACATGCCCCCGTCGGACCAACTCGAATTCGTACGTCAAGGCGGCGAAACAAGTAACGAGTACGAAGTCTATTATCAAGGCAATCCGATCGGCATCATCGAACTTATACCCCAAGGCGGCGGAGTCGGTTTCAACCAGGTGGTCTATTACGAAGGCGATCCGATCGGCATCTACAAGCCACGCGAGCGCGAAGAGTACGCAGTGGCCATCAAGAACGAAGTCTCCGCCTGGAGCATCGACGACCAGATGCTCGGCCTCGACCTTATTCCCTACACACGAGAGTGGACCGGCCCCGAGGGTAAGGGCACGCTGCAGGAGTTCGTGCCGAACCACGGCCCCGCCTGGGAATTGGGGACCCCGCAAGGACAGGCACTGGCGGTCTTCGATTACATCATGGCCAGTGGAGACAGACACTATGCCAACGCACTCCAGCGCGCGGATGTACCGGGCGGAATTGCAGGTATCGACAACGAGTCGATACTTCCGAATCTCAGGGCCGATGGAGTGGGAATGATACGATCTAATTCTGTCGTGAAAAACTTCGATCAACCACTCGATCCCGGCTTGATCGAACACCTCAGAACGGTGGATCCCGACGAATTCAGTGCATATCTCCAGTCTTTGGATTATCCCGCCTCAACTGCCGATTCGGCCGCCCGCCGACTCGCCGAGGTTCAGCAGCACGGCAAGATTACCGGCGAAGCCTGGGGCGCTGCAATCGCGAACGAGACATTAAAGGTAGTCTACCCGCCGGGTTACCGCAATATGGGCGAATACTTAGATGATCACCCACTCACCGATAAAGAAATCTAATGACCAATACCCCTCATTTGATTGCCATGTACGTCATCACATCTGGCAAACCCCAACGCGTCGCCGAGTTTCGATGGTCCACGACGTCAGGAGTAACACTGACCGTCTCCGAATCCGAATGGAGTCGGATCGCTCAACAGTATTACGACAACGGTGTACCGGATCGGGCAGGAATGAAAGTCGTACCCCGCACGAACGGTGCGGAGTTCATGCGCGCACTGGCCACTTTGGATATGGGAAGCTATTGCAGCCTTGTGGTCGAGAGTCAATGAAACCCATCGCCCTGATCTAGAGCGGCTGCGCACTCAGGTCGCGAACCAAGAATTCGCGCATGAACTGCGAGCATGGATCGTGCCGATAATGCGCAGTCACCCCGCCGAAGGCCGGGAATTGCCGGAGTCGGACACCCACTGATGCACGATAGATACGAGCAGCAACAATCAGAATTTTTTCGGTCAGCGGGGGACTGTTGGGATCCAAGAGAATAAGTTGACCTCCATCAAGGATGTGCAGGCCATTCTGATTGTTGATGATCAACGCACTGTGTTTCTCCCACTGCACAACATCGCCGGTCTTCAGCTGGGCGACGTCATTGACGGTTGCCCACGGTGCCGAGCAGATCATCGTATGTGGAACCGAAATCCTCGTTCATGCTCGCCGGAGTCGTGCTCAGCGGCTGGGCGGATGTGACCTGAGTCAAATTCGGAGCACCGGTGGACCCGCCGTTGCCCCCGCTATCGCCACCGTGATCGTTGGCCGACTGGCTATTTTCGGAGCCCGGATTCTGCGAATAAAGCCATTCGCCCTGCCGAATCCTTTGTTCCCGAGTCAGGATGCCGCCATCAATGTCAGTAAGCGGTGCACTCTCAGTCAGTTGACAACCACTTCCCGGATGCGGGCAAACAGCTCACCATACCGCGCTTCAGGCGGTCGTGTGCATACATGGGCGAAGGGCTCGGCCACCACAGGATCCTGTTCGTAGACAAAGCGTTCCAGGACGTAACCGATCCGCTGCACGAGATAGAGAACAGTTACACGATGCGTTGCAAGTAGGCCAACGCCCTGATTATCGTCCGCATCAGTCTGACAAATCACCCGCTCACGCAAACTTCCCATTGGCGGAAAGTTTGTTAACGCTCCTAGGTATCGGATCACGCTGTCGCCGACGCACCGAACCTACTTAAGCGCCTTTCCAAGCAAATATACTGATGCGCAGTTCCGATGGTCACTGTCACAATCCCAGCTGACGTGAGATACAGCAGTTCAGCAATTGTGATGAACACGCGACGACTGATTCAGCCGTCGTACGACGGATTTACGAATTAGTCCGTTCCGCAGCGGCGGAGCTGACCGGGGAACAACGTGTTATTGGGTGCATTGTTATGACTCTGGCGCTGCCGGCGGCATTTCCCAAGTGGCTGGTCGAGGCCGTGGCGGGGTACTGGCCGGATTGCGATGAGGACGCGCTGCGCCGCGAAGGTGACCACTGGAAGGCGGCTGCCGACAGCTGCCGACAGCTCGGCAATCGGCACGATGTGGCGGCCACAGCGGAAAAAGCCGCCCTGCACGGCTACAGCGCCGACACGAAAGCAACCAGGAATGTGCAGATCGGCGACGATATGTGCAACCAGGCCGAGTACTTCGACTCCATGGCCGAGCAGTGCTACCAGAAGGCCAACGACTGCGAATTCACCAAACTGCAAGTAATCGGAACCGGAATCGCGCTGCTGGCCCAGCTGGCGGTGGATGTCTGGCTGGCCGCACCGGGCGTGGTGAAGGCGGCCGAGGATCGGGCGGCGGCCGAGGCGTCCTGGACCGCGAGCGCACGCCGCTACCACGGCAACATCAAAAAGGTCGGGCTGGAGTGCGCCACCAAACGTAAGGGTTTGCCGCTGGCCAAAGCCACCGCCATCGGGTTCGTACTCGGTGCCGGTACCGCAGCCGCCGTCAATACCGGTGCCCAGTTCTACCAGAAGGAGGTATTCCATCACCGCGACAAGATGGAGTGGGACCTGGTCCGAGATGCCGCGATCATCGGTGGCGTCGGCGGCGGCATCGGAGCACGCTTCGCCTCACGCTTCGCACCCGGGATCAACAAGTTCCTCGGCAAGCTCGCCGCGAAATCGGAATCCAACATCGTCCGCTACAGCACGCACATCACCAGCGGACTACTGATCGGTGGAGTCGGCGGCCTAGCCGGCGCGATCAGCGGCGCAGGCGCCGGGATCATCGTCACCGGACACATCCCCAACACCGACGAACTACGAACGAGCGTGATCCAAGGACTCGTCGGCGGCTTCGTCGGCTCGGCCACCGTCTTCGCCCGCCCATTGCCGCCGGGGATGCGAGTCACGGCCAAGACGGACTCCTCGAACTCGAGTACCTCCACCACACCACCGAGCACCCCACCCAGCGGCAGCGGCACACACCCGGGCACCACACCGCCAGGCGGCACCCCGCCACCAGGCGGCATCACACCACCGGGCGGCTCCGATCCCGGACCCCGCATCCCTCGTGAACCCACACCACCTGAACCCGGCACACCACGCAACGGCCAGCGCGACGACACATACCGACCCACAGACGACCCGGACGACGGACCTTTACCCGACCCACCGCCCACCACCGATACACCTGACCCCAACAGACCCCAACCCGAACCCACACGGCCGAAACCCGACAAGCCAGAACAAGAGCAACCCCCACAGATACCCCCAGAGGGCGAACCCACACCACCTGAACCCGGCACACCACGCAACGGCCAGCGCGACGACACACACCGACCCACAGACGACCCCGACGACGGACCTTTACCCGACCCACCGCCCACCACCGATACACCTGACCCCAACAGACCCCAACCCGAACCCACACGGCCGAAACCCGACAAGCTAGAACAAGAGCAACCCCCACAGATACCCCCAGAGGGCGAACCCACACCACCCGACAACCAAGGCGACGGCGACGCATCCAAGCCCGGAAAGCCCGGCACACACGACGGCCAGGACACCGACACACCCCGGCCCGACACCAAACCTGGCACCACACCACCACATCCCCCAGGCGAGGCAGCACCGGATACAGCCGCACCGGGCGAAGGCGCGGACGGCGAAGGTCGTTCCGTACCCAAGTCCACCCCCGACGACTCTCCGGCCCATCCCACGGAGCCCGAGGGCATCGATTCCGGTGCCGACAATGTGCCCCCGCACATACAGCGCCTCAATGAGGCTCTCGAGCACCAACGCCCAATCGATCGTCCATTGCCGGACGAGCTTCCCCCGCCACCCCGATCCGACGGTACCGAACCGGACCCGGCCATCAGCTTGTACCAGAGACACTCGGGCCACGACGATCCCGCGAACGTCCCCGACGTGGTCGACGGCATGCACGCGATGACCAACGACTGGGCCAACCGCAACCAGGCCACAGCCGCCGTACATCTAGGGAGAGCGCTATTCGAAGCACACGTCTACCTCGGGCCCGGCGGCGAAATACAGGCCACCAAGACCGGCCCGATTGGCAACCGCGTCCTGCGAGTCGAGGTGACGCGACCCGACACCCCACCGGCACCGAACAGCCAAGCAAGAACCGAGATACCACCACACGCACAACGCCTCATCGAACAGAAACTCCAGGCTTTCGCACATCGATACGGCATCGAGGAAGGCCCCAACGGCCAGAAAACCTACTGGTTCGAAATAGATGAGGCCGGCCCGGCTTTCAACCCAAGAACCCTCGAAGAACGGCATGGCACCAGGCCCGAAGAAACCACGTCCAAAGAACCACCGAGATCACAGCCGAGCACCGAAGAAACGACTCCACCCGCCCACGAGGAAGTCACTTCAGCGGAACGCGCAGAAGAGGAAGCCCGCGCCAAACGCGAACAAGAAGAAGCCCGCGCACGCCGCGAGGAGGAGTCCCCGCCGGAGCCCGAGCTGGCGCCCCCAATGAATACCCTCGATCCGGGGAAGGGCGAGTCGATAGGAGCGCCAGCGGCCACCGATACCGGTGCGAAGGGCGGGCCGGAGCCTCGGCCGAGCGAGTGGCCCTACACCAACCCTCCGAATATGTGCACGGTTCCACCCGGGACCCCGCTTGATCTGAAGTCCCTCAGTCCCATTGAAAAGTACCTCTGGGTGGTCGACGCCGAGGGGAACTTCAAGTTCGCACCGGAGCTGCAGAACTCCTCCGACTTCATGAAGCCACTGCCGCCGGATCTATATTTCTATATGAAACACGGTGACCTTCAGCCTGGCGAGGGGGGCACCGCACGTGGTCCAGCGCGAGCGGGGGGCGAGCTGTATAACGTTCGCAACGCTAATGGCACGCCCAGCGACATCTGGTGCATCGACAACAACTCGAGCTACACTTTCCGCCGAGTTGATGAGAGCGGGCAGCCACTTCCGTGGTTGCCCGCCGAAAGTCTCGAGGCCGTGCGCCAGCATCTAATCGCCGGCGGCACCCCTGGAGAAAAGCTCACGACGAACGATGTCCTAGCCGCCGACCGGCGGAAGCGAGGTGTGCCATGACCGAGAAGCCTGCTGATCTCGGCAGAGCCGCCGAAGCACTTCTCGACTCCAGCTCACACGCCTATGCCGAGCTTGATCCGTCCAAGATCAGGGAGGGCATCATCGGCTTGGTCGCCGCCCAGGAATCCGCCTATCTCGAGTACGACATGCTCGAGATCGATCTCGCGCTGGTACGAGCCCTCCTTTTCGAAGCCGCCGACGTCGACGTTCGCCTCCTCGAATGGCTCATTGAGCGGCCCTCAACGGCACGATTTGGTGTGACCTGCCGAGCCCTGTGGCAGTTGTGGTCCCCAGCCAATCCACATCCGCCTATCGACCCGGCTACCGTCCGGCGCCTGATGGCTGCGGCCGGGGGGGTCGACATCGGCACCAACGAGGTCGGCCCATATCGCGCCGCACTGGGATTCGCCGCCCGCCAGGTCCACGACCCCGGAACTCTGGCGGCCATCGACCATGAGGTCGTTCGCCTTGCTACCGCGGACCCGGACTGAACCGAATTGCACTGCCTTCTGGGGTGATTGGGTGGGCCTGAGAGGCCGAAATATCACCCTGATCGCAGCAGAGGCTCCGAACTCGGATTCACGTTGGCGCCAGCTCATTTCGCATGCAGGCTCCGTCAATGACGTCGGTCTTCGCGCTCATGTCTTCCTGCCGCTCAGACCTGACTTGTACCGTTTTAGTGTGCCAATCGTGGTCTGGTGTGGGGGATTTCGAGGTTGTTGAGGATGGTCATGGCGTCGGGGGTGAGGGGGTCGGCGGCGGTGCGGGGTTGTCCGGTGATGGTGAGGGTGATTTCTTGGAGCGGGCGCAGGGTGCGAATGAGTTTCTGGATCGAGGTGCCGGTGCGGCCTTGGAGGTAGCGGGCCAGGGCGAGGGCGGTGAACACGATGGTCAAGTGGGCCTCGATCGCGTCGGGGTGTGATGGAACATCGGTCGTGCCCGCAGGTCTGTTTTCGACATGCGGAATGATTGCTCGACGTGCCACAGGTCGTGGTATTTGCCGATCACCTCGGTCGCGATCATCTCGGTCACGGGCAAGTTGGTGACGTAGCCCTTGAGTCCGACCAGGGAGCGGGCGCGCTCGAGGCTGGCCTTGTCGAGGGTGCGGGCGTCGCCTCGGACGGTGACGAAGCGGGTGGTTTTGGCGGGTGTGGTGCCGTCGATGACGGCGCGGGCGCACGCTTCCTGGGCGTTGAGGGTCCGGTTATCGCGGACCGCTCGCTTGCTCGAGTACTGCCAGACCGCCTGCCATGCCTTGGGGTGTGTATCTGGGGCCCAGACAGGTTCCGCGCGTGTGGATTTCGAGTTCACGGTGCTTTTCGCGTGGCGTGGGGTGACGGTATCGATGATCTGCCCGTCGGTGGAAATGTCACCGTGCCAATGGAAATGCGACGCCAGATCACCGGGCGCTTTGGTGACGCGCGAGCCCACGATGAACGAGCAACCGGCCGCATCCAGGTCGTTGAGGTTGGACGCGGACAGCACGCCGGCATCGGCGGCAATCACCATCGGCGTTTTCTGGAGGCCGTGGCGGGCCCGGAACCGTTCGATGACCGGGACGATGGTGGTGGTCTCGGCAGTATTTCCCTCGAAACACCCTATCTCCAACGGGAATCCGGTGCGATCGACCAGTAGGCCGACCACGATCTGCGGATCGACGCGGCGTTCTTTGGAGTATCCGACCTTACGTAGGCCGTCTTCTTTCTCGGCTTCGAAGTACAGGGTGGTGACGTCGTAGAGCACCAAGGCCAGGCCACCGGTCAAGGCCGCATATTCGAAGCACTTGGCGGCGACCAGATCGCGGTAATCGTGTGTGGCGCAACGCTCGAGCGCACGAGTGTAAGTGTTGCGGTGGGCTGGTGCGATCCCGATCTCTCCGACGACACGGACCGCGTCGCTCATCGAGGTGGGTTCGACGATCCGGGCGACCACCAACTGGAAGAACGCATCATCATCGAACACGTCGAACCCCAAGCGCTGCCACGCCAGGGCGAGTGTCTCGATCAGCCAGCGTGAGCGTTTTGCCTCGATCACCAACGGCCGATCCCCACTGCCTTGCCCAAGGCCGAGGTCGAGGGTGTGCTGGCCTTCGTGCAACCGGTAACGAGCAGCTTCCAGCGGCGCGGCCAGTTCGCTGCCGGTATGGGCGGAGCCCAGATGCTCGACGACCTTGTCGCGGCGGCCCTGTTTGACCGCGATCTGCACCGCGGTCGCCCCCGACGCGGAACGGACCTTGCGAATGAACGCCACCCCCGGATCCTACCGACCTGTTAGTGTGCCAAAACCACACACCACAGCCCTGTCACCAGCGCAAACGCGACCACGAATCCCGAAAATCGCACCTACTGGTGCAAGTCAGGTCAGATCTGCCGCGGTGTGACCGGCGGTGGACCGGCTTGTTGCGATGTGCTCACGGTCGGCGGTGACGCCGCAGCGGTTCCACGGTCGGCATTGGAGCCGACATCATTCCCCGTCGGATGGAACACGGATTGGTTACACGCCCAGCTCGCGAATCCGCGATGGCCGCACAAGATTCGGGCCGCCTTCGCGACAATGATGCCCTGACATCACCCCGAAGACCAAGTGTCGGCGCTCGAGAACTGAAGCCTCGGCTTCACGCGTCCGGGATCGTCCGCCGCACCTGTGCGCCGCCATCGCCATCTGTTGTCTCGAACGCATTCGCGGCGGCTGTCGAATGATCACCCGTAGCGTTTCGGCTATCACCCACTTTGGTGTAGCCGATTCCGCGCTCGATGATGTATCGACTGGCGAACACCCGGTACGCGTTGGCAGCCTTGCCGTACCGAGATTCGAACTCGGCCTCCCATTCAGGATCTCCCTCGGCCCGCGCATAGGCGGGAGCGCTGGCGGCGCGGTTGGCGTCACCCAATCTCCGCAGTTCCTCTGGGTCTTGAGCGAATTTCTCGACCATATCGACGAACTCTCCATTCTCAACGGTTCTCTCCATTTCACGCATCCCCATCATTGAGACCGAGGACTCGGAGAAATGGATGGATGCCGACGCAGCCGCACATGTACGGCTTCCGCCTACGCGTAGTCAGAGTCTCGCGCGAACTCGGTCTTCTCCATAAGGTCGTACGCTGCCTCGGTTGGCAGCTCCAACAAGTCGGCCAGATCCGGTGGCCCACCGTTGAACAGCAGCTCCGCACGACGACCGACCCGAGACTTCACATGGGCCAGCCTGGCCAGCCGCAGCACCTCGGCCGCGAGCCAACCGTCGTCGGCGCGCTCGAGCACATCATCGCCTAGATACAGGCCAACGATCATGCCCGCGCGATCGCACGCTACGCCAACCGAATAGTCGGGGTTGAACACCTCGTAGATCGAATTGCGCCAATCGCGCGCGGCTTCCGCCTCGGCGTCTTCCGAGGTATCCAGATCTGTCACGGTGTCACTCCTGGGCATCCTCGACCGGGCCGGCGAGTCACGGTTGCGGCCATGGCACTTTCGGCAAGGCCGTCTCCTGAACAACGATCTTGTGCTGCCGCAGGGCGTCGAAAGTACTGTCCCGAATCGCCGCCATGATGTCGGACACCAGCTCCGCACTGCTCGCGGCGCCGACGATAGTCCCGGGAGCGATGTAAAGATCGGTGAGTCTGCCCATCCCGTCCACCTCCGGTATCACGCGGGAACTGGGTGAGGGGCGGCGGGCACGGATCCGGTCGATCTTTTCCAGCATGTCATCGATGGCGTTCGCCACCGCTCGACCGGATTGCACCGCCGAGATCGTATCGGGATGCATATCGCGAGGCCAGATGTCCGCCACGATCACCACTCCCCTGACAGCAGAGGCATCGAACTCGGAGTCACGTTGGCGCCCAGATCATTTCGCATGCCGCCTCCTTCAATGATGTAGGTCTTCGCGCTCATGTCTTCCTGCCACTCAGATTTGCCGCGGTGTGACCGGCGGTGGACCGGCTTGTTGCGGTGTGCTCACGGTCGGCGGTGACGCCGTAGCGGTTCCACGGTCGGCATTGGAGCCGACATCATTGCCCGTCGGGTGGAAGTAGCCCGAGAAGTTCCCATACTTTTCGGTCAGCGGGGGGCTGTTGGGATCCAACGGAATGAGTTGACCTTGATCGAAGAGGTGCAGGCCATTCTGATTGTTGATGATCAGCGCACTGTGCTTCTCCCACTGCACGACATCGCCGGTCTTCAGCTGGGCGACGTCATTGACGGTTGCCCACGGATGGTTCGGGGTCGACTCGCCCGGCGTTCCCGAATATGCCGCCACCGCATCGATGGCGGTATTTTGCTGCTGCTTCTGCAAAGCATCGGCGACCGTCGACGGCACCTGCACGGTCGAATCGTCCGGAAGCTTGTAGTCCACCATCGCGCCGGGCGTCGTAATCGGAGGCGGAGAACCCGCGTAGGCCGGTGCTGTGACGCCTGGAGTAGCAGGCTGCGCGGCGGGCTCGGTATTCGCCGTTTGGGTGGCACGATTCCGCTCACGGGCCCGTTCTCGCTCCTCGCGCGAATCCCGCTCGTCGTGGCCTCTGTCATCGCCGGTCGGCGGCCGGGACTGATTCGCCTGCGCCAGAGCGCTCATCATGACCATCGGTCCCATCAGGTCGGCCATGCCGTTGCCGGTATTGGCCGCCGGTGTGGCATTGGCACTTGGCGTGGCATTGGCACTTGGCGCGGTCGCGCCGGTGCCCGTCCCGGTTCCGGAGACATTCTTCATCGCTGCATTCAGTAGGGAATCGAGGTCCCTACTCGAGGCGGTCTCGCCAGTACCGCTGCCCGCGGTGGGCTGGGTGCTGTCCACCGAACCGGCGGTGTCCGTGGGCGTTTTGAGCAGATCGTCGTATGTGGAACCGAAATCCTCGTTCGTGGCCGCCGGAGTCGTGCTCAGCGGCTGGGGGGTGGTGACCTGAGGCGGATTCTGCGGCGGGGCCGGATTCTGCGGCGGATTCTGCGGCGGAGCTGGATTCTGCGGCGGATCCTTAGGCGGAGCTGGATTCTGCGGCGGATCCTTAGGCGGATCCGGATTCTTGGGCGGATCCGGATTCGCGGGGGGAGCCGGAGGGTTAGAACTGATTGGAATTTCTTTGGAAATTCGCGCGACATCATCCGCGTATTTAACGACCTGATCGGCGCAATCCTTCACAGCCTTACCAATCACGCCGTAAATCGACACCTCCTCGGCAACATCCTGGACGCCGGGCGCTGTCTCTATTTTTCGCTGCTCAGGCGAATGCCCCTCGACCCCCAAAGTGAGTTTGTTCCAGATATTCTCACGAGTCTGACGGATCGTATCATACATCGTCCGATAGTAACTAGAATTCAGTGCGGTAAGCGCTGCAGTTGACTGCCCGAACTTGAGATCCCCGCTTACCCACTGGGTCGCCAGAGCGTTGGCACGCATACGGGCCGAGTCATAGGAATCTGCAGTAAATCCCGAACCCTGACCCCTGTGTTCGAGCTCGCGGATAAGGTCATTCGCGAGAATGTCATCGTCGGGATTGGGGTCCTTAACACTGGCGATATTAGCGTCTCGCCAGTTGTCGTCGTCCTTATCAGGAGAAATCAAGAATTTCGGTTTTTGATTCTGACCATTGCCCATCTGATCCATCAGATAACGCAGCTGAGCATTGGCGAGATCGATCCACGATCTAAGCTCCGGCGAGACTTTACCTGGGGGAACTCCAATTTCCAGCTTGAAATCAGAGATCCTGGTGCCTGCCTTTATAAGTTCACCGTCTGGACCCACAGGGTTCAGGCCCACATAGAGTCGTTTCGCAGCGTCATCGAAAGACTCCAGGTGCCAAATGATATTCGCGTTGTCAGGGCGTCTTCCATCCCAACCGTCCGGTACGTCATTTTTGAGAGCGAATAGCTCTCCGTCGTTCGTTAGAACGAACTGCTTCGGCCCTATGCTCTCGTCATCTTGATCGTCCCAATGCGGGGTCCATGCATCACCCTTTTGCGACACAAGATTTGAATTGGATAGGTTGGCGATCTCGTTGTCATCGTCGTCGTGGAATTCGAGTCTAGTCTGTTCGCCGCTGTCTTTTTCGGTTTCAAATCTGATCTGAGTAGGACGATCATCTGTCCATTGATACTTCGTACTGCTAATAGTTTGTCCGGAAGGTACATGCTGGATGACCATTTGGCCATTCTCCATGCCCAGCCTGTACTGCTTATTCGGCGAGTAAAGCCATTGCCCCTGCGGAATTCTTTGTTCGCCACGCAGTATTCCCGAATCAGGATTCAGCGGCGGAGGATTTTCACTCATCAGTCCAAGCCCCCATTATACGTCTGATGCCGAACTGTCCGCGAGACGGGAACAGCCATACCGAATCCTCCTACCCGGATACACTGATAGACCAGGAGCGCGACGAAAGCCGCGGAGCCGCACGGTTCATCGCTACCCAAACGTGAGATGGTTCGCAATGACGGTTCGTTGAATCTGATTTGTTCCCTCTCCGACCTGCAGCACCCTGGCCTCGCGAAGGTAGCGTTCGACCTGTAACTCCCGGGTGTAACCGACACCACCAAGCAGTTGGACAGGATCGGCGGTGACCCGCATGGCAGATAGTGAAGCCTTGCCCCTCCGCGCCGATTCGACTGCTGTCCGGAATGCGCGCGCCGTCGAAGTGGAGTCGCGTGGTGGGCGAGCCCATGAGCCCCATCTTCTGGATCGGCTCCGTCGCCGACAGCCCATCGGCACCGCCGGGCACCAGAAACGCGGTAATGCTCGGGGAAACAGCTCACCATCCCGCGCTTCAGGCGGTCGTCTGCAGACTTGAGCGAAGTGCTCGGCCACCACATGATCCTGTTCGTAGACAAAGCGTTCCAGGGCGTTATCGATCCACTGCACGAGGTAGGGAACGGTTGCACGATGCGTTCTCAGTGCAGGTATGCCGATGCCCTGAGTGACATCCATCCAAGTCTGACAAATCACGCACCCCAACAAACTTCCCAATAATGAGAAGTTTGTCAACGGTCTTGATATCGGATCACGCTGTCACCGACACACTGAACCTACTTAAGTATATTTCGACGCAGATATACTGATGCGCCACGAATCGACACTGCTGACCGCCGGGCCGAACTTACTTACGTATATTTCGACATCAACATACGGATGCGCGGCGCCGTTGGTCCCCGCCACAATCCCACTGGTACATGCGACGTCAGGTGGGCAAAGTGAGAGTAGTGCGACGCTATCGGTGCAGATTTTGGGGTGACGGCATCGATAGACGTGTCATTGAACCACACTGCGGTCGAGGCAGAGCACAACCATGATTGACCCTCAGCATCCGATGCGGGATCTCCAGACCCATGTGGACATAGATCCGAATACGGTCACCCTGGTACACCCCGAGGGCGAGAACGACGTGGTGCACGAGGCCGTCAACGCCGCTCAACGAGCATTTCAAGATAGCGTTGATTTATTCGGCCCCCTCGGCAGTACACCGCCCCCACCGCTCGACAATGACATGCTCTTACTCATCCTGAACAATCCTGATCTGGCCGATGGGAAAGTAGGCACAGGACCGTGGACCAATGAATACCTGCGGAACTTGGTCGAACAAAGAAACTGCATCCGGGATTTGATCGAAGAAGAAAACCGCATCGCGCCGAAAGTCAAGTTCATAGACGATATGAATCAAGGTACGCTCGAGCGAATCAAGGCCGAGATCGTGTTTCTGAATGATGCGATGAGAAGCGCTCGGCCGCTCGTGGACTCGAATGCGAACGATGCAGGAAGCTACGTCCATAAGTCAGATCTACAAAACGAGGGACGCATCTACCTCACCGATTCCGATACCCAAGCGGTACTGCGGATCATCAGCGAATCGACGGCCAGGGTCGCTGGATGGGTTGCCGAATGCCGGAGGCTCAACAGAATGGCGGCTCCGACTATCGTTTCTCCCGCGCCTACGTCGTCCGCACCGCCGACTGATCCGGCCCACCATCGAATGCCCATACGATGACGACGACTCACTCGCACCCACCAGCACACATAGCCGCCCAGGGCATGGCATTCCGGCCCTATGTCCGGTGTCTGCGCGCGACGCGCGCTGTTGGATCGACAATGCATGGACTGTCACTCACCGAGGCCGCGCAAGCGGGGTTCGCGGATCGCTCCCACCTGAGTCAAGCGTGCCACCTGACGCTGGGCATCGTACCGAACGTCCGCACATCCGGATTTCCACATCACGCTCGAGTCGTAGCAGGTTTTTCAAGTCGGCATCGAAAGTCATAGGTAGCTTACGTCCAATGTGCTCGGTATTCATTTGCCACAATCCCCAGGCCGCTGCCGCCGACTGCCCCGTCGCGGTTCATCGGCGCGGCGATCTTTCCGCCGCGGTTTCTGGATTCGTCGGCCGACACACGGAATTACAACAGGTTGAAACGTTGCTGTCGTCCGGGGAGGCGCGGCTCATCACCTTGGTCGGCCCCGGCGGCATCGGCAAGACGACGCTGGCAGCCGAGGCGCTGCTTCGCTTCCGGATCGTCTCGAATCGGAGGGTTTGCTGGGCCCGGCTCGCGCGGCTGGCGCCGGATGCGGATACCGACTCGGTGGCCGAAGAGGTGATGCGATCGGTCGCACGGGGCGATGCCACCGGGCAGTCGGCTTGGGAGGGGATGGTGGACGCGCTGGTCGGTAACGATGTGACGGATACACGCCCGACCGTGCTGATGCTGGACAACTGCGAACATGTCCTGTCCGGCGTGGCCCATCTGGTCGCGGTGCTACTGAGTTCGGTTCCCGGGCTGACGATCACCGCGACGAGCCGGGAACCGATCGGCTGGATCGATGAGCACATTGTGACCGTGCCGCCACTGCCGGTAGACCAGGCAGTCGACTTATTTCGCCAGCGTGCCGAACTTATCGGACGTTCGATTCCCGATGATCATGAACAACCCACGATCGTCGAACAGATCTGCCGGCACGTCGACAATAATCCCTTGTTCATTCGGCTGGCGGCCGCGCGATTACGGCATCAACCACCTGCGATCGTATTGCGGGAGCTCACCGGCGATGTCGATGACGTTCGCATGCACTGGTCACATGGTGCCAGGGCCGGGGTGGAGGACCGCCATCGCAGCGTGCACGATGCGATTGCCTGGTCGTACCTGCTGTGCACCGAACGCGAACAACTTCTGCTCGATCGAATATCGGTATTCGCGACCGCCTCCGACACCGATGGCGCCGACATACCGAGTGGTGGCGCCGAAGCCGATGCCATCCGGGCGGTCTGTGCCGATCCATCCTTGCCCGCGGGAGATATCGACAGACTGTTGGAGCGTCTCGTCGAACGGTCGTTGGTATCTACGCACATTTCCTCGACCACGGTCCGATACTTTCTGCTCGAGAGCGTACGAGTGTTCGCCAGAGACCGTTTGCGTCGCCGCGACGACGACTTGGACGAAACACGGCTGCTTGCTCGGCACCGGCGCTACTACCGGGACAAAGTCGTTGCGGGACAGGAAATCTGGCTCGGCCCGGAGGAGCGGAACTGGTTCTCTTGGGTGAACTCCGCCTGGGAGAACATTCTGATCGGCATCGAAACCAGTTTCGATGAGCCCACCGAGATTGTTGTCGGCCTCGAGACGGTCGCGGCCCTCATGGCGTGGCTGGTCCCGTTTTTCGGGGTCGCCAATCGCGCCGCCACTTCACTGGCCGAACGCGCGCTACGCGCCATCCGGCACATCGACCCGGCATCGACTCGGCTCCGGGTCGATGCGACCGCGCTGATGGCCTGGAATGCGATATGGCAGGGCGAGATAGCCGTTGCCGCGCAACTCCTGGACGAATGCGTAGCCCATTGTGTGTCCGACCTCGAATTGCGTAGGACGTGGCGTGATACGCCAACCGCCGATATCGGTCTGCCCGCTGCGGTGGAGTTCTCCTGGGGAATCGAGTTGATGTGTGAGCTGCATCCGGCCGCTGCCGACGTGTTGTCGCGTGCGCGCCGGAAGTTCGCCGATGCGGGTGACCGGGCGGGCGAGCAGCGCAGCGAGCTGTTCGAAGGACTGGCCTGTGCGGTCACCGGGGACCCCGAGCGAGCCGTACGCACTGCCCGGCGACATCTCGATCGTGCCATCGCTGCGCAGGCATGCTGGTCGCTGGATTGGGCGGAGATGGTGTGGCTGTATGCGATATGTGTGCACGGGGAGATCGACGAGGCGATGCGGGCGGGCCAGACCGCGCTCGAGCAGTTCTTTACCAAGGGAGATACCTTTTCGGCGTTGTGGTTTATCCCTTTCAACATGATCGCACTGGGTCATACCATCACCCGTCAGCTCGCATCCGGCGACGGCGACCCCGCCCAACTGTGGAAAGCGGCCACCGAGATTGCGCATATGTGCGGTATGAGCGCCGTGCTGCACCGTGCACACGGCATCGCACCGACGAAACTGAATTGGTTCGGCCAAGAGTTCGAGCTGGCCGCTGCCGTCGCGACCAAGGTGCTCGGCGAAGACGCGTTCACAGCCGCAATGCAGCGTGGCGAAGCGCTACGGCCAGAGTTCGACGAATTGCGGAAATTCCTGCTGGATGCGGGTGCTATCTACCAGTCGCCGTCCACCGTGCGCCGCGGTGGTGCCGATCCCTCGCGGTGGCACGAACTCTCCCGCGCGGAGCGAGAAGTCGCGGTTCTAGCGGCCGCGGGCTGGGCCAACAGTGCGATCGCGGCCCGCCGGGGCAGTTCGATCCGCACCGTCGATGCTCAGGTCGCGGCCGTCCTGCGGAAATTGCTGATCGCGAACAGGTTGGACATCATCGGGCATATTCCTGCCGAGCTGGAGGACCGGATCGCGGTCGAAGCCGGCCAACGCCCGCGGCGTTCCCGCAACCGCTCGACGCCGAATCCTTGACCACATGGTCAGGTACGAGCGGCCCCGCCCCAAGGCTTCGATGCCGATGATGTTCTGCTGCCGAGACCTACTGCTTCACGTTTCCATCGCACCCGTCAAGATCATCTCCTAACGGATCCTGGCCCAGGAGTAGCCCCGTGTAAATGCACCGCCGACGATGGAACCGCGGTGTGGGCGGCACGGTAGTGCTGCCCTGGCAGGCAATGGCCGCTGGCGATACGAACGGATATCGTTGTCACGATGCGTAGAAAGCGCTGAGGCTAGGCGGCATTCGAGGTAGACAGCAACTGATGGAGCAGTGGCAATACGAGCAGCAAAAGGCACAGCTCGCGGATATCCGGGACGAGTTGTCCGCCCTGAGCGTCAAGGCCAGTTCGCGCGACGGTGCGGTCGAGGTGACCGTTGATCAGTCCGGCATTGTCACCGACGTGCGATTGGAGCCGCGCGCCTTACGTGGCGCGGCCGCGGATCTCGGCCGGGCCGTCACCGAAGCGGCCAGGGAGGCCGCGCGGCTGGCGCATCAGCGGGTCAGCGAAACCATCGGCCCCATCGAAGATATCGTCGGTGGCATGCCCGATCCGGAGGATCTATTGCCGGGCGCACCAAGCCTGCGGAAATCGGACGTGGCCGCGGAGCCCGCCGCGGTTGTTCCTGAGGACGACGAGTACGACGACTACTACGACTGACGTGGTGGTCCCGCGCTGATCGTCGGTCGCCGCGCGGCCGTGGTGCCGGTGGGCGCGCGCGGCGCGTCCACGAACAACGGATGATCGACGATCTGCCCATGGGCGTAGACCGCATCGCGCAAACGCTGTCGATTCGGCTCCTCCGCGAGCAGCAGCACCAGTTCGTCACAACGCCGCTCGAATACCATCCCGCGCAGCAGCATCGCCTCCGATGCCGACCGCCCATCAGCATCGGATCGCAACTCCCCCAACGCCACCCGCGCTACATCAGCACGGCGCGACAGCATCGACGCCGCGAGCAAATCGTCGGCATCGCGCAATTCCTCCCACCAGTCGGCAGCCACCTCCCGACGCCGCCGAATCGCCTCCAGGATCCGCTGACGCAAACCCGGCAACCCCAGCGAGTCGGGCGCACTCGCCTGTCCGACGCGCCGATGGGCATCCCAGGCGAGGTCGATGCAGCGCGATCCGATCCCCTGCGCCGGCACCTGTCCGACCCGCTCCAGTAACTGCGGCGCGGCGACCAGGCCGAGCCGATCCGCCAATCCCGCTGCCGCGGCGCTCAAATCCATTGCCGACGAGGCGGATACCGGGCCGTCCATCGGTACCTCACGCAGTTGGGCGCGCATAGCCGAATCGATCGGTTGCGACGATACGATGGCCGTCACCTTGGCACCCGTTCGGCGTCCCCACGCCGCGCCGAACTCGGCGAGCACCCGCGCCGGATCGGACACGCCTTCCCACGCGGGGTCCGCTACCTCCCACATCCAAGGCGTCGAAATCTCCCGCGGAAGATAGAGGCCCGCGGGGAGCCAGCTACGGCCCTCATTCGAGGCGACGAACGCGTTGACGCCGCCGGAATGCCGCATTATCGCTACTGCCCATTCCAGCCCGATCACCGACGAATCCACCACGGCCAGTACACCGCCCAGCAATGTCCGCGCCAGCACGAGATCACCGTCGACCCGCTCGCCGAGTATGAAGGTCGGAGCGGCGGCGGCCACCATCGCACCCCCCACGACATCGCGGATCAGTTCATCGCTGCCGCCAGTATCCGGCCGTCTGTCCACGGCCTGCGGATCACGTTGCGGCGAACTCGGTTTCGCGGTCGGGACGGCCGCATTCGGCACCGGCGCGGCCGGACCGGCGGATACCTTCGGGGCCAGGGAACCCGATCCGCGCGAATCGACCTGCGGGGCTTTCGAGTCCACCACCAGCGGCCGCGACTGCGCCGCTGGGGATTGTGCCGACGTCTGAGCCGACACCTGCGGCGCGGACGACACTGACGCCGCGGAGATGCCGGTCGATCCGGCCGCGGGCGGCAGGATCGGCGGCAGCATCGGCGACATCTGCGCTGCCGAGTTGGTCGACGCCGCCTCCCTGGTGATCTCGGCGGTATCGGCACCGTGCCCGGAATCGGCTCCGGCCGTGCCGGTTTCCCCATGCTGCCCAGAATCGGTGGCCTCGCCTGCCATCTCGCCATGGGCACCGGCATGATGGGCACCGGCATCGGGGCGATCCTGGAATTCGCCGGTTGTGGGCGACGTCGCACGCGACGGGACACCGGTCGCAGAAGCACCTGGATCAGCACCGTCCGGATGCGCCACCGGTACGTAGCCCGTGGTGACGCCCGGAGTCGAGGGCGGGGCCGAGACCACGGGGGGCATTCCTGGGGCGGTTGGCGCAGCCGTCGGCGTGCGCTGGGACGGCGAATCCACGGGACGATCTATCGGCCCGCTCCCCGGCAACTGTGGGTCGGACGGATTCATCTCGGGCATATCGAGTTGCGGACCGAAGCCCAGCGGACCCGGGAACTGGTAGTTCGGTCCGGTCCCCGGGTGCTCGATCTCGTGCTGGGGGTCGGGTCCATGTTGATGTGCGGGCCGATGTCCTGGTGGTCCGTCCGGCCGATGGGAACCGCCGGATGTCCATGGACCCGGCTGCCGCAGCGCATCATAAAGCCGCTCCAGCGACGGCAAATTCGTCGGACCGACCGAATTCAGCGCGGTCCGCGCCACATCATCTACTTCGGCGCGGGCCTCGGCAATAATCCGGGCCACACGATCGCGAAGTGCGGCCGCCTTGGCCTCACGTTCGGACTCATCATCGGATTCGTCGTTCTCGGCGGCCTGATACGCATGGCGAATCTTGGCGGTGGCATCGTCGACGATGTCGAGGATCTGGTTGCGGGTGCGATAGACCAGATCGGAGAAATGCCCGAAGATATCGGCCGCAGCATCCAGCGCGTCGGTGAATGCCTGCGGGTTTCCCCGCTGCTTCCGCATATTTTGTTTGACGGGTTCGAGCCCCTCGCTGACACGGACTCGATTGTCGAAGTCCTTGCGTGCTTGTTCGGCGCCTAGGGTATCCAGCGCCGCGGCGCCGTCACGCGCCGTGGTTTCCAGTGCACTCCAGTCACCGGGCGGGACTTCGGGCCAGTTGTCCTGGACGATCTCATCCCAGTACGGACTTTCGTGCTCCGGTGGCATCCGATGATCAGATCGAGTCGTATCGGTTGACGTGCGCCGCGCCCGCCGTATCCGCATCGGTGAGGACATTCGTCGTGCTCACCGTCGCGGCATGGGTGACCCGGGCACCGCGGTTACTCGCCGTCAGGGCGCGACCGAATGCCGTCACAATTGCCTGCCGGTGCGCGTCGAGCGACCGGTCGAGTGCCGATTCCGGCCGATGGTGTAGGACCAGGTCCGAGACGGTACCGGAAACCTGACCCGACACCGTTTCGATGGCTCCGGCGAATCTGCCTGCCGAAGCATTCACTTCGTGCGGTTCATCCATATCCACCATGTCGGCATCCCGTCTGAGAGAGGTTCGGTGCGGAAATTTCGGTTCAGCCGGTGGCGCCGAATGCGGCGTTCACCGTGGCGCGGAAGGAAGCTTCGGTGGGCAGATCGAACGAGTCGATCGTGTAGGAACGCGTGCCCTTGTACTCCATTTCGGCCCGCAGCCCGACCCGGGACTTCATATGTGCCAGCCGCGCGAGCTTCAGAATCTCCGCGGCCAACCAGGCATCGCCGTTGTCACGAGCGTCGTCGGTGATGTGCATCCCGACGATCTCACCGTCACGGTCGCAGGCGACACCGCAGCTGTGGTCGGGATTGAACACTTCGTAGACCATGCTCCGCCAGTCGGGAGCCGGCGCGCCTTCGTCCACGTCGAACTCGTCCTGATGTGGGTCAGTCAACGGGATCCCTCCTAAAGTCGTTCGGCAGGTTGACGATTCGAGGATGCACCGTGCCCGGACGGATCCTCATCGGGTGCGTCCAGTCGCCCGGCCAGCGCGCTCCACGCGGCATCATCGATGGTCATGATCTGGCGTAGCTGCCAGAATCGAGCGCCGAGGTACATCTCGGCCGTTCCGTCCGGGGCGATATCGAGATGGTCGGGCCCCTCGTTGGTCGGATTGAGCGTAACCGTCGTGATCGGCGGGCGCGCGTCGTCGATATTCATGATCGTTGCGCTGCTACCGGGGATGAAACTCTGGCGGCAGCGCGGACTGCTCGCGATCGCGATATCGGCGCTATTGGTGGTCACCGTGATCTCGGAGTTGAGCAGCAGTTGCACCGCCCAGGCCCGAGCCACGAGCTCAGGGCGATCGGCATTGATGGCAATGGTCAATGCGGTCGCCAGGTCGATGACCAGCAGTGTCTCGGCGGTGGTGACACCCACGATCACCAACCGCTTCGCAGTGCCGACCGGATAGGGCAGATCGTCCGCGCCGAGGGTCACCACATCCGATCCGACACCGGCACCGGTCGCGGGATGGGCGACGACTGTTCCGGTTGCCACGTCGATGGTGTACGCGGCCACCAGACTCGGCATGCGTTCCGCGACCCCGGCCAACCGGACCAGGCCCTCATCGTGCAGCCACCGCACGGTATCGGCGATGGTAACCGCGCCCGGTTCGGTCATGACGGCACCGCACCAGCTGTCGCCGAGGACGACCCGGAGGAGCCGGTCGACTCGAACACCTCGGGCGGCGGCACCGCTTCCATGACACTCTGGTACTGCCGTGCCGCATCGGCGGTGCTCTCCCGAATGGCCGCCATGATCTCGGTGACCAGTTCCTGATTGGTCAGACGGTCCACGGTGCCCGGCGCCAGAAACAGATCCGTCAGCCGGCCCATCGCATCCACCTCGGGGATGATCGCCCCGCTGGGCGACGGACGACGCGCCCGGATACCGTCGATCCGCTCACGCATATCGGCGATTCGATGCCGCAACTCGCGGGCGGCGTCAAGGGCCGCCTGTACATCGGGGTGGATATCACTCACATGGAACCTCCGGATTGGGTCGGGCCCTGGCCTGGCGCAGGCGTCGGCGGTGTCACGGTCGGGGCGATCGTCGGCCGTTCCCCGATGACCTGTTCGGTATGCGGGGTGTCGTCGACGTACATCAGCCGGTCGGGATGCCAGGCGACCACCCGATTGCGTTCGTTACCATTGCCGCCGCCGGCACCGGCACCGCCCATACCGGGGGACATCGGCATATACGGCATCATTCCGTTCCCGGCACCAGCACCGCGTGCGGCGGCCGCGCCCGACGATGCGGACGACATTGGATCGATGACCGGTGTCCTCGCCATTCCGACCGGGGTGCCCGATGCCGCGCCCGCGGTCGCGACGATCGGCATCGAGCCCACCGAGACCGAAGTGACCGCGCCCGAGATATCCGGCACCCCGACGCCGGAGATCGGGCTGCCCCCGGCCCCGGAACTCATGGCTCCGAGACCGCTGGGGATGCCGAGGTCGTCGTATCCGTAGTCGCTGTACTCGTCATCGAGGCCGAGGCCGGAGTTGTCCTGGTTCTGGCCCATGCTGGCGGCGGAGGTCATGGCGCTCATCATCGCGGGCAGCATCTGGGACAGCATGCTGGTATCGCTGCCACTGCTGCTGCCATTGCTCCCACTGCTGCTGCCCTTGCCGCTGCCACCGGTGTCGCTCGTGCCACCCTCGGTGGGAATCTGGGAGTTGACGGTCGTGGTGTAGTCGGTGATCGCCTCGGCGGAGCGGGCGTTCTGCTCCTGGAATTCGGCGAGCGCCGCTTGGAGGGCCAACTCGTTCTTCGATTTCATCGAGGCCAGCAGCCGCTTCCGGGCGGCGATGATCTCATCGGGTGTCGGATGTTTGGCCTTCGCGACCGTGAACGCGGTGCTGTAGGCGTCGACATTGTCGGCCAGCGCACCCAATCCGGCGCCGAGCTGCCCCAGCCAATTCCGATGTTCGGTGAGGTGCTCGGCCACCGTGGTGCCGACCGGCGTCCAGTTCTGCATCAACAAGGCCGCACCGTCGACGCCTTCGGCGGCGGCGGCGTGGAAGCCGCCGGTGTACTTGCGGATATCGGCCGCGAAACTGGTCGCGGGCTCAGGGCCGGGGCCGGTATGCAACTGCTTCGCGAAGGTGAGCGGATCGACGGATCCGGTGGCCGCGGGCAGGTTGAAGGTCGGTGGCTGCCGGAGACCGAACTCCTGCACATCGCCTACCGGATTGGCGAGGATCTCCGCGCCGCTGCCGCTCACGATGCGGGCATTCTGATCATCAGTGGTGGTGTAATCGGTTGCCGCGCCGCCAACATGGTGTGCGTGGCGCTGGACCTCGTTGAGCACGCCGAGCACACCATTGAACAGCGACGCGGCCTGAGCGTTGAGCCGGGGCACATGGGCCCCGGAGATCGGGTCGGCCCCCGCGGGCTGCACCCAGCTGTTCGGCAATCCGGCTCCGGTGTCACGCGCCAGCGCGGCCAACTTCGAGGCCACAGCGACGAGTTGCGCCGGGTCGACATTGAGCGGCATTGCATCCTCCTCTCACCATCCGGCTCAGCATCACGCCGGAGCGGTCACCGCGGCACCCGCCGACGGATCGCTGGCGACCTGCATACCCGACATCTTGCTCTGATCGTGGTCCTCCGGCGCGGTCGCTTCGATGCCGAGCGGACGGTTGAATCCGACGAATTCACCGAATTCCCCAGCGCTATCGGACATTTCCGTCGCAGCGAACTGCTTCAGCTGGCCGTTGACCACGACCTCCAGTGTGCCGCCGTCGTCGGCAGGGAAGACCACCACGATCGCGGTGCGTACTTTCTGGCCTACGGCCCAGATCGCGACATCGCCGGTCATCAGCTGGTACGGATCGACCGAGGTCCCGATCTGCCTCTCTTCCTGTCCCGTGTCCGACGACTGTCCCGTGTCCGACGACGACCTCGACCTCGACCACTTCGCCGGGGTCTTCGCGTATGCCGCTTGGGCGTCGGTGCCGCTGGCATTGCCGAACGCCGCATCCAAAGCCTGTGCGACCGTGACGGATACCTTCTGCGTACGGCCGTCCGGGAAGGTGTACACGACAGTTCCGTCGGAGTTCGGCGTGCGGCCCGGCATGCCGGTCGTCGGCTGCGAGGACGACGAACTCGTCGGGGGCGCGGTATTGGCCGGGGCTGCGGGCGCGGGTGTGCTGGTGGCGGGCTGCACCGCCGGTTGGGCGGGTACGACGGCCGCGGGGACAGCTCGGATTTGGTCCTCGTACGGGTCGTATTCGCGGCGCCGGTTGTTCAGGTCGGTGTCGGCTTGGCCGCGGTTCATCATCTGCATCATCATCATCGGCAGCATCGAACTCATCATGTCCATACCGGAATTCGCCGGTGATGCGGCGGGAGTATTCGGCACCGATTGTGGCGTGGTGTTAATCGGATTCGTGGCGGGGTTGGTGGGGTTGTTGAGGTTGTCGAGCGCCTTCTGCACCTTGTCATCGAGCGATTGGCCGGTCGGCGTGGTCCCGGTATCGACTCCGGGAGTTGTCGGATCGAGATTGTCCAGCCCGGGGACCTTGGAATTGTCGTCGATCGGGGTGACACCGGGGGGAGTCTGCGTGGGGTTCTGCGTGGGTATCTGGGGCACGTCGGCCGGGTCGGCCCGCAGCTGCTTCAGAGCCGCGTTCTCCTGCTGGAGCTTCTTGATCTGCTCTTCCAGCTCTTTAAGTTTCGCGGACTCCTGGTCCAGCCCGGCGGCGTTCTCCTTGTTGGCCTGCTGCGCCCCGTTAATGGCCTCCACGGCCGCCTGAATTGCCGCATCGCAGTACTCGTAGATGTGCTGGTCTTCCTTCATTCCGGGCTTGGGCTTCGTCGGTGCGTTTTGGCTGATGATGTCGATGGCTCTATTGATCGCTCGCTGTCCAGCCTCGGATATAGCGGCCGTCTTGTGAGCCAACGGCGCCAGCGCCTGCCCTGATTCGGTGAGAGTGACCATCGCCTGCCTCAAGCTCTGTGCCGTGGCAGAGTAGGTCTTGAAGTTCGCCAGCTGGTCGCCTGTAACCTGCGGGGGCGGTTCCGCCTTCGGCGGATCGGCCTTGCCATCCTTGCCGAAACTTTCGAAATAGCCACGAAACTGCCTCGGCAGGGTTCTATACCAAATATCTGTAGCTTCAAGGAATGCATACTGTGGTGCCATCTGTTTGATCAATGTGAGATTAGGCATCCACATCTCATGAATTGTGATTTCCACTGAGCTACCCCGCGACCCAGTCACGTAATGATGATTGTCGGGAGTTCAGCGGGTTCTGGCGGAGCTGCCTGTGTTGTCTGATCGAAATCCCGCCAAGCTTTACCGCCGTAGGCCGAGGCCAATGTCGCAGTGGTGGTGCCCAAGCCCATTTTGTTCATCGGCGCCCGCAAGAACGCCAGGCGTTCCGCGAATCCGCCGTACTGCGCCTTGGCACCCTTCTTCAAGAACAGGGTTCCGGCGTCTTTGAAGCTCTCCATGAGCGCCTTCGTGCCACCTTTGAGCAAGGTACCCTTGGCGGCACCCCCGACGACGCCACCCGGGATGGCGCCGAGGGCACCGTTGACCAAGGTGGCCTCCATAACATCGTCCCAGCCCTTACCCTCGAACATCGCGATGCCACCACCCACGATCCCGCCCACCAGAGCGCCACCGACCGGTCCACCGAACGCGAATCCCACGCCGGTCGCCACACCGGAAATGATGTCCTTCAATCCGAGACCGAACATGTGATCACCTATTCACTGTCGAGTGCGCGTCTACCCGGCGATAGACCGTTGACGACCGTGCGTGGAACTTCTATCGACTCCACTCATTCTTGAGGATTCCCAAGGGTGGGAACGCGACGTCCGCGCCGAACGAGTCAGGATGATGACGGTAGGACGTGCAAGAATTGCCGTGGCCACCATGTTGTTCCGGTCCGCTGGGCGATCAATGTAGGAGGAGATACCGGATGTACCTCCACCACCTGCCGCTCGAGCGTCCGGCACGGCCGCTCGGCGGTGCGCGGTGACGAGCACAGAGGCGGAGATCGCCGTCGAGCATCCGGCGGATGAAGGCGGTGCCGAACAGGGGCAATCCGCGCCGACAACCCCATGGTCGAAGCGGCGACGAACGAGTCCGACCGTACCCGGCCAACCGACCGCACCCGGCCAACCGGCGGTACCGGGACAGAACGGGTCGGCACCGGCGAATCAGGGGTCGTCGAACAACAATGCGGTAGCGCCGGGAACGGCTGCCCCGGGTGGTTCTGCTCCGGGCGTTACCGCTGTGCCGCAGGGCAATGTTGTCGCGCCGCCGGGTCCGGGGGCGGGGCAGTCGGCGCAGCCGCCTGCTG
>NZ_JBFAXH010000016.1:0-160853 GCF_040680755.1 Nocardia sp. NPDC051990 | reverse complement strand
GGGGCGGGGTGTTCGCGGCCCCCTGCTGTCTCGCGTCCGAGCCGTCGAGACTCGCGACTTCGTCGCATGCACTTCGACGACTCGGCCGCGAGACGGGCCGCGAACGTCGCTTGTAAGACCCGCCCCGTGGTGGCAACGAGGGCGGTGACGAGCCCACAGCCCATTGCACTCCACTCAGTGGTGATGGGAGCGGGCGAGGATGGCGGACAGATCGGACCGCAGGCGCTGGGCGTCGCGATCGATGACATTTGCTGATCCAGCGTGACCGCCGCCTCGTGTGATGAGGACCGCGAAGCCCACCACAACCGCCATGCTTACGAGAAAAATAATCATGGCAGTAATTTTTCGCTCGGCGATTTACCGCCGAAAGTGGCTGTTCTGACATTGTCCGTAAAGATTCAGCCAGGTACGCTGACTGCATGCTGTCCAAGGTCGCGGTGGTGCTCTCCGAGCGCCTGGCCATGTTCGAATTCGGCGTGGTCTGTGAGGTTTTCGGGTTGGACCGGACCGCGGACGGACTGCCCGGATTCGACTTCAAGGTATGCGGGGCCGAGCCGGGGAAGCCGCTGCCGTCCGTGACTCCCGGTATCACCGTCACGCCGGAGTACGGGCTGGAGGAGTTGGCGAAGGCCGATCTGGTGGCGATTCCAGCCTTTCCCATATCCGCCGTCGAGCAGGGTCTCGATCCGCGGGTCGTCGGCGCGATCCGGGCCGCGTCGGATGGCGGGGCGATTGTACTCACCGTGTGTTCCGGTGCGTTCCTGGCCGGGGCGGCCGGATTGCTCGACGGTCGCACATGTACGACGCACTGGCGCCATGTCGACCGATTGGCGGAGCTGTTTCCGCAGGCCACGGTCGATCCCGACGTTTTGTTCGTCGATGAGGGCAATCTGATCACCTCGGCGGGGACTGCCGCGGGGATCGATGCCTGCCTGCATCTGGTACGCCGGGAGATCGGCAGTTCCGTCGCGAATGCGATCGCGCGGCGGATGGTGGTGCCGCCGCAGCGCGATGGCGGGCAACGCCAATTCATCGAGCGCCCGGTGCCCGAATGCACCTCCGATAGTCTCAGCTCCATATTGCAGTGGATGAACGAAAACCTCGACCTGCCGCACACCATCGACGATCTGGCCGCCCGCTCGATGATGTCCACCCGCACCTTCGCCCGCCGCTTCGCCGCCGAAACCGGAACCACACCGGTGAAATGGCTGACCAATCAGCGGGTGCTGTACGCGAAACATCTGCTGGAGGACACCGACGAGGGCCTGGAACAGCTCGCCGCACAAGCGGGCTTCGGGTCCGGTGCCCTGCTGCGGCATCACTTCCAGAAGGTCGTCGGTATCGCACCGAGCGAGTATCGCCGCCGGTTCGGGGGCGCGGAGGCGACCGAGCAGCGGGCCTGAGTCCGGCGGATTGATACGGTGCTGCCGTGTCGGACCGCTCATTCACCAGCAGCCGCGCGCACCGCATCCTCGTGCTCGGCGGCGCGCGATCGGGTAAGTCGGCGTTCGCGGAGGTGTTGGCGGCCGAGGTCGGCCCGGTGCGCTATATCGCCACCGCAATACCCGATCCGGCGGATCTGGACTTCGCGGAGCGCATCGCCCGCCACCGCGATCGCAGGCCCGCGGACTGGAACGTACTCGAAAGCGCCGATCCGGCAACGGCTCTCACCGCCGCTCCCCCGGCTGGAACAACACTGATCGACGATATCGGCACCTGGCTCACCGCCAGTATCGACGCCCGAGACGCCTGGGAAGCACCGCGCGGCACCATCGCCCCCGACGCCGACGCCTTGGTCGCCGCCGTCGCCGACTATCCCGGCCGTTTGGTGATCGTCACCCCAGAGGTAGGCATGGGCGTCATCCCCGCCACCCGCTCCGGCCGCCTCTTCCGCGATGAGATCGGCACTGTCAACCAACGCCTCGCGCAAACTTGCGACGAAGCCTTTCTGATAGTCGCCGGTCTTCCCCTCCGCCTGAAGTAGCCGCCCGCCGATCCGGGGTGGGTGGTGCGGATGGGCGAGGGTGGCGGCAAGATTGGGCCGGATGTGGACTGCGCGGTGTAGGAATGAATTGCCCCGACCCGGAAAGGCTCGATAGTGACAGACGGATTCGGACCGGTTGTGCCACCCGATGCGGGGGTTCGGGCGGCGGCAGAGCAGCGGCAGGCGCAGCTGACCAAACCCGGTGGGGCACTCGGGCGGCTCGAGACGCTCGGAAATTGGGTGTCGGCATGCCAGGGTGTGTGCCCGCCGAAGCAGTTCGAGCGGGCACGGGTGGTGGTGTTCGCCGGGGACCACGGCATTGCGCGCCATGGTGTTTCGGCATATCCGAGTGAGGTGACCGCGCAGATGGTCGCCAATTTTCACGGCGGCGGCGCGGCGGTGAATACGCTGGCCGGGGTGGCGGGCGCGACCGTGCGCGTCGTCGATATATCCGTCGATGCCGATACCGATCCGCAAGTCGCCAAGCACAAGGTGCGGCGCTCGAGCGGGGCGATCGATCGCGAAGACGCGCTCAGCCCGGACGAGATCCAGGCCGCGCTCGCTGTGGGCAAGGCGATCGCCGACGAGGAGATCGATGCGGGCGCCGACCTGCTCATCGCGGGCGATATGGGCATCGGCAATACGACCCCCGCCACCGTCCTCATCGCGACCCTTACCGATACCGAACCCATCGCCGCTGTCGGCCGGGGTACCGGCGTGGACGACGCCGGCTGGATTCGCAAGGTCGCCGCGATCCGCGACGCCATGCGCCGCGCCCGACCGGTCGCCAAGGACCCGGTCGAACTGCTGCGGGTAGCCGCCGGTGCCGACTTCGCCGCCATGGCGGGCTTCCTCGCCCAAGCCGCGATCCGCCGGACTCCGGTCATCCTCGACGGCGCGATCGTCACCGCGGCCGCCCTGGTCGCCGAGGACTTGGCCGCCGGTGCCAGCGCTTGGTGGCTCGCGGGCCACCGGTCCAGCGAACCCGCGCACGCCCTCGCCCTGCGCCACCTTCGCCTCGACCCCCTCCTCGACTTGGACATGCGCCTCGGCGAAGGCTCCGGCGCCCTGACGGCCCTCCCGATCCTCCGTGCCGCCGTAGCCACCCTCGCCGAAATGGCCACCTTCGCGGAAGCCGGTGTGAGTACAGCCGATTCGGCCGCCGAAGCCGAAGCCGGAGCCAACATCACCGACGAGGCGACCGCGCAACCGGATCTGCGGAAATAGACAGTGGGCGCACACGTCGCCAGGGACGGTCGAGCCTTGCGCGCCCGGCCAGCCGACCGTGCTCTCGTTCGAAGCACCTCGACAATCGCCGTCAGCAGCCGACAATTCCGGCCAGCGGGTCGTTGCCGACCAGCGGCAACACTCGCAGCCGGCGACCAGCGAGCCTGGCACTCCGCCCCGACGGAGCCCTCAGCATGAACGGTGCGCGGCTCGCGATGCCCGCGACAGCGGCTTCGTCCCCCGGCTCCGCCGCTGGCCACGGTCGAGCGATTACCCCCCACTCAGGACGGCGAGGATGAACGGCGTGCGGCTCGCGGTGTCCTGGCTGACGGTTTTGCCGGTGCGGGGACCGAACAGTGTCGACCAGGATGCGGCGGGACGGGCGATCGGGTTGGCGCCGTTGGTGGGTGTGGGTCTCGGCGTGGGCGGGGTCGGGCTGTTGTGGGTGCTGGTGTGGTGCGGAGCGAGTGTGGCGGTCGCGGGGCTGGTGACGGTTGCCGGGTTGGCGCTGGTCACTCGGGGGATGCATCTGGATGGGTTGGCCGACACGATGGACGGGTTGGGATCATATGGTTCGCCAGAGCGGGCCAGAGAGGTCATGAAGAGTGGCGGCGCGGGACCGTTCGGGGTGGCGGCGATTGTGTTCGCCGTTGGGACCCAAGCGTTTTCGTTAGCCGCGCTGGCACAGGCCGAACGTTGGTTCGCGGTACTGCTCGCGGTAGTCGTCGGCCGAGTGGTGGTGGTCCTCGCGTGTCGGCGCGGCATCTCCGCCGCGCCCGACACCGGCTTCGGCGCCCTGGTCGCCGGGACCCAGCACCCGATCACCATCGCACTCTGGTGCGCACTCGCCATTGTCGCGGGCGCACTCGCCGTGCCGGAGCAACGCTGGCTCGGTCCACTCGTTGTCCTTGCCGCCCTGAGCATTTCGGCCCTACTGGTCCGACATTGCGTCCGCCGCTTCGGCGGAATCTCCGGCGACGTCCTGGGCGCGACGCTCGAGATATCCGTCGCCATCACCGCTGTCGGACTATCCCTGGGCGCCTGACGCGGCCAGCCATACCACAGCATCGCCAGCTCTTCGCACTGAGATAGCTGGCACAGTGCGTGCATTGTCTGGGTCGGGCAATACAGTGAACGGTATGTCTTCCGAGCGTCTGTATTTTCGTCAACTGCTGTCCGGTCGAGATTTTGCTGTGGGCGATCCGATCGCGACTCAGATGCGAAATTTCGCGTATCTGATCGGTGATCGGGAGACCGGCGAGTGTGTGGTGGTGGATCCGGCGTACGCGGCGGGTGATCTGGTGGATATCGCCGAGGCCGATGGGCTGCGGCTGACCGGGGTGCTCGCCACGCATCACCACCCGGACCATGTCGGTGGCACGATGCTGGGATTCACCCTGCACGGGGTGCGGGAGCTGCTCGAAAAGACGAGCGTCCCGGTGCACGTCAATGCCGAGGAACTGTCCTGGGTCGCCAATGTCACCGGCATCGCGCCGAGCGAACTCACCGGACATGAACACTGCGACAAGGTCAGCGTCGGCGCCTTCGATATCGAACTGCTGCACACCCCGGGCCACACCCCGGGCAGCCAGTGCTTCCTGTTCGACGATCGGCTGATCGCCGGCGACACCCTCTTCATCGACGGCTGCGGCCGCACCGACTTCCCCGGCGGCGACTCCGACGCCATGTTCCGCAGCCTGCGCTACCTAGCCGATCTATCCGGCGACCCGGTCGTCTACCCCGGCCACTGGTATTCGCAGGAGCCCTTCGCCGCGCTGTCCACGGTCAAGGACGCCAACTATGTCATGCGCCCGCAAACCCTGGAGCAATGGCGCACCTTCATGCCCAGCTGATCCCATGAGCGGCACCTGGCTGCGACATTCCGCCGCAGTCACATGCCGCGCATCCACCCGTGGATATCGGCGAAGGTGCCGCGCTGGATTCCGGTCAGGGTGTCGCGCAGCGCCATGGTGACCTCGCCGGGTTCGCCACCGCCGACGGCGAACTCACCATCGGCGGAGCGAACCCAGCCGACGGGCGTGATCACGGCGGCGGTGCCGCAGGCGAAAACCTCGGTGATCTCGCCGGATTCGGCGCCCTTGCGCCACTCCTCCACCGAAATCTTGCGCTCCTCAACCACATAGCCCGAATCGGCGGCGAGGGTGAGCAGCGAATCGCGAGTGACACCGGGCAGCAGCGATCCGGACAGTTCCGGGGTGACCAGCCGTGCCTCGGAACCGGAGCCGAAGACGAAGAACAGGTTGTTGGTACCCATCTCCTCGACGTAGCGGCGCTCACAGGCATCGAGCCAGACGACCTGATCGCAGCCCTTCTCGGAGGCCTGTGCCTGGGCGAGCAGCGAGGCCGCGTAGTTACCGGCAACCTTCGCCTCACCGGTGCCGCCCGGTGCCGCCCGCACGTATTCGGTCGACAGCCAGACCCGCACCGGCTTCACACCGCGCGGGAAGTAGGCGCCCGCAGGCGATCCCAGCAGCAGGTATTTGTAGGCGGAGGCGGGCTTCACTCCGAGCCCGGCCTCGGTGGCGATCATGAACGGCCGCAGGTACAGCGACTCCTCACCACCGGCCGCCGGCACCCAGCTGCTGTCGACATCGAGCAGTTGACGCACGGATTCGATGAATAGCTCCTCGGGCAGCTCCGCCATCGCCATCCGGCGCGCGGACTTGCGGAAGCGCGCCGCATTCGCGTCGATGCGGAAGCAGGAGATGCTGCCGTCGCTCTGCCGGTACGCCTTCAATCCCTCGAAGATGGCCTGGCCGTAGTGGAACACCATCGTCGCCGGATCCATCGCCAACGGTCCATAGGGCTCGACCCGGGCATTGCTCCAGCCCTCACCTTCGGTGTAGTCGATGGAGACCATGTGGTCGGTGAAGAACCGCCCGAATCCTGGTGCCGCCAGAATTTCCTGTACCCGCTGCGCCGGGGTGGGCGCGGGATGCGGAACACGAGTGAACTGTGCGGCGACGGTCATGAGGCTGATCCTATCCGGCGCCGGTTCGCCGCGGTGCGCGTGTCGGCGCGCCGCGGACATACACGCGCCGCCGACCGAGATTCCGCAGTGCAGGCGGGTCTGCGACTACTTGGTCTTGGTGTCGACGAACGGCGGGCGCACGACCTCGCACCGCAACCGTCGCCCACGGACATCGACCTCGACCTCGGCGCCGGGTTCGATCCCCGCGTCGGTATCGAGCAGGGCCAGGGCGATGCCGAACTGCAGCGTCGGCGAGAAGGTGCCGGAAGTGGTTTCGCCGACGGGCGCACCGTCACGCAGCACGGTCTGGCCCTGGCGCAGCACACCGCGATCAAGTGCCTTCAGTCCCAACAGGATTCGACGCGGACCCGCCGACTTCTCCTGCTCCAGCGCGGCTTTGCCCCAGAATTCGGGCTTCTTCCAGCCGATCGCCCACCCGCACCGCGCCTGCATGGGCGAAATCTCCAGCGACAGTTCATGTCCGTGCAGCGGATAACCCATCTCGGTGCGCAACGTATCGCGAGCGCCGAGCCCGGCGGGCTGCCCGTCGTGCGCGCGGACCTGCTCGACGAGCGCGCGGAACAGCGGTTCGGCGTCGGCCCACCGGGGCAGCAGCTCGTAGCCGTGTTCACCGGTGTATCCGGTGCGGCAGACCCGAATCCGGCGGCCGTCCCAATCGGCGTCGGCGTAGGCCATGTACTCCATATCGGTCGGCAAGCCGAGTGCGGTGAGCACCGCTGTCGCGCGCGGTCCCTGCACCGCGAATACCCCGTACTCGCGATGCTCATCGGTCACCGTGATGCCCTCCGGCGCGACCTTCCGCAGTTCCGCCACCACCGCCGCGGTATTGGCGGCATTGGGCACCAGGAAGATCTCGTCATTGTTGACGTAATAGGCGATCAGATCGTCGATCACACCACCGTCGGGCGCACAGCACAGGGTGTACTGCGCCTTGCCCGGCCGGATCCGACCGAGGTCGTTGGTGAGCGCCGAGTTCACGAACTGCGCCGCACCCGCGCCGCGGATGGTGGCCTTGCCGAGGTGACTCACATCGAACAGTCCGACGGTTGTGCGAACCGCCTGATGTTCACCGACCGTCCCCGCGTATGAGACCGGCATCTCCCATCCGCCGAACGGCGCGAACTTCGCCCCGAGTTCGACATGGACGGCATGGATCGGGCCTTGCAGCAGGTTCACATCGGTCACCCGCCGAGCTTAGCCCGACCGTGCCGGGCCTCACCGCGTACCGATGGACGCCCGCAACAGCGGTTATCAGATGGCGTCGCGATGCGCCACCCGGAGCAGACCGAATAGCCTGGGCCCATGACCGATGTTGCAGATCGCTCGCTCGGACCGGACTTGGACCTGGTCGACACCATCAGCGCCGACACCGATGTATTGGTGATCGGCCTTGTGTCCGGTGACGACGGCCCGACGATCGCCACCATGGAGGACGAATTCGTCGACAACATCCTCGCCCCGGATGTCCGCGCGGCGCTGCAGGAACAGCTGCGCGCCGTCGGCGCGAAGGGTAAGGCCGAGGAACTCACCCGGATTCCGGCGCCTACGGGCCTCGGCGTGAAAAGCGTGCTCGCCGTCGGACTCGGCGCCGCCGACAAGATCGATGCCGAACAGATCCGCCGCTCAGCCGGTGTCGCCGGCCGTGCGCTGACCGGTGTCGGCCGGGCCGTGACCACGCTGTCGGGTCTCGAGGGTGGCATCGGCCCCACCGCTGAAGGGTTCTTCCTCGGCGCGTACACCTTCACCGCGTTCAAATCCGAGAATGCCGACGACAAGCCGGACGAGCAGCCGGTGCGCAAGGTCGAACTCCTGGTCGGCGACCCGAGCGTGTCCTACCGCAAGGGCTTCGACCACGACTGGGTGATCGCCGAATCCATCGCAACCGCGCGCGATTTCGTCAATACCCCGCCCAGTCACCTGTACCCGGCCGAATTCGCCGCCCGCGCAAAGGCTTTGGCCGAGGCAGCAGGCCTGCAGGTGGAGGTGCTCGACGAGCAGGCGCTCGCCGACGGCGGCTACGGCGGCGTGCTCGGCGTCGGCAAGGGCTCCTCGCGCCAGCCCCGTTTGGTGCGCCTGACCTACAACGGCGGCGCCAAGAAGATCGCGCTCATCGGCAAGGGCATCACCTTCGACACCGGGGGCATCTCCATCAAGCCCGCCGCAAACATGGAAAATATGACCTCGGATATGGCGGGCGCCGCCGCGGTCATCGCCGCAACCATCGCCACCGCCAAGCTGGAGCTACCGGTCACCGTGATCGCGACCGTGCCGATGGCGGAGAATATGCCCTCGGCCACCGCACAGCGCCCAGGCGATGTGCTCACCCAGTACGGCGGTAAGACCGTCGAGGTGCTGAACACCGACGCCGAGGGCCGCCTCATCCTGGCCGACGCGATCGTACGTGCGAGCGAGGACGATCCCGAGTACCTCATCGACGTCGCCACCCTCACCGGTGCGCAGATGGTCGCGCTCGGCACCCGCACCCCCGGCGTGATGGGCACCGACGATTTCCGCGACCGCGTCGCGCGACTGTCCCGACTGGCCGGTGAAAACGGCTGGGCCATGCCGCTGCCCACCGAATTGCGCGCCGATCTGAATTCCAAGGTCGCCGATCTGGCGAACGTCGCACCGCACCGCTGGGGCGGGATGCTCTCGGCCGCGATCTTCCTCGAGGAGTTCGTCCCGGAGGGCGTGCAGTGGGCGCACCTGGACGTCGCGGGTCCGGCCTACAACACCGGCGGCCCGTTCGGCTACATCGGCAAGGGCGGCACCGGCGTTCCGGTCCGCACCCTGATCTCGGTGATCGAGGACATCGCGCACGAAGAACCGTCCGGCGCGGAGTAACCGAATATCGGTGCGGCGTCCGGATTCCCGGGCGTCGCACCGCGGTCCGTGAACAAATTGAACGAAAAGAACAGCCTTACCAGTCGCCCAAATCACGTTCCAGCGCCCGCTGACGCTCGACCCGCTTGCGCGCGTCGAAGTCGCGCATCCGCTGCGGATAACCGGTCTTGCGGACGTCGTAAACGGGAATCCGCAAATCTCCGGCTAGCCGCCGCGCGCCGCGTTCGCCGACGACCCGACGGGTCCATTCGCCGTCAGCCGCGATCAAGACGACAGTGACATCCGTCACGGTCGTCTTGGGCTCCACGCAGCCCTCCACCCCGGTGTGGGTGCGCACCCACTCGGCGAGATAGCGGGCATCGTCATCGCTACCCGAACCCGCAGGTAAACCGCCGCCACCTCAGGCCGCGCCGCCTCGGAAACGATCCAGCAAACCCACCGACGCGGGCCTCCTTCCACCAGACCGGATGCTCGGCACCGGCCATTACATATTGCCAGCCCCGGGTAGTTCGCTGCCCTGTGCTACACCTCTCGTGCGCGAGTGCAAGGATGGATCGCGGTACAAGAACCACACAGATCTCCGGTGCCACGCACAATGATCGGTGGCTTTCGGACACCCATCGCGACCCGCGGTGGGTGTCCGCAGTGAGATCAACTGTTGTAGAACCCGTCGAGCAGTCAGAGGAGTCAACGGACATGGCCTTCTCCGTCCAGATGCCGGCTCTTGGTGAGAGCGTCACCGAGGGAACGGTGACCAGGTGGCTGAAGCAGGAAGGAGACACGGTCGAGGTCGACGAGCCACTGCTCGAGGTCTCCACCGATAAGGTCGACACCGAGATCCCGTCGCCGGCGGCGGGTGTGTTGTCGAAGATCGTCGCAGCCGAGGATGACGTCGTCGAGGTCGGCGGTGAGCTCGGTGTGATCAGCGAAGCCGGCGAAGCGCCTGCGCCCGCCGCCGCACCCGCACCTGAAGCCGCGCCTGCACCCGCCCCGGCACCGGCCCCCGCGCCGGCCGCCGCCGCCGCTGCGGCCCCCGCCCCCGCGGCTCCGGCCCCCGCCCCCGCGGCTCCGGCCGCCGCCCCCGCCGCCGCGTCGGGCACCTCGGTCAAGATGCCGGAACTCGGTGAGTCGGTCACCGAGGGCACCGTCACCCGCTGGCTCAAGCAGGTCGGTGACCAGGTCGCCGTCGACGAGCCACTGCTCGAGGTCTCCACCGATAAGGTCGACACCGAGATCCCCTCGCCCGTCGCCGGCACCCTGCTGGAAATCTCCGCGCAGGAAGACGATGTGGTTGCCGTCGGTGGACAGCTCGGCGTGATCGGCAGCGGTGCCCCCGCGGCCGCCGCACCGGCACCCGCCGCCCCCGCACCGGCCCCGGCAGCTCCGGCACCTGCCCCCGCCCCGGCGCCGGCTCCCGCTGCCACCGCACCGGCCCCGGCAGCTCCGGCTCCCAAGCCTGCTCCGGCTCCGGCCGTCACGGCTCCAGCGCCGACCCAGGAGACCTCCGCCAACGGCGCGACTCCCTACGTCACTCCGCTGGTCCGCAAGCTGGCCGAGGAGAACAGCGTCAACCTCGCCACCATCGCCGGCTCCGGTGTCGGCGGACGCATCCGCAAGCAGGATGTGCTCGCCGCCGTCGAGGCCAAGAAGGCACCGGCTCCGGCCGCAACCGCCCCCGCGGCGACCGCACCGGCCGCGAAGGCACCCGCCGTGGTCCCATCGCAGCTTGCGCATCTGCGCGGCACGGTGCAGAAGGCGAGCCGCATCCGCCAGATCACCGCGACCAAGACCCGGGAATCGCTGCAGACCACCGCGCAGCTGACCCAAGTGCACGAGGCGGATGTCACCAAGATCGCGGCACTGCGCAGCCAGGCCAAGGCCGCGTTCAAGGACCGCGAGGGCGTCAACCTGACGTTCCTGCCGTTCTTTGCCAAGGCGGTCGTCGAGGCGCTCGGCGTACACCCGAATGTGAACGCCAGCTACGACGAGACCACCAAGGAGATCACCTACCACGCCTCGGTGCACCTCGGCATCGCCGTCGACACCGAGCACGGTCTGCTGTCTCCGGTGATCCACAACGCCAGCGATCTGTCGCTGGCCGGACTGGCCCGCGCCATCGCCGACATCGCCAACCGCGCCCGCACCGGCGGCCTCAAGCCGGACGAGCTGGCCGGTGGCACTTTCACCATCACCAATATCGGCAGCCAGGGTGCGCTGTTCGACACCCCGATCCTGCTTCCGCCGCAGGCGGGCATGCTCGGCACGGGTGCGATCGTCAAGCGCCCGGTGGTAGTCACCGATGAGACCGGCAACGAGTCCATCGGCGTCCGGTCGATGTGCTACCTGCCGCTCACCTACGATCACCGCCTCATCGATGGCGCCGACGCCGGTCGCTTCCTGACCACGATCCGGCACCGGCTCGAGGAAGCGGCGTTCGAGGCGGACCTCGGTCTGTAATCGGAAAGGGTCGTCTGTCGCGCATGAAGGTGGTGATCGCCGGTTCGTCCGGGCTGATCGGGACGGCACTCGTCGCGGCGTTGCGCCGCGAGGGGCACGAAGTCGCCAGGTTGGTACGCCGCTCACCCAACGCGCCGGACGAGTACCGCTGGGATCCCGCTCACGCCGATCTGGACGAGCGGGCCCTGCGGGGCGTCGATGCCGTGGTCAATCTCTGCGGGGCCAGCATCGGCAGGCGGCGCTGGAACGGCAGTTACAAACAGGAGCTGCGCGACAGCCGACTGACCCCGACCGATGTCCTGGCCAATGCGGTCGCCGCCGCTGGTGTAGCGGTGCTGGTGAATGCCAGCGGCGTGCACTACTACGGCGGCGCCACTGGCAATCGGGTGGTGGACGAAACCACCCCCGCGGGAACGGGTTTCCTCGCGACGCTCTGCCGGGACTGGGAGGCCGCGACCAAACCCGCCGTCGATGCGGGCGTGCGCACGGTGCTGCTGCGCAGTGCCGTGGTGCTGTCCCAGCACGGCGGCATGCTCAGCATGCTGCACCCGCTGTATTCGCTGGGGCTCGGCGGCCGACTCGGCAATGGACGGCAATACACGCCGTGGATCTCGATGGCCGACGAGGTCGGCACGATTATCTTCGCGCTGACCCATGACAACCTTGCCGGGCCGATCAACTCGGTCGGTCCGGCACCGGTCACCAATGCCGAATTCAATCGGGCACTCGGCCGGGTGCTGCACCGGCCGACCCCGTTTGTGATGCCCGCGTTCGCATTACGCGCGCTGATCGGCGAATTCGCCGAAGAGGCGATCCTGAACGGACCGCGCGCGATTCCGACGGTGCTGGAAGAAGCGGGTTATCAGTTCCAGCACCAGACGATCGGAGCGGCGCTGGCGGCCGCCCTCGGCCGCGATCACGACCATTGACGCGGCACCCGAAGCCCACACGGAGAAGATCGATGACCGAGCTGGATACCCGCCCCGCCACCGTCATTCGTGACGCACACGAGGGCGATCTGCCCGAGATCCTGATCATCCACAACACGAATATCGCCACCTCCACCGCCATCTGGGATCACGAGCTGGTCGATCTCGACAATCGGCTCGCCTGGTTCCGCGAGCGCACCGCCGCCGGACTGCCCATTCTGGTCGCCGATATCGGTGGTGAGGTCGCCGGTTACGCCAGCTACGGCCCGTGGCGGACCCGATCGGGCTACCGCTTCACCGTGGAGAATTCGGTCTACGTCGCCGACCATTTCCACCGCCGCGGTATCGCCAGCGCCCTGCTCACCGCGCTGATCGAGCGCGCCCGCCAGGCGGGCACCGTGCACGCCATGGTCGCCGCCATCGAATCCGGCAATACCGGTTCGATCGCGCTGCACGAGCGATTCGATTTCCGCACCGTCGGGGAACTGCCGGAGGTCGGCCGCAAATTCGGTCGGTGGATGGATCTGACGCTGATGCAGTTGACCCTGCCGATCGAAGCCGACTGAGCTGCGGCTACCTGCCTCATAAAAAGTTGAATGCGGTTTTCGGGGCTGGAGCCCGCTTACCGGAGACATTGTTTGTACCTGGTCGCACCTCGCGAACCAGCGCGCACACCGGCACTCGATACCGAAGCCGGCAATCCTGTGGCATCGCCCACACCAGGTTGGTTTATCGAATCGACACATTCAGCGTACCGTCGAGGACGTGAACGACACGGGCACCACCTGGTCCGCGAGATTCGATACGACCCCGATCGTGGTCGAGGATCTCGGACTCATCGATTACCACAGCGCCTGGGACCTACAGCGGTCGATCGCCGCGCAGCGGGCCCAAGGCCAAGGAGCAGACCATCTGCTCCTGCTCGAGCACCCATCGGTCTACACCGCAGGTCGTCGCACCGAGGCCGACGATCTGCCGATCGATGGCAGTCCGGTGGTGCAGGTCGACCGCGGCGGCAAGATCACCTGGCATGGGCCGGGCCAGCTCGTCGGCTATCCGATCGTGCGGCTGGCCGAGCCGGTGGATGTGGTCAAGTACGTGCGCAGGCTCGAAGAAGCTCTGATCACCGTGTGTACGGATCTCGGGCTCGACTGCGGCCGGGTCGATGGCCGCTCCGGGGTCTGGCTGCCCGCCACCGAGCTCTACTCCGAGCGCAAGGTCGCCCAGATCGGCGTGCGAGTACAGCAGGGCGTCGCACTGCACGGCATCTCGCTCAACTGCAATTCGGCCCTCGACGGCTTCCAGGCGATCGTCCCGTGCGGCATCCGCGACGCCGGTGTCACCACGCTGACGCGTGAACTCGGCCGCGAAGTGACAGTGGCCGAAGTCAAGCCGCTCGTCGCCGATGCGATCACGCGCGCGCTCAATGGCGAACTCCCGGTTACCGCGCGCGATATCGTCCGCGCCGCACCGGTTGTGGGGCCTGCGAAAGCCGGATGAGTCGACTGCTGCGCATTGCCCAGCCCCCCGCGCGTGACAGTGATGGACTGCATCCGACGGCGGCGCACGGCAGGCGTAAGGTCGATCGAGTGACCTCAGCTTCAGCACCGGCAGGACGCAAACTGCTACGCATCGAGGCGCGCAACGCGGAGACCCCGATCGAGCGCAAGCCTCAATGGATCCGGACCCGAGCCAAGATGGGCCCCGAGTACACCGAACTCAAGGGCCTGGTGAAACGCGAAGGCCTGCACACGGTGTGCGAGGAGGCGGGCTGTCCCAATATCTTCGAATGCTGGGAAGACCGTGAGGCCACCTTCCTGATCGGCGGCGAACAGTGCACCCGCCGCTGCGACTTCTGCCAGATCGACACCGGCAAGCCCGCCGCACTCGATCGCGATGAGCCGCGCCGGGTGGCCGAAAGCGTGCAGGCGATGGGCCTGCGCTACTCCACCATCACCGGCGTTGCCCGCGACGATCTCGAGGACGGCGGCGCTTGGCTCTATGCCGAAACCGTCCGCGCCATCAAGGCTTTGAACCCGAACACCGGCGTCGAACTGCTCATCCCGGACTTCCATGCGGTCCCGGAGCAGCTGGCCGAGGTCTTCTCCGCGCGCCCCGAGGTGCTCGCGCACAATCTGGAGACGGTGCCACGCGTCTTCAAGCGGATCCGCCCGGCATTCCGCTACGAGCGCTCCCTCGCCGTGCTGACCGCCGCCCGCGACGACGGCCTGGTCACCAAGTCGAACCTGATCCTCGGCATGGGCGAAACCCCCGAGGAAGTCACCCAGGCCATGCGCGACCTGCACGAGGCGGGCTGCGACATCCTCACCATCACCCAGTACCTGCGGCCCTCGCCGCGGCACCACCCGGTCGACCGCTGGGTCAAGCCGGAGGAATTCGTCGAGCACTCTCGTATGGCCGAGGAAATCGGCTTCGCCGGTGTCATGGCCGGACCGCTGGTCCGCTCCTCCTACCGCGCGGGCCGCCTCTACGCGCAGGCAATGACCCACCACGGCCGCGAAATCTCCCCCGCCATGGCACATCTCGCGGAGGAGGGCACCGCCTCTCAGGAAGCCAGCTCCGTGCTGGCGCGCTTCGGCAGCTAGCCACACGGAGATCAGGCCCGGTCCGAAGGATATGGACCGAGCCTGATCTCCCGCTTCTACTACTGCGAAGACCGAATTGGCTCACGTCATCAACAACGTCTGAGCGCGCTCGGTGAAGTCCGTGGCCGAAGGATGTGGCCCAAATAACGACGACTACGCCGACGCCGCAATCAACATCAAGCCGCACGAGTGTTGAGGATGGCGGGCACGAGTTCACCGTCCTCGTCCACAACCAGCGCGGATAGCGGCGTGAGTGATGGCTGAAAGCGTGGATTCAGCGGAGGTTGGGTGAGCGTTCCCATCCGGCCCCGACCACGGACAAGGCGGCAGCCACTGCGGCGCTGTGGGATCCGTGCACTCAGATCAGCGACGAGGTGCTGCGCCAGGTTGGGGTGGACCCATCGCGACTTCGGCAGTCGGCTCGAGCCATTGGGATCTGGTTTACATCTCGAGGAGGCGATCGGTAAGGCGGCTGCCGCCAAGGCCGCGACTACCCTCGGCAATATCGCTCGCGATGCCGGATGCTCTGATAACTGGGATCGGATGATCACGGTCTACTGGCGGCTGGGTGACCACAACGGGACATGTGGCGGCCCGCGCCACTGATCCTGGAGAAAGTGCAACCGGCGCGAACCACGAAGGTACTCGGCAAGATTCGCGCCACTGCACTCGAAATGCTGGCGAACGGGGACGGGACAATGAGTTCACCGGGTCAACCTCAGCATTGGTCGACCGAAGGTGGCCTTCGGCCCGTCCCAGGCGATGAAAGTCACCTCGAGCCGGAAAGGCTTGGCGCCCTGGTGAGCACGGAGTCGATCCTCACCCCGCCGAGCATCTGCGGCAGTGCCGAAATCGACTTGGCGCATCGGCTGATGCGGCGGCACCGGGAGTGCCGGATCCACCGGTGCGCGTGGCAGTGGGTCGCCTACCGCACACTCGTGCAGTACGGCCGGATCGCGCCGCAGCCGTTGAGCCCGCGCGAGCGCGCGCATCGGCGTAGCATCGAATTTTCCACCACCGCACCGTCATCCCGGCAAACGCCGGGACCCGATTCGGTATTTCCCTGCGGCGCAGCGGAACCCGTGACTTTGCACCAGGTTCTCGATGGACTACGCGAACTGGCGCGTGATATGCGCTCGGGCGACAGCCGGGAGGGGTGAGCAGCCGTGGCCCCGTGGCATGTGGTCTCGAGTGTGGTGGCGGTACTCGCCGGATGCGTTATCACGGTGACCGCTCTCGGATGCGTATGGCCGACCGACCGATCGCACCGATCCGCCCCCACCCATCGCCCTGCGCGAGCGCACTGTTCACTACGTCCGGTCCAGTAGCCGACGGCGTGGACATGTGACTGGCCCGCTCCGCCATTGACTCTCGACGAGGCGCACCGCGCGATGCAGCTGCACCGCGAACACGACTGCGCCCGACGCCGTGCCGCCCTGGCCACCCTCGTCGCGGCCGGGCGCGTCACCCTCGACTCGACCCGCCGACACCGCCCCTGGGAGCTGCTGTCATGAACCACACCGTCTGCACCGACGACCTGCCATCCGCGAGCGCCCACCCGCGTCGCGTGCACACCTCCGCCACCCGGCGCCTCGGAGCCGCCACCATGAATCACACCGTCGTCACCGGAGGCGCGGGCCTACTCGGCTCACATCTGTGCCGCGCACTGCTCGAGCGCGGGGACCGGTCACCGCGATCGACAATATGAGCATCGGCCGCCGGGCCGCTATCGAAAACCTCACGACGCACTTGCGATTCACCCTCCGCACCGCCGATGTGACCACGCCCGGCGCGTTCGCCGACCTCGCCACCGTCACCCACATCGCGCATCTCGCGCTCCCGGGTAGCCCGACAGCCAGTGCCCGGCGGCCGGTCGACACCCTCCGGGCAGCCTCGACCGGCACCCTCACGGCTCTCGACCTGGCCGCGCGTCGCGGCGCCCGCATCGTCGTGGCGTCGGGCTCCGAGATCTACGGCGAATCGAACCTCGGGCCGCCACACCGGCCACACCTCGAAAACATCGGCCCGGCAAGCATTTTCGGCACGCACCGCGGATAGCCACGTCACCGAGGCCATCGCCCGCCACTATCGAGGCGCGAATGTGGGCATCGTCCGGCCCTTCGAGGTGTACGGTCCACACCTGTGGCCGGGCGACGGCCGCGTCACGGCCTCATGCTGTGCTGCCGCTCTGCGTGATCAGACACTGCAGGTCATCGATGGTGACACGCGATCATTCGTCTACGTGGCCGATACGGTCGAGGCCATGGTCGCGATGCTCGACAGCGAAGCGTTCGGGCCAGTCGATATCGGCGGCCCGAACGCGGTCACCCTCGCCGAGTTCGCGTGCACCGTCATCGATCGCGCAGGCAGCGGCTGGCTCGAGGTCGCCCCCGCCAACGCCCCCGAGGTCACCGCACCGAGCCCGGATCTCACTCACGCGCGAGCCCCCTGGACTGGCAACCCACCACCCTCCTACCCGACGGCCTGCACCACACCCTCGACTGGATGCGCACCATCCTGCGCCCGCACCCACAGTGACCCGCCGACACTCGGCTACACCACGCCGGACCGAACATCGTTCACCCACAACCACATTCGCCGATCCGGCACAACCGAACCCGACATCACCGACTCACCGACAAACTCACCACCCGCCACGGCTGACGAGAGTTCCGGACGCTCACCGAGACCGGAGATCGACGCTGGAATGGCACGCGAGTGCCCCGGCGATACGACATCATCCTCATGCGGCTGCCGCGTCACCGGGGCGATCGTGCGGTTCCGCTGGCTGGAAGGGTTAGCCAACCCATCCAGGTGGGGCGTCGCACCAACGGGCATTTCAGTTCACCCGGGTTTGGTTCCGATGCTGGTCGATGAGGCCCCGGTAGATACCATTGGGTTCAGACCTCGACGAGATGTCACGCAGACCGAGAGTGATCTTACGGCCAGCCGCCGCCGAGTAACCGTCTTGGTCCATGCCGAGATCTTCCATGATCACCGGCAATAGTTCGTCCAGTTCGTCGTCGGCAATATAAACGGTGAGGGTGCATTCGACCGGCACAGTGGCCGGATCGTAGGCCTCACCCTGAATTCGCTCGGCCCAGTTGTCGACCTCACTGACCGGGCCGAACTCGGTATAGCACGGTATCCGGTTCACTCCGCGGATCCGATGCGTGCTCTCCTCCAGCATCAGCGCGATCGGGTGGATCTCCTCGCTGGCGAGGGATCCGGGTCCCGTGAGGTCTGGTAGCCCGAGCCCTACCGCGATCTGCCAGATGCGCCGATCATCGTCGTCCATGTATTCCATACTCCCCCGTCAGCGCTACTTGCCGACGCTCATGGTGCGGCAATGCTTCAGTTTCTTTCCCGCTGGCACAGCCTTCTGAGCATTGTTCTTGGCGTCATTCACTGCGCCATCCTTCGTCTTACCGGTGCCGCTGAACGTGAACGGCCCCGTGGCATCTGTCCTGTCCAGGTTCTCGAAGTAGCAGGACACCGTCGCCTTGTAGGTAGCGGTGAACTCTAACTGCCATCCTGGCTGTGCAGCGTCGATCGTCTGGGCGGTGGCGGTCGGCACCTCCGCCCCCGCGAGCCCCACTCCGATCGTTGAAGCACCTGCGGTGCAGGCTGCGACTAGGGCGATCGAAGCAAGAAACCGGCGGCTTGTCGTGATGGTCTTCATTGTGTTCTCCCCACTGATGCATGTTCCTTCACTTGTCTTCGACGCGCCTGTGGCGCAACAGATTCCACCCAATTTGGTGACGGTCATCACTGAGATGGACTGCGATTCAGTGGTTTTGGGAGTCATTGGCCTCGAACAGCCAAAAGCCCTTTCGGATTTGATCCCATCGAGGATGGCGGCGGAGCACCGGCAACCACCGCAACCCGAGCACGGCCAGCCCAAGCGCATGCCACGGCAACCGCCACCACCACCCGACCACTGCGCCGAATGTGCCGTCCGGCTCCTGCGGAGCCGCGTAGGACCAGGCCAGAAAGGCATCGCCGATGGGAAAGATACCGAATCCGTACCGCTTGCCCGAACCGACGGACACCGGCACCCCTAATGCCTCACCCAGACCGGTGAGCGGACCGGCCAGCGCGTGGCCGCCGTGGACGCGCGCGGCACCGAGCGCCACTATCGAAGCGGACAAGCTCGCCCCGAACAGCAGTGGTCCGGAGTCGACATCACCCTTCCCGTCGACCCCGTGCGGGTACTCCCGCACGGGGGCAGCCCAAGCGGTCGGGCCGCGAACGCCGAGCGGAACAGCCGGTACTGCTCATCTGCCCAGCCCTTGTCGATTTCCGGCAGGAAGCGATGGATGATCGACTGGGAAGATCCCCGTGCTCCCTCCACCACCGGCAGTACACGGTGCGGAAGCAACCCGGTGGCCGGGTCGAGTCGCGCCCGCGCCGCCGCCATCCAGCGCTCGACCATCACGGTGTCATTCACTCACTACTGACGCACCGGCGGGCCGATCGGTTCCATCCGATTTCGGCAACGGCAGAGCAACAGCCCTGTCCCCCTGGATGATCCGACGCGCGGACTCCGCCGGATCCTGCGCGACCGGTGAATCGCTACGGCACCTGGTGCCGGGCGCGAGCATCCCCGCCCGCGCCGAAACGACACCTGCCCGCAACCGACACCTCGGATGCGCGGTATCCGGGTGACCCCGAGCTGAACCGCATGTGCACGCCACCCCACGCACACCTGAACACACCGGATCGCCCGATCTGCACACGCGACGGGACCGCTGGTGGGAAGCTCGAAGGACCGGAAGTGTCGACCGAGAAAGCGAGACACATGGTCGAGAAAGCGAGTGCGTCCGCAGGGACCAACGGTAAGGCTGCGGCGCAGCGGCCGGAGGACATCCGGAATGTGGTGCTGGTCGGGCACAGCGGGTCGGGCAAGACCACATTGGTGGAGGCGTTGGCGCTCACGGCCGGCGCGGTGAATCGCGCGGGCCGGGTGGAGGACGGGACGTCGCTATCGGATTACGACGAGATCGAACATCGCCAGCACAGATCGGTGCAGCTGTCGGTGGTGCCGATGGTGTGGCGCGGAATCAAGATCAATCTGCTGGATACCCCCGGATACGCCGATTTCGTCGGTGAGCTGCGCGCGGGTCTGCGGGCGGCGGATGCGGCGCTGTTCGTCATATCCGCGGCCGAGGGTGCGGAGGCCGTGAGCGGTGCGACTCGCGCGCTGTGGGAGGAGTGTGCGGCGGTCGGGATGCCACGGGCGATCGTGATCACCCACCTCGATACCGCACGCGCCGATTTCGAGGAGATGACCGAGACCTGTCGGCTGGTATTCGGCGGCGTATCCTCGGAAAACATTCTGCCGCTGCATCTTCCAGTGTACGGGCCGAAGAGTCCGGACGGTCATCGCCCGGTGACCGGATTGGTCGAGCTGCTGCCGCACTGCGTCGCGGACTACTCCTCCGGGGAGGAGGTCCAGTGCGAACCGTCCGCCGAGCAGCTGCCGCTGCTCGAGGAGGCGCGCAACCGGCTGATCGAGGGCATCATCGCCGAGAGCGAAGACGAAACCCTCATGGAACGCTATCTCGGCGGCGAGGAGATCGAGTTGGCGGCGCTGGTCGAGGACCTGGAACGCGCGGTCGCCCGAGGCAGCTTCCATCCCGTGCTGTTCGGCGCGCCCGCCCCCGAGGGCGCCAAACAGGGCCTCGGCACGATCGAACTGTTGGAGCTGATCACCGGCGGATTTCCCACGCCATCAGAACACGCGGTCTCGGCGGTTACCACCTCCGACGGTGCGGCGCCGACACCGCTGCACTGCGATCCCGACGGCGCGTTGGCCGCCGAGGTGATCCGCACGGCGTCGGATCCATATGTCGGGCGCGTCTCGCTCGTCCGCGTCTTCTCCGGCACCCTGCGCCCCGATGACACCGTGCACGTCTGCGGTCACGGGATGGAGGACCGCGGCCACGAAAGCCACGATGTGGACGAGCGCATCGGTGCCATCACCGCACCGTTCGGCAAACAGCAGCGCCCACTCGGCCAGGCCATCGCCGGTGATATCGCCTATGTCACCAAACTGAGTCGCGCGGAAACCGGCGACACCCTGTCCGGCACCGCAGCACCGCTGCTGATCGAACCCTGGCAGATGCCGGATCCGCTGCTGCCCATCGCCATTCGCGCACACAGCAAGGCGGATGAGGACAAGCTCTCCAGCGGTCTGGCCCGGCTGGTGGCCGAGGATCCCGCGGTTCGGCTGGAACAGAATGCGGACACCCATCAGATCGTGCTGTGGTGTCTGGGTGAGGCGCACCGCGACGTCGCGCTGGAGCGTCTGCGCACCAGGTTCGGCGTACAGGTGGACGTGGTCGATCACAAGGTCGCGCTGCGGGAAACGTTCGCGGGCAAGGCAATCGGTAAGGGCAGGCACGTCAAACAGTCGGGCGGGCACGGACAGTACGCGGTCTGCGAGATCGAAGTGGAACCGCTGCTGGGTGGTTCGGGCATCGAATTCGTCGACCGGGTAGTGGGCGGAGTCGTACCGCGCCAGTTCATTCCGTCGGTGGAGAAGGGTGTGCGCGCCCAGGCCGCACGCGGGGTGGCGGCCGGGTACCCGCTGGTCGATATGCGCGTGACACTCTTCGACGGCAAGGCGCATTCGGTCGACTCCTCCGATGCCGCATTCCAGACCGCGGGCGCGCTCGCATTGCGCGAGGCCGCGACCACGGCCGGTATCGACCTACTCGAACCGATCGCCGAAGTATGGATAGTGGTAACCGACGATTACGTCGGTCCGGCTCTCGGCGATCTGTCCGGACGCCGCGGACGCGTCCTCGGTACCGAACCGCACGGCACCGGCCGCACCCGCATCCACGCCGAGGTGCCCGAACTCGAACTCACCCGCTACGCAATAGATCTGCGTTCGCTCTCACATGGCACGGGTGATTTCACGCGGTCGTATATCCGGCACGAGCCGATGCCGAACGCCTTGGCGGGCGCGGTCCGCGAACAGGCCAGGAAGTCGGGCTGAGAAGGAGCCGGGTGGTCAATCCAGAACGTTTCGTTGTCGATACCGAGCATTTCGGCAAGATCGTGATCACGCGGACCGACGAAAGAGTGGTCACCACACCGGTATTCGACGATGCCACAGTGGTGACCATCGAGCGCATCGGTCCACGCACTCGTCAGCGGGTGCCCATCGGTACCCGCAACGCCAAGCGGCTGCGGGCATCGATCAACGACCGCCCCATCAGGTTGACGGTCGGGCGCGGGCATTTCTACCACCGGTGGTCCTATCGCGCGGTCGCCGAGGTGGATGGCAAGATTTTGCGGCTCCAGCCGACGAATCTGCACTCCAGCACATTGCTGCTGGGACAAAAACACCAGGCCGATCATGTGCTCGGCGAATTCATGCTCACAGGGACGCACCACGTACAGGTGGTGTGGACATTGCCGTTCACCTCGCGCGATCACGGGGCAATTGTTCGCCAGCCCACCTTGGAGGACGTGCTTATCGCGTATGCGCTGGTGGTGGCATTCGGCTCGGGTGGTGTCTCGCTCTGGGAGATCGTCCATATGGTGCTCCCGATCTAAATTTCGGCTGCCGCTGCACGATTCGGGCAAGGTTGCCTTGCCGATATCCCGAACATTGACCGCCCCCGGCGAATCGATCCGCGGCGCTGCGATCTCCACCGTCGGCTCAACAGTCACAATAGGAGACGCCGCCGCGATCCGCGTGGCCCAGCTCGTGCTGGCGATGGCCGCCGCGATTTGGCACAACCACACCATCGCAGCACCAGTCACCCGGTCACTGATCGCCTACGATCACTGACCGAGGTTCGGACTTACTCGTCTAGCAGCGGTGTTGCAACGATCCCTAGAATCCGAGCGGCCTCGGGAGGGGCCGCTTCAGCGGCCAGATGCGCTCCGCGCACCGCTTTGCACCCTTGGCGCCAACAGTGTGGGGGGGAGTCGCTCGGGCCGTCTCCGACGCCCAGGTTGATCCGGTCGCGGATAGAACGCATGGCCTGGCGAAGTTCGATCGGCTCGACCTCGGTGATGTCTGCGTCGAAGGTCAGAAACAGTCCCGCCATGCCTGCCCAGGACCAAGCACCCAGTGTGAGCCGACAACTGTCGTCCATTGTGGTGCTCGACTGTGGAGCCGCCGGGGGCGAATAGCGCAACGAGGGATGCTGGTAGCGCGATCAGTGCGGATCCGCGGCATTGCCATTCGGCCGCGACATCGCCGCGGTCGTGCGTGGTCATCGCGAAGTTCACGCCAAACCTCACAGCGTCGCTGTCGATCTCCAGGGTGCTGACATCGAGACCGCGCAAGCCCAACTCCGGCATGCCACTGCCGAAACCACGCTCGACACCTACGGGCATCCGTGGCCGCATGCAGACGAGTCCACCCGGACCGCAATCGGTGGTGATCGCGGAACGGATGGACTCGCTGACAACTACTGCGGACGGAAGACGTCGGATAGACCTTCGTGCGCAGGTCAGAGCGTTACAACGACTTACACGTCGAAGTAGAGCTCGAACTCGTACGGGTGCGGACGCAGGTTGACCGGCGCGATTTCGTTTTCGCGCTTGAGGTTGATCCAGGTCTCGATGAGGTCGGGGGTGAAGACGTTGCCTTCGGTCAGGTAGTCGTGGTCCTGTTCGAGGCGGTCGATGACCGAGGCCAGGCTGGTGGGGGCCTGCGGGATGCCCTTGGCCTCCTCCGGCGGGAGCTCGTACAGGTCCTTGTCGACCGGGGCCTTCGGCTCGATCTTCCTCTTGATGCCGTCCAGGCCGGCCATCATCATGGCGGCGAAGGCCAGATACGGGTTACCCGAGGAGTCGGGCGCGCGGAACTCGATGCGCTTGGCCTTCGGGTTGTTGCCGGTGACCGGGATGCGGACCGCGGCGGAGCGGTTGCGCTGCGAGTACACCAGATTGATCGGGGCCTCGTAGCCCGGGACCAGGCGGTGGTAGGAGTTCACGGTCGGGTTGGTGAATGCCAGCAGCGACGGCGCGTGGTGCAGGATGCCGCCGATGTAGTGGCGCGCCAGGTCCGACAGGCCCGCGTAACCGGCCTCGTCGTGGAACAGTGGCTTGCCGTCCTTCCACAGCGACTGGTGCACGTGCATGCCCGAGCCGTTGTCACCGAAGAGCGGCTTCGGCATGAAGGTGACGGTCTTGCCCTCGGCCCACGCGGTGTTCTTGACGATGTACTTGAACAGCTGCAGATCGTCGGCCGCGTGCAGCAGGGTGTTGAACTTGTAGTTGATCTCGGCCTGACCGGCGGTACCGACCTCATGGTGGCCGCGCTCGAGTTCGAAGCCCGCGTTCTGCAGGTTGGTCGAGATCTTGTCGCGCAGGTCGACGTAGTGGTCGTACGGCGCGACCGGGAAGTAGCCGCCCTTGTTGCGGACCTTGTAGCCGCGGTTGGGGGTGCCGTCCGGGTTGAACTGCTTGCCGGTGTTCCAGGAGCCCGAGATCGACTCGATCTCGTAGAAGGCGCCGTTCATGGCCGAGTCGTAGCGGATCGAGTCGAAGATGTAGAACTCCGCCTCGGCGCCGAAGTACGCGGTGTCGGCGATGCCGGTCGAGCGCAGGTACTCCTCCGCCTTGCGCGCGATGTTACGCGGATCGCGGCTGTATGCCTCCAGGGTGAACGGGTCGTGCACGAAGAAGTTGAGGTTCAGCGTCTTGGCCGCGCGGAACGGGTCCAGCCGAGCCGTGCTGAAGTCCGGGAGCAGCAGCATGTCCGACTCGTCGATGGACTGGAAGCCACGGACGGATGAGCCGTCGAACGCTAGCCCTTCCTCAGCGAGGTCAGCGGTGAAAGCCTTCGCAGGGATCGAGAAGTGCTGCTGCACACCAGGAAGATCGCTGAAGCGGATGTCGACGTATTCGACATCCTCTTCCTTCATGTGCTTGATGACCTCGTCGGCCGTGCTGAACGTCACTTGTTCTCCTTACGGATCGGTTCCCAGCCAGTGTCGATTGCATGGGCTCGTCGCGTCCAGACGGTATGGACGCGGTGTTTCCCAGCAATCAAGGCTGTGTTTCACCCGTGTTACACGTGCGACTGGGCGGGTGGCGAAGGCCACCTGGGCTCGAACAGCATGGTAATCGCCCCGTCCGCAGCAGCGCCCGTCGAGGTCAGCTTGGGCTGATGCGATGTCCTACGACCGGTCGTAGCGGCCTATCCTGGGGGTCATGGCACGCATCAGCGGATCCTGGCTCTCCGGACCTCCGGCGGACCCGGGCGGTCCGGCGACCCCCGAGTTCCCCGGTCAGCACCTGGGTCTGCCGCGCTCGGGCGCCGGGTCGCTGGTCGGTATGTTGCGGCGCATCGTCGCACTCGTGGTCGACTGGTTCATCTCGCTCGGTGTGACTGCAATCATCGTGCGGCCGAACCCGGACAAGATCATCGGCGGGATGCATATTCCGGCCGGGGAGCCGCGCCCCTCGAATTTCGAGGCGATTGTGAGTGCACTCACGACTCCCAACCTGCTCGTCTGGTTCGTGATCGGGGTCGTCGCGGTGTCGTTGTTCGGATACACACCCGGCCAGTACTTCCTGCGGCTGCGCGTGGTGCGCGTCGACGCGCCCGTCGCGGTCGGTTTCGTTCGCGCCCTTGCCCGCCAAGTCCTGTTGGTATTCGTGGTACCCGCCCTGTTCACCGATGCCGACGGCCGCGGCATGCACGACCGCGCCACCGGCACGGCGGTCGTACGGGCGCGCTGATTCGCGATCCGCTCGGAACACGAACGCCGCGCCCAGGGTGGCATGACCTGGGCGCGGCGGTGCGGGCTGTGGTGTTCGGAGGCTCGGATCAGCCGAGCGTACGGGCGAGGAAGTCGCGGATCAGCGCCGCGATCTCCGCGCCGTGGGTTTCCAGCGCGAAATGCCCGGCGTCGAGCAGGTGCAGTTCGGCATCGGGGAGATCGCGCAGGTAGGCGCGCGCCCCTTCGGCGCCGAAGATCTCGTCGTGCTCGCCCCAGGTGATCAGCACTGGCGGACGGTGTTCGGCGAAATATTTCTGGAAGGCGGGATAGCCGTCCAGATTGTTCTTGTAGTCGTAGAACAATTCGAGCTGGATCTCCTTATTGCCCGGCCGATCCAGGTAGTGCTGATCCAGGGTCCAGGTGTCGGGGCTCACGAGTGCGAGGCGGTCGGCAGGCACACCGTGCGTGTACTGCCATTTCGTGGCCTCGGCGGTGAGCAGTTCGCGTACCGCAGGCTCGTGGGTGACGCGATCGCTGGCGTGCGCGAAGAGCACCTCCCAGAACGGGGTAAAGCCCTCCATGTAGGCGTTGCCGCTCTGCGTGATGATCGCGGTGACGCGTTCGGGTTGGCGCGAGGCGATGCGCAGGCCGATGGGTGCGCCGTAGTCCTGAATGTAGAGCGCGAACCGGTCGAGTCCGAGGGTGTCGAGCAGTTCGAGGGTGATCTCGGTGAGTTTGTCGAAGGTGTACTCGAATTCGTCGACCGCGGGCATGGCCGACTGACCGAATCCTATGTGGTCGGGCGCGATCAGGTGGTAGTCCTCGGCCAACGCGGGCAGCAGGTTGCGGAACATGGCGGAGCTGCTCGGGAAGCCGTGCAGCAGCACGAGGGTCGGCTTGGCCGGATCGCCCGCCTCTCGATAGAAGACGCGCTGGCTCTGAATCTCGACGGTGTTGTGGCGCACGGCGGTCATGGTGTCTCTCCCTGTTCGTCTTGTTCTCGGCGAGCGGTCCTAACCGCTCATCAATGTTTTAAAGGTTAGAAGTGGCGATCCTGTTCCCGCTTACGGAAATTTCTTTCCACAAATTCGGCGCCCATGCCGTGGACTCGACCGTGACCTGCGGCGATACCTGGAAGTCAGCCAAAATAACGAAAGGCCCGTATCCCACGATGTGGGATACGGGCCTTTCGGCAGCCTGGTTTCAGCGCCTGCGGAGGGTGCGCTGCACCCCGCGCATCTTGGCGCCCGCGGGCATCGGCCCCTTGGGCAGTGCGGGACCACTGCGCGAACTCAGCGCGGTCAACCGGCCTTCGATGAGGTCCATGCGCTTGGCATCGATATTGCGGGGCAGCTTGGTGAGGTGCTTCTGCAGCTCCTTCAGCGAGATCTGCCCCTCGTCGTTACCGATGATGATGTCGTAGATCGGAGTGTCGCCGATGAGTCGCGCGGTGCGCTTCTTCTCCTGTGCCAGTAGCGATTTCAGCCGCTGCGGAGAACCCTCACCGATCAGGATGACGCCGGGCAGGCCGATCACCCGATGCACCGCGTCCAGCTGGGTGGTCGCGGCGATGCCATTGCTGACCCGCCACTTGCCCTGCAGATTGTCCAGCACCCAGGCCGCCGCACCCGCCTGGCCCTCGGCCTTGGCATAGACATTCCGCTGCACGCGGCGACCGAAGATGATGAACGCGACGAGCACACCGAGCAGCAGACCGAGCGGCAGCAGGAACCACTGCAGCCCGAAGATCAGGCCGACCACCAGGAATACGACCGTGATGCCGACGACGGCGCCGATCATCAAGGGCAGCAGCAGCTTGTCTTCCTTGCGCTGCATCTGGAACGCCTGCCAGAGCTGCTGGCGGCGTTCTTTCGACTGCTGCTTGCGGGCCGCCTTCGCCGCGGCCTTCGCTTCCTTCGACGGCGTGCCGCCCTTGCCTACTGCCATGCTCACAGAATAGTGCCACGTCGGGTGGCCGGCTCGCTCGTATTCCCCCCGGAGACTTGCACTGACCAGATCATACGCCGCGCCGCCTGCGACACCAGCCGAATCTTATTGGCCTAGTACAACCTTCGCCCTGTCGAGAGCAAACGCGAATAGCCCGTCATCGCGCGAGCAACGGGCGCCCGCCGCACGCGATCGTGAAATCTTCGCAGCTGAGCCGCAGCCAGGTCTCTCGGCTGCGTCATCGTCCGCGCTGCCGGAGCCGAGCATGCGATATGCGAGCCAACGCGTGCGGTGCTCCTCGAATCGGCTATCGGGTGGCGGCCGGACCCCGGCCTGACCCGAATGGCGACGAAAGGGTACGACCCGCCCGAATCGGCGACCGGACCGTCGAGGACACGAGAAGTGGCTGAGCACCTCGGTCGAGGCCGATGCCGCAGTGACCCGGCGGCCCGCCGAAGGTCGGCGGCGGGAAGCGGATCGCGACGGTCGAGCACACCGACGGAGGTGTTCGGCCTCATGTAGCCGTCATCGAGGCGACTTGCGAGGATCGACCCATGTCTTCCGAAACCTATGACGTGCGCCCGATCGGGCGGGTGCGTTCGCCGCTGACCGATCCGGCGGATGCGCCGAAGCAAGGCGACGAAGGCGCACCGCCCGCCGAGATCGTGCTCGACTCCAATGTCGCCGCGGGCACGGCGGGCTTGCGGCCCGGCGATGAGGTGTTGGTGTTCACCTGGTTGCACCAGGCGGATCGGGAGGTGCTCGCGGTACATCCGCGGGGCGACCGTACCCGCCAGGTCACGGGGGTGTTCGCGACCCGCGCCCCGCATCGTCCGAACCCGATCGGGCTGCATCGGGTCACGATCGCCGATATTGCTGGGGCCACGCTCACTGTGCACGGTTTGGAAGCGATCGACGGCACTCCGGTGCTGGATCTGAAGCCGGTCCTCGGTCCGACCGCGCAACGCTGAGTAACACCCCCGGTTCCGGGGGCTGGACAATCGACCAGCAGCGGTCGATAGTTCTCGGGTGACTGTGGGTTCGGTGCTGTTGCGTGGGTTGGCCGGGGTTCTGCTGGTGCTCGGTGTGCTGGCGCCGGTGACGGCAGCAGAGCCGGTCGGTGTCCCGTTCCAGTGGTCGCAGAGGTTCATCACCGCGCCGGACGGCACCCGGCTGCACGCCGATATCCTGCGGCCACAGGGCATCTCCGCGGATACCCGCACTCCCGTGGTACTGACCGTCAGCCCGTATCGCTCGCATACCGCTTATCTGAGCATGCCGCGGATCGAGGATGGGCCGTCCACGGACGACCTGCACGTCGCGATGTTCCTGAACGCGGGCTATACCTACGTCATCGTGGATCTGCGCGGATACGGCGGCTCGTCCGGATGTCCGGATTTCGGTGGACCGGGCGAACGCTCGGATGTGGCCACCGCCGTGGAGTGGGCGGCGGGGCAGCCGTGGTCGACCGGCCGGGTCGGCATGATCGGCACCTCCTACGAGGCCTGGACCGGGATGATGGCGCTGGCCGCCAAGCCCGCGGGCCTAGCCGCCGTCGCGGCATTCGGACCGGATGTCGACCCGTACTCGTATATGTACATGCAGGGTGTTGCCTGGAAGTTTTCCGGTAAACCGGTCACCGATCAGGGCATTCGCCCAGCCGAAATGACGGGTTTCGAACATCTGCTCATCGCCTCCACACCCGGCCGCCTCGACGACTCCCCCGAATACCAGTCCAACGCCGTTCAGATATCGACCGAGTGCTACGCGCAACTCGCGGCGAACACCACCAACCATGACCAGACCACCCCCTTCTGGCGCGAACGCGATCTCACCGAACAGCTGCGTGGCAATACCATTCCGCTATTCGTCGGCCAGGGCTTTCTCGATAACAACACCCGGGCGTACCGCATTTTCGACGTCTGGAATGCGCTCGGCCCCGGCAATCACCGCGCCTGGTTCGGCCAATGGGGTCACAGCGATTGCGACAGCAACTGCGGCGCACCGGATTTCGATACCCAACTACTTGCCTACTTCGATAAGCATGTCGCCGGGCGCGATATCGAGGTACCCGGCCCGCGCATAACGGTCGGTCAGTTCGATGGCGGCTGGCGCTCCGAAACCGCTTGGCCGCCAACGGATTCGGACCGCATTCCGATCGACCTGCGCACCGGCACCTATACCGATCGCGGCCTGCTTCCCGGACCCGATCGCGAGATCTGGTCCATTTCCGAACCGCTGAGCACCACGGCGCACATCTCCGGAATCCCGACGGCAACGCTGCGCCTGTCCGGTCCGCCGACCGCGACGGTCGCGGTCGAGCTGTTCGATATCGCCCCCGACGGCCGCGGCACCATCATTACCCGCGGCATCGCTCCAGTCGCCGACACCGTCGATATCAGACTGCTGGCGCAGGACTGGCCGATCAACGCCGGACACCGCCTCGGCGTCCTGATCACCGATGTCGTCGACGATGTCTGGTCCCATGCCGCCGCAAATGCCCAGGTCACCGTCCTCACCGCCCGCCTGGACCTACCCCTGCTCGGCACCGCGCGTACCCCCGACCTCACCGGCGGCACCAGCGAGGCCTGGTCGAAGTGGCGCGACCAGAAGGTCCGCGCACTCGGGCCCGACGTGTTGAACAATGCAGTGATGCCGATGAATTTGCCGAATGAGACCGGTCCGCGATGATGACAGGTAACGCCGCGCCGACCCACACCACGCCGGTGGTCGTCGACACGCACGTCGCCGAACGCCTCGCGCAGGCTCTGCGCTGCGCGACGATTTCCCACGAGCCACTGGATACCGCCGAGCACGCAGCCATCGATACCGAACCCAGCGATGCCGAATTCGTCCGGCTCGGCGCGCACCTGGAACAGTCGTTCCCACTGGTCCACGCCGAACTGGAATTGGAACGGTTCGGGCACAGCAGGCTCTATCGCTGGCCGGGCGTCGAACCGGATCGGGTATCGGCGATTCTGCTCGCCCATCAGGATGTCGTGCCGGTCGATGATCTGCAGCGGTGGACGCATCCGCCGTTCGCGGGCGTGGTGGATGACGAATTCATCTGGGGCCGCGGGGCAATCGATGACAAGAGTCGGTTGATCGCGATTCTGGAGGCTGTCGAATCCGCACTCGCCGCCGGAATTCGCCCCCGGCACACCATCTATCTGGCATTCGGACACGACGAGGAGGTGTTCGGGGATCACGGCGCGGTGCACATGGCGCGGCGGTTGCGCGAATCCGGTGTGCACGCGGATCTCCTGCTCGACGAGGGCGGTGTCATTCTCGACGGTATCGCCGACGATGTCGACCGGCCGGTGGCCTCGATCATGGTGGGCGAGAAAGGCTATGCGACCGTTCGCCTTTCGGCCTCAGCGGTGGGCGGACATTCGTCCATGCCCGGCGCACAGACCGCGGTCGGACAGATCGCCCGCGCGGTGGGCCGGATTCAGGACCATCCGATGCCGCTGCGGCTGACACCGGTGGTGTCCGACATGGTCACCAGGTTGCGGCAAGTCATGCCCGATTATCGCCGCCGCCTGCTCCGATTCGCCGGACTGGCCACGCCGGTGATCACCCGGATACTCGCGGCCCGTCCGCAAACCGAGGCGCTGGTGCGCACCACGACCGCGCCGACGGTCATCCGCGGCGGCATCAAACCCAACGTGCTGCCACAGCAGGCCGAGGCCCTGGTGAATTTCCGCATCCTGCCCGGCGATTCGGTCGCATCGGTGCTCGAACACTGCCGCAAGGTGGTGCGCGATGCGCAGGTGCGGATCGAACTCGTCGGCATGACCTCCGAGCCCTCCCCCGGCAAACCACCCGGCCCGGCATTCGACATGATCGCGGGGCTGGCCCAGTCCGTCGTCCCGGGCATCGCGGTGACCACCGGCATCGTCCCCGGCGCCACCGATTCCCGACACTACGACGATCTCGCCGTGACCCGCTGCAATTTCGCCCCCATCCTGCTGAGCCAGGCCGATGTGGAAACGATCCATGGAACCGACGAGCGCATCTCCCTGGTGAACTACGCTCGGCTCATCGAGTTCAATCGGCGGCTGATCGATCAGCTCGCGGCGCCGCCACGTACCCGAGGAGCCGATGCATGACAACCGATCCGAAGGCCGGCGAGTCCCCCGAGCCGACCCCGGGCACCGCGGGTGAATTCGACGGCATAGGCAGCCGAATCGCTTGGCGCGCATGGCTTCCCGGCACCACCGCGCGCGCGGTGATCGTGCTCGTGCACGGCGTCGCCGAACATTCCGGCCGCTACGCCCATGTCGGAAAGCGCCTGGCGGACAACGGTTTCGCCGTCTATGCGCTCGACCACCTCGGCCACGGCAAGTCGGCGGGCAATAATGCGAATATCGGTTCGATGGCGGGCGCCGCCGACAATGTCGCGGAGATGCTGAAGATCGCGAGCCGCGAACATCCGGATGTGCCGCGATTCCTGCTCGCGCATTCGATGGGCAGCCTGATCACGTTGTATCTTGCGGTCCGGGCGCCCATCGACGTCGACGGCATCGTCTTGTCGGCACCGCCGCTGGATATCGCGGTCGGCAATCCGCTGCAGCGCCTGGCGGGCCCGCTGTTGTCCCGGTTCGCGCCGAATCTCGGTGTGCTGAAACTGGATTCGTCGATGATCAGCCGCGATCCCGATGTGATCCGCGCCTACGACAATGATCCGCTGGTCTTCCGCGGCAAGCTCCCGGCCCGCACCGGTATGGAGATACTCGACGCCACCGAATTCGTCAAGAGCCGTCTGGACAAGCTCACCGTGCCGCTGCTGGTGCTGCACGGCACCGCCGATGCCATCGCCGCACCTTCGAGCACCGATCTGATCGAGCGCACCGCGGGCTCGAAGGACCTCATGGTGATCCGCTACGAGGGCCTCTACCACGAGGTCTTCAATGAACCCGAACAGGACAAGGTGCTCGCCGATGTCCTGGAGTGGCTGGAGGCCCACGTAGCGGACGACTGAGCCGCCGTCAGGCAGGTCTGCTCGCCGTCGAGGACTCGGCCCGTGCGGTCCAGTGGCGAAGAAAGTCACGCTTAGCGGCAACTCGGCCCCGTGACTGAGGGATGATCGCGGGTATCGGTACCGAGAGGTCGAGGCCTCGACGTCTCGGTGTCGCGCGAATCAGGCGGATTTGACCGTGATTTGACCGTCGAGGTGCGCATGTCGAGGTGATATCGGCCCGCCGGGGTGCTAGGAACGTCAACGTTCTTGCGACCGTTGGTGGTTTCGGCCGACACCTGGTAGCTGCCATTCGGCACGACCAGATTGATGGACCCGTTGGTGGTTTCGGCCCGCACGTCCTGTGCCGCCGCCAGGGTGAGATCGATGCTGCCATTGCTGGTCTTCGCCTCGACCTTGCTGCCGTTGATCGCCTGTCCCTGGATTCGGCCATTGGTCGTCTCGACCTTGACCGGGCCCGCGACGGTGTCCAGCTGCACGTGGCCATCGTGGGTGGACACATCGACGCTGCCCACACTCGACAGTGTGATCACGCCGGTGGTGGTGGTGCCGCTCACCGGCAGGTTCGCGGGCACCGTCAGCGTGTAGGTCACCGCGCAGTCCTGGCCGCAGCCGCCGAGCACCAACTGCCCGTTGTCTACCCGATAGGTGACATCGGACGGTTTTGCGCCGTGGTAGCTGAAATACCGCTTCAGCGCGACCGGGCCCGCGTCCGCACGGCCCTCCACGGTGACGCCCCCGGCATCCATATCCAACCGAATCGAGGAGATCTGCTGCGGCAAGGTGGCACTGTTCTCGCTGTGGGTCGGCTGGACGGTGCCGCAAGAGCTGACAGCGATCGTTCCCAATCCGGCAATGGCGGCGAGCGTCAACGCACGCAACGGCTGGACCATGACTTCCCTTCGACTACTTCCAACTCCGGCCTGTCGCAAGCGTCGCGACTCCAGACACGCTAGTACAGCCATTCGACAGTTTCTCCGATTGTAATCCCAGGATTGGATAATTGATATCTCAGAGATCCGACTGGTTTCCCATGCCCGCGCGAGGAACCGCCGCCGCGGCCACTACGGCTCTCCCGCAGTCGTCCGGCATGACCGTGCGAAGGGAAATGCCTGCCCCGCCGACGTTGGCGCGATCTGTACTTGCATGTCGGGTGCTTCACGGTGTGCACAGGTGATGGGGGCAGGGCTGGCTCGGCGATGTTCGGGAGTCCTTGCCCGGGAGCCAACGTCCTCGGCGAACCCGACCCGATGGGTGCGCGCCTCGCTTGGTCTGCCCGTCGAGTGGTCAGCAGAAACCCCTGCGCGCCTATGCGTCTGAGCGCATTCGCTCCGTCAGGCGTACAACCGCACCTGTGCCAGTAAAGCGCGATGGTCCGATCCCGGAATGCTCAGCGAGCGGACCTCCGCCGCCGTGCCGTCGGCGACCAGAATGTGGTCGATGCCGATCACCGGACCCCACCGGCGGTCCGCGGGATAGGTGAGCAGCGGCCCCGCACCCGCCTGATCCGCCGCGGCGACGAACCGTCCGCGCAGCAGGGCACGGAATGCCGAATGATCGCGGGTGGCATTGAAATCCGCGCCGACAATCGCGGGACCCTGTTGCGCGTCCAGTATTTCGCGAATCCGGTCGAGCTCCGAAGTCCACGCCGGGAAGTCGACCGAGGGCGGCACCGGATGAAATGCGAACACCGCGACCGGTCCGCGCTGTGGATGCTCCATGGTGGCGGACAGATTGTTCATCCAGAAGCCGTCGTATTTCTTGGTGTCCCGCAACGGATATCGGCTGTAGATCCCGGTGCCGTTAGCGTTTCCACGGGCCTGTAGGAACTGATGTGGCAGCAAATCTTCGATTCCGGCTGCCGCGAGTCGCTGGGCGACCTGCGGCGTCAACTCGTCGACGGTGAGTACCTCGACACCGTGCTCCCGCACCGCCCGAACCACCGCCGCCGCATCCGCCTCCCCGATCAACAGATTCGACTGCATCACCGAAACTTCCGGCCCACTCGCCGCCCGCCCCTCCGGCACGAACATCGGTACCTGCGTCCACAACACCGCAGCGACGATCACCCCGGCCGCCGCAGCACTCTTCCAGCCCCGTGCGATCAGGAACAACACCAGCCCCAGCACCGCCCCGAGCATCAAACACGACGCCCCCGACGCCAACAGCACCAAGACCTGCCGCCGCCACGTCCCGAAATGCAGCACGATCCCGAGCACGCCCGCCCCGAGGACACACCACCCCAACCCGAGTAGCACCCGGTCCACCCATTTACGCATGCGCCGACCCTATCCCGCGGCCATGGAGACCAGGTGCGGCGATTGTGCAGATCCCGTGTGGATAGCGTGGCCCTCCTACACTGGACGGCAGACAGTGGAGGTGGTCGCGATGTATGTCGAGGAGTTCACGTCGCCGGGTGCGCTCACCGCCGACGCCGCCGAAGATCTCGCCCACACCGCGGGCCGGTTCACCTCGCGGATCACCGTGACCTGCAATGGGCACACCGTGCTGACACCAGTCCTGCCGTGGTGTTGGGATGAGTTGCGAGTGCGCGCGGGGAGCACGGTATCGGTCACCGCCGAGCGGGGGTACCGCCCACCCGACGATGAGGACCGCACTGCGCTGCGGGAATTCGTGCGCCGGTTCCAGGTGCTGACGGGGGTCGGCCCGGCGCGGCTCCCGCTCAGTGGCGGTGCATCTGCTCGACGAGTACGACGGCGTCCGTGGTGAGCGATCCACCGGCGAAAGCCAGTGTGGCCAAGGATCGTTCGGCTGCGGTCGGATGGCCGGCGCCGCACGCATCGGTCACCACAATGGGCAGATAGCCCAGGTCCAGGCTGTGCCGGACGGTGGGTTCGATGCCAACCTCCATGGCGATGCCGGCGATGGCGAAGGTGTCGATACCCAAGTCGCGCAGGGCGATATCGAGTGGTGTCGCCGCGAAGATCGACGGCCTCGTCCGCCGCACCACCTTCGATACCGTTCCACCGCAGGTCGAATACGACCTGACCGAGGAAGGCTGGAGCCTGGTCCCGGTCCTCACCGCCCTCTACGAATGGGGACAGAAACGCGCCGACCGCGCTGGCATCACGCTGCCCTGAACGACCTCAGCCTCCGAAGACACGCTCCACCACCGCTTTCGCCCGCCGCGTGACGCGCATGTAGTTGTCCAGGAACTCGCTGCCGTCATCATTCGGCCACCCCGCGACCCGTGCGACGGCCGATAGCAGACGGCCAGGGCCAGGTAGTTGATCGGCCGGTTTGCCACGCACGAGCACCAGCGCGTTGCGCGCCTTTGTCGCAGCGATCCAGGCTTCGCGCAAAAGCGCAACATCTTCGACCGCAAGCAATTTGGTCTGCTCGATGACATCGAGGGATTGCAGCGTCGAGGTGTTGTGCAGTGCGCGCACATCGTGGGCGTGGCGCAGTTGCATCAGCTGCACGGTCCATTCGATATCGGCGAGGCCACCGCGCCCGAGTTTGGTGTGGGTCGCCGGATTCGCACCGCGCGGCAGGCGTTCGGCATCCACCCTGGCCTTGATCCGGCGGATCTCGCGCACCGCCTCCGCCGATACCCCGCCCTCGGGATAGCGCACCTTATCGATGGTGTGCAGGAACCGGACGCCGAGGTCCTGGTCCCCGGCCACCTGATGCGCGCGCAATAAAGCCTGCACCTCCCACGGCTGCGCCCACTGCTCGTAGTAGGCGGCATAGGCGGCCAGCGTGCGCACCAGCGCGCCGTTGCGGCCCTCCGGACGCAATCCCGCGTCGACCTGCAGCGGCGGATCGGTACTCGGTGCACCGAGCAACCGCTGCACCTTTTCGGCGATGCCGACCGCCCACTTCACAGCCCTGGTCTCGTCCTCGCCGGGACGCGGATCGCAGACGAAGAGCACATCGGCATCGGACCCGTAGCCGAGTTCCAAACCGCCCAATCGACCCATGCCGATCACGGCGAAATCGGCCGGTGCCGGTGCCCCCAGTTCGGCCTCACTCGCCCGAATCACCGCGCGCAGTGCGGCTTCCAACACCGCGACCCACACCGTGGACAATGCCCGGCACACCTGCGGCACGTCCAGCATGCCGAGCAGATCGGCCGAGGCCACCCGCGCCAATTCGTGCCTGCGTAGCGAACGGGCCGCGGCTACAGCACGTTTCGGGTCGTCGTAGCGCGCCGCGGCGGTGAGGATCCCGCGCGCGACGTCTTCCGGCTGCGGGCTGAGCAATTGCGGCCCGCCCGGACCGTCGGCATACATCCGAATCGTGTCCGGCGCATTGATCAGCAGATCCGGCAGATATTCCGAGGAGCCGAGCACGATCATCAACCGCTGTGCGATCGCGCCCTCGTCGCGCAATTCGCGCAGGAACCAGATCTGATCGGCCAGCCCCTCCGAGACGCGCCGGTAGGCGAGCAGTCCGGCATCGGGATTCGGTGTGTCCCCCAGCCATTCGAGCAGTGTCGGCAACAACAGCGCCTGAATTCGGCCCTTGCGCGATACTCCGCCGGTGAGCGCTTTCAGATGGCCGAGCGCGTTTTCCGGCGCCGCATAGCCCAGCGCCGCCAACTGCCGGATCGCCGCGTCCGGGCTCAGCCGCAGCGCGTCGGGATCCATCTTGACCACCGATTCGAGCAGTGGCCGATAGAAGAGTTTGGCGTGTAATCGCCGCACCCGCACGGCATTCCGGCGAATCTCGGTGCGCAGCACGCCGACCGCGTCCTGCCGTCCGTCCGGGCGGATATGGGCCGCACGGGCCAACCAGCGCATGCCCTCCTCGTCATCGGCGGCGGGCAGGGTGTGGGTGCGCTTGAGCCGCTGCAATTGCAGCCGGTGTTCGAGTAGGCGCAGGAATTCGTAGGAGGCGGTGAGGTTCGCGGCGTCGTCGCGACCGACGTACCCGCCCGCGGCCAATGCCGTCAACGCTTCCACGGTGCCCTGCACGTGTAGCGTCTCGTCCACCCGGCCGTGCACCAATTGCAGGAGCTGCACGGCGAATTCGACATCGCGCAGGCTGCCGTGGCCGAGTTTGAGTTCGCGCTCGCGCAGATCGGCGGGTACCAGATTCTCCACCCGACGCCGCATCGCCTGTACATCGGCGACGAAGTCGGGGCGCTCGGCGGCGGTCCACACCATCGGCATCAGCGCGGCGCGATATTGGTCACCCAGCGCCAGATCGCCGGTCATCGGCCGCGCCTTGAGCAGTGCCTGGAACTCCCAGGTTCTGGCCCAGCGCTTGTAGTACGCCATATGCGAATCCAAGGTGCGCACCAGCGCGCCCGCCTTGCCCTCGGGCCGCAGGGCCGCATCGACCTCGAAGAAGGCCGCGCTGCCCACGCTCATCATCTCGGCGGCCAATCGGGTGGCGGTGGCATCGGCCGGTTCGGCCACGAAGACCACATCGACATCGCTGACGTAGTTGAGTTCGCACGCACCGCTCTTCCCCATGGCGAGCACGGCAAGCCGCACCGGCACCGGCACGTCCTTGCAGACCCGGGCCACCGCCACCGCCAGTGCGGCGGTCAATGCGGCGTCGGCGAGATCCGTCAAATGGCGGCCGACCACCTGATACGGCAGTACCGGCTCGTTCTCCACGGTGGCCGCCAGATCCAGCGCGGCCAAGAGCATGAGCTGATCGCGATATCGCTTGCGCAGCAGCGCAATTGCCTCGGGACCGGATAGCTCGGCCCGGTACAGCACGGCATCCGCGTGCGGGCTCCCGGCCGGTACGGCCCGCACCGCCGCCAACAGGTCCGCAATCAGCTCCTCGCGCGCGGGTAGCTTGTCCCGCAGCAGAATTCGCCACGCGGCCGGGTCGGCGACCAGATGATCAGCGAACGCGCTCGACGATCCGATGAGCGCGAAAAGCCTACCGCGCAAGGCGGTATCGCCCCGCAGCGTCGAATCGAGCTCGGACCAGCCCTCGCCCAGCGCGGCTTGCAACCGCGTCAGCGTCAGCAGTGCGAGGTCGGCATCGGGCGCGCGGGACAGCGCCCACAGCACCGGAATGCTGTCGATATTGTCCCAAGCCAACTCTCGTAACGAGGCGGCGGCGGTCGGCTCGAGCAAGCCGAGCCGACCGACACCGGGGACAGCTGAACGAGCAGACGGCGGCCGAACCATAAGTCCAACTTAGTTGGCCGATCTTCCGTTTCCACCCGGGCAGGGTGGAAAGAGTCGTAAATGTAGCCGACGCGCCGGTTTAACCGACTAGAGGCCGAGGTACTCCTTGAGCTCGAACGGGGTCACCTGGCTGCGGTAGTCCGCCCATTCCCGGCGCTTATTGCGCAGGAAGAAGTCGAAGACGTGCTCACCGAGCGTCTCGGCGACCAGCTCCGAGCGCTCCATCGACTGCAGCGCCTCGTCGAGCGTGCCGGGCAACTCGCGGAAGCCCATGGCACGCCGCTCGGCAGCGGTCAGCGACCACACGTCGTCCTCGGCCTCCGGCGGCAGCGTGTAGCCCTTCTCGATGCCACGCAGACCGGCCGCGAGCAGCACCGCGAAGGCCAGGTAGGGGTTGCAGGCCGAATCTGGGCTGCGGATCTCGACGCGACGCGAGGATGCCTTGTTCGGGGTGTACATCGGCACCCGCACCAGCGCGGAGCGATTGGACCGGCCCCACGAGGCCGCGGTCGGCGCCTCGCCGCCGTGGATGAGGCGCTTGTAGGAGTTCACCCACTGGTTGGTAATCGCGCTGATCTCCGGAGCGTGCTCCAGGATGCCCGCGATGAACGCCCGCGCGGTCTCCGAGAGGTTGATCGGATCGTCCGGGTCGTGAAAGGCGTTGGCCTCACCCTCGAACAGGCTCATATGGGTGTGCATGGCCGAGCCCGGGTACTGGGCGAACGGCTTGGGCATGAAGGTCGCGCGCACGCCCTCGTCGATGGCCACTTCCTTGATCAGGTAGCGGAAGGTCATCACGTTGTCGGCCATGGACAGCGCGTCGGCGTAGCGCAGATCGATCTCCTGCTGCCCCGGAGCGCCCTCGTGGTGGCTGAATTCCACCGAGATGCCCATCGACTCGAGCGCGTCGATGGCGTGGCGACGGAAGTTGGGTGCCGAATTGTGCACGGCCTGATCGAAGAAGCCGCCGGAATCGGCCGGGGTCGGCATGGAGCCGTCCTGCGGGCCGTTCTCCAGCAGGAAGAATTCGATCTCCGGATGCACATAGCAGCTGAACCCGACGTCACCGGCCTTGTTGAGCTGACGCCGCAGCACGTGGCGCGGGTCGGCCCAGGACGGCGAACCCTCGGGCATGGTGATATCGCAGAACATGCGTGCGGAATGCTGGTGGCCCTTACTCGTCGACCACGGCAGCACCTGGAAGGTCGAGGGATCCGGCCGCGCCACCATATCGGCCTCGGACACCCGGGCGAAGCCCTCGATGGCCGAGCCGTCGAAGCCGATGCCCTCTTCGAAGGCACCCTCTAGCTCCGCCGGAGCGATGGCAACGGACTTCAGATAGCCCAGCACATCGGTGAACCAGAGACGCACGAAGCGGATATCCCGTTCTTCGAGCGTCCGCAGCACGAATTCCTTCTGGCGATCCATGTCGCCGAGCGTAAGCATCCGGCGTTAAATCCGTGTTACATCCGCGCTCAGGGATTGCAATCCCATCATTGCCGAATGAATCGGACGAGAAACAAGATCGTCTTGTAATCGGGGGACTCAGCAGGTCAGACCGGCCTCCGGGACCTTCAGATCGACGAGGTAGGAGATCACCGCGTCGTCCAGGCACTGATCACCGGCGACCAGCGCCGCGGTGTGTCGGGTACCCCGGTAGGTGATCAGTGCGGCGCCCAGCTGGTTGGCCAGATCGACACCGGCCTGATACGGCGTCGCGGGATCCTCGGTGGTCGAGACCACTACTGTCTTCGGCAGACCCGGTGCCGAAACCTTGTGCGGTGTGCTGGTGTTCGGCACCGGCCAGAGCGCGCACAACTCCAGGGGCGCGGCTCCGGTGCCGCGGCCGTCGTCCAGGAACGGTGCCGCCTTGCGATATTCGGCGTCCTGTCGGCCCGCCACCGCACGATCGTTGATCGGCGGATCGTCGACGCAGCGGATGGCGTTGAACGCCTCCTGCGTGTTGTCGTAGTTGCCATCGCCGCGGCGACCGTCGTACAGATCGGAGAGCTTCAGCAGCATGTCGCCGCGCCCGTCCCGCAATTCGGACAGGCCGAGGGTGAGCACCTTCCAGAAGTCGTCGGAGTAGAGCGCCTGCTGCACGCCGGTGATGGCGTCGCCGTAGCTGAGTCCGCGCGGATCGGTGGTCGCGGCCGGTTTGGTCTCCAGCGGATTCACCAGCGCGCGGAACTTCACGACCGCCTGTGCCGGATCGGCGCCGAGCGGGCAGTCCGCCTGCTTGGCGCATTGGGCGGCGTAGGCGTCGAACGCCTGCTGGAAGCCCGCCGCCTGCCGCAGTGATTCCTGTACCGGATCCTGCGAGGAGTCCACCGCACCGTCGAGTACCAGCGCGCGCACATTGTTCGGGAACTTCTCGGCGTAGGCCGAGCCGAGCTTGGTGCCGTAGGAGTAGCCGAGGTAGCTGAGCTTCGGATCGCCGAGGATTGCCCGGATCACGTCCATATCCTGTACCACCTCGCGAGTACCGACATGGGCGAGGAATTCGGTGCCGGTGCGCTCGACACAGTGGCCGACGAACTGACGGTTATCGTTCTCGGTCTCGGCGATGCCCTCCGGGGTGTTGCCGGTCGGCGGTTTCGCGCGTTCGGCGTCGTTCTGCTGCGAGGTCAGACAGGCAATGGTCGGGGTCGACGAGCCGACACCGCGCGGATCGAAGCCGACCCGGTCGAACCGCTCGGCCAGCGGCGTCTTGCCCGCGATCCCCACCATCGACAGACCCGATACTCCTGGCCCGCCCGGGTTGAGCAGCAGCGAGCCGATCCGCTTGCCGCTGGCCGGGATTCGGGCCAGCGCGATCTGCGCGGTCGCGCCGTCGGGCCTGGCGTAGTCGACGGGCACGGTGATGCGGGTGCATTCGGTATTCGGCGGGGTGCGCTCGTCCGGGGAACCGAAACCGGTGCAGGGACCCCAGTTCGCGGTCTGGCTGTAGAACTTCTCGAGGCCCGCGGGCGGTGTGGGTAGCAGATTGCCCGGCTCGTCCTTGGATGCGCTGCATCCGGACGCCACCACCGCCAACGCCACCGCGACCAGCACCCGACGTGACCCACTGCGCACCACTGACATATGGAAGATCCTGGCATGGCCCACCCGCCGCCCCGAAACCCATGCCGGTTGGGAGTACGTCAAGCCTTGGTCACCGGACCGACAGTTGGCGAAATCAGTCGTTGCGCTGGGGATTGTGATGTGACCAATTGCACCACCCACGACCTTAAGCGAGTTGCGCAGAGGGTGCACACTGGATTCGTCATACAAACCCGGGGACCCGGACGGGCCTCGAGGCGACAACCACGAAAGGGACGATGATGTCCGTATCCGAATCGGAAACCCCTGCCTACGGCGCTGCCCCGGCGGCGACCAAGCCGACCAAGCGCAAGACGCGGGTACCTCATCTGCAGCAGATGAAGGCCGATGGCGAGAAGTGGTCGATGTTGACCGCCTATGACTATTCCTCCGCTCGCATCTTCGAAGAAGCCGGTATTCCGGTCCTGCTGGTGGGTGACTCCGCCGCCAACGTCGTCTACGGCTACGACACCACCGTGCCGATCACCATCGACGAGCTCATCCCGCTGGTGCGCGGTGTGGTCCGTGGTGCACCACATGCGCTGGTGGTGGCCGATCTGCCCTTCGGCACCTACGAATCCTCGCCGCAGCAGGCTTTGGCCACCGCGACCCGGTTCATGAAGGAGGGTGGTGCGCACGCGGTCAAGCTGGAGGGCGGCGAGCGGGTCGCCGAGCAGATCGCGCTGATCACCTCCGCCGGTATTCCGGTCATGGCGCATATCGGCTTCACCCCGCAGAGCGTCAATACCCTCGGCGGTTTCCGGGTGCAGGGACGCGGCGACGGCGCCGAGCAGCTCATCGCCGATGCCATCGCGGTTCAGGAGGCCGGTGCGTTCTCCATGGTGATGGAGATGGTGCCCGCCGAACTGGCCGGCCAGGTGACCCGCAAACTGACCATCCCGACCATCGGTATCGGCGCCGGCGCCGAATGCGATGCGCAGGTGCTGGTCTGGCAGGACATGGCGGGCTACACCAGTGGCAAGACCGCCAAGTTCGTCAAGCGGTTCGGCCGGATCGGCGATGAATTGCGTTCCGCCGCCGCCGCTTACGCAGACGAGGTGCGTCGAGGGACCTTCCCCGGCCCCGAGCACAGCTTCTGAGCTGCACCTCGACCGGCCGAGCGGTGCACGCGCCAGCGGCACTTGTGGATGGCCGCCGGCGAGGCCGGCGGGGTGGGGAAGCACTGCTCGGCCAACCTGCGCAACCGATGCTCGACTGCCTTGACCAGGTTTGATCGGCGGTGCCCGACGAACTCGTGCGGGCCAGACGCGGCAAATAATGGCAGACTCGAAGCCGACAATGCCGACACGAGCAGAGGTACCGATGCCGCAACCCCGTTGGATTTCACGCTGCACGCTACTGGTGGCGGGCGCATTCGCCGCGGCGGCGCTCACCGCCTGCGGGAACTCGAGCCCCGCGCCCACCGCCAGTTCGAGCTCGACCACCGGATCGGCGACGGCCACCAGCGCGGGCAAGAGCGCACCGACAACGCCCCTGGAGATCTCCGACGCGTCGGCCACCCAGCTGTGCGACATGATCCGCCCGGAGTTGTCGAATTGGCGGGTGCAGGGGCCGACACTAGGCCGGATCGGGCTCAATGCGCTTGTGCACGAATGGGCGCTGCGCAATGGTGGCATCAACGGCCACGTGCTCGCCGATAAGGCGATGATCGACCGGATCACCACCAAGAGCTGCGCCGATGTGCACCAGCAGGCGATCGAGGCGCTGGAACTGCCCGATCTGGCTTCGGGGCTCGCCTTCTGATGCGCACTCTCTACCCGGCGATCCAACCGTACGAAACCGGCATGCTCGATGTCGGCGCAGGCCAATCCGTGTACTGGGAGGTCAGCGGCAATCCGGACGGTAAACCCGTGGTGTTCCTGCACGGCGGACCCGGCGGCGGCACCGAACCGTTCCACCGGCAGTTCTTCGATCCGGCCGCATACAAGATCGTGCTCTTGGATCAGCGCGGTTGCGGACGGTCCACCCCGCACATCGCGGATGGGGCGAGTCTGCAGACCAATACCACCGGCAACCTGATCGCCGATATCGAAGCGCTGCGCATTCACCTCGGCATCGACCGCTGGCAGGTATTCGGCGGCTCCTGGGGTTCGACGCTCGCGCTCGCCTATGCGCAACAGCATCCGGATCGTGTCACCGAACTGGTGCTGCGCGGAATATTCCTGTTGCGGCGCAAGGAAATCGACTGGTATTACAACGGCGCCGCGGGCAACATCTACCCCGATGAGTGGGAGAAGTTCCTCGCCCCGGTGCCAGCGCACGAACGCGACAGCGATCTCGTGCAGGTGTATCACCGGCTACTGCACTCCCCCGACGAGAAGGCCGCCGAAGTGGCCGCCATCGCCTGGTCCACCTGGGAGGGTGCGACGAGTTCGCTACTGCCACACCCGGATCGGGTGCAGGACAGCGCCGAGCCGCGGTTCGCGCTGGCATTCGCCAGGATCGAGAACCACTACTTCGTCAATGGCGGATTCCTCGACGAGGGACAACTATTGCGCGATATCGACAAGATCGCGCATATCCCGGCCGTCATCGTGCAGGGTCGCCACGATGTCGTCTGCCCGGCGACCAGTGCGTGGGAACTGCATCGCGCTTGGCCCGGTTCGGTACTACACATCGTGGACGACGCCGGACACGCCGCGGCGGAACCGGGAATCACCCACCATCTCGTCGAGGCGACCGACGGATTCGCGAAGGTGAGCTGATCATGGTCAGGGCCGGAACCGCTGTCGTCGCCGCACTGCGCGACGACGTCGACCGGCTGCTGGCCGCCGAACCGGACGTCCGCGCCGACGCCTGGGATTCGGTGCACCAGATGCGAGTCGCGACGCGCAGACTGCGCAGTGTGCTGCGCTCGTACCGCACGCTCTTCGAGGCCACGCCGATCGCCGAGATGCAGCAGGAGCTGAAATGGCTGGCCGGCCTGCTCGGTGTCGCCCGCGATGCCGAGGTGCGGGCGGAACGGTTCACGGCACTGCTGGCCGCACACGCGCCGCAGGACGAATTCGCCCGACTCGCAACGAAATCGACCGTGCCGAAGGCTGCGGGCGACGGCTATGCGCCCGGTACCACGGAGTATGTCCGCACCGAACTGGTCGACGCGGAACGCGAACGGTACCGGAACGCGCATGCGCAGATCCTCGCCGCCCTCGACCATCATCGCTATCACACACTGCGCCACCGTCTTTCGGCCTGGCGCACCGAACCGCCGCTCGACCCGGAGCAGTCGAAGCAGCCCGCCGCCGAGGTCTTCGAGCGCATCCTGCGCAGGGACCGCAAGCGGCTACGGCGACTGGTCTACGCCGAACCCGCCGTCTCACCCGCCGAACGCGTCGACCTGCTGCACGATATCCGCAAGGCCGCCAAGCGCCTGCGGTACTCATGCGAGGCGGCGACCGACGTACTCGGCAGTGCCGCAAAGGATCTCGGCACCGAGGCGAAACACCTGCAAACCGTACTCGGCGATCACCGCGACGCCGTCGATTCCCGCGAAGCCATCCTGGCCCGCGCCGCCGAAGCCCACGATACCGGCGTCAACGCCACCATCTACGAACTATTGGCCGACGCCGAAGAAATCGCCGCGGGCGAAGCACTGGCCAAATACCCCGCTGCAGCCACGTTCGTATCGGGTTGACCGGCTCTCCTCATTATTGAGGTTCTCCTCGCCTCAGGTCGAGAGCTGTCCTGATCAGTGCTCTAGCGGCTGCACCGGTAACCGACTGCACGGCAAGGATATCGAATGCGCCGCCCGTCCAGCGCGGCTGCGTGATGGTGCGTCCCGCCGTGACAAATAGTTCTGTGCTGCGGGCCAGGCCGAGCGTTTCAGTGTCGGGTTGTCAGATGGGGTAGCCGAAGCTGATCTTGCGGGTGGTGGGGTCGGCCGCGACCAGGCGCACCTGGACCTGGGCGCCTTCCCGGGGTGCGCCGATGCAGGGGCCGACTACCGGCGGGTCGGCGATGAAGACCTCGGCGGGGCGGGTGCCGTTGGCTTCGTGTACAACTACGGCTTCGAAGATCGCGCCGCCGCGTTGGGCGAGCAGGGTGGCTTCGGTGAGGTCGATGCAGGCGCGTTCCACCTTGCCCGCGAGGCTGTCGCTGCGCTTCATCGACTCGGCGGTGGGGACCAGGCCATCGCGAACCCATTGCGGCACTTCGGTGCCGGCGCAGCGGGCCAGGCAGATCTCGGTGGCGAAACGGTCGGCGAGACGGCGCAGCGGTGCGGTGACGTGCGCGTAGGGCGCGCCGATTGCGCTGTGCTGCAGGTTGTTCATGGTCTGATGGTTGCTCGCAGGCTTGGCACCGGTCCGCCCGCCGCCCACCGAACCCGGATCGCCCACTGAAGGCGGGCCACCGACCGAACCCGCACCGCCGACCGAACCCGCACCACCAACCGAGCACGCGCCGACCCGCGACTCGGCAGCCGGTGCCGAGCGCACACCGGCCTCCGGCTCCACACCGCCCGCCGACCGAGAACCCGCCACCCCGGAACCATTCGCCCCTGCGGCAACCACCCCATCGAGCACGGTATATCCCGCCCCACGCAGCAACCCGGTCGCTTCGGACATCAGCACCAATGTCGCCGGCGCATTCGGATCGAGCCCGGCCAACATTTGGCCGACCGGCCGATCCGCAGGCCAGTCAACCCCCAACGCGACAGCCGTCCTGCGCATCGAATCGATCGCCGAATCGGCGGGCGGAGGCATTGTCCGCAACAATGCGATGCGCTCACCGACACTGGGCGCACCGTCGGATCCATCGCCGTTCAACATGATTCGCGCCGCGCACATACCGGTCAGCAGGGAAACCTGTTCGTTCCAGTCATCGGCGGCGGTGCGTGGTTCCACCACCAGACGCCAGTGCCCGACGGCCTTGTCGTCACGGATAACACTCTGGGCGGGCAAGCGCAGCCCGATCGCACCGCGTGCCAGCCCGGCTTCGATGCACCGCATGCCGAATTCCGGCAGGGCCGCGATCGAGGGGTGCAGGCGGTTCGCGTCGGCGTCGGCTTGGACGCTCGCGTAGTCGAGTCGGGCCCGCGAGCGCACGGTGGCTCGGATCACCGAGAATCGTTGCGGCTCCGCGTGCTCATCGCATTCGATGGTCCACAGGGCGACGGGCCTGGTCTGGTCGGGCAGCAGGCTCGCGGAATTCTCCGAAAGGATCGGCGGGTGCAGTGGCACGATGCCGTCGGGGAGGTAGAAGGTCTGCCCGCGCGCGCCCGCTTCCCTGGCCAGCGGACCGGCGGGATCGACTACGGCGCCGACATCGGCGATCGCGTAATGGACGGTGAAACCGGACGAGGTGCGTTCGATATGCACCGCCTGGTCCAGATCCATGGCACCGGGCGGGTCGATCGTGACGAAGGGAATATCGGTGCGATCAGCGCGAATGCCCGCGAACGCGTCGATCGCGTCGCGGGCCGCCGCGGTCGCCTCGGCGGGATACGCCGAGGCCAATCCGAATTCGGATCGAATGACGCCGAAATCGACCGGCGCCGACACGATCCGCTGATGAAGTTCCACGCTGGCGCAGTCGGTCTCTACTGCAGTGCCAACATGGTGCCGTTCAATTCATTCAACGGGCCGTACACGGTAAAGGTCACCCGTCCACCCGGAACGCTGGCGGAAACGTCCGCCGCCGCGTCCAGCGCCCCGCCGAACGACGCCGCCGATGGATGCGGCAGACCGGCGATGGCCTGCCCGATGTGGTTCTGGTGCACCCAGGCGGTGTCGGCCGGGTTGAGGTCGACCTGGACCCCACCCGCCAGCGGGGTGACCGCGACCGCCGAGGCGGATCCGGTGCCCAGCATGGCGAAAACCGATGCGGCCCCGGCGATCAGCGCACCGGCGACCAGTGAACGAACAATCCGCATAGAGTTGTGACCTGCTTCCGTGATCGAAGAATGTGAGTTTCGTGGCGGACCGGCAACGGGTCTTACCAACGGCGCCTACTCTATGACGTCGCTCACGTTCTAGGCCAGTTCACCCGATTCGCCATGCCGGACACGCCGAGCCCGGCGACGTCACACACCGACTGCTATGGTTCCCCGGCGTGGCGGGGTCGAATTTTTCCCGCATATTCGCAAGTAACCCGTACGGCGACAATTTGGGAGTTAGCCACTGATGTCAACGATTCTTTTCGATTACCTGATGCCGCTGCTCGGTCCCGAGCAGGCGTCTTATTGGGCTCAGATGTTCGTGGTCAACCCGCGCTGACCTCACCGTCATCGATGCGGTCTTCGTCGCCTTCCGTTAACCACACGGGAGGCGACGTTTGCCAAGTGCCGCTAACATCCCGCTGCGTGACCAGAACTACCGCCGCGATCGCGGCCAGCTTTACCGTCTTCGCCCTGTTCCTTGCCGGTTGCGGCGATGACAAAGCCTCTTCCGCGGCGCCCGCTGCCGCGACGACTTCGGCGCCCGGGACCGCCGGCAGCGAAACGTTGGACAACGTCAAGGCGGGGACGTTCGTCGTCAGCTACCGCAGCGCCTTCCCCAAGCTCGCCGAGGGCAAAGACGACGCCAAGATCCGCGACATCCTGGTCGAAACCTGCAAGGACATCAAGGACGGCAAGAGCGAGGACGAGGTCGTCCAGGGCGTCATCAAGCGCACCAAGGGCACCACCGAGGCCTCCAAGGAAGAGGCCCGGGCTATCTATCAGATGGCGAAGATGCTCTGCTGAGCGGAACCCTTCAATCCTTCAGCCACGGCAAGTAACTGGGCAGGTATTTCAACACATACCCCACGGTGATCATGACGATGATCGCGATCACGGGAATCAGTATGGACATCGGCCCGGTTTCCTCACGTTGTGCTACCGATGCGGTCGTACGGCGCAATCGGCGACTGCTTGCAGGTCGCTCGAAATGGTCGGCCGTACCCGTATCGGTATACGCCCGTTGTGTTACGGGCGTATACCATCTTGTTCGGCCGCTGGCGTGTCGCCCTGACCGAGCGCCGGTGTCGGCTCGAGTGGGGCGATCTCCGGTGTGGATTCGGGTGCGGTCGGGGTGGACTCGGCCGCAGTATCGGCGGCGGTCGCCACGGATGGCGTACCGCGTTCCAGGAATCGCAGCAATTCCACCGGGAACGGCAGCACCAATGTCGAATTCTTTTCCGCCGCAACCTGAACCACGGTCTCCAGCAGCCGCAGCTGCAGTGCCGCCGGCGATTCCGACATCTGCGCGCCCGCCTGCGCCAACATCTTCGACGCCTGGAATTCGCCCTCGGCGGAAATAACCCGCGCCCGCCGTTCCCGCTCCGCCTCGGCCTGCCGCGACATCGAGCGCTTCAGCGAATCCGGTATCGACACATCCTTGATCTCCACCCGATCGATATGAATACCCCAGCCAAGCGCCGGGCTATCGATCATGATCTCCAGCCCCTTGTTCAACTCCTCGCGATTGGACAACAGGCTGTCCAGATCACTTTTTCCGATAATCGAACGCAAGGACGTCTGCGCTACCTGCCCCACCGCGAACAGATAGTTCTGCACCTCCACTACCGCACAGACCGGATCGATCACCCGGAAATAGACCACCGCGTCGACGCGCACCGTCACGTTGTCGCGGGTGATGCCGTCCTGTGCGGGCACCGGCATGGTGACGATCTGGGTGGAGACTTTGCGCATCCGGTCGACGAACGGAATCAGCATGCGCAGCCCGGGATCTCGGGTGCCGACCACTCGGCCGAACCGGAACACCAGCCCCTTCTCGTATTGGCTGACCACGCGCGCGCTCAGCGCGGAGAGCACCCCGCCCGCGATCGCACCCACCCCGAAAATCGCCCCGATAACGGTAAGAATATCCATGGCTACACCCCGTGCGAAGTGCCTGACCGCACCGAATTCCGGCTCAGCGGTCACCTTCCATCATGGCACCAGCGAGGACCGGATTGCAGGGGCGGACGAGTTGGCCTGTAAGCCGGATCCTGTCCCCGGTTCACACCGGGTGACGGCCATCCATCTGGACACACCGTTGCCGGGTGCCTCGAGCGGTCCACCCGCAGGCTCGGGCGAGCAACCCTCGAACACCTGCGCAGCCGCACCGCGAACGATGCGACCTTCAACCTTGCTCCGGGCGGGGTTTACCTAGCCGCCCCGGTCACCCGGGGCGCTGGTGCGCTCTTACCGCACCGTTTCACCCTCACCGCACGATCCCGAGGGATCATGGGCGGTCTGTTTTCTGTGGCACTTTCCCGCGGGTCACCCCGGGTTGCCGTTAGCAACCGCCCTGCTCTGTGGAGTCCGGACTTTCCTCGGCGACGGGCTGCGGCACTCATGCGCCCGTTCCCATCACCGCGGCCGCCCGGCCAACTCGTCCGCAGCGTTTAGCCTACTTTGATCACGGGGTACCTTGTTGACTGGCCTGACCTTGTGACCGGTCGGGGGGCAATAGTTCGGACCGAAACAGTACGGTGAGGTGCCATGGAACGTGTCGAGGTCAGTTTTCCCTCGGGGAGCGAGCATTGCGCTGCCTGGCTGTATCCACCCGCCGGCATCCCCAAGCCCCGCCCGCTCGTCGTCATGGGGCACGGTCTCGGCGCGAATCGGGAGATGGGACTGGATAGGTACGCCCGGCGCTTCGCCGCCGCCGGAATGGGTGTGTTGGTATTCGATTACCGGCATTTCGGGGCCAGTCAGGGTGCGCCGCGTCAGCTACTACATATCGCCAGGCAACGCGAGGACTGGCGCTCGGCCATCGCTTACGCGCGCACACTGCGTGGCTTCGACGCGACCCGAATCGCGCTGTGGGGCACCTCTTTCGGCGGCGGCCATGTGCTGTCGGTCGCGCCCGACGACGACTACATCGCGGCCGTCGTCGCCCAGGTTCCGTTCACCAGCGGCTGGGCCTCGGCCATGGCGAAGGGCCCGACCAGCCTGACCAAAGTGGCCACCATCGCCGCCACCGATCTGCTCGTCGGTCCGATCCGGCGCAAACCCGTTCGCGTCCGGCTGGCCGGCCGTAAGCGTTCCGCGGCGCTGATGAGCGCACCGGACGCGCCGGAGGGTTACGGCAGGCTCGCCGATGAGAGCGAGACCTACGAACCAAAAGTCGCTGCCCGCGTGGCATTCTCGACGCTGTTCGACTCCCCCGGCCGCCGGGCCAAGGCATTGAAGATGCCGGTCTTCTACGCAGTCGCCGATAACGACACCATCGCACCGCCGAAGCCGACACTACGTGCGGCCGAACGCACCAAGCATGCGATCGTAAAGCGTTATCCGGTAGGGCATTTCGATGTGTACTTCGACGATGTCTTCGAGCAGACGGTGTACGACCAGACCGAGTTCCTGGTGTCGGTGCTGCGGCCCTAGCTCGGCCACGCGGCCAACACCGACGGTCGGAAGTGAGAACATGCGATGACCGATCCATTGGCACTGGAGTCCGGCAGCAGCAGCTGTCTCATCGACTGCGGGAGCTACGCGGGGAATTGACCGAGCTCGATGGCGATTACGGTTTGTTGCAGGCCTCGGGCATGCTGGTCGATACCGAGGGAATCGGAGCACTCACGACCCCGGCCTACTGCATCGCGGGGCACGAGAAGTCCTCGAGGAGACCATGATCGAACTCGACGCCGCCACCGATGCGCTCGATCGCGCCGGTATTTACACCACCCGGCTACACCCGGTCGTCCTCTACTGATTCGTGCTGCGCAAGCCTGTCGGTGCCTGCGGCTACCGTCGGCGCCATGAACCGCGCGACCGCCACCGTCGCCGATATCGTCGACCGGATCACGCCGCTCGATGCGCTGGAGCGGCAGCATATCGCGGACACCCGGGCCTGGCTGGCCTCGACCGATGATGTGTTCCGTCGCGTCAAACCCGACACTCCCCCACGGCATCTGGTGTCGTATGTGGTGCTCGTCGACCCGCGAGCACGCAGCGTGCTGCTCGGCCGACATCTCCGCGCCGGACTATGGCTGCCGATGGGCGGGCATATCGAGCCGGGCGAACATCCACTGGACGCCGCGGGACGCGAGGGCGCGGAGGAACTGGGCATAGATCCCGAATTCACCGTTATCGGGACCGAACCGCTGTTCCTCACCGTCACGATGACGGTCGGAACCGACAGCGGTCACCAGGATGTCAGCCTCTGGTACGTCATCCGTGGCGACCGCACCCGCGAATACACCTTGGACCCGATCGAATTCGGCGAGGCGCGCTGGTGGGAAATCGACACGTTCGACCGTACCGACGCCGATCCGCATTTCGCGCGCTTCCTCACGAAACTCGAACCGCCACTCCCCGAGAGGATTCCGGAGCTGTGAGCAGGTGCGGTGCGGTATCGATCGACAGTTCGCGCGACTCCCGCACACCGTCTACTGCCATCCCCCTACTGTCCATCCGTTCGCCACGCGAAGCAGCCCCCATCGATCGACCTACCTCGGATAGGTCGTGATCCTGTTGCCTACCAAGCAATTACGCGGTACGAAGGATATACAGGTATCGGTTTCCGAAGGAGCCGTCCGTTGCCGCCGAAATCGCGCGCGTAGAGTGGCCACGTCTCCGGGGTCCCCGAAACGTGGCCACCAATACGAATCAACGACTCAGGAGGATTTCTGATGCCCGACGATGTGCGGTCGAGCTCCCGGACCGGCGCCCGCGTGGGCAGCAGCCGAGGCTCGTGGCGTAGGCCGCGACGATCCTTCGGCCCCAACAGGGAACTATCCGGAACCGCAACCGCGTTCACCGATTCCAGCGATCGGCTGGTGCGGCGCCTGTTCGATACCGGACTGCGGCTGCATAAACTCCGCATGGTTTTCGATCGCCCGGATCCGAGCCCCGCCGAACTGCGGACGGCCAGCGATGCGATTGCCGCAATGCTCGATGATCTGGATGGACTGATCCGCGAAACCGGGCTCACCATGCTGGATCTCGCCCACGAACGCGACACCGAGACAACCGAGGCGCTACACGACCAAGCGATGTACGACGGACGACTGACGACTCGTCGCGGACGACTACGCTGAGCAAGGTTTCGCCTTCACCGGACGCCGACAGCGCTGCGGCGAGCATGATCCGCGGCTGGAGCAGGAGATGTTCATCGCGGTGACGTCGACAACCCGGCCCGTCGTACCCCGCTGATCTGCAGCGCCGCGAACACCACAACCCACACCGCGCCGATCAGCAGGAACGCAACTCCGAGCCCGGTCAACTCGAGCAGACCCGAAGCCGCCAACACCACCAGGGCCAGCGCCGAGACCACATTGACCCCGATAACAGCGACCGCATGGCCCGGCACGAGATCCGGGTACCCGGCAATGAGCAGTAGCGCCAGTCCGCCGCCGACCATTGCGACACCGAATGGGATGGACCAGGCGGTCGGCAGCCCCAACGGACCGCTCAGCGCCGCTGCGGCGGCGAGCATGATGATGCCGAATACCCCGGTACCCCAGCCGTCCAGGCGCAAGACGGTACGCAGGTAGTCGGTATCGGTACGCGCGACGAGTGCGCTCATCTTCTTCTCCTATCGATCCAGCAGCCGATCGGCTCCCGAGACCGACCATGCCGGGCCTGAGGTGAAAGTCTCAATAACCTCCGAGGTCATGGCCGCGCGCACACGTCGCTGATTAACCTGCCCAGGTGGCGGTACATCAGACGAAATCGCGGGTCGGCGCACTGCTGCGCGACTGGCGGCAGCGGCGCAGGCTCAGCCAGCTCGACCTGGCGCTGGCCGCGGACAGCTCCGCGCGCCACATCTCCTATATGGAGACCGGACGGGCCAAACCCAGCCGAGCCATGGTCCTGCGGCTCTGCGATGCGCTGGAGGTGCCGCTGCGGGAGCGCAACACCCTGTTGCTGGCCGCTGATTACGCACCCGCCTATCCGGAGAGCAGTCTCGACGATGCGCACCTGGCCTCGGTCCGCTCCGCACTCGGCATCATGCTGACCGCGCACGAGCCCTATCCGGCCGTCGTGGTGGACCGCCTGTGGAATGTGGTCACGGGCAATAACGCCATGGGCCTGTTCATGTCGGATATTCCCGAAGCGCTGATGTTGCCGCGACCAAATGTCTACCGGCTGGTGCTGCACCCCGACGGCCTCGCGGCCCGCCTCGCCAACCTGACCCAGGTGCGAGAGTTGTTCCTGGAGCGGCTGTCTCGTCAGGTCAATGCCACCGGCGACGCCGAGCTCCGGACACTCCACGACGAGGTCGCCGCCTATCCCATGCCGCCGGATTTCACCGATGCACCCGATGACGATGCGGCACAACCCAGTCCGTTCGAGGTCCCGTTGCGCATCCGCACACCGTTCGGCGAATTGCGCATGTTCAGCACCATGGCCACCTTCGGCGCACCCGCCGATGTCACGCTGTCCGAACTCGCGATCGAATTGTTCTACCCACTCGACGAATTCACCGCCGCGACCTTGCGCGGACTCGCGGCGATGAACAGCTCGTCGGCGGATCAGACCGGGTGAACCAGATCCATCACGCGTCGAGCATTTCTGCGCCCAGCTCCCGGTCCGGATCCGGATCGGCCGCCGCGAGCGCCGAATCCAACTGCACCGCGACCTCGCGAACGTGCGGTTCGGTCATCATGTGCAGGTGATCGCCGGGCACCGGGACCAGCGTGAAGCCCCGGGCCGCGTACTGCTGCCACCCGTTGTTCGTGCTGTCGAACATGCTGCCGACGGCCTGGTGCGCCAGATCCACACCCGGCGGCAGCTTCTCTTCGGCGCGCAACAGGGTGATATCGCGGTCGTAGGGTTCGAGCTGGTAATCCAGCAACGCCGTGTAGTTGGCGTTGAACACCTCGTAGAGCCGCCGGATCGCCTGCGGTGAACTATCGGCGGGCAGGATGCCGGACCGAATGGACTCCGCGAGCATCGCATCGAAGAGCTCCTCGGATCCGTGCACGTCGGGTTCGAAATCGACGAGCGCGGCCTGATTTCCGCGGGCGTACCACAGCAATTCGAGGAAGAACCAGCGAATGAGCTGTTCCTCGGCAATGGGCTCACGCGCCTGCTGGCGCAGGGCCATGGTGTCCAGCAGCGTCACACTGGCCACCTCCCGCTCGGGCAGTTGCCGCGCCATCTCGAGCGCAACATTGCCACCGAAGGACCAGCCGGCCAGGTGGTATGGCCCCTCCGGATGCACTCGACGCACTGCTGCCAGATAGGACTCGGCCATCCCGACGATCGTCTTCTCCGGTGTACTGCCCGCATCGGCGCCCGCAGCCTGCAGGCCGTAGATCGCGCGATCCGGATCGAGGTAGCGGGCAAGCGCCAAGTAGCACAGCACGTTTCCGCCGATCGGATGCACCAGGAACAGCGGCGGCTTATGCCCGCCGACGGTGATCGGCACCAGCGGGTCGAACGTGCGCCGGGTATTTCCGGACCGGATCAGCGCCGCGAGTTGGGCGGCCGTCGGAGCGCCGATGAACGAATCCAGCGGCACTTCGGCGCCGAAGCGCCGAGACAACCCCATCACGACGCGCATGGCGCCGATGGAGGTCCCCCCCGCGGCGAAGAAATCGTCGTCGAGACCGATCGAGCGCAGTCCGGCGTATTCGGCGAGTAGTTCGACCGCGGAGCGCTCGTATTCATCGGCCGGTTCCCGCTGCGCGGTAACCGATTCCGGTGCCGATTCGATCATCGAGCGCAATGCGCCGTCGTCGCGCTTACCGCTGGGTGTGCGGGGCAGCTCGTCGAGGAGGACGAATCGGGACGGCACCATGTGCATGGGCAGTACTGCGCGCAGATCCTGGCGCAGCGCCGCCAGATCGGCCTGCTCGACATCGCCGACCAGGAAGGCGATCAGCGCACCGTCGATGCCGCCGAATCCCCGTGCCACCACGGCCGCTTCGGTGATGGCCGGATACTTCTCGACCAGTCCGAGGATGCAGAGCTCTACCTCGGCCGGCTCCACCCGGAAGCCGCGGATCTTCACCTGACTGTCACTGCGGCCGAGACAGACGAGATCGCCGGAGGCCAGCCGCACACCGAGATCGCCCGTGCGGTAAAGGATGCCACCGCCGTGGGTAGCCACGAAGCGCTGCGCGGTCAGTGCCGCACGGCCCTGGTAGCCACGGGCGAGGGAACGGCCGCCGAGGTAGATCTCACCGATAACACCATCGGTCACCGGGCGCAGTGCGCTGTCGAGAAGTTCGACGGCATCGCCGTCGATCGGGCGGCCGATGGGTGGCAGCGCCGGATAATCGTCGGGTGAGCCCGCGAGCGTGAATATGGTCGCGACGTGGGATTCCGTTGGGCCGTATTGGTTTTCCAAGAGCAGCCCCGGCACTACCTTGCACAATGCGCGAATCTCGTCGGTGATGCGCAATTGCTCACCGGAGGATGCGAGCACTTTGAGGTCGACCGGGAACATGCGCCGGGCGACCACGGCCTCCGCGAAGGCCTGCAGTGCGACATAGGGCAGGAATAGTCGCTCGATGCCTTCGTCGACAACGGTATTCAGCAATTCTTCGACATTGGCACGCAAGTCCGCCGAACTCACCCGCAGCGTGGAACCCGCCGCCAGGGTCGTGAAGATTTCCTGGAACGACACATCGAAGCTCAATGGCGCCAACTGCAAGGTGCTGGCCAGGTTCAGACCCGATGGGGTGCGATTCTGCCAGTCCACGAGTGTGGTCAGGCCACGGTGCGGCATGGCGACGCCCTTGGGCTCGCCGGTGGAGCCAGAGGTGAACAGTACGTAGGCGACCGCGTCGGGTGAAATGACGTCGGGGACATCGAATTCCGTATCGCTATCGTCGGTCGGATCGAACAGCTCCGCGGTGTCCAGCACCAGTCGAATATTGTCGACGATCTCGGCATAGCCGGCATCGGCGATCACCCAGTGTGGGCGGGCGTGGTCGATCATGAGATTCAGCCGGGCCCGCGGATAGCTGACATCGAGCGGCACGCAAGCAGCGCCCATCCGCATAAGTGCCAATACCAGCAGCACCAATTCCGGCCGACGACTCATCAGGATGCCGATCCGGTCGCCGGGCCGGACGCCGAAACTGCCGAGCCGCCGGGCGAGTCGTTCGCTACGCTCGATCAGGTCGTCGTAGGTGATGCTGGATTCGTCGCCATGGACAGCGATGGTGTGCGGATGGAGCGCGGCCGCGTCAGCGACCAAGGTGCCGACATCGCGCGCGGTCGCCGGGCCGGTGCCACGATCGATCGCCGCATCCGGATCCGCGACGATCGCCGCCAACATGCGCAGCTGAGTCACCGCGACGGTCTCGCATTGATCCTTGGTCAGCGTGTGATCACCATTGACCCGCACCCACATTCGGCCGTCGCGCGGATCATTGGCCACCGTCACCAACAGCTGGAAATTGGTGTCCTCTCGAACGTCGAACTCGCGCAGGGTGACCCGGTCCGCACCGAGAATCGGGGCGAAGACGTGATAGTTGATGAAGTTGAATGCCGTCTCGAAAGCGGGCCCGCCATCGGCCAGGATCGACCGCAGCGGATAGCGTCGGTGCGGGTAGGCATCGCGATCCCGGCGCGCGATCTGTTCGACCGCAGCTCGCCAGGTGGTGGCGGTATCGTCCAGCCGCATCGGCAGCGTGTTCAGGAACAGGCCCGCAATGCTTTCCGCGCCAGCCCGATCCGGTCGGCCGTGACTGACCACACCGGTGGTGATATCGGCGCGACCGGTCACCGTCCGCAGCGTCAGGCAGTGCGCCGCCAGGTAGACCGCCTTCTCGGGCACCTGGTGCCGGGCCGCGAACGCGGTGACCCGCTCGGCGAGCCGACGCGGCACCACCGCGGCGGCCTGCCGTTCCTCCGCGCCCGCACCCTCGTGGACCCCCAGGGTGGTCAACGCGGTCGGCTCAGCTCCGGACAGCGCCGCGCGCCAGAATTCGCGGGCCGAATCATCATGCACCGCTGCGATTTCGGACTGGGCGTACTCGGCGAGGACGGTGGCCGCACGCGGCGTGTCATCGATGCCGGTTTCGATCAGTCCCACCTTGTCGAGGTAGTCGACCAGCAGCTCGAGCACCGAGGACGCGACACTCCAGCCGTCGAGGATCGCGTGGTGGAAACTGAGCACCAGATCGATGCTCTGGAGGGCACTTTCGGACGGCCGCAGGAATACCCGGACGGCATGCAGCGGAGCCCGGGTGAAGTCGTACTGGGCGTGCCTGCGCTCCTGGGTGTAGTCCTCGACGTCCTGATCGGCCAATACCGGATCGAGGTCGGAGATATCCATGATCTCCAGTTCGTATTCGATCTCGGTGTGCACAACCTGCAGCGGAACCGAATACTTGCTCAGCTCGAACGAGGACCGCAATGCGGGCTGCCGACGCACCAATCGGTCGAATGCGGCGCGGAATTGCGCGGCATCCCAGGGCATTTCCAACCGATAGCGGAAGACGTCTTTGTAGGTCACCGAATCGGTGCGCTCGATGCTGTGGAAGAGCATGCCGAGCTGCAGCGCGGTGGCCGGGAAAGCATCCTCGGCCCGGTGCAGGGCGGCGCGGTCGATCAGCGGCACCGTCGCCAAGGGATCGGCAATGCGAATCCGGTTGCCGTCCGGGCCATCCGAGACGATCTGGGCCAATCCGGCAATAGTCGGATGCTCATAGAAGGCATCCACATCGAAGAACAGTCCGGCGCGTTCGGCGGCGGTGCGTACCGATAGCGCGAGGATGGAATCGCCGCCGTGGGTGAAGAAGTTGTCGTATACACCGATGGAGTCGATACCGAGCACGGTCCGCCAGAGGAGTGCCAGCTCGGCCTCGACCGGTGTCCGCGGTTCGATCGGCACGCCGACGACGTCCGCATGCTCCGAAACCGCCGCCGCGCGCGCCAATGCCTTGCGATCGGTTTTTCCGTTGGGCGTCACCGGAATCCGGTCGACGCGCAGCAGCCGGGTCGGAATCATGTAGCGGGGCAGTCGAATCGCGAGCTGTTCGGCGATCTCGTCACCGGTCACGGCGTCGCCGACGAAATAGCCGGCCAGATGCAATCCATGCCTCTCGGACTGCTCATCGACGACAACCGCGGCGCGCACCCCGGTGCAGCCGAGGATTGCGTTCTGCACCTCACCGAGGGTGATCCGGTTACCGCGGATCTTGACCTGATCGTCGAACCGGCCCAGGTATTCCAGGGTGCCGTCGGCCAGCCAGCGCGCCAGGTCACCGGTGCGGTACCGGCGACGGCCGGGCACGGTCAGATCGTCGACGAATGCGGCCGCGGTCAGGTCAGGGCGGCCGCGGTAGCCGCGCGCGAGACCAGCTCCGGCGATATTGAGTTCGCCGGGCACACCGATGGGCATGCGGCGACCGGACTCGTCGAGCACCAGCAGATCGATATTATCGATCGGACGGCCGATGGGCACCAGATCGAGCGAATCGTCCTGGCTCTGTCGAGCGACGTGCGTGCCGTCGCTAGCGGCCGGGCAATCGAAATACGAGACATCGACGGTGGCCTCAGTCGGTCCGTAGAGGTTGACCAACTGCGGCGCCTGCTGCCCCACCGCGGCGAAGGCCGCGTGGAAGCGGCGGACCAGCGCGGGCGGCAGCGCCTCACCGCTGCAGAACACCCGGCGCAGGCTCGCGATGCGCGCCACGATGGTGCGATCGGCCTCCAGCTCGTCGACGAAGGCCGCCAGCATGGACGGCACGAAGTGCACAACGGTCACCGCATTCGCCTCGATGGCCTCGGCGATGCGGCGCGGATCGCGCTCACCTCCGACCTCGAGCAGGGCGACCTTGGCTCCGGCGATGGCCCACCAGAACAACTCCCACACCGAAACGTCGAAGGTGACGGGCGTCTTCTGCAGAATCACATCATCGGCGAACAGCGGGTAGCGGCGCTGCATCCAGGTCAGCCGGTTGACCACCGAGCGGTGCTCGACCATTACCCCCTTGGGCACACCGGTCGAACCCGAGGTGTAGATGAGATAGCTCAAATCGTGTGGATGCGAGACGCTTTCGACGGTGCGCGACAGGGCATCGACGACCGTGACGTGGGTGACGCCGAGGGCCCGGTAGACCCGCGCATGTTCACTTCCGGCGACCACGAAACGCGCTTCGCAGTCCGTGAGAACCGTTTCGATGCGCGCCGCCGGGTACTCCGGGTCGAGCGGCACGTAGGCGCATCCGGCCCGCAGGATGCCGAGCACCGCGACGAGCATATCGGTCGAACGAGACAGCACCACCGGAATGCATTCGTTGCCGGTGGCACCGAGCTCATGCAGCCGAGCTGCGAAACCGTCTACCAGACCGGACAATCGGGCGTAGGTCAGTTCGTCGGAGTCGGCGGATACGACCGCCACCCGGTCCGGGTGATCAGCGGCCTTTTCGGTGAAGAGCCGATCAATGGTGGTGTAGGGGAACTCGACGCGCGGCCCCGCCTCGAAGGCCGCCGCTTCGGCACTCGCCCGCTCCGAAAGCAGTGGCAGCGCGCTCACCGGCGTCTCCGGATGGTCCAGCGAAGCGGTGACCATTACGCCCAGACTGCGCAGCGCCGCTTCGATCGGGAAGCTCGCGTCGAAAATGTCTTTGTCGTAGAACAGCTGGAGGCTGAACGAGCCATCGCGGCCGTTTTCCGCCGTGACGATGGTCAGCGCGTTGGTCACCGAACCCGGATTGTGCACCGTCCATCCCCTTTCGGAGAGCAACTCGTGGACGTAATCGGCATCCGGCAGCTTGGTGTGGGAGAACGCGACATCGTACAGCGGCGGCGCGGCCGGATCCGGATTCAGCGCCCGGGTCAGCTCGCTGTACGGGAAACGCTGATGCTTCTTGAGCTTTCGGATCTGCTGGGTCACCTGCTCCGCGATCCGCGACAGCGGCACATCGCGATCGACGCGCACCGGAAGCGGGACGACATTGGCACGATGACCCTGTGTGCGATAAGTCTCCGCGGAGTGCCGGTTCAGCATCGGGACGCCGATCACCACCTGATCGGTACGGTGGATGGTCGCCAGATACGTTGCCAGCGCGGCGGTCAGATACGCGAAGGCGGTGACTCCGGTGGCGCGGACGCGATCGAGGTACTCCCCGGAGATCATCGTGTTGTAGTGTCCGCGGGCGATTCTCGGCGAGCTGGTCCGGTTGGGAAACAGCGCGGGTTCGACACCGTCGAGTGCGGCGAGCAGACCGTCGCGGTCCGCCGAATACTGCTCGGAGGCGCGGTACGCCTCGTCGTCCTCGATGATCCGCCGATAGGTGGCCACGGAACGATCGGTGTGCTCGTTGGCGGGCTCGGGTACCGCAAGTTGTTCGAGCGGAACGTCTTTCATCTTGTAGCCGGTATCGAGCGTGGCGATGACCGTATTCATGCCATAGCCGTCGGCCAACGCGTGATGGACCGATATGAGCAGGAAGAACCGGTCCGGCCGGTCCACCACCGCGGCCAGCCGCGCGGGCCGATCCGGCCGCTCCGGCGCGCCGACCTCGCGCCACAGCCACTCCTGGGTCGCGGCCTCGGGATCCGGCGCATCGGTCAGGTCGATGACCTCGACCGGCGGAATCTCATTCGAAATCCATTGGCGGAACTCACCGTCCTCGAAGGCGAAGCGCAGGCGCAATGCGTCATCGCCCATCAGAGCCCGCTGCCAGCAGGCCTGCAGCCGTTCGATATCCAACGGCTCATCCACGCGCAGGCTATAGGTCTGCTGCACAACGGGTTCCGGTGCCAGCCGGAATGCCAGGCCGAGTACATCGCGCTGATATGCGCTGACCGGCCATGCCTCGCTGGTTCTTTCGGGATTCGTCCTGGTTTCCGACGTCACAGTCACTCCTATCGCGACAGTCGCGGCACAGACCGTGCGCGAACTGTCCAGGACTCACCCCTGACGACGCCGAAACGCAAAGCTGTTACCACTCGTATCCAGTTTTCAGAAAGCGCGAATTACCGGCATCGACATCGATGCTGGATCTCGCGCGCGGCTATGGGTGCTGACCGTTTCGAGCGACCTGCAAGGGAGTCGCTACCACCCGGCCGGTCAGAGCACCGACCGCAACGCGCGTACACTCTCATCCGCAAGGCGCTCGGCACGCTCGCGGGACACCGCGGGCTCGACATAACCGAGGTTGAACGACAATTCGCCGTGCGTGGCGTTGGCGGTGGCCATGGTGAAGCCGCTCACCGACATACCCGAGACGAATTGTGCGCCCGAGAGCTGCCACGCACCGATCTTGTCCGGGAACGCGTAGCGCCCCAAGTAGGTCATACACAGGTGACCGGGACCGCGGGTGTCCATCAGCTTGACCGTGGATGCACTGGCGGCGACCGATTTCGGCGCGGCCACCTTCAGCAGGCTCACTGCCGCGAGATGGTCGCGACGGTCCATCCGGGCGCCGTACTCGCGCTCGATCTCACCGGCGATCTGCCACAGCGAGGTCCACGGCGCGTACTTCGCCGGGGTCGCGATCATGCCCTGGTAGGTCCCGACCTCGGTATCGGCGACCGCACCATCGAGATGGCCGCGGAAGTTCACCGAACTGCCTACGGTGTACCAGGTTTCGGTGTAGGTGCCCGACTCGCGGGCGGCCGCGATGAGCAGCGCCGCGGAAAGCGCGGCCTGCAGGCCGACGCCATGGCGGTCGCAGCCCGCGCTCAATGCGTCGAGTTGATCGGCGTCCAAGCTGCGGTGCACGACCCGACTGCGGCGCTGCGACGGCGGGGCAATTCTGGTCGGCTCCAGTCGGTGCGGGCGCGCCAGCTGCGACTTCTGGTCGCGCAGCAGCGATCCCACGGTGCGGCCGAAGCCCTTGGCGCCCTGGAACTTTGCCGGGAACAGCTCCTCCGGCCCCGGCCGGACCGGGGCGGGTTCGAGATCGGTGTCATCGCCTGCGGCAACCTGCAGCACCTGCTTGGCCACCGACATCGCGCTCTCGCCGTCGGCGATAGCGTAGTGCAGGGTGATGATCAGATCGCTGGTCACACCGGTCGCGTCCGTGATGAGCACGGCGCGCGCGAGCGGACCGGAGTGCCAGTCGAAGGGTTCGCGCAGTTCGATGTCGTCGACCTCGGTCAGCCAGGCATCCGGATCGGCGGATTCGACGACGCGCAGCGGAATCGGCGTCGGCACGGGCACGAAACGCGGTGCGGTGCCATCGGGTTCGGCCGCCACCGCGACACCGAGCAGCGGATGCCGCTGTCGCACTTCGTCCAGGCCGGTGCGCACCTGCTCCTCGGTAATCGAGCCATGCACCCGCACGCGGGCCAGAATATGCAGCGGCGCAAGCTGATCGGCGATCCAGTGCCAGCGCTCCACCGGAGACAGCTGGCGCGGCAGCCGCGCGGTCGGTCCCTCCAGCGGCGGGAACGACATCGGCTTGCCCAATTCGCGCAGGAAGAATTCCGTAGGCGCGTACCGGAAGTAGGTGTCGCGCACCTGCACCAGCTTGGGATCGGTTGTCTGCTCGATCTTGCCGAGCGACCACGAACCGTTGACGAACATGGCGGTGCGCTCGGCACGCACCTGCTCGTAACGACGCAGGCCCGCAACGGGATCCAGCGAGGTCTTCAGCGTATGGGCCAGCACGACCGCGTCCTCGATGGCCGCATTGGCCCCCTGACCGAGGCTGGGCAGCATGGGATGCGCGGCATCACCGAGCAGGGTGACCCGGCCACGACCCCAACCCGTCAACGGCGGACGGTCTTGGCACGGCACGGCGAGCACATCGGCCCATTCGGTCTGATCGATGCAGGCGCGCACCTCCGGCGCCCAGTCGGCATAGAGCCGCCGCAGATCTTCCTTGGTGCCCTGCCAATTGGCGGCCTCGTCGCCCGGCATGGTCATGGTGCCCCACCAGTACACCCGGCCGTGGCCGATATCGTGGATGCCGAAACGCATTCCCGTGCCCCAATAGTGGGCGGAATAGCCGCGCGGCACCGCGGGATGTTCGAACGGGATACAGGCCAGCCAGGCGATGAAATTGCCAGGGCGCGGTTCGGCGCGACCGTGCAACTGGGCGCGCACCACGGAGTGGATACCGTCGGCGCCTATCAGCAGATCGCCCTCGGCGATGCGGCCGTCGGCGAATTCGACGCGCACGTGCTCACCGTCATCGATGAACCGAGTCGCTTGTGCGCCAACATGAGTCGGGGTATCGCCGATCGCGCGCAGCAGGACCGCGTGCAGATCCTTGCGATGCAGGGCGACGCTCGGAGCGCCGAGCCGGTCGTCCTGGCGGTGCACCGGGAGCACCCGGATTGGGGTGCCGTCCGGGTTGTTGAAGCGGAAGGTCTCGACCTTGCCGCCGCGCTCGAACAGTTCCTCCTCGATGCCGAGACCGATTGCGCGCAGTGCCTTGATCCCATTGGCCTGCACCGAAAGTCCGAATCCCTGGCCACGCAGTTCGGGTGCGGCCTCGTAGAGTTCGGCCGCGAAGCCCGCCTGCCGCAGCGCGGCGGCCGTCGTGAGCCCTCCAATTCCCGCACCGAGCACGATAACCTTGATCGGACCACTCATTCGAACCTGCGCTTCCATTCTACCCACTCCGCAGCACAGGGCGCCTTCATCTTTCGAAGTGACCGCCGAGCGACACTGCTCGCCAGCTCTCATCCCCCCGGAGCAGCACTGCTCGAAGACCTACGTCATCCCCGACCAGGCAGGCTGGGCGGGATGCCTGTGCCTGACCGATCCGAAGCCTACCGCTACTACCGTGTCTGAAACGTTACCGTGTGAGATTCTCCCCAAAGGGGCCGATTCGACAGGCCGAATCCATTGCTATACGCCATAATTCACGGTTTGCGAAAGCATAGGGATAGTCGGATACCCAAAATCCTCAGAGGTAGGACGTGTCGTTGACCAAGCGAACCGACGAACCGCCGTCTGGATAGAACTCCGCGATCGACAGCGATGCCAGGTCCAAATGCAGGCGATACAGCAGCGCCGGACCGACGCCGAGCGCCAGTTGCAGCAGGGTCTTGATGGGGGTCACATGGCTGACCACCACGATGTTCTGGCCAGGATATCGGGCGACCAGATCGCGTCGAGCCGCCTCGACTCTTTCCCGGACCTGATCGAAACTCTCGCCGTTCGGCGCGGCAGTCGAGGGATCGCCGAGCCAGCGGGCATGGAGGTGCGGATCTCGTTGTGCCGCTTCCAGGAAGGTGCGGCCCTCCCACGCGCCGAAATCGGTTTCGATGAGGCCGTCGACGATACGCATCGGCACGTCGAGCGCGGTGGCGGCGGCGGCGGCCGTCTCGCGGGCACGGTCGAGCGGGGAGGTGACCACGGCGGCGATACCACCCTTCGCGGCGAGCATTTTCGCGGCGCGGGCGGCCTGCTCGCGGCCGTGATCGGTGAGCGGCGGGTTGCCGCGGCCGGAGTAGCGCCGCTCGAGTGAGAGCTCGGTTTGGCCATGACGCAGCAGCAGGAAGCGGGTCGGGCGGCCGGTCGCACCGGTCCAGCCGGGCGCCTTTTCGGCGGCGGTCGGCATCGGGCCTTCGGCGACTCCGGAATCGGCGACGGTCGACTGCGCGTCCCTGGCTTCATCGATCCAGCTCGGCGGCTGCTCGTCGGTGCCGCGCGAGGGTTCGCCGGTCCAGCTGAGCAGGTGTTCCTCGGCCTCGCGCACCTCCTCCGCCACGGTGGCGGCGGGCGCGCCCGCATCGAGCAACTGCCGCTCGGCGGCATGCACCTCGCCGATCAGGGGGGCGTCATCCATCGCCTCGTTCGCCAGCCGGTCGGCACGGGAGTTCTCGGCGCGCGGAATCCAGGTGAACGTCACGCTGTCGAACCCGGCGACCAGCCTGCGCGCCCGGTCGGCCAGCGGAATCATGGACGCGTGCTTGACCTTCCAGCGTCCGGACATCTGCTCGACGACCAGCTTGGAATCCATGCGCACCGACACCACCCGCGCGCCCAACTCCGCCGCCGCCTCCAAACCCGCGATGAGCCCACGGTATTCGGCGACATTGTTGGTGGTTATGCCGACGTATTCCCGGCGTTCGGCGAGGATTCGGATGTGATCGGCGCCGAAGACGACCGCACCGTAACCGGCCGGGCCCGGATTGCCCCGGGAACCGCCATCGGCCTCGACGATCACCTCGCGCTCGGTCATTGTTTCCCTCGTCCTCTTCGACAGCCGACCATCCGTCGCTGGGAGCGGACCGACGCGAGTACTGATACCCGCACCGGAAACCTCACAAACCCGACTCTTTGGTGCGCACCAGGATCGCACCGCATTCCGGACACCGCGCGATCACATCCGGGGCGGTCTTGGCTATCCGCGCGATCTCACCGCGGTCCAGTTCGATCCGGCACGCGCCGCACCGGCGCGCCTGCAGCAACGCGGCGCCGACGCCGTGCTGAGTGCGCTGCCGGTCGTAAAGGCTCAGCAGTTCGTCCGAGAACAGCGCGACCAGCTCCTTGCGATCGGAATCGCACCGGCCCTGCGCCACATCGAGATCCGCCAGTGCCTCGTCGCGCAGGCGCTGAGCGTCGGCCAACACCTGCTCGGTCTTGCTCAGCCGCGCACCCGCGTGATCATGATCGGACGCGGACGCCTCACGCCGCTCCATCACCTCGAGCAGCTCGTCCTCGAGCACCGAACGGCGCCGCTCCAGGCTGCCAAGCTCGTGCTGAATTTCGGAAAGCTGTTTGGCACCCACCGAACCAGCGGTCAAAATGTCGCGGTCGCGCTCCTCGCGCTTGCGCACCGCCTCGACCTCGCCCTCCAGCTTGCGGATATCGCGGTCGAGATCGTCGAGCATGATCTCGACCGCCACCGCCGCATCTTTGTGCGCATTCCGCTCGCCCTCTAGCCGCACGACCTCCTGCTGCTCGGGCAGCACGGTGCGCCGATGCGCGATCCGCGTCAGTTCGACGTCGACGGCGGCGAGCTGGAGCAGCTTGGCCTGGACAGATGGTTCGACATTCAACGCGGACAAACTCCTGGACGCTGTGGACGGATGGGGGCACGCGAACCGCGAGAGGTGGCGATGCCAGTCTTCAACCGTACCCCGAATGGTCGGTGATTCGGTCCAGGCCACGAGTGCAGGCGGCCAAGCGCATGGAACCGAGGCGCACCGCATAAACACTGCGCCGCTCGGACGGATAGCGGTTTCTTGCCATCGGCCCGGCCACATGCCGAAAACAGCTGCTGACGCAAAGAAACAGTGCAGCTGGGCGAAGCTGCGCCCGCACCTGCCCGGCGTGTTACGTCAACATACGGGTGAACATGCCCCAACCCGCGTCATGCACGCGCATGGCGAGCCGAGTGCGGGCGAGCGCCTGACGCACAGCTCCTCGACACTTCCGCGCTCAGCTGCCGGGGGCGCGGGTTTTGATGGCGTCGCGGGAGATGAAGACGTCGTAGCTGCCGGGGGTGGTGATCACGGCGTTGCCGTACGCGGAGCGGACGAAGGGGTTGGTCCACCATTTGTGGTTGCGCATATCGTTGAAGAAATCCTGGTCGTCGCCGTTGACGAAGATATGGTTCTGAGTGGTGGCGACGCCATCGAGGCGCTGGCCGTAGAGGCGGGTGACCTTGTAGCCGGAGTGGAAGCCGAGGGCGTTCACCCACGGCTCCAACTCGACGATATTGGCCTGCAGCACCCACAGGTCACCTTCGACCTGATATTTCTCGTGCTTGTCGGGATGGTGGTCGTCACCGTAGAGGGTGAGGTCGACCTCGAGCCGATGATCTTGGCCCTTGACCTGATTCACCACCACGTGCGCCGCCTTGATCTCCCCGCTCAGTCCGAGGAAGGTCTGCGTGAGCGTCACCACCCACAGCAGCAGTACCGCGACGATCAGCAACGCCAATCCGCCCGCGCCGCGCCCGATCAGAACCCGCAATCCGACCTTGCGCACCATGACGAGCGCCGATATCAGCAACGCGACCGCGACCAGGATGATCAGCATCAGACCGATCTGCACGATCCCGAAGTCCACCGGGAAATCCATGCGGTAGTTGTACCCCGAGCGAACGCGTCAACTCACCTGAACCACCTACCCCGACGGGCTACAAGCACGACACGCCCCGAACACGCCGTCGCACTGAATGGTTCGGTGCTGCGGTCCCTTTCACCGCAATCGGTGCCGCCGCTCGGAAGGCCGTGCCTGCGCCCCATACCGGTTGCGTGAACTGCACACTCGGTACCGGATTTGCCGATCTGCGCACCGACCAACGGAGTTCACACAACACAAGTGCCGGAGAGGTCACGCGGTGGCGCTGATCGTCCAGGGATCGGTGCGCAGGGTGCAGACTCGGGTGTCGAGGTCGGGCAACGCGGTGCGAACCACCGTCTGCGCCTGTGCGCACCAAGGGAATTCGGTTGCCCAATGGGCGGCATCGATCACGGCGGGGCCGCCACGGCGCAGGTGTTCGTCGACCGGGTGGTGGCGCAGATCGGAGGTGACGTAGGCGTCGACACCGAGGCGGGCCGCCGTACTCAGATGAGAGTCGCCCGCGCCGCCACATACCGCGACGGTCCGGATCATGCGGTCCGGGTCACCGGCCGCGCGGACGCCCCACGTGGTCGCTGGCAACGCGGCAGCGACCCGAGCGGTGAACTCACGCAAGGACTCCGGCTCGGGCAGCGTGCCGATCCTGCCGATGCCGAGCCCCGATGGCAGCGCCGCACGCTCGGTGACGTGATAGGCGGGATCTTCGTAGGGGTGGGCCGAGCGCAGCGCCGCCAGCACGGCCGTGCGCGCCGAGGGCGGTGCGATCACTTCGAGGCGGTCCTCGTCGACCCGCCGCAATTCCCCGATGGCACCGATCGCCGGATTCGCCCCTTCGATCGGACGAAACTGCCCCACCCCCGGCACCCGTAAAGCACAGTCACGGTAGGCTCCGCTGCCACCGGCACCGGCCGCGAACAGCGCCGCCAACACCGCATCCGCATGCGAACGCGGCACCTGCACAACCCAATTATCCACGGCAGCTTGCGGTTTCGACTCCAATACGCCGGTGACCATGAGCCCGAGCGCATCGGCCAGCGCATCGGAAACTCCCGGATCGGCGGAGTCCGCATTGGTATGCGCCGCGAACAACGCGCATCCGGACCGGATGAGCCGATGCAGCAGAGCGCCTTTGGGGGTATCGGCGGCGACAGTGTCGACGCCACGCAACAGCAGCGGATGGTGCACCACCAAAGCCTGTGCCCGCCAATCGATCGCTTCATCTACCACGGCCGCGGTGGCGTCCACCGCGAACAGCACCCGAGTCACCTCATCGCCCGGGTCACCGCACACCAACCCGACCGAATCCCAGGACTCCGCCAACTTCGGCGGATAAGCCGCGTCGAGCACGCCGATGAGATCCGCCAGCGTCGTCACCATTCGCCTACCTCCATTTCTCGACCACACCATGTCGCCGGCCAGCCCGACGGGCCGGAACGCGCTTCGTCCCACCACGCCTGGCGCACGCACAGGACCGCCGTGCTCCCCGACCCCACTGGGGGGCCGCTGCGGCGCTGGGGATCGCCGCCGAAACCAAGCCCACCACACGAATCCGGCACGCCACTCGGTCCGGATCGCTCGCACCGCGCCCACATGACGCACCCAACACAAGTGCGGCCCGTCTGGGCCGGCATCAAACTCCCGCCGCCCGAATTCCGGCCACCAACCGATCGACTTCGGCGCGACCGCGGACGGCAACGCGCACACAGTCCGGCCCGAGGCCCGGGAAAGTGTCGGCGCGGCGGACCGCGATTCCCTGGTCTGCCAGGTGCCTTCGCAATAGTTCACCATCCGGAACGCGCAGCAGCAGGAAGGGTCCGTCGGCGGGGGTGTGGACGTGTACGCCCAGCGCGGTCAGTCGTTCGATCATCGAATCGCGTTCCGCGGCGATCGTGTGTGCCCGCTGTTGCGCCGCGCCGACCGCCTTCGGCTCGGCAGTCGCGGTGATTGCTTCCAGTTGCAGTGTGCCGAGCGGCCAGTGCGCGCGGCCGTGATTCAAGCGGGCCAGCAGCTCGGGTGTGCCGAGGAAGTAGCCGCAGCGCAGGCCAGCCAAGGCCCAGGTCTTGGTAAGGCTGCGCAAGACGAGGATGTCCGGAGTGGGCGAAGCGGCCAGTGACCCTGGTTCGCCGGGTATCGCATCGGCGAAGGCCTCGTCGACTACGATGATGCGGCCCGGTCGGCGCAGCGCGCGGATGGTGTCGGCGGGGTGCAGGACCGAGGTGGGATTGGTCGGGTTGCCGAGGACAACCAGGTCGGCCGCGGCGGGAACGAGCCTCGGGTCGATGGTGTACGGCGGTTCGAGTACGACGCGCGCCACCGGGATATCGGCCGCGCGCAGCGCCAGTTCGGGTTCGGTGAACGAGGGGTGCAGTATCGCGGCCAGTCGCGGCGCGAGTCGGGGCAGCATCGCGAACCCCTCGGCCGCGCCCGCCAGCAGCAGCACTTGGTCGGTAGTGCGGCCGTGGCGGGCCGCCACGGCGGCGCGCGCGGCGAGTTCGTCGGCCGCGCTCGGATATTTGCCGAGGTCATCGAGTCGCGCGGCCAGTCGGTTCCGCAGCCAGTCCGGAGGCGTGCTGCCCTGCACATTCACCGCGAAATCGAGCATGCCGGGTCGCGCGTCGACGTCACCGTGGTGACGCAGTTTCGCGTGATCGACACTCTCGGCTGACACGAGAAAACACCCTACGTGGCGGTCCATGGGGGCGACCGGCCAGAATGGCTGTTGTGGGTGAGTTGCACGTGTCGTTCGTCTGTACCGGCAACATTTGTCGATCGCCGATGGCGGAGAAGATGTTCGCGGTACACCTGTACCGTGAGGGACTCGCCGACCGCGTGCGCGTCAGCAGCGCGGGCACCGAAGGCTGGCACGTCGGCAAGGACGCCGACTCCCGCACCAATGCGACCCTGCGCCGCAACGGCTACCCGACCGGCCACATCGCCGCGAAATTCGGCGACCAACACCGCGACGCCGACCTGCTGGTCGCCCTCGATTCCGGCCACGAACGCCGCCTCGCCACGCTCGGCATCCCGTCGAACCGCCGCCGCCTACTGCGCAGCTTCGACCCCGATGCCCATACCCTCGACGTCCCCGACCCGTACTACGGCGACACCGCCGGCTTCGACCTGGTCCACGACCAGATCGAAGCCGCCATCCCGGGGTTGTTGAACTGGGTCCGCACCGCCCTCGCCGCGCGCGATGGGGACAGGGGCGGCACACCCCAGCACGTCGCCACGCGTACGGACAGCTCCGGCACGAGCACTGCCGATGAGTCCGGACACAAACCAGACCAAACAGTCTCTTACGAACCCGTCCCCGACGGACGCCCGTGATGCGCCGACTGACCTTCCTGCTGCGCCCGAGCTGGCTGATCCTGGCCGTACTCGTGGCGGCCTTCGCCTACCTCTGCTTCTCCGTGCTCGCACCGTGGCAGCTAGGCAAGAACACCAGCACCTCGCACCGCAACCAGCTGATCGCCGATTCGGTGGACGCCGCCCCGATCGATATCACCACCGTCCTGGACGATCAGCGCACCGATTCCCACGCCGAATGGCGGCGCGTCACGGCGACCGGCAGCTACCTGCCGAATTCGACCGTGCTGGTCCGGCTGCGCCATCTCGACGGCGCGCCCGGCTACTCGGTACTTGCCACCTTCAAACTCGACGACGGCCGCATCCTGCTCGTCGATCGCGGTCTCGTCGCAGCCGTCGATGGTTCCCGCCCGCCGCAGATTCCGGACCCGCCGACCGGACCGCAGCGGATCGAGGCGCGAATCCGGTCGTCCGAGGGCTTCGCCCCCGGTAAGGACCCGATGACCGAGGACGGCTACCGCCAGGTGTACTCGGTGGACACCACCCAGGAGATGGCCGTCTTGCAGGCGCCACTCACCGCAATACCCACCGGCGAACGCGGTGGCTACCTACAACTCAGCGAAAATCAGCCTGGCGCCTTCACCCCCACGCCCCTCCCGCAACTCGATGCGGGTCCCTATCTTTCCTACGGCCTGCAATGGCTGGCCTTCGGCATTATGGCTCCGCTCGGCCTCGGCTATTTCATCTATGCCGAGATCCGCGAGCGCCGCAAGGAAAAGTCCACTGCCGTCCCGGAACCGGCCCAGACCGAAACCCCGACCCCCGCACCGGTATCCACCAATGAGCAGCGCTTGGCCGACCGCTACGGCGGTACTCGCTGATACTCAGCGCGCGCTGCTGAGACGGGGGCTCGGGATCGGATCGTCAGCATTGCGGTATGGAATCGGTATCGGACAAGGGGTCCGAGCCGGCAATTGCACAGCCGATCAGGCGATCTCCGCCGAGAGAACAGTGCACCGCCAAGAACCGAATCGACCGTGCGCGAGCTCAGCGGCGCATCATCGACCAGACCGCGGCGGTCAGGACTGCTCCCAACTGGACCGCCTCCGATATGCGTACAGCACGACGAAGATCCGCGACCTGAGGTGCTGGCCCGTCACCGAGTGTCGGCCGCAGTTCGATGCCATAACGATATTGGGTCCGCCCGCCGAGGCGGACGCCGAGCGCACCCGCCATCGCGGCCTCCACGACCCCGGCATTCGGGCTGGGGTGTTCAGACGCGTCTCGTCGCCATGCGCGTAGCGCGTCGGCCGGACGGCCGCCGACCGCGGGGGCCAGAGCAGCTGTGAGCATGCCGGTGACGCGCGCGGGCACCAGATTCGCCAGATCGTCGACGCGGGCGGCGGCCCAACCGAACCGCAGGTATCGGTCGCTGCGGTAGCCGATCATCGCGTCCAGCGTGTTGATCGCGCGATATCCGAGCAGTCCGGGTGTCCCGGCGATCGCCCCCCACAGCAATGGCGCGACCGTCGCATCCGAGGTGTTCTCGGCAATGGATTCCACTGCGGCACGGGCCAATCCGTCCGCATCGAGCACCTCTGGATCCCGCCCGCACAGCGCGGGCAGCAGCGCCCGCGCGCCCGCCACATCACCGGACTCGAGCCGGTCGGCCATCTCCCGCCCGGTGCGCACCAGGCTGCGCCCGCCGAGCACCGTCCACGTCGCCAGCGCGGTCGCGACTACCCCACCGCGCCGTAACCCGAACCCGAACGCCGTTGTCGCACCGACCAACACCAGTTCGTGCACTGCTCCCGCTGAACGCCGATCGGCGTAGGTCACCCGCTCCAGCACAGTGGCCGCCGCACCGAATCCGGCCACCGGATGCCACCGGCGTGGATCACCGAATACGCGATCGAGCGCGAACCCGAGCACCAGCCCGGCCGCCGTCGAAATCCCCGTCTGCACCCGGCGAGGGTAGCCGTCGCCGCCAGCAACCCGCCAGCGCGCCATAGGGAGCCGAGATGTCACACTCGCTCGCCCTGCGTCGTCACCACGATGACGACACATAAGCTCGCCCCTGACGGGGCCGCACGACCGAAACGGCGAGACCAGTGACAACAGACAAGCCATCCTCCGCACCCATCGACCAGGCCGAATTGGCTCGGCGTTTCGAGGAGCACCGGCCGTATCTGCGCAGGCTCGCCTACAGCACGCTCGGCAGTCTCACCGATGCCGACGATGTGGTGCAGGAGGCGTGGCTGCGGCTGCAGCGTCAGTTCGAGGCCGGGACCGCGGGCGAAATCGAGAATCTGCGGGCCTGGCTGTCCACAGTCACCGGGCGTCTGGCCCTCGATCAGCTCGGTTCGGCCCGCGCCCGGCGCGAGCAGTACGTCGGTGAATGGTTGCCGGAGCCCAAGATCACCACCTGGGATGACCCTGCCGACCGGATCACCCAGGACGAGCGCGTCACCACGGCACTACTGGTCGTACTGGAATCCCTCTCGCCCGCCGAGCGCACCGCATTCGTGCTGCAGGATGTGTTCGGTATGAGTGGTCCCGAGGTCGCCGATGTCGTCGGACGCACACCGGCGGCCGTGCGACAGCTCGCCTCGCGCGCACGCAAGCGCGTCGAGGACGGCACGCCCCGCTTCCCCGCCTCACCCGACGAACAGGAGAAGGTCGTCTCCGCCTTCGCGGTCGCCTGGCGCTCCGGTGACCTGAGCGCGCTGCTCGGTGTGCTCGACGCGAACGTCAGCCTCACCGCTGACGGCGGCGGCAAGGTTCCCGCCATCCGCCAGCCCGTGCGCGGCGCCGAACTCATCGCGAAGATGCTGCTCGGCTGGTACCACGCACCGTCCGCATCGGGCGCTTGGGGACGCGCGGTCCTGGTCAACGGCGCTCCCGGTCTGGTCGTCTTCGACGGCACCCACCCCGGTGTCTTCTCCTTCACCATCGATAACGGCCGCATCGTCGCCATCAACGTCGTGCGCAACCCGGATAAGCTGCACGACCTCCCCACCGAAGGCGCCCCTGACTGGTACCTGAGCCCGAACGCCGAGTAACCCACGCGGCCCGCACATTTCGATATGCGGGCCGCCCCTCGGCGAACAGGACCAGCTCCTGCACCTGCTTGCTAGGCAGGCGTTCAGGCCACCGGCGCTTCTCGCTCGACATCCACCCCGGATCGATTGCGCCGCACCATAATGAGCCACAGGGCGCGGGTGAGAACAATGCACACGCCCCCGATCGCGGCAACGCTGAGAAGCACCACGAGAGCAGGCCAAACGTAGACCACCTGGCGGAAGGTTCCGGCTCGGCCGCGGAACACCAGACCCGCGAGCTGCGGCAATGCGATCAGGATCGGGATCGGCGCGAGATAGGGCAACTGACGCAAGGCGATCAACCATGCGGGGCGAGCGCTCTGCTTATCGGCCCAGCGGCGCGATCGCACCAGGCAGACCACCCCGAGAGCGAGGGTCGCGAGCGTCAGCGGCGCCATACCCCAGTCGGCGTAGATGCCCCATGGGCGGTGCACATCCGGTGACCGACCCCGGGTCAGGTCGACCAAGGCTTGCGCGATAATCCTGGGATCGTCCTCGAGTGCCATGCCGGTATCGGCAATAACAGCGATTCCGTATCCGGTGTCGGGCACCAGGACCTGTGCGGCGGTATAGGTGAACCAGTCGCCGTTGTGCGAGATCTGATCGGATTGTTCACGCTGCCAACCCATTCCGTACTCGTCGTCGGTGACTCCGGAGGGTTTGCGCATCTCGGAAACCGCCGCCGCGGACACCATCCGGTGCCCGTCCGGGACCACACCGTTGTTGTTCTGGGTAATCAGCCAGGCCGCCAGATCGGCGGCCGTGGTGATCACGCCGTGGCTACCGCCGACGAACCAATCGGGCTCGGCAACCGGTATCGCGAGGCCGTATGCCCGGATATATCCGTGCGTCACGTTCTCGGCGTCGCGCGCCGAATTCACCGTCGTGCTGTCGCGCATCCCGATGGGTCCGAATACATTCCGCCGCATATAGTCCGCGAACGGTTCGCCACTGACCACCTCCACCAACCGAGCGGCCACCTGATAGTTGGGGTTGTGATAGTGGAATTCCGTCCCCGGATCGGCGGCCAGTTTTGCCGCATGTAGTCGCTCGACCGCCCCGGCCAGCGAATCCGCCTGCGGCCGCCGCAGATCGGGAAATGCGGTATCCGACATCCCGGACGTCTGATTCAACAACTCCCGCACCGTGATCCGATCACCGCGCGCATCGGCCAACCGAAAGTCCGTGACGTACTGCCGCACTGGTGCGTCGAGCGCCACCTTCCCCGCATCGACCAACTGCATCACGGCCAACGCCGTCATGGATTTGCTCACCGAGGCGATCGGCATGCGCGTCGTCGCGGTGATCGCCGCACCGCTCGAATCGTGCCCGTACCCCGCGACGTACACGACCTGATCCCCGTGGGTAATGGCGACCGATGCCCCGGGCAATCGAGTCCGGGAAAGGTATTCCGACATATATCGATCCACGGCCGCCGGATCGACACCCTCCGCCGCCGGTGCCGCAACCGCTGCACCGACCGACGGAAACAATACCAGGAACAATGCAATTACCACTGCCCGCCGCAGATATTGCGCAGTCACCGCTTTCACCCTTCTCATCACGCGTCCGCGGGTCCGCACCGGAACCACCATCGCGCCACGTCAGCCCGCCAGCCCAACCGGTTCGGGTATGGAATATCCGTGCGCCGCCGCAACCTCCGCCGATAGCAGCCGTCCCTTATCCGCGGTGACCTGTGTGCGAGATCGGGATGCGCCGTGCACACCTGCCGCCACCCGTGATCGGCGATCGCTCGCACATACGACAGGGTGGCATTGGTGAGCGCAACGGTCGCGGTGTGCGGGACCGCACCCGGCATATTCGCCACACAGTAGTACAGCGAATCGGCCACGCGGAAAGTGGGATTTGCATGCGTTGTCGGATGTGAACCCGCGAAACACCCGCCCTGATCGATGGCGATATCCACCAGCACCGACCCGGGCCGCATACCGCGAACCAGCTCCTCGGACACCAGCTTCGGCGCCCGCGCACCCGGAACCAGTACTGGATCAGCACCGTCACGTTGGGCGACGTGCGGGGTCGGCACCAGCCCGGCCGCGCACCGCGCGCTGTTCGCGGGCACGCCGGTCCCCGCGCCCCCACCCCACCATCTTCGCCGGTGTCCATCCCCGTAGATTTCCGGCATGAGGATCGAGATAAGCGGACATACGCCCGAAATCGACGAAACCGCGTGGATCGCACCGAACGCCACGGTAATCGGACGCGTGCGACTTGCCGCCGAGGTGAGCATTTGGTACAGCGCGGTACTGCGCGGCGACCTCGAAGCGATCAGCGTCGGCGCGCGCACGAATATTCAGGACGGCTGCGTGCTGCACGCCGATCCGGGCTTCCCGCTCACCGTCGGCACCGGAGTTTCGGTGGGGCACAATGCGATCCTGCACGGCTGCACCGTCGGTGACGATGTGCTCGTCGGCATGGGCGCCACGGTCCTCAACGGCGCGGTCATCGGTGCGGGCAGTCTGATCGCCGCCAATGCCCTGATTCCGGAGGGTGCGCAGATTCCGCCTGGCTCGCTGGTCGCGGGCGTGCCAGGCAAGGTGCGCCGGGAACTGAGCGAGGCCGAGCTGGACCGCATCCGGCTCAATGGTGCTGTGTACCTACACAACATGGCCAACCACCGAGACGCGAAGCGGGTGTGAGACCGCGCACACTGATCAATGGACCAAACTGAATCGCTGATAGCATTTTGCCAGCGTGCCCGGTGCCCCGGGGTCTCCCGCCGACACAGCTGTCGAGTGATCAGCAACGCGGACGACGAGCCAACCGGGATCGGTGGCCGCTGAGCGTGCAAGTAGGAGGTATCACGATGGCGTACGTGCAGCAGGGTATGCACCAGCCGTCGGGGCGGATCAGCGTGGCCGATATCGCGGCCCAGCCGGGTGGGATCGAGGCGCTACAGCGGCGGGTGCACGAGTTGCGCTCCAGTGGAGTGGATTTCGCCGCCAATGCGATCGAAAAAGAGATGGCCGAATTGGATCTGCCGCGCACCTGATGCGCGCCTGCCTGCCGTCCGTCGAGCTCCGGTGCCGATCCGCGGGCGAACCGCCGCGCCCCGGTGAAATAATGAACGGCACGCACCCGCACCGCCGCGACGCCCAGGCACCATCGGCGTCCCGAGCCGATCCGACTGGAGCCTTCGATGCCGACCGTTCCGCCCATCCTCCAGCGCATTCTGGAAAAGCCCGTCAGCGATGGCGAGAAGCTGCTGGAGAGCGCGCTGTCGGCATTTCTGGATTTCGGCATCAAACGCACCAGCATGGGCGAGATCGCCCGCCGCGCCGGAATCAGCCCGGCCACCCTCTATCGCCGCTTCGAATCGAAGAACGACCTGGTCGAGGCGGTGAGCGTCCGTGAGGCACAGCGTTTCGTCGCCGAGATCGATAAGCGGGTGCAGAAGGTCGAAGGCGTCGAGGAACAGCTGATCGAGATCTTCGTCGCGGTCATCACCGAGATCGCGGGCAACGAGCTGTTGCGGCGGCTGCTGCGCACCGAACCCGATCTCATCCTGCCCCGGCTGACCACCGAGGCCGGACCGATCATCGCGGTCGGGCGCACCTATCTGGCAGAGAAACTGCGCGAACTGCGCAGCGGTGCCGATGACGGCTTCGACTTCGAACTCGTCGCCGAGATCATGGCGCGACTGGCACTGTCGCTGGCATTGACGCCCGACGGGCTCATTCCGATCGATGATGTGGCGGCGGGTCGGGATTTCGCGCGACGCACGCTGCTGCCGATGGTCGGTGTCCGCGCTACCGCATAACGATCTGCGAGCTCAACGCATGTCGAATAACCGGGTGCCGAATGCGGCCGCCACCCATTCGTCGAGCAGCCGTAGCGAATTCGGGTCGGGCACCCTGCCGCCGTCGACGAAGTCTCGTACCAGTTCGACGACGCCACCCGCCCGCATCGTGGTCGGATCCGGCAGCGGCAGCCGCGACACATATTGGGTGATCCACCGCCGCCTGCCCGAATACAGCCGATTCCCGCACACCGCATCGTAGAACCGCAGCCCCAGCGCCGAATTCGCGACGCCCATCAGCAAATACGCCAGCCACTCCGCGGCGCCGTCCATCCCGAGATCGGCCAGCGATATCCAATAGCAGTCGCCGTTCACCACCGCCCCGGACCGATCCAAGGCGAATCGCGGCCGCTCACTGATATCGGGAAAGACCACCTTCGGCACCCGCCACAGATGCGGCCGTTGCGGCACCCAGATCTCGAACCACTCCCGGCCGCTGTCGGTCAGGTATTTCCTGCCGGCCAACGTCTCCCGATGCGCCTCCAAATATGCCGCGGCCCTCGGAAATTCCCGCAGGTCAACCGGCATCCGTGCGGGTACCGCCGTGTCATACGGATACAACACCCGCACGTCGCGCTCGCGCGAGATCTGCCACGGATCGACGTCCTGGTGGGTAATCAAATCGAATAACAACTCCCCCTCCGGCCGTGGCCGCACCTGCGCCCACCGATCGGAAATGAATACCCGATCCGCAGTCGTCTTGATCCCCACTCGAATCCGCCCCACGGCACCGAATGTCCGCCAGGTCCCCGCCTCCACCTCCGCCAACCATCTGTCGACCTCCGGCCGGGACATGCGCCAAGCACCGCCGTCCCCGTCCGCGTCGGCATCGGTTTCCGAGGACCGCGCGCCCATCTCGTCATCCCGACCCGATATGCCGCCCCACGCAGCCACCGAACCCGCCCGTCCCGGCACCACCGGATCACCGCGCACCGCTCGGCTACCTGGCGTCGCCGCTCGAGCGCCGGGCGCCCAACCGATCACCGCCCGATCCCCGGTCGCCAACGTGCCGACCTCGACCGCGAAAGTACGCCCACAGTGCTCGACGCAGTGACTCTGTTCGGCCGCCAGCGCCTCGAAAAGATCTGTCCCGCCGATGATTTCGGCCGTGTCCACCTCGTAGGCCGAAACGTAGCGGCAGACCGCGCGTGCCGCCGTGCGGGTGGCGATGGTGACCGCGGGCAGCACCGCCGCCTCGAACAATTTCGTATCGCCGAGATCGTACAGTTCGACCGGAGCCAACTCGGTGCGCAGCAGGCTCCGAATGTTCGCACCGGCCTTGGTGGTGAGAAACCGGTTGGCACACAGCAACCCGAGCACCCCGCCCGAGCGCAGCAACCGCGGCGCCACCGCGACGAATGGATGGGTGAGATCGATGCGCCCCTGCAATCCGAACTGCTTGCTGAGCAACTGCGCGGTCGGCCCACCCAACTGCTGCGTCCGCACATACGGCGGATTGGTAATGATCGCATCGAAGGACCCCGCCGCGATCCCCGCCGATTCGGTCAGAAAATCTCCGACATGCCACTCGACCGCGACCCCCGCAACCTCCGCACGCTCCCGCGCCACCGCCACCCCGGTCGCATCCAAGTCGTACCCGACCAACTCGACCCGCACCCCCGGCGATAGCTCCCGCACCAGCCCATCCACGGCAAGCAGCAATTCACCATCACCACAAGCCGGATCGAGCACCCGCAACACCGCACCACCCGGCGCATGTTCGAGCAACCGCTGCGCGAGAAAGCGCGCCAGGGCGGGTGGCGTGTAGTGCCTACCGTGCCGTTTGCGGTCACGCTCGCCGCGATTCATGCCTGAGATTCTGCCCCCGTCACGGCGCAACCGCGGCGATAACGCGGTCAATCGCATCGCGCGTCGGGGGCGAAGGCACGGCTCGATGGTCACAGCACCGCGAAGAACAACACCTGCAACAGCGGATTCTCCGCGAATGCCGAAATAGCCGACGCCGGACTGATATTCAGCCAAAAGTCGGCAATATGCGGCAGCTCACCGTTCTTGGTGGTCTCGGCGATCTTCTCATCCGGACGATCCCGGGGCCCCGCTCTTGCCGCCGAAGCTACAGCGGAATGTTCTTGTGATGACTCTTGCGCACCGGCGCCGCCGCCAATGCCGCGGCAATGGTGCTACGGGTCTTGGCCGGGTCGATGACCTCGTCCACTACACCGATCGCCATGGCCCGCTCGACACCACCGGCGATGCGCTCGTGCTCGATCGTCAGCCGCTCGTGTAGCGCCTCACGCTCTTCCTCGGGCGCGGCGGCGAGAGCCTTCTTGTGCAGGATGCCGACCGCGGCCTTGGCGCCCATGACGGCGACCTCGGAACCGGGCCAGGCGTACACCGCGGTCGCACCGAGCGAACGGGCGTTCATCGCGATGTAGGCGCCACCGTAGATCTTGCGGGTGACCAACGTGACCCGCGGCACCCGCGCCTCGGCGAATGCGTGCAACAGCTTCGCGCCGCGCCGCACCACACCCTCCCACTCCATGCTGACACCGGGCAGGTACCCGGGCACATCGGTGAGCACCACAAGCGGAATGCCGAACGCGTCGCACAACCGAACGAAACGCGCTGCCTTCTCGGCACTTTCGGAATTCAGGCAGCCACCGAGGCGGATCGGGTTATTGGCGAGCACACCAACCGTGCGCCCGCCGAGCCGTCCGAGACCGGTGACGATGCTGCGCGCGTAACCGCCCTGCAGCTCCTCGAACGAGGGCTCACCGTCGACATTGTCGAGCAGCTCGTGGATGATCGGCTTGACGTCGTAGGCACGCTTCGCCGATTCTGGCATCATCGCCTTCAGATCGACATCACCGTGTGCGGCCGCGACCAGATCGAATTCGCCCTGTTCGGCAAACATCGACACCAGGCGCCTACCACGGTGCAGCGCATCGGCCTCGTCGTTGGCGACGATGTGCGCGACACCGGACTTCTTACCGTGCGTCTCCGGACCGCCCAAGGTGGCCATATCGACCTGTTCGCCGGTCACGCTGCGCACCACATCGGGACCGGTCACGAAGACCCGACCCTCCGGCGCCATGATCACGATATCGGTCAGCGCGGGACCGTAGGCGGCGCCACCGGCCGCGAAGCCGAGCACCACCGAGATCTGCGGTACCAGACCGGACGCGCGGACCATGGCCTCGAAGACCAGGCCGACCGCGTGCAGCGCCTCGACCCCCTCGGCCAGGCGGGCGCCGCCGGAGTGCCAGATGCCGACCACCGGAATCGAGGAATCAATAGCGGTATCGATCGCGTCGACGATGTGCTTGCAGCCCTCCACGCCCATCGCGCCGCCCATGACGGTGGCATCGGAGCAGTAGGCAACGGTGCGAACACCGTCCACCTCGCCGATCGCAGCCAACACACCGGACTTGTCGCGCGGGTGCAGCGGCAGCGCAGTTCCGGGGTCGAAAAAGCGTTGAAGCCGCCCGAGTGGATCACGCGGATCGGTCGCAGTGTCTGGTCGAAACGCGGGAGCCACAACTGTCATCGCGTTTTCTCCTCACCTCATGCAAGTGCGCCGCTACCCGCGGCCGCGTATGTCGAACCCCGGTGGGGTCGACCGACTTTGGCGTCGGTCGACCCCACCGGGGATCGTTGTGCAGTCTGCCCGGCCTGTGCGGTCGAGCCCGGAGCGGCAGCATGCGTAACCACGGAAGCTACGCACAGACCAAATCGGATACCGCGCGGCTATGCCCGACCGAAGGCGAGCGCGACATTGTGCCCACCGAACCCGAACGAGTTGTTGATCGCGTACTCGATCTCCTGACGGCGGGCCTCGCCGTGCACCACATCCAGATCGATCTCCGGATCCTGGTTGTCCAGGTTCAGCGTCGGCGGGACGATGCCGTCCCGGATGCTGAGCACGGTGAGCACAGATTCGAGCGCACCGACAGCGCCGATCGAGTGACCGAGTGCCGACTTCGGCGCGTACACCGAGGCGTGGTTGCCCACGGCCTTGTTGATCGCGTTCGCCTCGGCCGTGTCGCCGATCGGGGTGGCAGTCGCGTGCGCATTGATGTGGGTGATGTCTTTGGGCGTAAGACCCGCGGTCTGCATCGCCCGCTTCATCGCCCGGGCGGCACCGTCACCAGTGGGATCGGGTGCGACCAAGTGGAAGCCATCGGAGGTGATACCGGCGCCGAGCAGGCGCGCGTGGATCGTCGCCCCACGAGCCTTGGCGTGCTCCTCGGTCTCGAGGACCATCAGCGCACCGGCCTCGCCGAAAACGAAACCGTCGCGATCCTTGTCGAACGGACGCGAGGCGCCCTTCGGATCGTCATTGCGGGTGCTCATCGCGCGCATCATAGTGAATGCCGCGATCGGCACCGCGTCGATGAAACCCTCAACGCCACCGGTGACGACCATATCGGCGTCACCCATGACGATCATTCGCCATGCATTGGCGATGGCCTCGGAGCCCGATGAGCATGCCGAGACCGGAGTGACCACTCCTGCCCGGGCCTTCAGTTCGAGACCGACCACAGCCGACGGACCATTCGGCATGACCATCTGAACAGCCAGCGGCGAAATCTTGCGATAGCCACCGTTCTTCAGCTTGTCGACCGAGTCGATGAGCGCGTCACCGCCACCGAGCCCGGTGCCGATCGCCACACCCAGACGGTCCGGGTCAACCTCGGGGCGGCCTGCGTTCTGCCAGACCTCACGACCGAGAACGGTCGCGAGCTGCTCGACGTAGGCCATACGCCGACATTCGACACGGCTCAGCAAGGTATCGGGCCGAACCTTCAGGTGACCGCCAATGCGGACCGGAAGCTCGTACTCCTCGACGAAGGAATCCTCCAGTACGTCGATTCCGCTCTCGCCGTTGAGGAGTCCCTTCCACGTCGCATCGACATCACCAGCGATCGACGTGGTCGCCGCCAAGCTTGTAACGACGACGTTGGGGAAGTTCCCGTTCAAGGTGGAAGGAGTGGTCACAGTGTCGGCCCTACTCGGCGTCGAACTTGGCCTTGAGCTCCGCGGCCGCGTCAGCGTTCTCGGCCTCGAGCTTCTGGATGTAGGCGACGGCGTCGCCGACCGTCTTCAGGCTGGCCAGATCCTCGTCCGGGATCTTCACGCCGTACTTGTCCTCGGTCTGAACCGCGATCTCGACCATGGACAGCGAGTCGATGTCCAGGTCATCGACAAAGGACTTCTCGAGCGTCACTTCGGAGGGCTCGATACCGGTCACCTCTTCGATGATCTTGCCGAGTTCCTCGACGATTTGTTCCTGGGTCAGAGCGGCCACTTCGTGGCTCCCTTCTTATCTACTTTGTAGGGCTTCACTGTTGTTTTCGAATCGAGCGAGTCGATGGTTACCGCCTGCTCGGTCACGATCGTGCATTGGGTTACACGATCGCCGGGGGAAAGCTAGCCGGAAATGGTGAGCCCGGCCAACGCGGGGAGGTCTTCGGGGGTCTTCAGGGCCAATGTTGGCGTGCCCTTCAGTTCCCGTTTTGCGATGCCGACGAGCGTGCCCGCCGGCGGCAGCTCCGCCACTACCGAGACCGCCGATTGCCGCACGGTCTCGGTGCACAGGTCCCACCGGACGGGCCGGGTGACCTGCGCCGCGAGCTTAGCGACCGCATCGACTCCGGAGGTAACCGGCTTGCCGTCGAAGTTCGAAAGCAGGGTCCGCGTCGGCTCGTTCGGCGCGATCATGGCTATGGCTTCGGTCACAGCATCCTGGGCCGGAGCCATGAACGCGGTGTGGAAGGCACCCGCGACGGGCAGCGCACGCACCCGCGCCTTCTCAGGCGGGTTGGCGGCGAGTTCCGCGAGGGCGGTCAATCGTCCGGCGGCCACGATCTGACCCGCGGCATTGCGGTTGGCCGGGACGAGGTCGAGCTCTTCGAGACGTGCGAGCACGGTGGCCTCATCACCACCGAGCACCGCGGACATGCCGGTCGGCTCCAGCGCGCACGCCTTGGCCATCTCCGCGCCGCGGATGGCGGCCAGCCGCACCGCATCGTCGGCGGAGATGACTCCGGCGACTGCGGCGGCGGCGAGCTCACCAACCGAATGTCCGGCAACGATAGTAGTTGCCGGAAGTGCATCCGGGTCGATTTCCGCGAAAGCCAGCAGTGCGGCGGCGACCACTAGCGGCTGGGTAACGGCAGTATCGGTGATCTCCTCCGCCGTCGCGGTGGTGCCGAGCCGAACCAGATCCAGGCCGGAGGCCTTGGACCAGAGGGCGAGGCGATCAGTCGCGCCGGGAAGGTCGAGCCAAGGCGCGAGCATGCCGGGTGTCTGGGACCCCTGTCCAGGGGCGAACAACGCGATCACATCTCTAAGAAAACACTGTGAGGTGCGCCGCCCGAGATGTCGACGCGAATGAACCTTGCGGAGCGCTTTTGTGGAGGTTCCACAAAAGCGCATGTGAGTTGTCCCGATCGACCGTTTCGCCGGATCCGTTACAGGCTTTCGTGACCCACCGAGAATTGAGTGACTTCTGGGGTAGGAGTTGACGATTCGTTACGGGTTCGTGTCAAACGACCCACTGTCGCAGCGATCCGAAGCACGTAGGCATCCCTCGGATTCATCGGATCACGCCCCGTGATCTCGGCTATCCGCTTGAGGCGATAGCGAACGGTATTTGGATGAACGTACAGCTGACGTGCGCACGTCTCGACCGCGCCACCGCAATCCAGATAGGCCTCGAGAGTGTCGGCAAGCGCGGACCCCGCGGAGGCCAACGGAAGGACAAGATACTCGTTCAACGCGTCGATTGCAGCTCGGTCACCCAACAGAGCTCGCTCGGGTAACAATTCCGCAGCATGCACCGGTCGAGGGGCACCGCGCCAGCCGACAACGGCCTCCATTCCGGCCAATGCCTCCACCGCGCTGGCATGTGCCGCGCCGAGGGTGCGCATGGTCGGGCCGATCACCACCGGACCGTCGGAGAACACCTCGGCCAGCAGATCCGCGAGAAATGGTGAGGCATAGGAGGTATCGCCCAGATTCCCGCTGACCACCATCACCAGCCGCGAACCCTGGACGACGGCCAGCGCCGCGCGACCGTGCCGCGCGGCGATGGCATGCACCGAGCCGACCATCGAAACGCCCTGATCCCCTGGTGGCGTGCCGACCAGCACCGTCGCCGGCGCGGTGGCGTCCCAGTTCAGGGTCGCGGCCCGCGACAGCATGTCCGGGCCGGTATCGCCGCGGACGACGGCGTCCACGACCAGTGCCTCTAGCCGGGTATCCCATGCGCCGCGGGATTCCGCGGCGCTCGCGTACACCGAGGCGGCGGCGAATCCGAGCTCGCGCCCGTAGCGCAACACCGCCTCGGTGAGTGCGACCAGCTGCCGGTCGTTGCGCGCGAGCGCGGGCAGCCATTGTTCGAAGAACTCCATGGCCACGCGGACCATGTCCACGGTCTGGCGCAGTGTCAGCCGCCGCGCCAGATCCTGCGGGATGACCTGGAAGGCATCCAGGCTGAACCGGATATCGCTATCGGGATCCTGCAGCCATTCCAGGAAGTTCACCACCGCGGTCTGCACCAGCATCTGGACGCCCGCGCGTTGCGCAGCGTCCAGATCGGCAAAGAACGGCAACCGATCCTGCATTGACCCGACCGCCTCGGTAGAGAGCCGTCCGGAGAACTGCTTCACGCGTTTCAGCAGCGTGTCCGGCAGTGGGTCGCGGGTTTGCCGGTTCGGGGAGAGCGCGCCCGTCGGCAGATACACCTCATGCTGGGAAGAGCCTTCGGAGATCCGACGCGGCCGCGGCGGTTTACGTTCCACCATCCAATCGTCCGCTATGCGAGTTCGTCTTCGGTGCCGGGAGCCGACTTCGGCGCGGCGGCGACATCATCGATGCGATATTTGGCCGCCGCCTCGACGGCCTTGGCCGGATCGATCTTGCCGGAGCGGCCGAGTGCGGCCAGGGCCGCGACCACGATCGACTGCGCGTCGACGTTGTAGACGCGACGCGCGGCGGGGCGGGTATCGGAGAAACCGAAACCGTCCGTGCCGAGCGTGGTGAAGTCGCCGGGCACCCACTTGCGGACCTGATCCGGCACCGCACGCATCCAGTCCGTCGCGGCCACATAGGGACCCTCGACCCGGGCCAACGCCTGGGTGACGTACGGAACGCCCGCATCGGTGCCCGGATTGCGCAGCTGGGCGATCTCCTTGTCGAGCGCCTCCTTGCGGAGCTCACCCCACGAGGTCACCGACCACACATCGGCCTGCACACCCCACTCTTCGGCGAGCAGCGCCTGGGCGCGCACGCCGTCGGGCACCGTGACGCCCGAGACCAGGATCTGGGCACGCACAGTGCCCTCGCCGCCGCGCTTGTACAGATAGATGCCCTTGAGCAGTCCAGCGATATCGAGATCGTCGGGCTCGGCGGGCTGTACATACGGCTCGTTGTAGAGGGTGATGTAGTAGAAGATGTCCTCGCCGCCGAACTCGCCCGCCGATCCGTGCGGATGCGTGCCGGGCAGTGCGCCGGGACCGGGCTGCGGTGTCCCGCCGCCGTACATGCGACGCAGACCATCTCGCACGATGTGCGCGATCTCGAAGGAGAACGCCGGATCGTAGGTGACCACCGCCGGGTTGGTAGATGCCAGCAGCAGCGAGTGGCCGTCGTTGTGCTGCAGCCCCTCACCGGTCAGCGTGGTTCGCCCGGCGGTCGCTCCGAGCACGAAGCCGCGGGCCAATTGATCCGCCGCCGCCCACAATCCGTCGCCGGTGCGCTGGAAGCCGAACATCGAGTAGAAGATGTACAGCGGGATCATCGGCTCGCCGTGGGTGGCGTACGAGGTGCCCGCCGCGGTGAACGATGCGGTCGATCCGGCCTCGTTGATGCCCTCGTGCAGAATCTGCCCGACGACACTCTCTTTGTAGGCCAGCATCAATTCCGCGTCGACAGACGTGTACAACTGCCCGTTGCGGTTGTAGATCTTCAACGAAGGGAACCACGAGTCCATACCGAAGGTACGGGCCTCGTCCGGAATGATCGGCACGATCCGCTTGCCGATCTCCTTATCTCGCAGCAGCTCCTTCATGAGCCGAACCAGGGCCATGGTGGTGGCCACGTTCTGCTTGCCGGAACCCTTGCGCACCGACTTGTACGCGTCGTCGCCGGGCAGTTGCAGCGGCTTTGCCGCAGCCCGCCGTTCGGGCAGGAAGCCGCCGAGCGCCGTACGGCGATCGAGCATGTACTGGATCTCGCGCGCCTGCATGCCCGGGTGGTAGTACGGGGGCAGGTAGGGGTCCTTCTCCAGTTCGGCATCGGAGATCGGAATCCGCTGCAGGTCACGGAAGTCCTTGAGGTCCTGCAGGGTCAGCTTCTTCATCTGGTGCGTAGCATTGCGGCCCTCGAAATGCTTGCCGAGGGTGTAGCCCTTGATGGTCTTGGCCAGGATCACCGTCGGTTGGCCCTTGTGCGCCATCGCGGCCGCATAGGCGGCGTAGACCTTGCGGTAGTCGTGACCGCCGCGCTTGAGGTTCCAGATCTCCTGATCCGAGAGGTCTTGGACCAGGGCCTTGGTGCGCGGGTCGCGGCCGAAGAAGTGGTCGCGGACGTAGGCGCCGTCATTGGCCTTGTAGGTCTGGTAATCGCCGTCGGGGGTGCTGTTCATCAGGTTCACCAGCGCGCCGTCGCGATCCGCGCCGAGCAGCGCGTCCCACTCCCGGCCCCAGATGACCTTGATGACGTTCCAGCCCGCGCCGCGGAAGAACGACTCGAGCTCCTGGATGATCTTGCCGTTGCCGCGCACCGGGCCGTCGAGACGCTGCAGATTGCAGTTGATCACGAAGGTGAGGTTGTCCAGACCCTCGTTCGCCGCCACCTGGATCAGGCCGCGCGACTCCGGCTCGTCCATCTCACCATCGCCGAGGAAGGCCCAGACGTGCTGATCGGAGGTGTCCTTGATGCCGCGGTCGTGCAGATAGTGGTTGAACCGCGCCTGGTAGATGGCGTTCATCGGGCCCAGGCCCATCGACACCGTGGGGAACTCCCAGAAGTTGTTCAGCAGCCGCGGATGCGGGTACGACGGCAGGCCATGGCCCGGACCGCCATTGCTGTACTCCTGCCGGAAGCCATCCATCTGGTCGGTGCTCAACCGGCCCTCGAGGAAGGCACGGGCGTAGATGCCCGGCGAGGCGTGACCCTGGATGAAGATCGAATCGCCGCCGCCGGCATGGTCCTTACCGCGGAAGAAGTGGTTGAAGCCGACCTCGTAGAGCGCCGCCGAGGACGCATAGGTCGAGATATGCCCACCGACACCGATGCCGGGACGCTGGGCCCGGTGCACCATGATCGCGGCGTTCCAGCGGATCCAGGCACGGTAGCGGCGCTCCACCTCTTCGTCACCGGGGAACCACGGCTCGTTCTCGGTGGGGATGGTGTTGACGTAGTCGGTGGAGGTCAGGGATGGAATGGCGACCCTACGCTCACCGGCGCGTTCCAACAGCCGGAGCATGAGGTAACGCGCGCGGCCCGGACCTTCCCGGTCGAGCATGTCATCGAACGATTCGAGCCATTCGGAGGTCTCCTCCGGGTCGATGTCCGGTAGGTAGGACGCCACCCCTTCGCGGATAACCCGCACCCGCTCGCCGGTTGGCGGCACGTGCGATCCGCTCGGATCGCGTGGCGCGGAGTCGGTGCCAGCGGATTTCACTGGCGCGGAAGAGTGGATCAGGTCGGTCAAATCTGCTCCTCGTACAGGGGTGGACAAGCTGATAGGCGTCTGTTTCCCCGGGCGGCACACTTGGTTGGCGGACCACCCGTTTTACGAAAGGTTCGGGCGCACCTCCATCCTTGCGGAAGTTGTGGCCCAGGTCATCATGTCAGGGGCATCTGCAGTACGGTTCCGCAGGGAACGTGAGTCGAGGACCGCCGGCGACACAGAGAGGCGCGGAGGACGATGAAGGTGCTGGACCCACGCGGGTTCGCAGCGGTGTGCGCGGCAGCTGCGGTCGTAGTCGGGCTGACCATCGCCGGCTGCGCGAAACACGTTGACGGCGTTGCCAATCCGAATGCCTCGGAACTGGCCGCCTACAAAACCGAGGCGGCCTCATCTTCCGCCGCGGCGACCTCCTCACGCAAGGCCGCGGCCCAGACGCAGGCGATCGGCGACAACTGTGGTCAATTCCCCACAACTACGGGTGTCGGCGTTTCGAAGTACAACGAATTCGTAGACGCGCACGATGCGAACGCAGCCGACTACGGCACCAAGCGCGATTCCGCCGCCAAGACCCTCGAAGACGCCGCGAACAAGGTCGACACCGGGGTGAACAACGCCAACGGCGCGCTGCCCGCGGAACTGCAGGCGAAGTTCGCCGAATACGTCGCCGCCGCACGCCAGCTCGCCGCGGAGACCCGCAGGATGACCTACACCGCCCCGGTTGGCGCGCTCAACGATGCGAGCAAGCGGGTCAACGATGCGCGCAATGCGGTCAAAGACGCCTGCCCGAAACGCTGAATTCATCCCATGAACCGGGGGTGGGTGGCGAAAATCGGTCAACGGCACGAGGTTGTCACGCGACATTCCATCGATATTTCGTCCGATCGGCTTGCGCTCGAGGCGATAACCATGTTCGCTTGCAATACCTATTGTCTGGAGTTGAGGAGGACACCACCGTGGTCGCCGCGGCGGACGCGCAGAACTACGCTCAGAAGCTTGGCATTACACACGGCATGGTTGTCCAGGAGTTGGGCTGGGACGAGGACACCGACGACGACCTGCGGGCCGATGTCGAAGAGGCCAGTGGCGGGGAGATGGTCGACGAAGACTCCGACGAGGTAGTCGACGCTGTCCTGCTGTGGTGGCGAGAAGGCGACGGCGATCTGGCGGATGAACTGATGGAGATCATCAGCCCGCTGGCCGACGAAGGCTTCATCTGGGTCCTCACCCCCAAGACCGGACAACCTGGTCATGTCGATCCGAGCGATATCGCCGAAGCGGCACCCACCGCGGGTCTGACGCAAACCTCGGCGATCAGCCTCGGTGCCTGGTCGGGCAGCCGCCTTGTGCAGCCCAAGGCACCCTCGAAGCAGCGCTGACCGCTTTCGCTATGGTTTCGCCGGGCGGTACTCCACCGCCCGGTGTAGCCCGACACGATGGAGGATCAGTGATGCCAGTCGAGGTTGGCCCGCTGGAAGTCGGCACGCTCGCGCCGGATTTCACACTCAGGGATCAGAACAACCAGAACGTCACGCTCTCGGATTACCGCGGCAAGAAGAACGTGCTGCTCGTGTTCTATCCTCTCGCCTTTACCGGAATCTGCCAGGGCGAGCTGTGCAAGGTCCGCGACGAATTACCCAAATTCCAGAACGACGACGCGGAGATCCTCGCCATCTCGGTCGGCCCACCGCCCACCCACAAGATCTGGGCCGCCGAACAGGGCTACATCTTCCCGCTACTGTCCGACTTCTGGCCACACGGCGCCATCGCCCAGTCCTACGGAGTATTCAACGAGAAATCCGGCTACCCGAACCGCGGCACCTTCGTCGTCGACCGCGACGGCATCATCCGCTTCGCCGAAATGAACGGCCCAGGAGAGCCCCGTGACCAGGCGGCTTGGGAGAAAGCGCTCGCCGCGCTAAAGTCCTAGACCGGCCCGTCGGTCACCCGCCGACGGATCCCGGGCGTATAGCTCAGTGGTAGAGCTCTGGTTTTACACACCAGCGGTCGGGGGTTCGAACCCCTCTGCGCCCACCAACGAACACCGAGCTAGCTCCCGTTACTTGTGGAGTCGGTACCGCCGCCCAGGAGGGCCGCGCGCTGGCTCAGCTTGGGGGCCGGCGGTAGCTCACCGGTTGCACCCCGTTGCTATCCCAACATCCCTTCGTCGTGTTGTCCGTCGATGTTCCCCGGCGACGCCCCGACGACATTGGGTTCGTGAACCCCGAAGACGGTGACGCCGCGATTTGCGTGGCTCGATGGCCCGGCAGACGGCCGAGCGCGTTGTCGGGGCAGCACGACTGCGATCGGTCTCGGAGCTGGACGCCTCTGCGACTCGACCTCACAGAGGGGGAGCCGGGTCTTGTGATAGCGCGGCCCGGTTAGCATCGGTCGTCGTACAGATCGAGGAAACCCCGAGGGACTTGTGTTGACTACCGACCATCTTGACCGCTGGAACGCTCACGAGGCTTCGGCGGAGGCGATGATTCCGATCATTGGCAGGCTGTATCGCGAGAAGGGGGTGACCATCCTCCTGCACAGCAGGTCGCTGGTGAACAAATCGGTGATCAGCATTCTGCGGACACATCGGTTCGCGCGGCAGATCGAGGGTGAGGAGCTGTCGGTCGAGGAAACGCTGCCGTTCCTCGAAGTGCTCGGTGGGTTGGATCTAGGGGTGTGCAAGATCGACCTCGGCCGGTTGGTGATGGCCTATCGCACCGACGATCGCGGACTGTCGATTCCGGAGTTCACCGCCGCTGCGCTGGCCGATGTCACCGATCGCAACAAGGCCGAGCCGCAGGGGCCAAGGGATGTAGTGCTGTACGGCTTCGGGCGGATCGGTCGTCTGGTCACTCGGCTGCTCATCGAGAAGGTCGGTTCCGGCAACGGGCTGAATCTGCGGGCCGTGGTGGTGCGCAAGGGTGGCGAGGGTGATCTGGCCAAGCGGGCGTCGCTGCTGCGGCGGGATTCGGTGCACGGGAAGTTCAATGGAACGATCAAGGTCGACGCCGCGAACGACACGATCATTGCGAACGGCAATGTCATCAAGTTCATCTACAGCGACGATCCGACGACTATCGACTACACCGAGTTCGGGATCAACGAGGCGATCCTGATCGATAACACCGGTAAGTGGCGTGACCGTAACGGCCTGTCGCAGCACCTGCGTCCTGGCATCGCGAAGGTCGTGCTCACCGCGCCCGGCAAGGGCGACGTCCCGAATATCGTCCACGGCGTCAACCATCGCGACCTGGATCTATCGGAACAGATCTACTCGTGCGCTTCGTGCACGACCAATGCGATCGTGCCGCCGCTCAAGGCAATGGATGACCAGTTCGGCATCGTCCGCGGCCATGTGGAGACGGTGCATTCGTTCACCAACGACCAGAACCTGCTGGACAACTTCCACAAGGCCGACCGTCGTGGTCGGTCCGCACCGTTCAACCTCGTGCTCACCGAAACCGGCGCCGCATCCGCGGTCGCGAAGGCAATGCCGGACTTCAAGGCCAAGATCACCGGTAACTCGATTCGCGTTCCCACCCCGGATGTCTCGGTCGCGATCCTGAACCTCCAGCTCGAGCGGGAGGTCACCAAGACCGAAGTGCTCGAGTACCTGCGCCAGGTATCGCTGTCCGGACCGCTGAGCCGCAACCTCGACTACACCGCGGCCACCGATGTCGTCTCGAGCGATTTCATCGGATCGCGTGCGGCATCCATCGTCGATGCCAATGCCACTATCATCGACGGCGACACCGCGATCCTGTACCTCTGGTACGACAACGAATTCGGCTATTCCTGCCAGGTAGTGCGAACGGTCCAGTACATCTCGGGTATCGAGTACCCGACGTACCCGCAGTTGGCCGCCGACGAGGTTTCCGCGCCAGCCGCAGCCGCCACACGGTAGTCCGCATGTTCGGCCGAAACCTGTTATCCCGTGTTGTCGGTCACCAGGACGTAGGAAAAACGGCGGATGCGCGGCAACCACGTATGCAGGTCGGTCAGGTCGGTCAGCTCGACAACGGTCGATATACGTACAAGACCGCGGTGCAGACGGGTCCATTCCGCGGTTTGGCTGTCCGGGAATGGTCCGACGATCCGGTTCACCCAGAAGCTCTCGGATCGCTGCGGTTCGACGCCGCTGACGAAGCGATCCCAGGACGTCCGACGCGGACGGTGCGCGAGGCCGCCGTCGGCCCCGCTGGCCGGGTCCGGCGGGGCGTCCAGCACACTGCCCAACAGATGCGCACGCGCGGTGAGCAGACCGAACAGGATCACCACCGCCTGATACTCCCCCGGCCGACCGTCCAGACCGAGGAACCGCGATGCCTCGGACAGATCGCGAGTCGCTCGCACCATGCGATAGAGATTGAGCAGACGTTTGGCTTCACGCGGTGTGTCGATCAGCGAGTCGAGGGCGGCCAGCAGGGTTATCTCGGGTTCGGTAAGCGGCCGAGGCCGTTCGATCCGGCCGCCCGCCCGTCGCTGTGCATCGACTTCGGACCCGGTCTCGATGGTGATGCCGGCCGCGGCTGGGGGCTGTCCGGGATCGGGCCGAACGGCGCGCGAATGCTCTTCGGCACCTTGGCTGTCCGACGTCTCGGTGGACCCGATATCGGCTCGGACGTTGGCGAACGAGCGAAGCAAGCGGTCCAGGCTCCCGGATGGCATGGCGGGTAGCGCGAGCGGAATGTTCAGGATTTTCTCCAGATAGTCTTCGGGCGTGTGCCAGTCTTCCGGCGAAACGACGAGTCCGTCGCGTAGCAAATCGGCGTACTGACTGCGCAGCGAACGGAGCAGCCAGTTCGGGTCGACTCCGACCACGACGACGAAGAGTTCGAACGCCAGTAACAGGTGTACTGCCTGCAGCACCTCGACAACCTGGTCTGGACGGCAACGATCGAGATCATCGATATACAACACGATTCGGTCGACGGCCTGCGATGGTCCACCCATTCCTCGGGCTTGTCACGCCACTCCCGCATCAGCTCGGCGAGCTGTTGGAAATCCTTGCGAATCGTCGAGATAAGGCCCAGATCGGCCTCGACCAATCCCGAGGTGAATGCCATCAATGCCATCGAAGCTCGCGCGCCGCCACCGCACGGCCCGCATAATCGGATCGTGGTCAGGTGCGCCGGGATCAGTGCGCCCGGCTGCGATCCGCGTCTCATCGCCGAGACAACGGTGCGACCAACAATTGAATCCGACGTCAACTTCAACTAGCCTCTGAGCCATCCGGCAACCGGCGCTCCATCGGGGACGCCCCGGTCGCGCATGAACGTGGAGGTTTCTGGTCGTGAAGAGCCGAGAGGTACATCTGGTGGCCCGCCCCACCGGCGAACCCACACCATCCGATTTCCGGATGGTGACCACGGACGTCCCCGATCCCGGCAGCGGCAGTTGCTGGTCCGCAACGACTGGATGTCCGTCGATCCGTATATGCGCAATCGCATGAACGACGTGAAGTCCTACATTCCACCGTTCCGGCTCGATGCGCCCATGGATGGCGGTGCGGTCGGTACCGTCGTCGCCTCGGGCGTACCGGGAATCGAAGTCGGCGCGACGGTCCTGCACGACCTTGGCTGGCGGGAGTACGCGCTGCTGGCGGCGAAGCAGGTGCGAGTGGTCGATACGGGGCTGGCCCCGGCCGAGGCCTACCTCGGCCCGCTCGGCATCCCCGGACTGACCGCGTATGTAGGGCTGAAGGAAATCGCACCGGTCCGTCCTGGTGATGTCGTATTCATCTCGGGCGCGGCGGGCGCCGTCGGTCTCGCCGCCTGCCGGGTGGCCAGGCACTTCGGCGCGGCCAGGATCATCGGGTCGGCGGGCGGTCCGGAGAAGGCACGGCGGCTGGTCGAGGAGTTCGGCTACGACGCCGCGATCGACTACCGGGCCGGCAGTCTGGCGAAACGGTTGCACGAGGCGGCCCCGGACGGCATCGACGTCTACTTCGACAATGTCGGCGGCGACCATTTGCAATCCGCGATCGGCTCGATGCGCGACTTCGGCCGAATCGCCCTGTGTGGAGCCGTCGCCCAGTACAACGCCGAAACTCCGCCGCCCGGCCCGAAGAACCTGGCGCTGGCGGTGGTTCGCCGACTGTCGTTGCGCGGCTTCATCGTCACCGATCACAGCGACCTCGCATCGGAATACGGTGCGCTCGCGGCGGATTGGGTGCGCGACGGCAGTCTGCGCGTCCCCACCACGGTGCTGACGGGTATCGACACCGCTGTCGATGCCTTCCTCGGCCTGCTGCGCGGGGCCAATACCGGCAAGATGCTGGTTCGGCTGAATGCCGAGGCGAACTGATGCGGGTCGAGAACGCGGTCGCGATCGTCACCGGATCCGCGGGCGGCATCGGTGCGGCCATCGCGCAACGCCTGCTCGAGCACGGAGCCCGGGTCCTGATCACCGACCGCGACGCGGACCGGCTCGCGGCGACGACTCGTCAACTGGCCCAAGCATTTCCCGGCGCGGTGTCCGGACAGGCCGGGGACGCCGCATCAGAATCCGATCTCCGCAAGCTCATCGACACGGCCACAACCGAATTCGGCCCCGTCGATCTGTTCTTCGCGAACGCCGGTGTCGGCGGCGGGCCCGGCCTGGAGGCCACCGACGCGCAATGGGAGCAAGCACTGGAGGTCAACGCCCTGGCCCACGTGCGCGCGGCGCGGCTGCTCGTCCCCAGCTGGCTGGAGCGCGGCAGCGGCTACTTCGTGAGCACCGCGTCGGCGGCGGGACTGCTCACCCAGATCGGTTCGGCCACCTATACCGTCTCCAAGCACGCGGCCGTCGGGTTCGCCGAATGGCTGGCGGTGACCTACGGAGACCGTGGCGTACGGGTCAGCTGTCTGTGTCCGATGGGTGTCGATACCGCTCTACTCACCGGACTCGGCACGGACGGCGGATCCGACGGTGACCTGGCCACCCGGGCCGTCACCGGAGCCGGGGCGGTGCTGGCTCCCCTCGACGTGGCCGATCGGGTGCTCGAGGCCATCGAAGCCGAACGCTTCCTCGTGCTACCGCATGAGGAGGTCCGAGAATTCCTGCACCGCAAGGTCTCCGATCACGACCGGTGGATCGCGGGCATGCAGCGTTACCGGAGGTCGCTGTCATGAGCGGGCCTGTGATGAGTGGACGCAGCGCAGTGCTGTTCGATTTCGGCGGGGTGCTCACCACCGCCGTACTCGCCGCCTTCGCCGAGTTCGGCGCGGAACTGGGCGACCCCCGGCTACCGCTGCGACTGCTCACCCGCGATCCGGAAAGCAGCACGCTGCTGGTGGATCACGAAGAGGGGCGCATCGGTCAGCGCGAGTTCGAGGCCGGGTTCGCGCGGCGGCTGCGCGCGCATGGGGTCGATATTGCCGATGAGGGCCTTATCGATCGCATCCAGTCCCGACTGCATCCCGACCCGGAAATGATCGAACTCGTCGCGCAGGTCCGCGCGGCGGGCCATCGCGTGGGGCTGCTGTCGAATTCGCTCGGCGACGACTGCTACGCGGGCTTCGACCTGCCCGCCATGTTCGACGCGGTGGCCATCTCCGCGGAGATAGGTATCCGCAAGCCATCCCGCCAGGCCTACCTCATCGGCTGTGAACGGCTCGGCGTCACACCCGAGCAGACCGTCATGATCGACGACCTCGAGCAGAACATCACCGCGGCCGAACTGCTCGGACTCGGCGGCATCGTGCACCGCGACGCCGCATCGACGGCGGCCCGATTGTGGCCCGCACTACGAACCCCCAGCTGATACACCCACTGTGCGGCGCAGTCGCTTTCGACAGCTCGCACCGACGATCGGAGCCTCGATGGACCTGTTCACCACGTCCGAGCGCACCCAGCAGTACCAACACGATCTGCGCGCCTTCATGGACGAATGCGTGTACCCGGCCGAGTCGGAGTACGAGAAGCAGATGGCGGCCGCCGGCGATCCGCACCACCATCCGCAGATCGTCGAGGACCTCAAAGCCGAGGCGCGCGGCCGCGGCCTCTGGAACCTCTTCCATCCGCATCCCGAATGGGGTCCGGGCCTGACCAATCTGGAATACGCCCCGCTGGCCGAGATCATGGGCCGCAGCGCGCATCTGGCGCCGGAGGCGTGCAACTGTTCGGCACCCGACACCGGCAATATGGAGGTACTCACCCTCTTCGGCACCCAGGAGCACAAGGAGCGCTGGCTCGAACCGCTGCTGCAAGGCACCATCCGCTCCGCCTTCGCCATGACCGAGCCTGCCGTCGCCAGCTCGGACGCCACCAATATTCAGCTGCGCATGGCCCGCGACGGCGACCACTATGTGCTCAACGGCCGCAAGTGGTTCGCGTCCAACGCATTACACAAGAACTGCAAGGTGCTCATTGTCATGGGCAAGACCGATCCGGACGCACCCAAGCACCGGCAGCAGTCGATGATGGTCGTACCCATCGACGCACCCGGTGTCACGGTCATGCGCAATCTGCCGGTCTTCGGCTACGCCGACCGCGAGGGCCACGCCGAGATCGATTTCACCGATGTCCGGGTCCCGGTCACCGATGTATTGAAGGGCGAGGGTGAGGGTTTCGCCATCAGCCAGGCCCGGCTCGGTCCGGGCCGCATCCACCACTGCATGCGCGCCATCGGTATGGCCGAACGCGCGTTGGAGCTGATGATCGCCCGCGCCGAATCGCGAATCACCTTCGGACAGAAGCTGAGTGAGCGCGCCAATATCCAGGATTGGATCGCCGAAGCCCGCATCGAGATCGAGCAGGCGCGGCTGCTGACACTCAAGGCCGCCTGGATGATGGATACCGTCGGCAATAAGGCGGCCCAGATCGAGATCGCCGCGATCAAGATCGCCGCACCGGATGTGGCGCTGCGGATCGTGGACCGGGCGATCCAGGTGCACGGCGGCGCCGGTGTCACCGACGACTTCCCGCTCGCCAGCATGTACGCGCACCTGCGCACATTGCGCCTGGCCGACGGACCGGACGAAGTGCACAAACGCGCCATCGCGCGCGCCGAACTCGGTAAGTTCAGAGCCAGCGCCGGCGGCGGGGCATAGGACGGACGAGAACGAATGCAGACAAGTAACAGGCTCATTCAACCCACCGCGGACGCGACCGGCTTCGATATCGATGCGGCCGCGTTCGCGGGCTGGGTGTCCTCGCTCGGCTCGGCGTGTACCGCGCCGGTGCGGGCCGAACGGGTGGGGATCGGCCAGTCCAATCTGACCTTCCTGATCACCGATGCGGACGGACGGCGTTGGGTACTGCGGCGTCCGCCGCTCGGCCACCTGCTGGCGTCCGCGCACGATGTGGCGCGGGAGGCGCGGGTCATCTCGGCCCTGGCGCCCACAGATGTTCCGGTGCCGCGCGTCCACGATGTCCGGCACGAGGGCGATATCGCGCTCGTGCTCATGGAATTCGTCGACGGACTGGTCATCGACGGAGTCGAGACCGCCGAAGGACTCAGCGCAGACCTGCGCTGTAGCGCCGGGCTGTCACTGGTGCGGACGCTGGCCCAGATCCACGCCGTCGACCTGCAAGCCACCGGGTTGACCGACCTCGCCAGTCACAAACCGTATGCGGAGCGACAGCTCAAACGGTGGTCGGCACAGTGGGAGAAGTCGAGAACCCGGGATCTGCCGCTGGTGGACCGCCTCACCGAACGGCTCCGGGCCGCCGTTCCCGAACAGCGCGAACTCGCGCTCGTGCACGGCGATTACAACCTCCGCAATGTGATCACCACACCGGAGACCGGTGCGATCGCGGCCGTACTCGACTGGGAGCTGTGCACCCTCGGCGATCCGCTGGCCGATATCGGCAGTCTGCTGGCCTACTGGCCGATGCCCGGCGAAGCGGCCATTCCGGGCACGGAAATGTGCATGCTCCCGGGTTTTCCGTCCCGCACCGAACTGGTCGAGGAGTATCTCGCGATCACCGGACGAGATCGGCGGGCACTCGGCTTCTGGCATGCGCTCGGCCTCTGGAAACTCGCGATCATTGCCGAGGGTGTGTTCCGCCGCACCCTCGACGACCCCCGCAACCGTGCGTCCGCGGGCATTCCGACCACCGATCTGGTCGACGGACTCGCCCGGACCGCCGATCGAATCGCCGCCGAAGCCGGTTTCTGAGACGAACGGCCTGTCTCTCCGGCGATATGCCAGAGAGACAGGCCGTTTCGCGTATTCGCTGGAACGAAGTGACCGCCGGACACCAGATGTCCGGCGGTCACTTTTATCAGGGCACGAGCACCGATAGCGCTTCGGCAATACAGGCGGGCTTGTCGCCGCCCTCGCGTTCGATGGTTACCCGAGCCGTCACCTGGACCCCCGCTTTTATCGGCTCGAGCTTCACCAGTTCCACGCCCGCCCGCACGCGACTACCCGACGGCACCGGCGACGGGAAGCGAACCTTGTTGCTGCCGTAGTTGATTCCCATCTTCAACCCGTCGACGCGATATACCTGCCAGACCAGCATCGGCAAGAGCGACAGGGTCAGATAGCCGTGGGCGATGGTGGTGCCGAACGGTCCCTGCGCGGCTCGCTCCTGATCGACGTGAATCCACTGACGGTCACCGGTCGCCTCGGCGAACAGATCGATCTGCTCCTGGGTGACGGTGTGCCATTCGCTGTAGCCGAGATGGGTGCCGACGGCCTGCTCGAGTTCGCCGATTCCATTGAATACCTTCATATTCGCGCCTCAGACCGTCGGTGCACCGGCGACGTAGAGCACCTGGCCAGTGACATACGACGCGCCCTCGCTGACGAAGAACGACACCGTGTGCGCGATATCCTCGGGCTTGCCGACGCGGCCCACCGGAATTCGTGCCACCAGGGTCTTGCTGAACTCCTCGAACGAAACACCCATGCGCTCGGCGGTGGCGGCGGTCATCTCGGTTGCGATGAAGCCCGGCGCGATGGCATTCACGGTCACGCCGAATTTGCCGAGTTCGATCGCCAGCGTCTTGGTGAATCCCTGCAATCCGGCCTTGGCCGCGGCGTAGTTGGCCTGACCGCGATTGCCGAGCGCCGAAGTGCTGGAGAGATTGATGATGCGACCCCACCCGGCCTCGGTCATGTACTTCTGCGCAGCGCGGCTCATCAGGAAGGAACCGCGCAGATGCACACCCATGACCGCGTCCCAGTCGTCGACGGTCATCTTGTACAGCATGTTGTCGCGGATGATGCCCGCATTGTTCACCAGGACGGTCGGCGCGCCCAGCTGGGCGGCGACCCGCTCGACCGCCGCGGCAACAGCCTGTTCATCGGCGACGTTCGCGCCCACCGCGAGTGCCCGGCCACCGGCCGATTCGATCTCGGCGACAACGGTTTTGCAGGCCTGCTCGTCGAGATCCAGTACGGCGACGGCGAATCCGTCCGCCGCCAACCGCTTGGCGACGGCCGCACCGATACCGCGCGCCGCACCGGTCACGATGGCGGTACGGGTTGTCTCACTGCTCATTACGGTTCTCCTTGTCGAATTCGATTGGCACCGTTCATGGTTCGAAAACCACACGACCGACAGTGTTACCGTCGGCGAGACGCTGCAGTCCGGCGGCCACGTCATCCAGTGGCAGCCGCTCGCCGATCAGGGGTTTCACCGAACCCTGCTCGGTCAGTTCGGTCAACTCCAGATGGCAGTCGTGTACCGCCTGCGGATCCTTGTCGCGGTACAGGCCCCACTGCAGACCGAGGATCGAATAGTTCTTCACCAGTGCGTGATTCAATGCGGCGGACTGGATCTGACCGCCAGTTCCGCGAACCCACCCGACGGCAGCGCCACACCGCCGAGCACCCGCTCACCGATCGCGATGCCGTCGACGTCGGCACCGACCGCGACCACCTCACCGCACAGTTCCACGCCGGGAGTGAACGGGAGTTCCGGCTTGATCTGGTACTCGCCCCGGCACATCAACACATCCGGGAAGTTCGCCGCGGCGGCCCGGGTCCGCACCACCTGGCCCGGACCGGGTTCGGGCTCCGCCAGTCCGACCAGCCGCAGTACCTGCGCGGGTTCGCCCAATTCGGTTACCCGCCAAGCCTTCACGCCATGCCCCCGGTGAGGGTGACGCCACCGTCGACGACGATCAGCTGGCCGGTCAACCACGCCGCGTCATCGGAGAGCAGGAATGCGGCGACACTGCCGATGTCCTCGGGTACGCCGAGACGCTGGAGTGGATACGCCTGGGCGACCTGGTCCTCGCGACCGTCGTAGAGCGCGGTGGCGAATCGGGTCTTGACCACGGCGGGCGCGATCGCGTTCACCCGGATCGATGGGCCGAGTTCGACCGCCAGTTCCTGGGTGATGTGCACCAGCATCGCCTTGGTGGCACCGTAGAAACCGATGCCGGGCGCGGGCTTGATTCCGGCCACCGAGGCGATATTGACCACCGAGCCACCGTGCTCACCCGGCCACGCCTTATGCGCCTGCTGTACCCAGGAGACCGCGGCCAGGCAGTTCACCTCGAAGATTTTACGGGCGGCCGCCAGGTCCAGTTCGACCATCGGCCCATATACCGGGTTGATTCCGGCATTGTTGACCAGGTAGTCGACCGAACCGAAGGTCTCCAGCGTGCGCTCGATGGCCTCGGTCTGATGTTCGACGTCATCGGCTCGCCCTGCGACGGCGACGGCGCGCTCGGGTCCACCGAGTTCGGCGACCACCGCGTCCAGCGCGTCCTTTTTGCGGGCGGTCACACAGACCCGCGCGCCCTCGGCCACCAGCCGCTGCGCGATGGCAAGCCCGATACCGCGGCTGGCTCCGGTGACAATCGCCGTTTTTCCGTCGAAACGACCCATTACGTATGCCTTTCCTGATGCCCGACCTGCGTGCCCCAGACTCACCGAACTTGATTCCGACGTCAAGTTCAGAAGTCGCAGCACGCTAGGTGATACGGGTCACACGAACGGCAGTACTGCCGCGTCGGGCACCTGGCCAGCGCTCGCTCAGTCGGCTTCCTTCAGCTGAAGAGCGTTGAACCACAACTGATTCAGCGTTTTCACCAGCTTCTCGAAGGAGACCTTCCGCCCCTCGACGAAGACGAAGTAAGCCATCCGGCTCACCATGCTCGACAAGGCCAGCGACGTGACGTCGGGATCCAACTCGGCGTCGACCAGACCCCGTTCCTGCAGATTCCGGATCATCTCGGCATTGCGCTCGACGAATGCCAGGGCGCGCTCGAAGCGCAGCACCCGGAACTTCTCATCGATCTTCGAAACCTGCTCCAGCACAGCCATCAGCCGCGCATTGCGCCGATACGAGAGCAGATACTCGCGATTGGCGGCAGCGATCAGCTCGCGCGGGTCGTCGATGCCGACCCGCTCCCGGATGTGCGGGTGCAGCATTTCCTCGCGCACCTGCTCGACGACTGCGGCGAAGATCTCTTCCTTGCTGTCGAAGTAGGTGTAGAACGATCCGGAGGCTACCCCGGCAGCCTTGGAGATATCGCTGATCCTGGCATCGAGGAAGCCGTCGCGTTCGAATACCTCGCGCGCCGCGGTCACCAGCGCGGACCTGGTGCGCATGCCACGCTTACTCCGCGGACGCATCCGACCGGACCGGTCCTCGGTGGCTTCCTGGGCGTTCACTGCCTCACTCGCTGTCGTCCGGCTCGCTGACGTGGTGGATCGTAACAGCGGATGCCGCCCGCAAGGCCGCACAACGCCGGGATCAACCGGGATCGGCACACATCGGTTGAACATGACGCCGAATTCACGTAGCGTTCCGATCCGCTGACGTGTCATCGGTCACATCGGTTCTCGCCCACTCGTGTATCTGGAGCAAGCCATGCCTGCGAATCCGGCTTCCTCGACCGCATCGGATCAGCGGACCAATGTCGCCGACCGCTGCTGGCAGCACGCCACCGAACGCCCCCAAGCCATCGCGCTGCTCACGACGGACGCACAGGTCAGCTACGGCGAAGATGTCGGCGCAGTCGTCGTCACCATCCCCGGGGTCGAGCTCGATCCGGCGGATCTGCGAACCTGGGCCAAAGAGCGACTTTCCGCATACAAGGTGCCGCATCGCTTCGCCTTCACCGACCAGCTCCCCAAGGGCGCCACCGGCAAAATCCTCGAGCGCGCTCTCGATCCGAATCTCTTCACAGAAAAGGCAACACGATGACCGTCATCCCCACCGCGACCGGAACCGTCGACTCCGCCGAACTCGGCCGCGTCCTGGTGCACGAGCACGTCTTCGTACTCGGCGAGGAATTCCGGCAGAACTACGCCGACTGGGACGAGGACGCCCGTGTCGACGACGCCGTCGAACAACTCAACAAGTTGAAAGCCCTCGGCATCGACACCATCCTCGATCCGACCGTGCTCGGGCTCGGCCGCTATCTGCCGCGCATCGAGAAGATCGCGGCCAGAACGGATTTGCGGATCATCGTCGCGACCGGCATCTACACCTACAATGATCTGCCCTTCCAATTCCATTACACCGGGCCGGGTTTGCTGTTCGACCGGCCCGAACCCATGGTGGAAATGTTCGTCAAGGACCTCACCCAGGGCATTGCGGATACCGGCGTGCGCGCCGGATTCCTCAAGTGCGCCATCGAGGCACCCGGGCTGACACCCGGCGTCGAGCGGGTCATGCGTGCGGTCGGGCAGGCATCGGCGCAAACAGGTGCGCCGATCACCGTGCATACCAACCCACACACCCGATCCGGGCTGGTGGCGCAGCGGGTGCTGGCCGAGGAGGGCGCCGACCTGAGCCGAGTGGTGATCGGCCACTCCGGCGACACCACCGATATCGACTATCTCATCGAACTCGCCGACGCGGGCTCGCTGCTCGGCATGGATCGATTCGGGCTCAACGTCCTGCTGCCGTTCGAGGATCGGGTCAACACCATCGTCGAACTGGTGCGGCGCGGGTACCTGGACAAGATCGTTATCGCCCATGATGCCGCCTGCCACATCGACTGGATGGACCCCGTTGCCAAGGCTCAGGCCGTACCGCAGTGGAACTACCGCCACATCAGCGAGGATGTGATTCCGGCGCTCATGGCGGGCGGACTCACCGAGGACGATATCGAGGCGATTCTGGTGCGCAATCCGCGCCGGTACTTCGAGAATTGATCCGAATGATGCGCGGCCACAAGCAGATACCGGAGCACCGCTGACCGCCGTCGCCCAGCGCAGTGCCCATCTCGCGTTCCGGGCGCTCGAGCCTATCCACGGGATGATCGACTTCACCCCGCACGGCCCGGACGCCTACCGCGAGTTGGGCATTCCGGATCCGCGCATGATGTCCTTCGTGTCTTTCCGGGAACAGGCGATCGAAGCTGGCACGTAGATCTTTCAGCCGACGCTGCGGGCGAAGTCGATCAGCGCGGCGCTGACTTCAACGGCACGTTGCCGTTGAAGTCAGCGCCGCGCCCTTCCAGGACGATAGAAGCCCGCAGGTCGGACATTATGGCGGCCACCTCGGTATCGGTGGGTTGTGTGTGCACGAAGCAGCCGGGTGATCCGAACTTCGCCGCCGACAGTGCCACGTTGCTCGACGACGCCTACCGGCAGTGAGTTTCTTCATCGCCGACACTTCGGCCATCATCGCCGCCTACGATCGTGCCGCAGAACTACACAGCCGGGCACGTGATTTCCTCGCCACCTCCATCGCCGTCGTTTCACCGCTGGTGCTCGATGAGATCGATCATCTGCTGATCGCACGATTCGGCAGCAGCAGCACACTGCCAGACGGTCCAGCGCGATCACCGCACCCGGTGCGATCTCCAATTCGATATCGCGCAGGACGGTATGGGCGCCGAAACTGCGGCCGAGGCCGCGCAATGCGGCCCCGGCGGTAGGACTGGCCGTGGGTAACCCAGTGCGCCGATTACTGCACGGCCGCGAATCCGGCGCGGAGATCGGCGAGGATATCGTCGATGCCCTCGATGCCGACCGCGAGGCGGACCAGGCCCGGGGTGACACCCGCCGCCAACTGCTCCTCGGGAGTCAGCTGGGAATGGGTGGTCGAGGCCGGATGGATCACCAGCGAACGCACGTCGCCGATATTGGCGACGTGGCTGTGCAGTGTGAGCGCCTCGACGAAACGCTTACCCGCATCGACCCCACCGGCCAATTCGAAGCCGATCACCGCGCCGACGCCCTTGGGTGCGAGGGTGCGGCCGCGCTCGTACCACGGGGAGGACGGCAGCCCGGCGTAGGAGACCGCGGTCACCTCCGGACGCGCCGTGAGGAAATCCGCCACCGCCTGGGCATTCTGCACATGCCGTTCGATCCGCAGACTCAGCGTTTCCAGCCCCTGGCTGATCAGGAAAGCATTGAACGGCGAGACGGCCGAGCCGAGATCGCGCAGCAGTTGCACCCTGGCCTTGAGGGCGTATGCGGGAGCGCCGAGGTCGGCGTACACCACACCGTGGTAGCTCGGGTCCGGTGTAGTGAAGCCCGGGAAGCGGCCACCGGTCCAATCGAAGGTGCCGCCGTCGACGATCACACCTGCGATGGCCGTACCGTGGCCGCCCAAATACTTTGTCGCCGAATGCACCACGATATCAGCGCCGTGGGCGAGCGGCTGGATCAGATACGGCGTCGCGACGGTGTTGTCGAGGATCAGCGGAACGCCTGCGGCATGGGCGATTTCGGCGATGCCGGGGATATCGAAGATGTGGTTCTGCGGATTGGAGATCGTTTCGCCGAACAGCGCCTTGGTATTCGGCCGAATCGCCGCGCGCCACTGGTCCAGGTCATCCGGATCGTCGACGAAGCTGACCTCGATGCCCAGTTTCGGCAGCGAGTAGCGGAACAGGTTGTAGGTGCCGCCGTACAGCCGCGGACTGGACACGATGTGATCGCCCGCACCGGCGACATTCAGGATCGCGAAGGTCTCCGCGGCCTGCCCGGAGGCCAGCAGCAACGCCGCGACACCGCCTTCCAGCGCCGCGATGCGCTGTTCCACGGCATCCTGGGTCGGATTCATGATGCGGGTGTAAATGTTGCCCGGTTCGGCGAGACCGAACAGCGCCGCCGCGTGCGCGGTATCCCGGAAGGTGTAGGAGGTGGTCTGGTAGATCGGCAGGGCGCGGGCATTGGTAGTGCCGTCCGGCGCCTGTCCGACGTGGATCTGCTTGGTCTCGAAGCTCCAGTCGGCGCTCGGGTCGGCCTGGGTCTCGTCGCTGGTGGTCACAACGACGCATACTAAGAAGCGCCCGACGTGGTGTCGATAGTTAGATTCAGCAGGAATCGAATCCGGACCTCGGTCGGCGTCGAGGTTTCATGGTCCGCCGCAGCGGATTGTGGTGTTCGACCTCTATACGCTGATCGGCATCGCAGATCTCGCTGAGCCCGGAGGCCACGGTTTAGCGGACGGTCCAGTGGCAATCCGCAGAGTGACGCTGCTCGGCGAGTACGAGGCAACAGCGCGGACCTCGGATCTCCGGGCGGCTTCGCACCAGTAAGCCCGTCGACCGGAGGAAAACGATGCCGAACACCAGCCACCACAACGCCGTGCAACGGACGCCGGTACGCGCGGAACTGCACAGTGCCGCGTTCTCCGACCACGCGACAATTCCGGACCGCTACTCCTACGACGGCGGCAATATGGCCCCGCCGCTGGAGTGGAGTGGTATCCCCGCCAACGCCGCGGAACTCGTCCTGCTCTGCGAGGACGAGGACGCACCCGGCCGACCGTTCACCCACTGGCTGCTGACCGGCATCGCGCCGACCACGACCGGTATCCGGGCGGAGGCGCCGCCGCCCAGGGCGGTCGCGGGTCCCAATGACTTCGGGGAAATCGGCTGGAGCGGTCCGCGGCCGCCGGTCGGCGACGAACCGCACCGATACTTCTTCCGCCTCTACGCGCTGGACCGATCGCCCGGATTCACCCCGGACACCACGGCCGACGTGGTCCGATCCGCCATCACGGACCACGTCATCGCCAGTGGCACCCTGGTCGGGCTGTTCGCTGCCTGATCTCCCCGCACCGCGCATTCTTACGCCGCGATCGCCACGGCGCGCCGGCGCGAGTAGTTCTCGCGCGACATCGGTCCGACGTTCGGGGCACCGAGATCCTCGAATGGGATGCGGAATATCTCGCGCACGGAGCATGCGGCGACCGCGGCTATGACGGCGCAACCAAAGGTGAAAGCACCGACGATGAGCGGAACGTTCAATTCGGGCGGCGCGACGGCCGCGTAAACGGTCGGCAGGAAGGCGGCGATGGCGGTACCGATGTCCTGGGAGACCGCGAAGCCGGTAACGCGGGTGCGAGTGGGGAGAATTCCTGGTAGAACGCCGGGAAGACGGCATTGACGCCTTAGCGGCCGCTGGCCGATCAGCCGACGTCGCGGCGCAGCCAGGTCACCTCGGCGCCGGATTCGGTGCCGTAGCGGTAGATCTCGAGATCTTCGTCCCAGGCAGTGCCGAGAGCGCGGTCGAGTTCGGTATCCAGGTCGTAGCCGGTGTAGTTGCCGAGTTCCCGGTTGGCCCGCAGCATGGCGCGCAAGCGCATTTCGCCGATGGTGACATCACCGTTGGCGGAAGTGGAGCCGTGCCAGAGGCCCAGGGTCGGCACGAAGCTGTAGCGAGCGCCGTCGACGCCGTCGCTGGGGTCCTCGGTGACCTCGAAGCGCAGCACAGGCCACAACCGCAAGGATTGGGCAATTCGCGCTGCGGTGCCGACCGGACCGATCCAGTCGGTGCTCGCGCGGAGCTGACCGTCAGCGGGTTGGGCGGTCCAGCGCAGTTTCGCGGGTGAGCCGAGGGCCGAGGTGAGTGCCCATTCGATATGTGGGCACAGCGCGGCCGGCGATGAGTGGATATAGACCACACCCGCCGTCGCGTCCGCGAACTGACTCGATGCGCGCACCACTGACACCTCCAGCTTCGACGAGAAACGTCTTCCCCAACGATCCGTCGTACTGGCGTTGCCCGAGTGTACTGGAGTGCCCCGAGTTACATATGTTACTTCGGTGGCGTGTCCGAGCCGTTACTTCTACTTCGCCACCGAGTTCCGGGCGAGGATCACCTCGGCGATCACCGCATCGGAAAAGACGGGCCATGCCTCCCGCGCCCAGTCGCCGAAATTCTCGTCGCTCAAAGCGATACTCGCCACCCCCAATTCGGGATCGACCCAGAGAAATGTGCCGGACTGCCCGAAATGGCCATAGGTACCTGCGGAATTCGATCCGCCGGTCCAATGCGGCGATTTCGCGTCGCGAATCTCGAATCCGAGTCCCCAATCGTTGGGGCGCTGCGATCCGTAACCCGGCAGCACACCGTTGAGGCCGGGGAACGCGACCGTGGTCGCCGCGGCGTGGGTCTGCGCCGAAATCAGCTGGGGGTCTAGCAGTTCGGCACCGAAGCGCACCAAATCGGCTGCGGTGGACCGGGCCGCATGCCCGGCCGGACCGGCCAGCACCGAGGCCGTCATGCCGAGTGGCTCGAATACAGCCTCGCGCAAGTACTCCGGGAAGGCGATGCCCGTCTGCTCCGCGACGAAGGCCGCGAGGATTTCGAATCCGGCGCTGGAGTAGATGCGGCGCGTACCCGGCGCGGCGATCACCTCGGTGGTATCGAAGGCGATGCCGGAAGTATGCGCGAGCAGATGCCGGACGGTAGCTCCCGGTGGACCGGCGGGCTGATCGAGTTCGATCGCGCCTTCCTCCACCGCGACGAGCACCGCATAGGCGACCAGCGGCTTGGTCACCGAGGCGAGCGGGAAGACCCGCTCGGTATCACCCGCCGTCCGCGCTCCGTCCCTGGTGACGACACCTACCGCCGCATGCCGAACCGGCCAGTCCTTGATCTGCTCGAATGCCCGCACGAATTGAGCGTACGAGACGCCCGTTCCTGGTATGCCCGCACCGCCCTCACAGGAAAGTCGGTACCGCCGGTACCATCAACCGGTCATGAGCACACAGCCCACCATCAACGGCGATGTGGCGGCCGGATTCGGCCCTGTCGCCGACGCCTTCCGCCGCAACTTCACCCAGCACGGCGAAATCGGCGCTGCCGTGGCCGTTTACGCGGGCGATCGCGCGGTGGTGGATCTGTGGGCGGGTCATCGTGACCGCCACCGGACGCTGCCATGGGAACGCGACACGATCGTCCCGGTCTTCTCCTCCACCAAGGGCATGGCCGCATTCGTGGTCGCCACGATGGTCTCGAAGGGACTGCTGGACTACGAAGCGCCGGTCGCGAAGTACTGGCCGGAATTCGCCGCGCAGGGCAAGGGCACGGTCACGGTACGTCAGCTGATCGACCATCAGGCCGGACTGTCCGGATTGGATACCGTGGTGCGGCTACCACAGATCGCCGATCTCGACAGTCTCGCAACGATTCTCGCAGCACAGCGCCCCGCGTGGCAGCCTGGCACAAGACACGGTTATCACGCCATCACGCTCGGCCTGTACCAGGGCGAACTCGTGCGCCGCGTGGATACCGCACACCGCACACTCGGACGGGTCTTCGCCGAGGAGATCGCGAAGCCGCTCGACCTGGACTTCTTCATCGGTCTGCCCGCCGAGCAGAGCATGGACCGAATCGCCCCCCTGGCCGCCACCGAAGGCGCGGACATTCTGCGCTACGAGCGCGATATTCCGGTGCGCATCGGCGCGGAGATCTTCGCCAAGCGCGGACTTTCCCATGCGGCACTGACCAATCCGCGCATCGGCGCACCCGCGCGGGCGAGCCGGCGCGAACTGCTCGAGTTGGAGATGCCGGGTTCCAATGGTGTGGGCAATGCCAGGTCGCTGGCCAAGGCGTATGGCGCCGCGGCGGGTCGCACCGGTGCGCTGCCGATCGACGATGCGGTACTCGATCGGCTCGCCGCCACGGCCGCCGATAACGTGCCCGCCGACGATCTGGTGCTGCACACCAAATCTCGCTACCACCTCGGCTTCCGCAAATCGCGCGGCTCGTTCCGCTTCGGTTCGGATAAGCGCGCCTACGGCACCACCGGCCTCGGCGGCTCCTTCGGATTCGCCGATCCGGCCACCGGACTCGGCTTCGGCTACTCGATGAACCGCCTCGGCCTCGCCGTCCTCGACGACGTCCGCAGCCGAAACCTCCGCGAGGCGCTGCTCCGCTGCACAACCTGACGCGTGAATTGCCTCGATGAGGAGCTAGGAGATGGTCGTGGAAGAGCCGATGCCAGGCGCGATCAGGCAGGACGATTGGTTCGTCTTGCTGGACCCGGCGCGAAAGACCGGTTCATCCGACTTGCCACCGGAAGCCATAGTGGGTGGCTGGATGGTCGAGGATGACGGAACCGTCGGGCCCTTCCAGCCGAATCCAGGTTATGTACCCGGGGACGCGTCGACGCCGACTGATCCGATCGATGCGATATTGCGCCGGATTGCGGGCGGGGAGCAACTCGCCGACGATCTTGTGGGGTCGATCCGGACTGCGGTTGTGGAGATCGGGTGCGACGAGCAAGACAGGCCGCTGGTGGGCACGGGACCAGACGGTGTCGTCTGTGCCGTCATAGCCACCGCGGCGACGCAGAAGCTGGATGTCGACGTGGACCGCTGGTGGCCGGTGGTGGGCAGCGAACTGCCGAACATCCTCCCACCGGAAACCGATATCCTGCTGAACCCCAATGGTATGGCGCCGCTTCGCCTCGCCATCGACGCCTTGAGAGATGCCGACTGACGTGTCAGCGCGCAGGCTTCGAGACCGGGGCATCCCCCGGCGGTGTCTGTATCGGCTCGACATCGGAGTTCGCGGTGTCTGATCGGGATGCCTCAGGATCCCGAGGGGCGCTGATTCGCGAGGCGGGGGGCGCTGAAACCACAGCAGGAGGTGGCGCGACCGCGGGCACCGCTGGGGCACGGCGCTGCTTGGGTTTCGTCCATGGCGTGGAGAGTTCTTCGCCGGTAGCCGGTCGTCGATCCGCTTGCGACACCGCGCCGATGGAATCCGGATTCGTATTTTCCGTGTTCTGCTCGGAGCGGCGGTCTCGTCGCGACCAAGGACTGGTCGAGGGCGGTCTGGTCGCCCCTGAGGCGGCGGACGGCGGGATCGGCCCCGCATCGTCGCGAATATCGGCGCCGTCGGTGGGAACGAGCGCGTCGAACACCTCCGGAACGACCGTGGCCCTTGATGATTCATCGAGTGCCGAGTAACTGGCCCTGGCCGTGTAGTTGACACCCGTCGAGCTGTCGGACTCGAACGCTCGATCGACGCCGCGGTCAGCGGATCGCCGGCCCATCGGTTCGACTTCGACGGGCGGCGGTAATCCGGGTCGCTGCACCATCGGAGTTGCCGGGGAATGTTCGGATGTGCGATCCGTATTCGACAGATTGGTCGTTTCCGATGCACCGGTTCGGTCGGCCGGTGCGATCCCCGCCGCACCTGGTGCTGCGGCGGGGCGCGAATCTGCGACCGTCTGCTGCGGTCGGCGGTCGTCGGACGAGGTCGGCTCGACAAGGTTCGTGGGAGTCGACTCGCCGGAGTTCTTGGGGGCCGACCCTTCCTTACCTCGCGGCCGAGCGTCGTCGAGGACGGGCGGGGTGACGTGTCGACCGTTGTCGGCGTTTCCCTGGAACGGGCCCGTTGTTTCGGCGGGCTTGTTCGGCACCGTCGGCGGCTTCGTCCGATGTTCGGCACGGGCCATCGATTCAGATGGACCCAATTCAGATCGACCGCTTCCGATCCTTGCCATGTTGTCGGTGAAACGGGTGTAGTGCTCGGCGACTTCGCTGCCGAGACCGATCAGCGCGTCGGCATGACGCCGTGCCTCGTCCGGGTTCAAGTGCAGCGTCTCCGCAGCCCCATCCCCGACATCGAGGAGGGCGGCTGTTGTTCGGTAGGCAAATCCGGCCAAGCCCTCGGCAAATCGCTGGACGACGTCTTCGAACCGTTCGAGCGCCGACTCGAGTAGCTTGCCGAAGACGTACTCCTCGATCGTGTGCTGCAATGCGGTGACAACCCGTCGCGCGGCGGCTGCGACCACAGCTTCCAATGCAGCGCCCCCCGAGAGCAGCAGGACTCCAGCGGCCGCCGCGAGCGCCGCGATTTCGGCGATCGCTGCCGCTTTCATCACTGCGATCGCGCCGGCCGCCGCGTCCATGGCCGCGGCAACAGCACCTCCGCCGATGCGTAGCGCGGACATGTGTGTCCTGTCCACAGCCGTCCAATCGGCCAGAAGCTGCCGATATCCGGATCCTGAATAGTCTTCTTGCAGTGCGGACATGTGATGGTTCGCGGAATCCAGCGTGTTGTCCAGATCGGACACGAATGTCCGGACGTGCCGCGCGGCCTCGCGGACATGATCCTCGTCGACATTGACCCACGGAATGCCCAGGAAGTTGAGGAAGATCGCGACCTGCTCCGGAAGCACCACACCCATCTCAGGTGCCGCCGTCTGCGGAGCCTGGAGCGCGGGTAACTCCGGGAGCCCGGTAGACCTCCACCAACGAATCCGCCGAATCACCGACGGCCGGGTCGACCTCGACGCCGACAAGGGAGGACTTCTCACCGCGTGACAGGGACGTCTGGGTCATCACATCGCCTTTAGCGGCGTAGATATCGGTGTTGGGCAAACCGCCTTTCGTGTGCAAATGCTCGGCCAAGGTCGCGGCAGCCGAACCTCCTGGCCTGGCTGGGCTACACGAAAGCAGCACGATCGAGCTGTCCGGATTGCCCAGGAACGCTCGTTCCAGATGTTGGTTGTCCGCCAGCAGCTCGCCGTAGGTTCTTCCGTCGACCTGCACCGTCTTGGTCGTCCAGCGCCCCGTCTTGACCTTGATATAGAAGGTTCGGCTGTCGGCGTGCGCATGCACATACACCGGGTTCTTGCGGGTGACATCGTCGGCCCACAGAGCTTGGCGACGACGTCCGAAAGCCCACTCCGGTTTCTTGGATCCGGGGTTCTTCCGCCAGAAGGCGTAGTACACGAAGTCCGAGGATCGGAAATCGGCACGTGCCCAGCGCTCCTTGCTACCGACATCGCCACGGCGAGACGGAAACGAGACGCCGATGACATTGCCTTCGCGATTCTTCAGGGGCACGCTCACCACGTCTTCGGCGTTGAACCGATGAAACCGACCCGAACCGTCCGTGCTGACGAACCGGCGCGCGCCGGCTCCGGAGTCGAGGCGACCGATGCGGCGTGCGCCGTCGGCATCGGCATATTCGAGGCGGGAGACCGTGCCACGGATGCGATTACCGGTTCCGGTGAGATGGCCCGAGGTGGCTTTGGCAGCCTTCCCGACGGCATGGTCGAGGCGACCGATGACCCGTGCCAGTCCCGCGAACACAGCCAGAACCTACGGCCGGACCAGCAGCGGGACAGACCGTAGCACCGTGTTCATCCTCCAACGACGACCGGCCGCACCTGACGCATCGACGGCCGGCCGATCTTGAGAATACCGGTCGGTCGGTCTTCGTGCATCGGATACGGTGGCCAACACGGGCGCATCGCATTGCGACTCGCACTGGCGGCGCCACGAGTGGGCTGCCGATCGCCAGGCGCTTCTTCGACAGTGCCCTGGTGCACCCGGGACCGAGTGGGCACTGATGGCACACGAAGCGACGAGGACGCCCAAATTGCGAGCTTTGCCGCAAATGCGAGGACATCCGGAGGGCATTCGCGCCACCGCGCTTGCGCCCCACCTGAGGCGACCGAGGCCATCACCTACGACATGCCGACCTCAGCTCAACGGCCACGATGTCGTTCATTTCGCAGACTGGGAGGGGACACGTGAGCCTCTACCCGATCCCAGACGGCGATGCGACGTTCGCGCGGGCCATCGAGCCGTACCGGGCGGACAAGGGGACGTTGAATTCTCCGCTCGGCGAGCCGGTCCCTACAAGCTGATCACACAGTTCGCGAACGAGCTCGCCGAGCGGTGTCCCCGCGGATTACCAGTCGGCCTCGGTGTACTTGATGATGCCGCGAATGTTCTTGCCGTCCAGCATGTCCTGGTAACCCTCGTTGATCTGCTCCAGGGAGTACTGGCGGGTCACCATGTCGTCGAGGTTCAGTTGGCCCGACTTGTACAGCGAGAGCAGGTGCGGGGCGTCCTGGCGGGCGTTGCCGCCGCCGAAAATGCAGCCCTTGACGGTCTTCTGCAACATGGACAGCAGGAAGCTGTTCAGCTTGACGTCGCTCTCGTCCATGCGGCCCATGGAGGTGACGACCAGGGTGCCCGCCTTGGCGGTGAGGATGAGGCCCTCTTCGATGTATTCGCCGTGCATCTCCCCCATGGTCAGGATGACCTTCTGCGCCATTCGGCCCTCGGTGGCCTCCATCAGCGGCATGATCGCGGCGGCCATGCTCTCATAGGCGTGCGTCGCGCCGAACTTCTCCGCCTGCTCGCGCTTCCACGGGTTCGGGTCGATGGCAACGACTTTGGACGCGCCGGAGAGCACCGCGCCCTGTAGCGCGCTCATGCCGACGCCGCCGATGCCCGCGATCACCACGGTCTCGCCGGGCTCGACCTTGGCGACGTGAGTGGAGGAACCGAAGCCGGTGGGGACACCGCAGCCGACGAGGCAGGCGACCTCGAACGGAATGCTCGGGTCGATCTTGACCACCGAGGTGTGGTGCACCGTCATATATGGCGCGAAGGTGCCGAGCAGGCACATCGGGATGACATTCTCACCGCGCGCCTGGATGCGGTAGGTGCCATCACTGATGGACTGACCCATCAGCAGACCCGCGCCCAGATCGCACAGCGCCATATTGCCGCTCACACACGCCGGACAGCGACCGCAGGCCGGAATGAACGACAGGATCACGTGGTCGCCGACCTGCAGATCGGCGGGGCAGTTCGGTCCGAGCTTGGTGATCACGCCCGCGCCCTCGTGGCCGCCCATGACCGGGAAGGAGGGCATCGGCGTCGCACCGGTCACGATGTGGTGGTCCGAGTGGCACATGCCGGCGGTTTCCATCCGGATTTGAACCTCACCGGCTACCGGATCACCGACCTCTATCTCCTCGACCGACCACGGCTGCTCGATCCCCCACAGGATCGCGCCTTTCGTCTTCATTCCTGTCGACCTCTCGCACGCACGGGCTTCTATGTGACTGCACCCACACTACGAGAAAACTGGAACGCGTTCTAGTACTCGGTTGAAAATTCGTCGACACGGATTGACAGGACCCCCGAACGAGTTCCAGTTCTACCCGGCCACGAACCCGTCCCGGTCCGATATTGCCCGACTTCAGCCACGCACGTCGTAGACATGGTGGATTACGTCGTGCAGAAAGTAGACGGCCAGGGATTCGACCGTGAAGACCCAGCCGTCGCTGCGCCGGGCCTGGTTGCCGAGGGCGGCTTCGGGGACCGATTCGAAGGCGCGCGCGACGGCCTCGGCCGCATCGGTCAGCTCCTCGGCGACCTTGCGCGGATCCTGCTCGCCGTATCGATCAGCGATGGCGGTGACATCCTGATCCCAGTTCGAGAACACCGGGACACCGTCGTCGGCCTCGACGCCTTTTGCGCCGAACCCGGAAACCTTTGGATCCACCGCCTCGGTGCGCGCCGCGACAGCCGCACGATAGGTGAAGATTCGGCAGACATCGCGGACATGGGCGGCATATTCGAGCGCCGACCAGGTCGAGTCGTCGGGGCGAGCGGCGGCGTCGGGACGCCCGAGCGTTGCCGACAAACGGCTCGCGTATTCGCGGGCCAGCGTGGGCACCGCCGCGTAAGTGATCGACTCCGGGTCGAATCCGCATTCGGGACAGGAGCGTTCGAGGACCCAGGTCCAGTTCTTGGCATCGGGAACGATTGGCATGCAGACACCCTAGATTGGCTGAATATCTTCAGCGATATATATTCAGCCAGCTATCGCCAAGATCCCGACAGACCTGTTCAACCCATCAGACGATGCGCCCGCTCGAAGAGTTCGAGTGTGATGGCATGCAGGAAGTCACCGACCTGCTTGGGCGCCTTCCCCGCGAATGCGCGAGCATGCGTGCCCTCCAACACAATTCCCAGCTTGAAGCAGGCGAGCACGGTGTACCAGGTGACATTGCTCAGGTCGCGACCGGAGAACTTGCCGTAGTGCTCGGCCATCTCCTCCGGCGTCGGCAGACCGCCGACGGCACCGAGCTTGCCGATCAGCGCCGCGCCCGTGGTACCAGGCTCCGGCCGGGTCGCGATCTGCCAGCCGAGGTCGAGCAACGGGTCGCCGATGGTCGACATCTCCCAATCCACCATCGCGGCCACCTCCGGGCCATCGTAGGAGAACATCATGTTGGCCAGGTGGCAGTCGCCGTGCAGGATGCCGGGCGTCCACTGTGCGGGCCGATTCCGATCCAGCCACTCCCCGACCCGATGCACTCCGGGAATCTCCGGACCCGGATAACCCGCATTGGCCGAATAGGACTCGAGTTCACCGAGCCAGCGCGGAACCTGACGCTCCAGGAACCCTTCCGGTTTGCCGTAGTCCTGTAGGCCGAGTGCCTGATAGTCGAGCGAGCCGAGGCGGGCGATGGCCTCCACCGCGGACAGGCCCATCTGACGCCGGATCTCCGGATCGCCAGCATGCAGTTCCGGCAGTTCGTTCTGCGGGTTGAATCCGGTAATGGGCTCCATCAGGTAGAACACCGCGCCGAGGACGGATTCGTCCGGGCAGGCGGCGATCACCTTCGGCGCGCGCACACCGGTTCCGTCGAGCGCGCCGAGCAACCGGGCCTCGCGACGGATGACGTCATTGCTCTTGGCGCGCAGATGTTTCGGGCCGCGGCGCAGCACATAGTCCCGACCGCCGCGGACGAAGCGCAGCATGATGTTCTGCGTGCCACCGCCGAGCGCGGTCACCGCCTCGAACTCGCCGCCCGGCAGGCCCTGCTCATCCATCCATGTGCCGACGACGGCAAAGTCGACGGCTCCCCAAACCTCTGGCCGATCGTTGAGTTCCCCACCAGTCGCGTCACGGACCGGCGGTTCAGCGGGTTGCTCGGTTCTGGACGTACCCGATGAGTTACCCATGTTCTCTCCAAATCAGTTGTCGCCTGAGAGCATGGACGTCAATATCTATCACGCTGTCACACGCTGCATCGCTCCCGCCATAGTAGGGCGCAGGCATACCACACCAACGGCGTAATGTTGCTGGACAAATGCGCACCCTGCTGATCGACAATTACGACTCGTTCACCTACAACCTGTATCAGCTGATCAGCGAGGTGAACGGGGAAGAACCCACGGTCGTGCGCAATGACGAGGTCGACGATATCGCGCGGTTGCGGCTGGAGCGCTTCGACAATGTCGTCATCTCCCCCGGGCCGGGTCGCCCGGATGTCGGCCGAGACATCGGCATCTCGGCCGCGGTGATCCGCGAGACCGAACTGCCGCTGCTCGGTGTCTGTCTCGGACATCAGGCGATCGTCGTCGCGGCCGGCGGCATCGTGACGACCGCGCCCACCGCGCGGCACGGCTATCTCGATCACATCGAGCACGACGGCGACGAGCTGTTCGCCGGGCTGCCCGAGGGTTTCACCGCGGTGCGATACCACTCGCTCTGCGCCCAGCGGCCGTTGCCGGACAGCCTCGAGATCACCGCCGTCGCCGCCGATGGGGTGATCATGGGTGTGCGGCACCGGAGCAGACCGCAGTGGGGGGTGCAGTTCCATCCCGAATCGATTGCCAGCGAGTACGGTGCGGCATTACTCGGAAATTTCGCGAAACTTACTGCGGGCCAGCGGATTCGGTCGAGCATCAGCGCGCCGTTCGAGCACGCCGAGCCGCTGACGGGCAGACATGAGTTCCGCGAATCCCGGCGCTCCTGGCAGCTGCGGCATTCGGTGATCGAGCGGGCGATCGATACCGAGGCCGCGTTCCTGCGGCTATATGGCAACTCCCCCACCGCATTCTGGCTCGACAGCGAACATATCGAACCGGGACTCGATCGGTTCTCCTTCCTCGGCGATGCGAGCGGGCCACTGGCCGAGGTGATCCGCTACCGCGTCGGGGAGAACAAGGTCACGGTGGAATCCTCGGACGGAAATCGGCGGACCATACCCGGCGGAATTCTCGACTATCTCGCCGGGCAGCTACACCTGAGACATACCGAACTACCTGATCTGCCTTTCGATTTCGCTTGTGGATACGTCGGATACCTGGGTTATGAGGTGAAGGCCGATTGCGGCGCGAATGCCGCACATCGCGCCTCGACACCGGACGCGCAGTGGATATTCGCCGATCGGATCGTGGTCGTGGACCATGTCGGCGGGCGCACTCATCTGCTCGCACTCACCGATCCCGCGCCGGAAGCCCTTCGGGCGGGCGCGGATTGGCTGCGCGATACCCGCGAGATCCTGGAATCCCTACCGACGTGGGCGAATCCGCCCACGCTCGACGTGGGCTCCGATACCGCCGCCATCGCACCGCTGTTCACCCGAGGGCGGGAGCGGTATCTCGCCGATATCGCCGTCTGTCAGGAGCGGCTACACGCGGGCGAATCCTACGAAATCTGCCTCACCGACACCGCGTCCGTGGCGGCCACCGAATCGGACGGACTCGATTTCTATCGCACCCTGCGCCGCTGCAATCCCGCACCATACGCGGCGTATCTGCGCTTCGACGATCTCGAAATCTCCTGCTCCTCACCGGAACGCTTCCTCAAGGTGGACCGCGCCAGGATGGTCGAGAGCAAGCCGATCAAGGGCACCGCGCCGCGCGGGGCCACGGCCGCCGAGGACGAACGGCTGCGACGCGAACTGGCCGACAGTCCCAAGACCAGGGCCGAGAATCTGATGATCGTCGACCTGTTACGCAATGACCTGGGCCGGGTGTGCCAGATCGGCAGTGTGCACGTGCCGAAATTGATGGCCACCGAGACGTATACGACCATGCACCAATTGGTTTCCACCGTGCGCGGCACGCTGCGACCGCATGTCGATGTGATCGATTGTCTGCGTGCGTGTTTCCCGGGGGGCTCGATGACCGGGGCACCCAAGTTGCGGACCATGGAGATCATCGACGAACTGGAAACCGAAGCGCGCGGCATCTATTCGGGCACCATCGGCTTCCTCGGCCTTGCCGGTACCGCCGACCTCAATATCGTCATCCGCACCGCGGTCCGCCACGACGGTCACTGGCGCATCGGCGCGGGCGGCGCCATCGTCCTCGACTCCGATCCCGAGGACGAATACCACGAAACCCTGCTCAAGGCCGCCGCCACCCACCGCGCCGCACCCCACTGAGCCCCGGTTATTTGCGGCGGGTGCGTCTCGGGCGTCTGGGGGGGCGCGGGCGGTTCGGCGGGTTTGCCGGTGAAGCGGCCGAGGAGGGAGAGGCCCGGGAGTTTGGCGAGGGCGGTGAAGAGGTCTTCGCCGAGGCCGATCATCGCCTCCAGGCGGGGCAGCAGTCGATCGTAGGCGGCGAAAGCCGGATCCGCCAGCGCCAAGGTGCGGTCCAGCCGATCGATGGTGGAGTTGAGCCGGTCGATGGCGATCGCGAGGCTCGCGATCAGATCCGGGAGTTGCGCCGCCAGCTGCGCCGAGGCCGGTGGCAGGCGCACCGCCGCATCGAAGGCCTGACCAGCCGTGAGTTGTGCGGCATCCAATGCCTGACTCGCCGCCGACTGTGCCGCCTCCACCGCCGATTGCGCGGCCGCCAGAATATCGCCGGGACTCGGCACCCGCCCACCCGGCACCTTCGGAGTCGAGGCCTTCCGGCCCCCTCCCTTCGGGGTAGTCATCCCTCCACTCTGCCGCACCCACGGCCCTTCCGACCGGATATCCCCGACCGACCGGTTTGTGTCGTGATTCGCCGACGTCGGCGCGCACTCGCTCGCATCGCCGAAGATAAGGACCGCCGAAGTCGGCGTGTCGGTGCTTCGTGGCATAGTTCGAGCACGATGAAACTCAGTAAAGGGGCCAATGCGGCGGTGCCGACTTCCCTTCTTGCCGTGGTTATTTCATGGCGGTCGGGGCATACGGTGGATGCGCATGCGCTGTTGCTGGCGGCGGCGGGCACGGTGCGTACCGATCGGGATCTGGTGTTCTTCAATGCGCCCCGGCATATGTCGCAGGCGGTGACGCTCGATCAGCAGCCGGCACCGGGAACTGCGCGACTGAGCGTATCGTTACCGCGCACTGAATCGGATGTGGCGCGGATCGTGGTCGCCGGCTCGGTCGACGACGGCACCTTCGGCGATATCACGGGTCTGACCCTTACCATCGAGGCCGCACACGGGCCGGTCGCTCAGTTCGAGATCACCGATCCCGACGCGGTGTCGGCAATGATGCTCGGCGAGTTCTACCGCCGCGAGGGCCAGTGGCGCTTCCGCGCGATCGGCCAGGGTTGGGCCAGCGGGCTCTCCGGCCTCGTCACCGAATTCGGAATCACCATCGACGATGGCGCTCCCGCACCAGCTGCCATGCCGACTTCGCCAGCGCGGCACCGTGTCTCGGCCGCCAGTTCGACCGGCACGGCACTGGCCGGTCCCCAGCAGCTCGACCCCGCACCCTCGAACCAGGACGGCACTCGCCCCGCTCACGCCGACCGGCGGTATCACCCCCCTGCCCGACCCCCTGCACTGGGGGCGACTCGCGGAGATCATGCTGGGCAGCACACCGCCGCCGGGCCGCGATCCGCCCGAACCGCCGAATCAGCCGACGAACGCCCCGTCCGGCCGCGACCAGGCAGGCCGGTCGACCTTCAGCGCCAGCGCCACGAGGTCGAACCGCCGATACCGGCACCGCCGAACCCCGAACGCGCGAACTGGCATTCGGATCCCGAGAATCCATCGCGAATGCGTTGGTGGGATGGGGCCGAATGGACCGGTGCCACCGTCGATCGGCGTCCGCCTAGCCCGCGCAGCTGCGAGCGGTGCGGAAATCCCCTGCGCCGCAAGCTGTTCGGCGGGGTCGCGTCCTGTCAGAGTTGCGAATACGAGATCGAGGAATTTCTGACGCACTGGCATACCCAGGCCCGGCGGGCGCTGACCACAGCCGGTCCGCGCGGTCCGGAGTGGGATGCAGTGTGGGCGTCGTTGCGGTATCAGCGAATTGATGAGGGCCGGGGCCGGGCGGCGCTGCGGGATGTGGCGCTCACCTACGTCGAGCGACTGGTCGCCTTCGCATTCGCGGACGGCGAGATCGAGCAGAGCGAGTTCGAGGCATTCGAGTACGCGATCGAGGAATTGGCGCTCAGCGGAGCGCAGGTCGAGGATCTGCGCAGGCGGATGTATCGCGGCCACACCCTGTCACGGTTGCGCGGCGGGGATCTGCCCGTGGTGCGCACGCCCGGCCTGCACCTGGATCCAGAGGAGAAGGTGCATCTCGATCTGCCCGCCGTGCACGTCCGCCAGCTCGCCAGGGGGCCGAAACTCACCGACGGCAGGGTGATCGCCAGCAATAAGAAGCTGCGGTTCGTCGGTACTGATACCGGCACCGAATTGCCATGGAATCGCGTGGTTTCGGTGCAGGTCGAGCAGCGTTCGGTGGTCGTCGCGGCGACCTCGGCCCGCGGTGGCGCCACCTTCGATGTCGACGATCCGGATTACGTCGCGGCGGCTCTGGAGGGTGCGCTGCGGGTCGCCAAACGCCTGGTCCTCACGCCCGGCCAGCGCGATACCCGCAGCATCCCCCAGGAGGTCAAGGCCGAGGTGTGGCAACGCGACGGCGGCAAATGCGTCGAATGCGGTGACGGCCACTATCTCGAATTCGACCACATCATCCCGCTCAGTCGCGGCGGCGCGACGAGTGCGACCAATCTGCAGATCCTCTGCCGCGCCTGCAACCGCGCCAAGGGTGCCCGGATCTGATCCGAATCGCCGATACCGCACGCGCCTACGCACCGAAACACCGATGTGGCGAAGAATGCCTATGTGAAGAAGCACGTTGAGCGGCCCCGTGTGTCGCCGTAGCGTGCGATACCGAACAGCGTCGTTTGGGAGGATCAATGCACGTAGCGGTGATCGGCGGAACCGGGGTACTGGGGGCCGCAGTGGTGCGAGAGCTGAGCGCGCGCGGACATCAGGTCCGTGTGGTGAGCCGAACCGCCCCGACGGATCGAACGCTGGAGCACCGGTCCGCGAATCTCGCCACCGGCACCGGTCTGGATGCAGCACTGGACGGTTGCGACACCGTCGTCGACGCGGTGAGCGCCCGCAGCCGGACCCGATCGGTCATGGTGGACGGCGTGCGCCGTCTACTGGCGGCCGAAAAGCAGGCAGGTATCGGCCACCACGTCGAGATCTCCATCGTCGGTTGTGATCTCGTCCCCTTCGCCTACTACCACGCCAAGGTGGACCAGGAACAGGTGGTCACCACGGGCGAGGTTCCCTGGACGCTGCTGCGCGCCAGCCAATTCCACGAACTCGTCACCGAAATCCTCGCCGCGGCGGCACGCTGGCGGCTCGCACCGCGCTCGACCGCGAAGATACAGCCGATCGACGTCGACGCCGTCGCGACACGACTCGCCGACGCGGTGGACAACGGCCCGGCCGGACGCATTCCGGATATCGCCGGACCGACCGTGCACACCCTCACCGAACTGGCCGATATCTACCGCGAACACACCGGCCGCAAGCTGCTGCCGCTCCCGGTACCCATTCCGGGTCGCGTCGGACGTGTCCTGCGGTCCGGTGCCCTCTGCCTGGACGGAAAAGGCGACGCGATCGGCATCGGCTACGCCGAATGGCTGTCGGGCCAGCTCACTCGCTGATCAACCCGGCGGTGCGGCCGAGATCGGCCAGCATCGCGTCGAACAGGATCTCCGGATTCGACAGCGGGATCGGATAGTTCCCGAACACTTCGAGCGTGACGTGTCCGTAGAGCCGGGCCCAGATCTGGATCATCAGATACGTCACGCCGAGATCGAGTTTTTCGGCCGGAAACTTCTGTCCGGACTCCGAAAGCGCTGCCAGCAGCTCGGTTTGGAACAGCACGAGGTCATCGCGCAGTTCCGCCGGAATCACATCGGTCGGCGGCGTCACGACATCGTAGGTGACCAGCAGCCGACCGGCGGCCGCGAGGAAGATCCGCCCGAACGGTTCGTCGAACCGGCGCAGCATGCGCGCGCGGCCTGCACCCGGCGAGGCGAACACCAGGGTGAATTCCCTGGTGTGCGCCAGCGCCCAGCGCCGGAATCCCTTGCAGATGGCGAAGAACTGCACCGCGCCGTCATCGGGCAGCGTGGCGATCTGTTCGGACAAATCGGCGGCGAGGTCCGCGCAGAACTCCAGGCGCAGGCTCTCCAACAGGTCCTCGCGCGAGTTGTGGTACCGATACAGCGCGGGCGCGGTGATGCCGAGTTCGCGCGCGATGGCTCGCAGGGTAACCGCGTCGGGACCGTGTTGGACCAGCAGTGCGCGGGCCACCCGGCAGATATCCGCATCCGAAACCACCGGTGCCCGCCCCCGCGGCTTGGCACTGTTCATACGGGAATTCAAGCGTATTCGACCTCCCAGCGCTTGATGCCGTTCAACCAACCCGAGCGCAACCGCACCGGATCGGCGACCTGACGCAGATTCGGCATCGCATCGGCGATGGCATTGAACATCAGATCTATCTGCAGCCGAGCCAAATTGGCGCCGACGCAGTAGTGCGTACCGGTGCCGCCGAACCCGACGTGCGGGTTGGGGTTGCGCAGCACATCGAAGGTGAAAGGATCCGCGAATCCGTCCTCGTCGAAATTGGCCGAGCTGTAGAACAGCCCGACGCGCTGCCCCTTCTTGATCTCCTGACCGCCGACCTCGGTATCCCGCGTGGCGGTGCGTTGGAAGGCGGTCACCGGGGTGGCCCAGCGCACGATCTCGTCGGGCGCGGTGCGCGGGCGATGCTGCTTGTAGAACTCCCACTGCGCCGGATTGTCGACGAAGGCCTTCATACCGTGAGTAATCGAGTTGCGGGTGGTCTCATTGCCCGCGACCGACAGCAGGATCACGAAGAACGCGAACTCGTCCGAGCCCAGGTTCTCGCCGTTGATATCGGCGTTGATCAGCTGGGTGACAATGTCATCGGCCGGACATTTGCGCCGCTCCTCGGCCATGTTCCAGGCATAGCCCATGACCTCGGCGGTGGCGGTGTGGTGATTGCCGTCGAACTCCGGATCGTCATAGGAGATCATCTGGTTGGTCCAGTCGAACAGCTTCTTGCGGTCGTGCTGCGGCACTCCGAGCAGTTCGGCAATGGCCTGCAGCGGCAATTCGCAGGCGACCTGTTCGACGAAGTCGCCGCGGCCGGTCCGCTTGGCCTCGTGCACAATTCGGGCCGCACGCTCGGTGAGCGCCGCGCGCAGGCTCTCCACCGCGCGCGGAGTGAAGCCCTTGGAGATGATGCGGCGGGTCTTGGTGTGCTGCGGCGGATCCTGGTTCAGCATCAGCATATTGCCGAGCATGTCGATCTGCTCGCGGGTGGTTTCCTCGTTGAACCGGATGATCGCGGTGTTCTCGTGCGAGGAGAACACCTCCGGATTCTTCGAGATCTCCTTGATGTGATCGAGCTTGGAGATGACCCAGTAGCCGCCGTCATCGAAACCACTGGCCCGCCCGGACTGGGCGCACCACCAGACCGGGGCCGTGCGGCGCAGCTCGGCGAATTCCTGGATGGGCAGGCGGGTGGACAGCAAATCTGGGTCGGTGAAGTCGAATCCCGCGGGAATCGATGGCGTAGTCACGGTCACGGCTATCTCCTACCGGTCTGACTTGGGGTGCAGACCTCACGACGCTCGGGGGAATGGCAGCCGGCGGAGCCAGCGGGGTGGGTAAGCACTGTGTGGACACGTTCCGATTCCGATCGAACCACACAACGAAGGTTTTGTGAATAGCGTTTAGTAAATGCCGTTAACTTCAATCGAAGTTGCCACCCAGTCGTCAACATTAAATAGCCAACTGCTATGAATCTCTTCTGATCGCTTATCGCGAACCGCGGACGCGACCGGGCAGACAAGCCTGTAATGGACACAACAGGTCACTATTCGGAGGTCCCTCATGCCCAGCCTGTACGAGCACGCCGGTGGCGACGAGGCATTGCATCGTGTCGAAGAATCCTTCTATGACAAGGTGCTCGCCGATCCGGTGCTGAAAACCCAATTCACCGAGCGCCGCCCGACGCACGTCGACTATCTCACCTGGTTCACCGCCGAATCCTTCGGCGGCCCGGACCGTTTCACCCGCAACCTCGGCTTCGACTACATCATCGCCGTGCACCGCGGCCTCGAAATCACCGACGAACAGCGCGATCGCTTCGCCCAGCTGTATCTGGAAGCGTTCGAGGAGGCCGGGCTGGTCGACGATCCCGCCTTCCGTGCCGCGGTACGCGAGCATGCCGAATTCGGTGCCCAAGTGGCACAACAGAATTCGCATGCCAAGACCGACGACGAACTGCACCCGATCCGCGCGGTGCCGCACTGGACCTGGGACGGCGACGACTGACCGCCACCTATCCCGTCATGCGCGCCATCAGCGACATCAGCACGTATGGCAAGGTGGCGCCGACATCGGCGGTTTGATCCTGGGGTGTGCCGCGGGTATGCGCCGCCACCGCGAAACTCTCGCCGAACGATGCCGACGCCACCTACATCGGTCCGCTATCGGACCAACCCCATTTGGTGCCCTCGACGCCGGGCAGCCGCGCGGTCCCCCAATCCTGGGAGGTGCCGTCGGCCGCCCGCTCACTCGCCGCGGCCATCCACATGAAGATGGGCGAACCGGGTGCGGTGCGCTTCTTGGTCGCCAGGAAGGTGGCCACATCGGCGGTGCTGGTGTACGAACTCCCCCAGTCCGGACCCGATTTGGTGCCGGTCAGGCGGTACTCCGCGGCGTTGGCGGTGCCCCACTGGATACCGGGCAGCACCGAACGGAAGGAGAACGCGGTTCGCGACGGCACACCGCCCACATCGATCACATCCGCGGCGGCAACAGGCGCGGCGAATGCCAGCGCCGCCGCAGCGGCGACCGAAATCGGTAAAGCCAAGCGCCCCATGGTGTCTCGTCTCCTACAGCACCACAGTCAGGACGGACGGCTGCCAATGCCCGTCGATGGCATTGTCTTTCGGCGCGTACAGCTGCATGGTCAACGAGAACTGGCCAGGCCTGTCGCGCGCTTCAGCCCGAGCGCGGTTCGGCGCGAGACGTTCATGCATCTCCTTCATCCGACTCGGATCAGACTCGGCGGTTGCCAGCGCCCATCGAGCGCCCGCTCCTCGGGCACATACAGGCGCAGCGCGAGCCGGAAGGTGCCGGTTTCCGGGATCGGTAACCAATTGCCGTATGGCACATCACTTCCCGGGTCCGCTGCCTGGATGGCGAGTTCGAGCGAGCCGTCCGGCAGCGGCACGACGGGACGCTGATGACCGACCGAGTAGATGCCTGCCGGATTCGGCACCAGAGAGCGCTCCGCGGTGTAGGCGGTCAGCGACCAGAAGGCCCGCGCGGCCGGCGTGTGGCCCGCGGGGAAGTGCAGCCGGTACGAGCGCGGCGCGCCCTGCTCCCCAGCATCCGCGGTGACCTGCGGATAAACGGCGTCTTCGGGCAGATTCGCGCCGAGCGCGGTCCAGGCGGTCAAGGCACGCAGCGAGTAATCAGTGCCATAGGTGCCGAGGTTCGTCGCGAAACCCCAGCCGTTCACGCGTCTGGCCTGCGGATCGGCGTAGTCCGGGATGCACATCTGGCCCGCGGCCACCGCCGCGTCGAGATCCGCGACCGAGGCAGCGCCGACCGTGCCGCCCGGCCGAATTCCGATCTTCGAAAACCGCTGCAGCGCTGGGGCATCATCGCGAGCGGGCGGATTGGTGAGCATGAGTGTGCAGAGCCGGTCGAAGAAGGTGCGCCCGTCCATCCGCGCGACCTGCTGCGGAGGTGCGATCAGGGCGGTCGTATCGGGATTGATCACCGGGGCCGGCCGTTCACCGCGCAACCAGGCGCTCAGCGGTGCGAGCAGCACCTGCTGCTGCATGCTCTCGGCGGTGGCGAGATCGGCCTGACCGCGCAGTTCGATTCGACCGATCAGCCATGCGGTCGCGGTGGGCATCGCCAATCTGGTCAGGTTATCCGGCAGCGCGCCAGACCAATTGGGGCCGGTGATCACGTAGTGGTACGGCGGGTCCTGACCGGCGCGCACCCGTGGTGCGACGCTGCTCGGATTGTGGGTGGTATTGGTCCAGGCGTCCATGATCTGCATGAGCCAGTACCGGTCGCCATCCATCGGCGGAACCTGCAGCACCACCGGTTCGGCGCCCACGTCGAGCCAGGCTGTGGCATAAAGGGTGTCGATATTCGGCATGACCACCGAATTCATTGTGGGATTCACCGGGCCGACGGCCCACATCCGATTGGCGGGTACAGCGGCGGTATTCGACTGCAGCGTGATATCCATCAGCACCAGCGGATATCCATAGATATAGGCGTCGGTCGCGACCGAACGCGAATCGCTGGGCAGCACACTGCCGGAACTCGCCGCAGGATCGGAATCCGTCGATTTGCCGCACGCGACCAAGCCGGCGCCCGTAACGGCACCGGCCAGCAGCACAGATCGCCGCGACAGACTCATGCGTTTCTCCCTACTTCCCGACAGGTCGGACAACTTCGAGAGAGATCAGCCGGAGTATAGCCACATATTTGCCATAAATCGGTCAAGCGGCGACACAACCGGGTTCGGGGATCAGCCGGTGCCGAGAAACGAGTGGTCGCGCCAGATCGCAGACATCGTGACTGCATGGTCGCCGAGAAACCGATACCATCCACGGAAGAGCGCGTTAACCCCCTGTCCCACATCCAGAATGAGCAATACGAGATGATCCTGGCCGCCGTTTACGACACTTGGGCGCAGCTCGGCAATCCCACCCCCGAGGCCCCACCGGTGTCCGACAAGATTCTCCAACTCGTCCGCTACTTCACCTGGTTCGTGCTGCTCGCAGGCATTTGCGCCATTATTTACGCAGGTGGCCGCTTCGCCTGGGAGAAGTGGACCGGCGGCGGTCTGGAATCCCCGAAAATGGTGGCCGGAGCCATGATCGGCGGTATCGTCGCCACCAGTGCGGGCACCATCATGAATGCCGTCATCGGCTGAGTCCGCGACATCGACCGCGGACCGGCACGATTCAGCGCAGGATTCCCGCCTGTCCGGCCAGCCATAGCCAGTTCGGGAATACGGCAAGCAACCTGGCATACAGCTGCGCGCCGTCCACCTGATCTATGTCGTCGAGGGCGAAGAAGCCCGCATTGTCCACGACTCGATCCGACTTTTCGTCCAGGGTGCGCAGGTCACAGTTGGCCCGGCCGAGGCCGATGAATTGCCAGCAGGCGGGCAGTCGGGACGGTTCGCGCACGAGTGCGGCGATTTCGCGCATGATCGGCAGTTCGTCATCGCGGCCGCGATCATTGCCTGATCGATGCCCTCGACCAGTGGCGACCCGGCCGAACTGGGCGACTCACAGACCCCTGAGCAGTGTCAACATATCCAACGCCGCGTCGACGGAATCGCTGAGCAGCCGGATCTCCGCCGCGGTCGCGTCGTGCAGTCCGGGATCCTGTAGGGCCAGGCCATTGCCGTAGATCACCACGTTGTATCCGAGATCGGCGGCCCGCAGCAGCGGACCGGTCGCGACCCCAGCACCGAGCAGCTGGTCCAGCCCCTCGCCGACGAAATAGAACCGCCACAGCGGCCCAAGATCGCCGTTGTAGATCTCTTTGGTCCGATCGATGATCACCTGGCCGGAGGCCGCGATGGCATCGACAATCTCGAAGTAGTCGGGCATGTTCTCCGGCGTACTCGCCACTGTCGCCACCGAATACGCGAGATCCACGGTCAAATGCGCGTTGTAGCCCGCCATGGCGGCGCGAGCGGGCGGTACCTCGCACCGGCGAGCGAGCTCGAAATACCGCGCCCAGTGCGGCTCGACCGGCCCGCCGGTGAAGGCCGCATGCATATTGACAAGGAACCGCCGCAGCAATTCGAGGCTGATCGCATGCGCGTATTCCCGATCCCGAAACGCACCGGGATCCCGCTGCAATGGCATCACCGCCGACTGCTCCACACCGTCGAGCCCGATCGGAAACAGCCCGCGCCGATCCCGATGCGCGACCAGGATTTCGGTGATCTCATGGTGGCGCGCTACCGCGGTCTCGAACCGCTGTAACGCATCTCCGGTCAGCGTGCTGGTATCGGAGAGACGAGCGATGGTGTCCAGTTCGTCCGCCGACAGCGGCGTGCCACAGAACGCCGGATCAATCGGCTCCGCGACCGCCACCGGCATCAGCCCGGCAGCCATCGCGATTACCGCGGTGATCGGTCCGAGGACGGCCGTTCGCAAGGAAGTTCGCACCGCCGAAGCCTAAAGCAAGATTCAGGTTTGGCCGAGCGTGACACGTCGCCCAACGAATTCGCGGTCACCGTAGTGGACGATATCCGGATCCCAGGTACTGCCGACACTGGAGACGAAGCGCCGGGCCAGGGCGACATCCGCGAGGTCGGCAACCAGAATGAGTCTGCCGGATTCGGTGACGGACCCGCCGACCAAATGCTCGCGCGCCTCCGGATCGGCGATGGCGAGCCCCGCACGATCACCACCCTATCGCCTCGACCGCGACCAGCCGAAGCTCAGGGCGACCGCGCGTTTCCAATTGTCGTATTCGTCTTCGCGGTGGATGGGATCCATCTGGGGGACCCATTGTCCGGCCAAGCGCCAATTGCCGCGCAGACCTTCGAGATCCGGCCAGTAGCCGACGGCCAGTCCAGCGGCGTAAGCGGCGCCGAGCGAGACGGTTTCGGCTACGAAGGGGCGCATGACCGGGATATCGAGGACGTCGGCGACGATCTGCATGAGCAGGTTGTCGGAGGTCATGCCGCCGTCGACGCGCAGGGTGCGGGCTTGGAGTCCGGAGTCGGTGTTCATGGCGTCGACGACTTCGCGGGTCTGCCAGGCGGTCGCCTCGAGGACGGCGCGGGCGAGGTGGCCTTTGTTGATATAGGAGGTCAGGCCGATGATGAGCCCTCTTGCGTCACTACGCCAGTGCGGCGCGTAGAGGCCGGAGAAGGCGGGCACGATATAGCAGCCGCCGTTGTCTTCGACTGTGCGAGCAAGGGTTTCGATCTCAGGCGCACTCGAAACCAGACCGATATTGTCACGCACCCACTGCACCAGCGAGCCGGTAACGGCGATCGGCCCCTCCAGCGCGTACACCGGTTCGGGTTCGATCTGATAGCCGATGGTGGTGAGCAGACCGTGCGAGGACTGCACCAGCTCACGCCCGGTATTCATCATCAGGAACCCGCCGGTGCCGTAGGTGCATTTGGTTTCCCCACGGGCGAAACAGGTTTGACCGAAGAGTGCGGCGTGCTGGTCGCCGAGCGCGGCGGCGATTCGGATGCCGGGCACCACCCGGCTTGTCGTCCCATAGGACGCGGTCGACGGCTGAATGCTCGGCAGCATCACGGCCGGAATCCCGAAGAATTCCAACAGTTCTCGATCCCAGGCGAGTTCGGCGATATTCATCAAGAGCGTGCGGCTGGCATTGGTGACATCGGTGCGATGCACACCGCCGTCCGGTCCACCGGTCAGATTCCAGATCAGCCAGGTCTCCATGGTGCCGAACAGCACATCCCCGTGCTCGGCCCGATCCCGCAGTCCCGGGATGGTATCCAGCAGCCAGCGCAGCCGCGGCGCGGCGAAGTAACCGGCCAGCGGCAGGCCGCACAGTTCGCGAATCCGTTCCGCACCGGGCTTGCGCTCGAATTCGCGCACCAGCTCATCGGTGCGCACGTCCTGCCAGACTACCGCCCGCCGGATCGGCACACCGGTGCGGCGATCCCATACCACGGTGGTCTCGCGCTGATTGGCGATGCCAAGGGCCACAACCTGTTCCGCGGCGATGCCGGAATCCCGCAGTGCCTGCGGCACGATCCGCTCGACATTGCGCCAGATCTCCAGCGCATCCTGCTCGACCCAGCCGGGCCGCGGATAGTGTTGCTGGTGTGCGCGCTGCGCGACGCCCACCAGGCGGGCGCGCTGATCGAACAGGATGCACCTGGTGGATGTGGTGCCCTGGTCGATCGCCAGTACATAGCGTTGCGACATCGGCTACTTCCTGTCGGACGAGAATTCGGTTCGGTGCATACGGTCGAGCCGGACGAAAGTCAGTGTCCGGCGACGAGATCCCGTGACACCGCGTGCGCGGCATCGCGAACGTGCCCGACCAGCGTCGGCCGAGGCCGCAGTTGCGGATCGCAGAGTCGGTCGACCGGACCGCTGATCCCGATCGCACCGACCACAAGTCCACCGTGTGTCCGGATCGGCACGGCTATACCGGCCACCCCGGGGCGGAATTCCTCGGTCTCCCCCGCCCATCCGGCCTGCCGGACCGCGGCAAGCGCCCGGGTGAGCGCCACCCGATCGACAATGGTGCGTCGGGTGTGCGGCGCCAATTCCCCACGGCGAACAGCAGCGGCCAGCTCGGCGTCATAGGCGAGCAGCACCTTGCCGAGCGCGGTCGCGTGCGCCGGTAGCAGTTCACCGACCTCGAGTGCCTGTTCGGTGTTGTCCGGCCGGAAGACGTGGTGCACGACGACCACGCCTTCGTCCGCCGCGGCGCCAATGCGCACCGACTCACCGGTCCGCGCGGCCAGGGCATCGGCCCAGTTGATCGCCCGCGAGCGCAGTTCATTGCTGTCGAGATAACTGGTACCGAGATGCAGTACGGCCGCGCCGAGCTGGTACTTGCCGCTGGCCTGATCCTGTTCGACGAATCCGACACCCTGCAATGTGCGCAGGATGCCGTGTGCGGTCGGTTTGGCCAGCCCGAGCGCACCAGCGATTTCGCCGACCCCGAGACGGCCCGAACCCCGAGCGAGCAGCTGCAGGACGGCCGCCGCTCGTTCGATCGACTGGATCGGGCCGGGCATAGGCGGAAACCTATCCCGGAACCTGCCGATTCGACAATGTCGAACACGCACGGTCCGACGAGCAACACCCGCGCAACGCGATGCGACCCGCACCCTTGCGACCTCCACTCTTGCTGGACAGCACTGACGCCACCTGGCGATGGCCATCCACAACCGTTCGACATTGTCGAACGCGTGCTATGTCCGCTTCGGCAATCCGGTCGTAACGTCGCCTCCGGCGGCCGCAACCGCGGCCGGCTTTCCGAAAGGACGGCGATGAGCCAGTATGTCGGCGCCATCGATCAGGGCACCACGAGCACCCGCTTCATGGTGTTCGACCACGGCGGCAATGAGATCGCCCGGCACCAGCTCGAGCACGAGCAGATCCTGCCACGCCCAGGGTGGGTGGAGCACGATCCGACCGAGATCTGGGAGCGCACCCGTTCGGCCATTGTGTCCACGCTGAACAAGGCGAATCTCGCCGCGAGCGAGCTGGCCGCGGTCGGGGTGACCAATCAGCGCGAAACGACCGTGGTGTGGAATCGCCGGACCGGGCGGCCGTATTGCAATGCCATCGTCTGGCAGGACACCCGCACCGACAAGATCGCCGCCGAACTGGAGCGCGCGGGCCACGGCGAAATCATTCGCCGCAAGGCGGGTTTGCCGCCCGCCACCTACTTCTCCGGTGGCAAGTTGCGCTGGATCCTCGACAATGTGCCCGGCGTCGCCGCCGATGCGGACAAGGGCGAGGCCATCTTCGGGACCACCGATTCCTGGCTGCTGTGGAATCTCACCGGCGGCATCGACGGCGGCGTACATGTCACGGATCCGACCAATGCCAGCCGCACCATGCTGATGGATCTGGAGACCTGCGCCTGGGATGACGAACTGTTGTCCCTCTTCGGAATTCCGCGCGCCATGCTGCCGACCATCGCGCCCTCGTCGAATCCCGAACTGTTCGGCAGGACCCGCGCCGACGGACCGTTCAGCGGCGCAGTGCCGCTGGCTGGTGTGCTCGGTGATCAGCAGGCGGCCACCGTCGGTCAGGTGTGCTTCCGCCCCGGCGAAGCCAAGAACACATACGGCACCGGAAACTTCCTGCTGCTCAATACCGGAACCGAACTCGTGCGCTCTCGGCACGGACTGCTCACCACCGTCGCCTACCAGTTCGGCGACAAGAAGCCGGTGTACGCGCTGGAGGGTTCGATCGCGGTCACCGGCTCGGCCGTGCAGTGGTTGCGCGATCAGCTCGGCATCATTTCCGGTGCGGCGCAAAGCGAATCGCTGGCCAGGCAGGCAGAGGATACCGGTGGGGTGTACTTCGTGCCCGCCTTCTCCGGGCTGTTCGCACCATATTGGCGTTCGGATGCGCGCGGGGTGATCGTCGGGCTGTCGCGGTACAGCACCAATGCCCATCTGGCGCGGGCGACCCTGGAATCGATCTGCTATCAGACCCGCGATGTCGTCGAGGCCATGGAGGCCGATTCCGGTGTGCGCCTGGACACCTTGCGCGTAGACGGTGGCATCACGGGCAACGAACTGTGCATGCAGTTGCAGGCCGACTTCCTCGATGTGCCGGTCTCACGGCCGGTGGTCGCGGAGACCACCGCACTCGGCGCGGCCTATGCGGCCGGGTTGGCGGTTGGATTCTGGAGCGACACCGACGAACTCGTACAGAACTGGCGCGAGGACAAGCGATGGACTCCCGCCTGGACCGCGGAGCAGCGCGAACGCGGTTACGCCCGTTGGAAAAAGGCGGTCGCACGCACGCTCGACTGGATCGACGTCGACGACTGACCTGCTCGAGCGATCTACCAGCAATCGCTAGCGGTGAAACCCGCTCGAAGACTCAGTAGCACCGAAACAAGGAGACATCCCGTGTCCGCACGTTTGGACTCGAACTACCGCGCCGATGCATTGAAAACACTGGGCGACAACGAAATCGACGTGCTGGTTATCGGCGGCGGCGTGGTCGGAGCCGGTGCCGCCCTCGATGCCGCCGCCCGCGGCCTGACCGTTACCCTGGTCGAGGCAAGGGATTTCGCGGCGGGCACCTCGAGCCGGTCCAGCAAGCTCATCCACGGCGGCCTGCGTTATCTGGAGCAGCTCGACTTCTGGCTGGTGCGCGAGGCTTTGAAAGAGCGCGGCCTGCTGCTGCACCGGCTGGCCCCGCATCTGGTGCGCCCGGTGTCGTTTCTGCTGCCACTACAGCATCGAGTCTGGGAGCGGGCCTACATCGGCGCGGGCGTCGCACTGTACGACACCATCGGCGGGGCCAGGGCGCTGCCCATGCACCGGCACCTGTCGCACGCGCGCGCAATGGAATTGGCGCCCGCCCTGCGCGACGATGCGATGATCGGCGCGATCCGCTACTTCGACGCACAGGTCGATGACGCCCGCCACACCATGACCATTGCTCGCACCGCCGCCGAGCACGGCGCGACGGTACTCACCCGTACCAAGGTCACCGGACTGCTACGCGACGGTGAGCGGGTGATCGGCGCGCATGTCACCGATATGGAAACCGGTCGCGAACACACCGTGCGCGCCCGCCGGGTGATCAGCGCGACCGGCGTATGGACCGACGAGATGAACAAGATGACCGGCGTGGATTTCCCATTCCACGTACGCATGTCGAAGGGGGTGCACATCTTGGTGCCGCGCGAGCGACTCGACCTGGACACCGGTCTGATCATGCGGACCGAGAAGAGTGTGCTGTTCGTGATCCCGTGGGCCCGGCATTGGATCATCGGCACCACCGATACCGATTGGGCGCTGGACAAGAACCATCCTGTTGCCAGCGCTGCCGATGTGCAGTACATCCTCGATCATCTGAACGCTGTGCTGCGAGAGCCGTTGACCAGCAACGATATTGTCGGCACCTATGCGGGTCTGCGACCGCTGCTGTCGGGCACATCCGCCGATACCGCGACGCTCTCGCGGGAACACGCGGTCGCGGAACCGGTTCCGGGTCTGTTCGTGATCGCGGGCGGTAAATACACCACCTACCGGGTGATGGCCGCCGATGTGGTGGACGCCGCCGTCAAGGGGCTCGGTCGCGCGGCCGCACCGTCGGTGACCGAACGCCTGCCGCTGCTCGGTGCCGTCGGCTACGAGGAACTGGCGGCCGATGTGCACAGCGTCGCGCAGCGGGCTGGTCTGCCCGTCGCGACCGTCGAGCACCTGCTCGGTCGCTATGGGTCGGGCGTCTGCGAGCTGTTCGACCTCATCGCGGCCGAACCGGTATTGGCCGAACCACTTCCCGGTGCCGGTGCATACCTCGGCGCCGAGGTCGTCTACGCGGTGACCCATGAGGGCGCACTGCATCTCGACGATGTCCTGACCCGCCGCACCCGCATCTCGATCGAGACCGCCGACCGCGGCCTGACCGCCGCACCGGCGGTGGCCTTCTGCATGGGCACCCGACTCGGTTGGGATAGCGCGACCACGGATCGCGAGATCACCCGCTACCGCGAGCGGGTAGCCGCGGAGTTGGCCGCGAACAAGGCCGACGACGACGAATCGGCCAATGCCGCGCGCTTGATTGGCGTCGCCTGAGTCCAGGCGAGCCGTTCCGCAAAGTCGGTTGTCACCGGTTGCGAGGCCGACGCATGTTCGTGGTTCCGCAGGGGCGGACCTGGTTGCGGAAACGCATGCCGGTACGGCAGCGGACCCGGAAAATTGCCCCAACGCGTATTCATCCGAAAGATCGGCCGTTCCGAATGTAGGTAAGTAAGCATCGACATTCGGAATGAGGTTACTTATGGGCAAACATCGACAGGCAGCGCGAACTCGCCCGATACATCGGCGAACCGTCGCACTCGCTTCAGTCAGTGCGGTTCCGCTGTCCGCCATCCTGATCAGCGCCACACCCGCGACCGCTGACTCGCAACCATTGGGCAATCCCACCCCGTTTGGATTCGTCGTCGAGCCATCGGCTCCGGTCGACGACAACATCGCATTCGCCGCCTCGCCGCTGCGGAGCGCCACCGCACTGGTGGCCGATCCGAAGCCCACCGCCACCGAGACGGTGGACGCGACGCAGCCCGACCCAGGCATACAAACATCCGCCATCCCCGACAACCGCATCCGCATCGGCAATCTCCAACTCGATCGCCCGGACTTCCTACCACTCGATCTGGCCGCCCAGATCAACGATGCGTCCGCGGGTACCGAAGCCCAACTGTCCCAAGGCATTCAGTCGATGGGCTTCGAACGCGCTCGCTCGGACCGGATCGCCAGTGCGGTGATCGGTGATGCCCTCATCGGCGCGAGCGTGGGCGCTACCTTGGCGAGCCCGCTCGCCGCCACCAGTGCGATGGTCGGCGCAGCCTCGGGTCTGATCGCCGGAATCCCCTTCCTCCCCGCGGGACTGGTCGTCGTCCCCGTCATCGGCGCGGCCATCGGCTACGGGGTGATCGCCGCACCGGCCGCGGCGGCCGGCGCGGCCGTCGGCGCCGCGGTCGGCGCGATCGACGGCGCCATCTCCCCGATGCCGCCCCAGGAACAACCGGCAATTTCATAACGCACGTTGGCCATTGCCGGATGTGACCGTTGCCGCGGGTGGATATCCTCGCGTGAGCTCGTTATGCCGAATCAGTCGGCTTTCGCGAGGTCCACCCGCGCACCGGTGCGGGTGATCTACTCCCCGTCCAGGAGAACCGGCAGCGTGCGGTGTCCATTCGAGATGAAACTGCCGACCGGCGCCAACTCCGCTGGATCCACGGCCAGCCGCATATTCGGGAAGCGCGCGAAGATCGCCGGAAGGGCGATCGTCGCCTCGAGCCGGGCCAGCGGGGCGCCGATGCAGTGGTGCGCGCCGTGCCCGAAGGACAGGTGTTCCTTATTGACCCGGTGCAGGTCGAAGGTCGCGGCGGTGGCACCGTACAGGTTCGGATCGCGGCCCGCGGCGGCATAGGACGCCAGAATCGCCTCGCCCTTGGGAATTCGGATCTCACCGAGCTCGATATCGTCGACCGCGTAGCGCAGTGGCAGGTGCGCGACCGGCGCCTCATAGCGCAGCGTCTCCTCCACCAGATCCGACCAGGGCACCCGGCCCTCGACCAGATCGGCACGCTGCTCGGGATGAGTGAGCAGGATGAAGATCGCCTGGTCGAGCAGATTGACCGTGGTTTCGTGACCGGCATTGATGACCAACATCAGCGTATCGACGAGTTCCTTCTCGCTCAGCTGCGAGCCATCGTCCTCGTCACGGGTGGCGATGAGAACACTGGTGACATCATCACCCGGGGTCTCGCGCCGGTAGGCCACGAGTTCGCTGACGAGGCGGTACATTTCGAGGTAGTTGGCCTGCGCCTCTTCGGGCCCGAACGAGGTGTCGAAGAAGCCGTCGACGTGTTTGCGCAACGCGGGACCGAGATGTTCAGGCACGCCCATCATTTCGGTGATGATCTCGATCGGCACCGGATAGGCGTAACCCTCGCGCAGATCGGCCACTTCACCCTTCGGCGTGGCCGCGAGTTTGCCCAGCAGCCTCTCGATGATCGCCTCGATCCGCGGACGCAGTGCCATGGTGCGACGGTGCGTGAATGCGGGCGAGACCAGCCGACGCAGGCGACGGTGGTTCGTGCCGTACGCGGTGAACATATTGCCGGCCGAGATCCACGGCAGCAGCGGCCACTCCTCGGTGATCTCGCCATTGATGAACGAAGACCAGTGCTGCCGAGGATCTTTCGATACCCGTGGATCGGCGAGCAGACTCTTGAGCACGGCGGCGTCGGTCACCGACCATGCGGGCACGCCGCCGGGCAGGGCGACGAGTGCGACCGGCCCACGCTCCCGGATCCGCTCGTTCTCGCCCTGGATATCGACGCCGGTCAGATCCAGGACTATTGGTTCATGCTCCATCGTTATCTCCTTAAATGGCATCCGAGAACTTGGTGGCTGGTCAGCGTGTGTCACGTGCGGTGTGAAGGCGCCATGTGAAATCAGCCCGGATGACGCGGGAACCGGTGCCCACACCCACATCGGGAATGGACATCGGAGGTCCGAGAAGGACGGCATCGAGACTCCCCGGAGTTCACAGACGCCTTGTTAGAACACGGGCAGCGGAGGGGACTTGGGGAAGACGACCGGCAGTGCCGCGAGCGCCCGGTGGAACGGTCCGGGCCGCCAAGCCAATTCGTCCGCGGGCACGGCCAATTCCATCTCGGGGAGTGCGTCGAGCAGCTGATCGATGGCGTCTTGAACGACCAGGTAGGCAACGGATTTCGCGGGGCAGGCGTGCGGCCCGGCGCCCCAGGCCAGATGTGAGCGGTTGCCGGTGCGGTCGCCGCCGCGGATCGCCGGATCGTTATTGCAGGCCGAAAGGCTCACCACAACCGGCTGATGGGCGGGCAACCAGGTGTTGTCGATGAGGATCGGCTGACGCGGGTAGGTGATGCTGAAGTTGGCCATCGGTGGGTCGTTGAACAACACCTCGTCGAGCGCGTCGCGGGTCGAGAGGCTACCGCCGAGCATTTCGCCGCCGAACCGGGCGTCGGTGAGCATCAGCAGCAGGGTGTTCGTGATCAGATTCTGCATCGGCTCGATGCCGGCACCGTAGAAACTGATCAGCTGGCACAGCATTTCGGTATCGTCGAGCCTGGACGGATGGTGCGCCATCCGCGAGGTGACGTCGTCGCCGGGGGCGGCCCGGCGCAGTTGCACCAGTTCCATCAGCGCCTCGCTGAGCATCGCCATACCCGTGGCGGCCTCGACGGTATCGAAGAGCATCGCCATACCGGTCGCGACCCGCTGCCCCAGTTCCGCTGGGCAGCCGACCATCTGGTTGAGGACCTCGAAGACGACCGGCAGCGCGTACTGGGTGACCAGGTCGACCTCACCCACCTCACAAAAGGTGTTGATCACCGGGATGACGATCTTCTCGACCTTCGAATGCAGTTCGTGCAGATCGATTCCGTCGATGCTGCCGGTATAGGCCTGCCGGTAGCGGGTATGCGCCAGCCCGGTATTGCGTAGTGCGTTCGGATACCACCTCATCATCGGCTTGACGGGTGAGTCGTCGGGAACTGTCTGTTCCCAATACCGCGGATCCGCCGGAAAATGCTCCGGATCATTGAGGATTCGTACCGCGGTCTGATATCCGACGACCAGGGTGGCGGGCACACCCGGCGCCAACTCCATCGGCACCAGCGACCCGTATTGTCGCCGCGCCTCCCGATAGGCCCGATGCGGATCGGCGGCGAATTCCGGCGTATGCAACAGCACTCGGGGTTCGCCCGCATCGAGCGGTGAGCCATGCAGTACGGGGCAGACGCCGGTCGCGGTGGTACGGGTTGACTGTGGCGTGGTCAAAGCGTGACTCCAGACGTTGGATCAGCAAGAGGCCAGGATCAATGGGAGTACCGCGGCGATAGCACAGCCTGCGGCCACAGCACTCAGTTCAGCCCTCCTCGCGACGCCGACCGTATGTGACCCCGGCCATGAGGTCCGCGCCGAGAAATCGAACCCTGGCGAGGCGACCACAGCGACTGCGGTCACCCACGGCCCCTGCGGGACAGGCGATCTCGATGCACAATCATCGGACACCCCACCAGCTGCTCAGAACTCGACGACCCGCCAACGTTATCAGCATCGGCGAAGGACTCTCTCGCCATTGGCGCACAACGCCGCACCGTCGTTTCGCGCCGACCGCGAACCCGGCACAACTGGCAAATATGTTGAGCCGCTATGGATCATGTCGCTAACGAGTTCGAAGACCGGTGGTTGCGCACCGGGTCGAATGGCTGCTGTCGAGTAGCGGCGGAACCACGATCGGACTCCGACAGGGGCCGTGCTGTTGCCCGATGCGGACCATCCGGACGGCACCATCGCGTGGGAATCGCGCGATGGCTGCTCAGGCCCTCGGCAGCAGGCGCGCAGACAGCGAATCGAAAACCGCCTCGGTAATACCGAGCGCGAGTCGGGCGGACCGGCAAACCCGGATCGCAGGGCCGAGCGCTGGACAATCGCTGTCCGAAGGCTCATGCATCAGCTGTGAATCTCACACCCCGAGTTGGCCACGAGCGACCAACCTGGCTATCGTCAGCGGCCTGGCGGAAACGACAGTGTAAATTTCCGCAGATCGAGAGGTTCCACCCGATGTTCACCGGTTTACTGCCGCGCTCCAGACACAGCTGGTTGCCACTTCCGACCAGCGTCCGGCCACCGCGACACGAGTGGTGACCGCGGAGGACACATGCTAGAACTCGATCATTTCAGCCACGGCTGGCTCACCCCGGTCGCGGCCTACCTCATGTCCTTCATCGGATCCATCCTCGCACTGCGCTGTGTGACCCAGGCCCGGACTTCCGAATCGCCGAGCGGGTGGCTCGCCACCGCCGCTGTCTCCCTCGGTGGCGCGGGCATTTGGGTCATGCATTTCACCGCCATGCTCGGGTTCGCCATCCGCGGCGCCACCATTCGCTACGACATACCGATGACGTTGCTCAGCGCGGTCATCGCGATCGTGGTGGTATGGGTCGGGCTATCGATCGTCGTGCGCGGGCGGAACGAATTCGTGGCACTGCCGATCGGTGGCGCCATCACCGGACTCGGCGTGGCCGCCATGCACTACCTGGGCATGTACGCGATGAAAACCACTGCGCACGTCGAATACGACCTCGAGACGGTCGCGATGTCGATCGTGATCGCGGTGGTCGCGGCCACCGCAGCGCTGTGGTTCATGCTGCATGTCCGCGGTCTGTTCGCGACCATCGGCGCCGCACTGATCATGGGTGTGGCGGTGTGCGGAATGCACTACATCGGCATGACATCCATGCACGCCAGCGATGCCGAGCACCAGGTCGACGCCAGCGGCATCGAACCCCTGCAACTGGTGACGCCACTGATCGTGACCGTCACGCTGGTCATCATGATGCTGACGGTGGTCGTCGGACTCGCCGAAGTCGACGAACGCAGCTCCCGTGAAGCGGTGCCCGTCCGGCGCGAAGCGACGGCAACGACCACCGGAGCCTGGCCGATGGTTACCGAAGTGCGCCGCCCCGACTCACCTGGCTGGACACTGCGGAGCAACTCGCGCACTGAAAATCGAGCGCGCTATCGCGAGCTCGATTCCGACCGGTAATCGGCCCTACCCGCGGCAGTACCGCGCGACGAATCGGCTCAGAATCACACTGGGCACTGTGACCGTTTCCCGATGACCGAGCTCGATCAGCTCCTCGGCCTCATGCGGTTCGAAATAGCCTGCGTGCCGGTAGACTTCGATGCGCAATGCCAGTCCGTCGCTGTCCAATTCAGGATGGAATTGGGTGGCGTACACGTTTCGTCCGACGCGGATCATCTGTACCGGGCAATCGGCCGATCCGGCCAACAGCACCGCAGCGGGTGGCACATCCTGACAGGCTTCCTTATGTCCGACGAACGCCCGGAATGTCGGCGGAATACCCAATAGCAGCGGGTCCGCGGGGCCGTGCTCGCTCAGCTCTATGGTCTGTGCGCCGACGGCCTCACCGTATCGCTGGCTGCTCACCTCGCCGCCGAGTACATCCGCGAGGATTCCCAATCCGTAACAGGCGCCCAGATACGGGAAATCCCGGCCGACGATCTCGGTCATCAGCTTCTTCAGCTTGGGTTCGAATATCCGCTGATACCCGTATTTCTCGGCGTCCGGACTGCTGATATTGCTCGGCCCGCCACCGACGATGACCGCCGAGTAATCGTCGAGATCGATGTCCGGGAATTCCCGGTCCATCTGCACCCGCACCGTGTCACCCACCTCGAGGTCGGCCATGCGCAGGATGGCGCGATATTCGTCATCCGCGGCAGGGCGCTCCGGCCGCAGCTGCAGGACTAGACACGGCTTGGTCATGCATCAGATTGTGGAAGATCGGCTCTCAGTTTTCATCCAATACCGCGTGTAAGAATTCGCGCGTCCGATCGTGGCTGGGAGCGGTGAAGATCTGTTCGGGGTCACCGTCCTCGAGCACCCGCCCGGCGTCGAACATCAGCACGCGATCGGAGACCTTTCGGGCGAACCGCATTTCGTGAGTTACGCAGAGAAACGTGATCTCGGTATCGGCCGCGATATCCGCCAGCAGATGCAGCACTCCGGTCACCAGCTCGGGGTCGAGCGCCGAAGTCACCTCATCGAGCAGCAGCACTTCCGGCTCCATGGCCAGCGCCCTGGCAATGGCGACTCGCTGCTGTTGGCCGCCGGACAGGTGTGCGGGACGGGCGTCGATTTTGTCGGTGAGCCCGACCAGTTCGAGCAACTTTCGCGCCCGCTCCTCGGCGTTGTCCTTGGACTGACCGAGACCGCGGATCGGACCTTCGGTGACATTGCGCAGCACGGTCATATTCGGGAACAGATTGAACTGCTGGAAGACCATACCGATTTTGCGTCGCATCCGGCGCAGGTGGGTCGTACCGGCGGGCACCAGTTTGTCGCCGCGCCGCTGGTGGCTGAGCAGTTCGCCACCGACCTCGATGGTGCCCGCGTCTATCCGTTCGAGTCCCATGAGCAGACGCAGAATCGTGGTCTTGCCGGAGCCGGACGGCCCGATCAAGCTGACGAATTCGCCTGGCGCAATGACGAAACCGAGTTCGTCCAGGCACATCGTAGCGCCGTAGCGCTTTTCCACAGCGGTGAATCGGATCATCGGTTCAGACACGTCGTTCCAACTTTCGTACCAGGATCGAGCACGGATAGCTCAGCGCGAGGAAGGTCAGACCGGCCGCGAACCAGGCCTCGGGTCCCGCGCCACCGGTATCGGCCGCGTACTCGGTTTTGACCTGATAGACCATGTCGAGGATGACGATCGAGGACAGCAGCGGCACCTCTTTGAACATGGCGATCGTGTAGTTACCGAGCGCGGGCAGCACACGCGGCACGGCCTGCGGAAGAATCACATCGACCCAAGTGCGCGTGCGCGGCAGATTCAGTGCGGTGGCCGCCTCCCATTGCGCCGCGGGTACCGCGTCGATGCCCGCGCGGAACACCTCCGAGGTGTAGCAGGCATAGTGCACGCCGAGTGCCGTCACACCGACCACCAGACGCTGGGTGTCGATGGAAAGCCCGCCGAGCAGATCCGGACGCACCACCCAGTAGAGAAAGAAGATCTGCACCAAAAGCGGTGTACTGCGGATGAATTCGATGAATGCCCACAGCAGCTGATCGACCACCGGAATCCGCAGCCGCCGGATCACCGCTAAAATCAGACCGAGTATGTAGGCGACCAGCGATCCGAGCAGGGTGTACTGGATCGTGACGAGCAGCCCATCCCAAATGAAGGGAAAGGCGTCGAAGAAGCGATCCCACCGCCATTTCTCCATCAGACCCCCACATGTGCCGAAAGTCGGCTGCTCGATCGCTGCGGCCGCCGCCCGACCCGCCGGGCCGCCATCAGCTCCAGCACCCGCATGATCACCGTGACGACCACCGCTATGAGCAGGTACACGACCAACTGGATCGCATAGATCAGACCGAGTTCGCGGGAGAATGCGGGCACCGCACGCAGTTCATCGGCCTTCTTGAATACCTCCGGAACCGCGATAAAGCTCAGCAGCGCAGTGGCTTTCACGAGTTGGATGAACAGATTGTTGAACGAGGGCAGCATCTCCACCACGGCCTGCGGCAGCATGACTCGCCACATGCGTTGCGCCGGTGACAGATTCAGCGCGATCGCGGCCTCGAGCTGTGCCTGCGGCACGGATCCGATCGCACCCCGGACGATTTCGGCGCCATAGGCACCGTGGTTGAGACCGAGCACGATAATGCCGATGACCAGCAGCCCCTTCGCCGTTGCCCCCAGCGATACCCCGAAGAAGATCGGAATCGCCACCGCGAAGAAGAACAGCTGCACCACCTCCGAGCTGCCCCGGAACCCCTCCACATAGATGCGGGTGACGAACCGCACCGGCAGATACGGCGACAACATGGCGATCCCGGCGACAAAGGACAGCACGACGGTCAGCACGATGCCGCCGACCGCCGCCCACAGCGTGCAGGGCAGACCCTGGAGTACCCGCTCGAGGTAGGTCGAGAAATGTGACGACACGAGGTCAAGCCGTACAGTACTGCTCGGCCGTGGCCGCCGGATCCGCCTCGTTCGCCTCGGTCAGGCCGAACGGCTCCACCAGCTTCAACCATTCACCGCTTTCGTGCAGTGCGCGCAGTTCGCGATTGAAGTCCTCGCGGAACTTGTCGTCGCCGATACGGAAGTTGAAGGTGCCGACATCCGGCCTGGTGCCGAAGCGGAAGGACGGTCCCACCGCCAGCTTGGCGTCCGGATTGTTCTTCACCAGCCATCCGGCGGTGACATCCAGCATTGCCGCGCCGTAGACGTCCTTATTGCGCACCGCGCGCAGGATGTCGTCCTGCTTGGCCATCGGCTCGATCAGTTGGGATGGCACACCGGCGGATCGCGCATAGCCGTTCTCGACCGCGCCGCCCAGCGTAGCTATCCTCACGTTCTCCCGGGTGATGTCCTCGAACCGGTTGATACCGCGTGGATTACCTTCCGGCACAAGGAATGCCGAACCGACTTGGTAGTCGGGAGTGGCGAATGCCGAGCTCTCACATCGCTTGGGGTTGATGAACATGCCCGCTGCGACGAATGCGTAGTTCTTGGCGCGAACGCCGTCGATCAGTCCGTCGAAATCGGTGACCACGCCGTGGATTTCATTGATGCCCAGTCGTTTCAATACCGCGCGGGCGATGGTCGGCGCATATCCGGTCAGCTGGCCGTCCGCACCGAGGAATGCCCACGGCGCCTCATTGGCGAAGCCGACCTTGATTTTGCCCGAGGATTTCGCATCCTCGTAGGTCACCGCCGCCGCATCATCGCCGCCCAGTCCACAGCCCGCTACCACCACGAGGCTGGCCGCGGCCACCGCGGCGGCCATGGCGCGACGCAATCGACCGCGCGCACCCCCGAATTCGAACTTCATGACCCGTCCTTCCGCAGACACACGAGTTGCCCCATGGTCGCGGATGAACTTTGCGATGGCCCTGCCGAATTCTTTGCGGTCACATGACGATACCGGTCCAGCGTTGCGCGATTCACGCCGCCGAAGGGCGCGGCGGGATTGGACACTACTCCCTGATTCAGCCCGACCATTCCGGTTTCCAATGCTTCACACACTCGTAATCCGCGCCGCAGATTTTCGGTGAAGAATGTCGATCACGGCGCGGCGGTCAGGACGGTTTCGGTGAGCATATGGGCTCCTGTTCGTTCCCGAAGCAGCCTTCGGCCATTGCTGCGAACCCCACGGCCATGTTATGCATATTGTCAACAATCCGACAATAGACAGACCGTGGATACGCGTTCTGGAGGCGGATCATGACCGAGCTATCTCCCGTTCTCAAACAAGCCACCCCGGTAACCGTCGACCATGGATCGGGCTGCTACCTCTATGACACCGACGGCCGCCGCTATCTCGACTTCACCGCAGGCATCGGCGTAACCAGCACCGGTCACTGCCACCCGCACGTGGTCGCGGCGGCCCAGGCCCAGGTCGCCAAGCTGATCCACGGCCAATTCACCACCGTCATGCACCGGCCGCTGCTCGAACTCACCGAACGCCTCGGCACGGTGCTGCCCGAGGGCCTGGACACGCTGTTCTTCGCCAACTCCGGCAGCGAGGCGGTCGAGGCCGCGCTGCGCTTGGCCCGTCAGGCCACCGGACGGCCGAATATCGTTGTCTTCCACGGCGGATTCCACGGTCGCACCGTCGCGGCGGCGACCATGACGACCTCGGGCACCCGCTTCTCCGCCGGATTCAGCCCGCTGATGTCCGGTGTGCACGTGGCACCGTTTCCCACCGCATTCCGCTACGGCTGGACCGAGGCCGAAGCCACCGACTTCGCACTGCGCGAACTCGATTACCTCTTCGCCACCATCACCTCCCCCGCCGAAACCGCCGCATTCGTGGTCGAACCGATGCTCGGCGAGGGCGGCTACGTCCCCGGCAACACGGCGTTCTTCCGCGGGCTGCGCGAACGCGCGGACCGGCACGGCATTCTGCTTGTCTTCGACGAGATCCAGACCGGCTTCGGCCGGACCGGAAAGTTCTTCGGACATCAGCACTTCGGCGTCCGCCCCGATATCATCACCATGGCGAAGGGCCTGGCCAGCGGATTCCCGCTATCCGGAATCGCTGCGCCGCGCGAGCTGATGGCCAAGGCCTGGCCGGGCTCGCAGGGCGGCACCTATGGCGGCAATGCGGTGGCCTGCGCGGCGGCGGTCGCCACACTCGAGGTCATCGAATCGGAGGGGCTGGTGGCCAACGCCGCCGCACGCGGCGGACAACTGCTGACCGGACTGCGCGACAACGCAACCAAGGCGATCGGTGATGTGCGCGGTCTCGGATTACTCTGTGGTGCCGAATTCACCACCGCCACAGGCGAACCCGATACCGCGACGGCCATCGCGGTACAGCGGCTCGCGGTCGAGAAGGGGCTGCTGCTGCTCACCTGCGGTGCCTATATGAACGTGGTGCGGATGATCCCGCCGCTGATCGTGACCGACGCCCAGATCGACGACGCGCTCGCGATCTGGTCGACCGTGCTCACCGAACTCGCTGGGTGACCAGAAGGGGAGAACCGATGGCCCGCTACATCTCGATCACCCTGACCAAGGCGGGCGTGACCTGCCGAGCCCGACTGCTCGACGCGGAAGCGCCGCGGACCTGCGCCGCGGTGTGGGATGCGCTGCCGCAGGAGGGCGACGCATTCCACGCCAAATACGCCCGCAACGAGGTGTACACCCTGCTGCCCCGGATCGTGGCGGCACCGCATCGGGAGAACCCGACCGTCACCCCCATTCCGGGCGAAGAGCACGTCGAACCGCGCGACGCGATCGGCTCGGGACCAGTACGCCGCGCTCGGACTCTGCTGGTCGAACACATGGACGACGCGGTCCAGCGCCTACGCCACCAGTACAGCATCGGCGAACAGGCGACCTGACATCTCGCCGTCCCACCGGCCCATCCCCTTCGCGACTTCATCCCGAGCCGTTACCACTTCCTCCGACTCGGGCGCGATTGCTGCCGCCGATCATGTTGTGCCACAACATAAGCCATGCATCGGCCCAGCGCGACTGGCTGGGCTGATACAGAATCGGCCATCCAACATGATGGTCAGGCAGGTCCGGCGAAGGGCCGTCGCACTCGTCATATCCGGACGGCCAGAAGATCATTGCGACGATCACCGCGAGCGGCAGCCCGATCACGAACACGAGCCCAACTTGCGCCGCGCTCACCGGCGCACTCCACGCATCGGCGACCAGCGGCCGAACGACTTCCGTGGCGCGGCACATTCGACATCGGCAACGGCCATCACGCGATCCAGCGTCACGGCGTCCACATGCGCGGACGACGGCAGCAACACCACATCCGCACCCGACGACTCGACCTGTTCGGCCAGCCCCAGCACCGAACTCGGGTCAGCCCAGGACAGCGGGTACCCCAACCGCCGCGCCAAGCGATGCACCTGAGCCGAATCCCATTCCGGTGTCGGCGAACACGGATCAATCCATCCGAGTGCGTACATTTCCCTACCCTTCGTCCCCTGCCGTTGGCGAGCTCCCACCACCGGGGAACTCAGTCGACCCGGCGGCGGGGCTGGATCGAGGCTATGAGGCAAGAGCTGTGCCGCACAGGATTTCGCTGGTCACAGGCGTCCACAGCCCCACCAGCCCGTTAGGCTGGAGCTATGGAACCGGGTGCGCTGCTGCGTGCTGCTCGCGAGACGGCGGGTATCTCGTTGCGCGCGATGGCCGAGCGAAGCTACTACAGCAAGGCGTACCTGTCGCTGATCGAGACCGGCCAGCGTCCGGTACCTGCCGGTGTCTCCGCCGCCTACGAGAGGATCCTGGGCACGGACTTGGAGCGGCTGACGGTAGTGGCGCGAACTCCGACCAGCGTCGACACCACTGCGCTGTCCGACGTGGCAGTGATGTTGGCGGCCACCCGCCGAGTCGAGGACGCCGCCGGGGCCGTGGCGGTACTTCCGGCAGTGCGGGGCATGTCTGCCATGACCGACGCATTTGCCCGTGCGGCGCGCACGCCGCACACCGAGGCGACGGCGCTCGCGTCGGAGGTAACGCAATACCGGGGCTGGCTGGAGCACGCGATCGGGGCTGACGTTGCCGCACGGCGTAGCCTCGGCACCGCCGTGAGCCTGGCGAAGGAGTCCCGCGACCCGGACCGGCTCGCACACAGCCTGGGCTTCCTCGGCTACGTGACGGTGAGCGCGGGGAATTACGGCGATGTCGTCGCCCTATCGGACGCCGCTTTGGCGGTACCGGGAGCGCACCCCATCATCAGCGCCTATGGGCGAATGCGGCGAGCTGAACTGCTTGCCGCGCATGGGGATAGACGCGAAGCACAGCGCGCACTGGCCATGGCCGACTCAGCGGCGGAAGCAGCCGACGGCATCGAACCCCGCATCGATGTATTGGTGGAGCACCGGATTCGCGGCGGTGCAACGCGGCGGTGTTCTGGCTCTGCTCGGTCACACGGCCGAAGCAGTCGAGGAGGCGAAACACGGACTGGCCGCGATGCCAACCGAGCATCGCGCGAGTGAGTGGCTGGCCTCCGCACTGCGTCGGATCGACCCGGACATGAGCGGCACGTAGTGCGCACGGCCTGGCGGGGCCGGACCAGCGGGCGGCGATCCGAAACAGTACGCCCCGGCCATCCACCCGCCGACAGCTGGCGAGGGCGGTGCGCCGTTACCCACCCCGGCCCTCGCCAGCTGCTCGTGGACCACCTTCGGCTCGGTCCGCGCGCTATTCAGGCGTCCTCGACCACGATGTCCTCGTAGGCGATTGTCACCGCTTCATTCACCGGCTCGTTCGCGCCATCCAGCGCATCTCTGTGCCAACCCGACGCCCATGCGCGCGACAGGTGAACCCGCTTGACCGGCTTCTTATCCGGGTCCAGCACCATCAACGTGATGTCTTCGCGAACATCATCCATATCTCGCTTGGTCATGGTCTTCTGGATCCAGTCGGTGAACACCTGGCTCCGATCCACCCCGCGAGTGATCGTGATCTCCCCACCGCGGCGAGAACCCGCTTGTCTCCTGACGAGCACCTCACCAGCGCGAGTCACTTCTTTGATCTCGACCGTATCCATCCCGAACGATAGCCCACACACCTGCTGAACAGTTTCCACCTCGAGCTTTCCCAGATCGACAACGAAGGTGGAACCGCTGATTGTGTCGCCGATAGCCATGGGAATCTCCTTGCCTGTCGGGGCGCGGCACAATCCTCGTTACCCGAGGTAACGAGACCTGTGCATACTCTCGCGCCATCGTCTACGTCATGGAGAACACAACGAACTCGGCTGGAACACGTGGGGCTATATACCCACATCACCCATGATGCGGCGATCTGTGGCAGCCCGCAGCAGATACCGATAAGTGGCACAGCCATGTGCAACGCTGGCGTCTCGTCGAGACTCCTGGCTGGCGCACTGTCCGGTGCGACGACCGCAACCGCAGGTGCAACACCGCGATCGACCCACAGGGAGGTACGCCGATCGCGCCCCGGCGAGGGCCTGCTCAGCGTCGGCGGGTGTGTGCCCGGCCAGCATCAAGTGCGGGACGAGGTCTGCGACAGCCCGCGAGTCGGATGTGGTCGGTGCGGCTGGTCGGTGCACTGTCGGCGGTCATGAGGTCAGGTCGGTCGGGTTGGTGGCGAGCACACAGACGGCGGACCGAGGCAGGACACCATCGTCGCCGACTGGACCACCGCCCTGTCCACCGTCGGCGGGCCATCCCGGCAGAGAGTGATGGCGCGCGGCCACTAGCGAGCTGGTCCGACGGCCCGCTAGGGGCGAACCGCGGTGACCAGGCTGGTCAGACCGGACGGGCCCTCGTTCGGGTCCACACTCGACTCCGGCTGCCCATGGGCACGCAGGTAGTCGCGCAGTCCGATGCGGTCGGCGGTCCAGCCGTGGGCAGCGAACCACTCGGCGGTGTCGGTGCGCGGATCGTTGTAGATCAGGCTGAACCACTCGGCGCCGGCGTTGTTGTCGGAGTGCTCTGTCATCGCCGCCACGGCCTCGGCCGGCAGCTGGTCCAGCTGCTCGACGGCCGCCCAGCTGCCCGAAGCGCTGAGCGAGTCGATGGTCTCGAACAGCCGATCCTGGGCGTCCGCGGTCAGGTAGATCAGCAGGCCCTCGGCCAGCCAGGCAGTCGGCGTCGCTGGATCGAAGCCATGCGCCCGCAAGGCCGTCGGCCAATCCGCGCGCAGATCCACCGGCACCTCGCGGCGGTCGATGCGCGGCTTGTCGCCGTGAGCCGACAGTGTTTCGCGCTTGAACTCCAGCACCTGCGGGCGGTCGAGTTCGAACAGCACAGTGCCGTCGGGCCAGGACAGCCGGTACGCGCGGGCGTCCAGACCGGCGGCCAGGATCACCACCTGCCGTAACCCGGCGGCCGTCGCGGCCCGGAAATAGTCGTCGAAATACTTGGTCCTGGCGAGCTGATGCTGCTGGAAATCCTGGCCGAATCCGGGTTGCGACAGCGGATGGCCCGACAGCTCGCCGTCCAGCAATGCCGCCCACTCTCCGCCACCGGCGCGCACGAAGACCTCGGCGAGCGGGTCGACGGCCAGCGCGCCGGGCCGCCGACCGGCCAGGGCCCGGGCCGCGGCGACGAACATCGCGGTCGAACCGACGCTGGTATTGATGTCCCAGCTATCTCCCTCGGTACGCATGATCGCCAACGTACTCGCCGGACCTCGGGAAATCACGGCACCGCGAGCAAACCTCCACATCTGGCCGCTTCGATGCGGGATGCCAGCGAAGTGCGTCCCGCCATACCGTCACCATCGAAAAGATCAACCGAATTTGATCATGGAATTCGCATCGGAGATGAAGATCAAATTATGTCATCTGGACAAAATATATCGTTAGCCCATTATTAACGGTGATTAATACCACAATGAGAAATGTAGATTTGCAGATCTCTACTTCATAACATCTGTGGTGCGCGCCGTGATGGCGTCGTTATCCATCTGTGAAAGGAAGCTCCGAACATGTTCTCTCGCAAGGTCCTTGCCGTCGCCACCCTCTCCGCTGCTGCCCTGTTCGTCGGCCCGGTCGCGGCGGCCTCAGCCGCAAACTCCCCCGCCACCGGCTCCGCGGGCCTGGCCTCGGGTTCGGCTGGCACCGGCTCATCCTCGGGTTCGGCTGGCTCATCCTCGGGTTCGGCTGGCTCGTCCACCGGTTCCGCCACGCTCGACTCCGGTAGTTCTGCCCTCGATGGCGGCACCTCCGCCATCCTCAACATCATCAATTCGGTCACTGGCATCAAGAACCTGACCCAGCCCAAGCCCGCCGCCTGATTCAGGCTCGGTAGATCACCGCTTCCTCCATGTCACCCCCCGGGGCCGGATTTCTTTTTGTGCCGCTACGCCGAGCATCGGCGAGTGCGCGCTATTGCAGTGAATTTGCCATGATCAAATCGGCCATTCGCAGTGTCGAGTAGCCGCGGCGGGTGAACCGACGATTCCGTTTGCCTGCCAACGAGATAGCTCTCCGCGCTGTGCGCCTGGAGCTTCCTCGAACACCGGGTTTCGTGCCGTTCGGACAACTCGCCGGACGGACGAAAATTCTCCGGGTGAGTTCGAAACGCAACCCGTCGTGGCGGCAGTGCCGCGAGACGCGCGCCCCTCTCAGCGCGCCTGCCGCGCCGACCGCCCGCGGGGTTGACCCGCACCGTCACCGTGCTCGCCGACCCACAGCCCGAGCACCTCGCGGCAGCCCTCACCGGTTGACCGCCAGCGCGACGTAGATCGGATCGGTGGCGACGTTGTCCTCCCGGATCTTGACGTGGATGCAATGGATGAACGCCTAGTCCAGCGGACGTGACTGCCAGTCGGCCATCGCCTCGAGTACCCGGTCGGTGCTCGCCGAGATCGTCGCCTTCGACACCTTCGCCCCATGCACTTCACGCCGGTGAGCTCTGATGTCCCCGGTGGTCATGCCCTTGGCCGACAACGAGATCACCTTGTCCTCGATCTCGGTCAGCCGCCACTGCCGTTCGGCCACGATTCGCAGCTTTGTCAACCGGCCAAGCAGGCTGCCTTCGCTGGTCAACTGCAGGCCCACTGCGCGGGCCTGCTTCGCCAGCTCTCGCAACTTGTCCGCACCGAAAACCGCTGCCGCACTCAGCTTCTCGTCCTCACGCTCGATCGGCAGGTCAATCAGACTATCTACCAACGGCGGTGTGTTTCTGGAACCCGCGGCTGGTGACCATCTGTCGGGCCAGCGGATCGACGCACACGCCGACCAAGCGCCTCGCGGCGTCTGTGCAGGGTCTAGTTATCGACGATCGCAGACAACTTCTCACCCGGACAGCGCTGGCGCAGTGACTGCGGAAGGGCTCGAAACTCGGTCCAGCGCTTGCGATCTCGGGTCCGGCAGTAGAGGCCAGATCCAAGGCGCCCAGTAGACTTGCGTGGCAGTGATCGGCATGCTCACACGCTTGTAGTGGGCCGCAAAGTGCAACCGCCCCAACAAGGTTGAAACGACACGCCCGCATACCGCCCGCTTGCTACCTTGATGTTGCCTCGACTACGAAAGGACTCCGACCGTGGAACCCGGCTCCCCCGTCGACCTGCGGCAGAATCAGCCCCACACCGCCCGAATGTATGACTACTACCTCGGCGGCAAGGACCATTACAGCGCGGACGAGGAAGCGGCTGAACAGGTCGTGGCCATCTGGCCAGGAGTGCGGGTAGCCGCGCAGAAGAACAGGGCTTTCATACACCGCGTGACACGGTTCCTGGCAAACACGGGCATTCGGCAATTCCTCGATATCGGAACCGGTATCCCGACCGAGCCGAATCTGCATCAGGTGGCCCAACAGGTCGCGCCTGACGCGCGAGTCGTCTACGTCGACCACGATCCGATCGTGCTCGTCCACGCCAGGGCATTGATGATCAGCTCACCAGAGGGGCGTACCAACTACGTCTCCGCCGACGTCACGACACCCGAAAAGATCCTCAACGCACCAGGATTGCTCGAGACACTCGACCTGTCCCAACCGGTCGCGCTCAGTCTCAACGCCCTGATGCATTTCGTCCCCGACGAACAGGATCCCTACGGAATCGTCGATGCTCTGATGGACGGGCTCGCTCCTGGCTCGTATCTAGTGATGACACACGTCACGCCAGACTTCGATCCGACGGCAATAGCCACCGTGGTCGACATCTACCGCCGCAGCGGCTTGCCATGCCAAGTCCGAAGCCGAGACGAATTCATGCGGTTCTTCCAGGGACTAGAGCTGATCGATCCCGGTGTAGAGGTGCCGCACCGCTGGCACCCGGACGGTGTCGCACCCCCGAAGAAAATGGACGCGCAAGTGTCCGCCTACGCGGGCGTTGCGCGCAAGTAATACAACCCTCGCACCCCGGAGACCGCCCCAGGACGAGGCATTGGAGTCGACAGCACGGCACGCAGCCAACCTCGTAGCAGACCTTCGGCGTTGAACTCGGCTACTCCCTGCGTCGGCTTCCGACCACCAGCTGCCGAGAAGCGGACGGATCTCCGGTGGACCCGACACGGGCTGCCATTCGCGTGGGTCGTGTTGGCTGGGATGTGATTGCCTCGCAGAGGATTTCGCGGCGAAGTCAGCAGGTTTCTGCCGATGACTACGAAGGTCCTGGGCGTTGTTTCGTCAGCGGAGGCGGTAGGTTCGGCCTTGGACTCCCCACTCGCCGAATTCCGGGACTGCGCCACGGTCGATGGCACGGATCGACGGGCGGCCGATGTGAGCGAGCACCAGTCGTCGAACACCATTTTCCCGGGCAAGGCGGGCGGTGTCGCCGACGGCGGCGTGCCCCCCGACGTTGCGCGCGAAACGAATCGGTCGAGCCCATCCGGCAGCATCGGCGAACATCAGGTCCGTACCAGCCACCCACTCTGGGAACTGCCAGAACTCGGGCGCCCACGCCACCCGACGGCTACCGCGTGAGATGAGGTAGCCATAGGTGGGGTGACTGGTGTGCACGACCGGGCATAGGTCGACCCGCAGTGCTCGATCACAGTAGGAACCGACTGCAGGTTCGGTGTCGTAAGCCCGCGCAAGGCGGCGTATCTGCCCGATGAGCTCGGCACGGTTGTCGGTAATCAGCCAGGCATCGATACGACCGCCTGGCTCGGCACCGGGACCGCCGTCGAACATGATCCGCCGCCCGGACGAGCACAGCAGCAGCCCAGCCGGACGGTATCGCGGCGAGTTCATCGCGCCGACACCGAGCAGCTTGAACTCCATACGACTGACCGCTTCCTACCTCATGCTCTGAGGAAAAGCATCGATGCGGTCGCGTATGTGGAGTTACTTGGCCCCGGATGGTGAGCCGCACTTGCACGGGACGAATACACCGCCATTCCAGCGATTGCCGGCATCCAAGCAGTCCAAAAACCATTACGAAGACCGGACGTCGGTTCCGCCTGACCACTACGCCTCTGCCAGTTGCCGGAGAGGCGAAGGCCGCTATCGCCGGACAGCGGAGTAGGTGAGGCGGATACTCGCGCCGATGCCCAAAGCCGAATCACGTCGGACATCGCCGAGAAGGACGAGAAGACCCCTCGGTCCCGGGACGACACCGCCCTCACACGTGGTCGACCAAGCCTTTGGCACCCTCGGACACGGCGCAGTGCACGCAGCAGAAGAATCGACCATCTGCCTCCACACCGTGGCCGATGATCTTGCAGTCGCAATGCTCGCAGATAGGTGCCATGCGGTGGATCGCACATTCGAAGCAGTCGAAGACATGCCGCATTCCCTGAGCCTCGACGACGATCGGCATAGCGTATTCGTTACCGCAAACCTCGCATGCGCTCATGGAATCGTAGGCTACTCGGTGGAACCGGCACCATGTAGCTACTTTCGGGTTATCTGCGCATGACCAGCGCGACCTGCGCGGTCGAGGCCGTCGCTCCGAGTTCGGCATCGTCGTCCTGGCCGACGCCGTGTCTCAGCGCCCGCACATTCGATACGACCAGGTCGACGCTGCATGGACTTGACGGTAACGGTCAGCGCGGACCGCCGCATCATGTTTACGGTCCAGCCGACGCGCCGATCCGAGGACAGGGTGTCATTTCCGGTCACAGCCTAGCCATGGGCACGCGCCTTCTCGACCATCTGTCGGGCGACCTGAAGAACTAGGCAGCACAAACGATCATCGAAATCATCGCCCGCGGAACCACAGGCCCCGACGAGCCGACCAGAACGAACAAGAAGAAATGAAGCTGCCGCAAGCGCCGGCCGCGCACAGCAGCGGATCGGCTTCTGCCGATTATCGTGCGCCTGCCACCGATTCCCGCGACGACGAGCAAACCCCCGGCCCCACTCGAACCGCCGAGCGGCGACCACCAGGAAGCACGTGGTCAGAGGGGCTGGAGCCGGGCGTGCAGGAGGCAAAATTCGTTGCCTTCTGGGTCGGCCAGGACGTGCCAGTTGTCACTGCCGGTCTGGCCGACGTCGACGGGCTTGGCGCCGAGAGCGAGCAGCCGCTCCAGCTCGGCGTCCTGGTCGCGGTCGGTGGGGTTGACGTCGATGTGCAGTCGGAGCTTCCCGGTCCGCGGGTCGCTGCTGGGGATGAGGATGAGGGTGGGCTGCGGGCCCCCGAAGCCGGCGTCGGCCGGCCCGATCTCGATGCTTCCGTCGTCCTCTCGGCCGAGTTCGACGTAGCCGAGGACCTTGCTCCAAAATGCGGCGAGCCGGTCGGGGTCGGCGGCGTCGATAACCAGCTCACTGATGCGGCATGCCATGCCTGTCAGTGTAGGTAGACAACCCGAAAATCGTAAGTGGGCCGTGTTCCGGAGGACTAGATACGCCGATAGTGGTGTCGCAGAACGAAGTTCCGGGCATCGGCATTGTCGATAACCGGCGGGCGGGGTCGAGATGTTCATGGTCGCTGCGGAATCGGACCGATGTGACCAACGAACGCACGGTAATTCGACGATCCGCGTGTTCGGCCGCGCACAGTCATTGGCCAGCAGTCGATCTCACGAACGTCCGCATCTGCCGACTATCGAACGTCTGCTCCGGGGCAGACTTGACCGGGGTTCTGTTGGACTCGGTTGCTCGGGACTGTCGCCCGACTCGGCGTTCGATGTCCGCCGGTATCGGTCTGTCCGATGCCGTCCGCCCGGCTTGCGTCACAGCGGTGCCGATGGCAGGGTCCGGCCGCCGCAGATCCATCCGAGGTTGGCTCGTCCAATCGGGGTGGGCCAGGTGCCGATGAGCGCGCCGTCATCAACGGCATCGCCGACCTCCTGGATCTACTACTGGCCACCAGATGCCGGATCGGCGAGGCGATGACGCCTTTGATCATAGCGCTGATACGAATTCTAGCGACGCTATTGACCCCGGGCGCAGACCCAACGCGACCAGCTCCGGGTCAGCCTGTACACGACGCAGATTCGGTGACCGCAACGCCGCCAGCGCGACAGAATGCGCGTCGACCGGGTCGGTTTTGCGGCCGTTGCCGGTGGCGAACACCCGCACCTGCGCCGACAGTTTCGCGGGCACGTCGATGACGGTCTCCCCGTCGGGGACCAGCCGGTGCGCTACTTCGAGCCAGAGCAGACCCCTTTCCAGCCACACTTGCACGGTAACCCGTTGGGACGCAAGCCATTAGCGAGCCACACCGATACTGCTGGCGGGCAGCCGATTGGAGAGCTTCCCACCGGGTACCTGGGACTGATCCTGGCCGGGGATCAGTCCTACCACCAGTCTTGAGTAGCCGCATACCGCGCTGACCGAACCGGCCAGCGCGGGGCACCGGCGCCCGGAATCTGGTGCGGTGCAGAACGTCCGCTATTGCCGATGAGCGGTTGTGCGACGGCCGTGGAAGTGATCGTTCGTCGGGTAACTGGGTTATTGCATCATCTGGATGTGCGGGTGCTCATGTGATGTCGGGCAGATTCGGATGATCTGGTTGTTGACGTCGGAGACACAGATCTGGGTCGGCATGCTCGGGCCGCCTTGCACAGACCCCCACGAGATGTTGGCGGCCTGGTCCTCGTACGGGATCCAGTGGTGGATGTCGAATTGCCACTCGTCGCTGGCGATCGTCAGCAGCGGCTCGGTCGGGGTGCCGCAGGTCGGGCAGGGGGTCGGATACGGGTCTTGCATATTCCAGTCGATCCAGCCGCCGATCTTCCATCCGGGCGCGAGACACAAGAAGTCGTACGGCTGATCGTCGTAACCGAGACCACCGAACTCGACGCCGGGAATCTGGTCCATTGTCCACTCGACCACTCGTCGCTGAAGCTCCCCCTCGAGCTCCCCCGAGTTCGGGTAGTCGATCACCTGTTCCGGATCGATCATGCACGGTTCGGGCACCAGGTCCTCCTGACACTCCGCCGATTCCGGAGGATCCACCAGGACGTCGGATATCGCCGCCGCCGACCGCCAGAAAAGCGCGGTCTTGGGCAGACAGTCGCCGTGCTCGTTGGGGCACCACAACACTTGCAGCAGATCAGCTCCCTCGGGCGGATTCAGACCGGGCACGTCGCGGGCGTACAGCTGCGCGACTGGCAGCATCGCGATCGGACCGCCGGGCGCCGGGCGATTCTCCATCCGGCGAAGGATGTTCCACTCCTCTGTGGTGTAGTCCCTGCGCTCGCTGTCTTTCGCTTCGCGCATCCGCCGCTTCAGCCTGACGTCCGCCACAGAGACTCTCGGTACCCGTACTGCTTCGTGGTCCTCGGCACTGCAGTGCGGCCATGGCTCGTCTGCCGGCCACAACAGTGGCCCCCCGATCGAACTGTCGCGCACCGATGGTGTTCCCGGACGCGGATGCAGGCGAGTCGCGGTGCGGGCCAGTGGTGCCAACTCGGGAAAGACGGTCACGAGATCAACCGGACGTGGCGGAGTAGTACGAGTCACACAACAACCTCTCGACGTACCCGGAGGTATTCGATTTCGATGACGATGGGACTGGCGCGGTCCATCCCGAGACTAGGCATCCGAGCCTCGACCAACTTCCCACCACTGGCAATCGCGGAGCTCTCCGAGAAAGCGGGTATCTCAAATACAGGAGAGGTCTTCGGCGGTTTTAGAATGCACGCTATTGCCGCTGGGCGCGCGGTTGGCGAACATCCGCTTCTGCCGATTCCAGGACATTGAACGCTTCGTTGTCTTCGACCTGGCGATTTACCGCAAGATGGTGCATCTGTTCCGGGGGCGTGTCCGTGTGCGAGGTTAAGGCGTCAGGCCGAACCAACGACCCGCGACTGGCCGCGCGTACATGCCGAACACCCGGACTGAAATGCCACAGATCGTGTTGTTCAGCAGCGGTTTCTGCTGGCTTGTGTACTGCCCCGGCTGGGCACGCGATGCGTGCGAGAGGGCTGTCGAGGTCCGAAAACAGCTGGTGAAGTGATGATCAGGATGGTTCCGGCGGCCAGCGCGATGCCAGACCACAAGGGCAGGGATGCGGCCGAGGTGTGGCTCAGCAGGGCGGCTCCGAGTGCGGAGCCGCCGGTGATGCCGAGTTGGTAGGACACGACGTAGGCGGCGGACGGAATGTCCGGGGCGTCCGGAGCTGTGCGTAGGACGGCGTGTTGCAGGATTACCGGCAAGGCCGCCGCGGCGGCGCCCCACAGCATGACGAGGAGGAAGACGACCCAGCCGAGGTGCGTGATACCGAGCGCCGTCACCGCGCATGTCAGCATCGTGGCCACGATGAGAGCAGTGCGACGCGGATGGGTATCGAGTGCGCGTCCGACGAGAGTTACACCGAATAAGCCCGCAATGCCGTACCCGGCCAGAACGACCACCAGCAGCGATCCGCTCAACCCAACCGGCGCGATCAGCAGTGTGAGGTAGGTGTAGCTCACGTAGTGGCCGACGACCAGTGCGGTCGTTACGAGGCAGACTATGAGAACTGGTCCGAGACTGAAGGTGTCGCGGGTGCGTACCTCGCGCGGTGGTGGGGGTGTTGCGGGTAACGCGGCTCGCAGCAGGACCGCGGTGGCGCCCGCCGCACCAGCGAGCGCGAGTGAGGCTGCGCGCCAACCCAGTCCGTGTGCCAGGCCGGTAACGATCGGCGCACCAGCGATCAGGCCCAGCGAGGAGCCAGCGAAGATGGCCGCGGTCGCCCGGCCGCGCATTCCGTCCGGTGCGTACCGTGCCGCTACCACGGGGATCTGCGACCACACCAGGCCGTGTGCGATCGCCGCCACGCCGCGTGCCAGTGCCGCCACCGTGAAGTTCGGAGCCACGCCGAATGCGACCTGCGAGAGGGCCAGCAGCACAAGGGATACAGTGAGGACGCGGCGCGGGTCCAACTGCCGACAAGCCCACACCGCGGGCAGCGTCGCCGCCCCGGCCGCGATCGCGTACGCGGTGAGCAGGAGGCCGGCCGTGGCGGGGGCCACGTGCAATCCCATGGCGAGATCGTTCAATGCACCGATCGGGAACAGCTCGGCGGTCAGGTACACGAACAGTGCCAGGCCCAGCACCGCCAATCGTCCGTACAGTGCGCCGGCCGTGGTCGTTTGCGCTGCGGCCATTTGCGTCATCGCGGCAGGCGGTCCAGGAAGGCAGACACCTGCGCAACCCACGGCCCAGCTTCCGCGGGCGTGAAAATATGCCCGGCCGACGGGTATTCGATCAGCTCGGCACCGGCGATGCCGGAAGCCAACTGACGAACGGTATCCGGCAGCACGACCCGGTCCTCGCCACTCACAACGACGAGGGTGGGCACATCGACAGCGGAAAGCAGCGGCCGAATATCGGTGCGGCTCACCAGCTCTACATGATCGGCGCCGCCGACGGGGTAGCCGGCGCGGATCTGCCTGACCGCCGCCGCGTGCTCGTCCTCGGACGCACTTGTGAGCGTTCCAGGTGAGTTGGCGTAGAAGAGCAACTCGGCCAAGGTGTCGAAATCGCCGCGCTCGGCCAGATGCCGCCACACCCGGACCAGTGCACGTGCCTGCGCGTCCGGATACACCAGCCCGACAGTGAGGACCAGCGCGCTGACGTGGTCGGGATGCCGGGTGGCTGCGGTCACGGCGACGGCAGCACCCAGCGAAAGCCCGACGATCGGAAATCGTTCGGCGCCAGCCTCCAAGGCGGCCGCGACCACGGTGTCGGCGAGTTCGTCGATCGACAGCGGCGCGGTCGCTTGGGGTGTTTTGCCGGCGCCGGGATAGTACGGTCCCACGAAACGCCGATCCGCAATGGTGTCGATGAGTGGTGCGAAGTTCTCGCGGACACCACCACCGGCGCCGTGGGCGAGGCCGACCACCGGACCGGTACCGCTGTCGACGACGTCTACCTGATCCAACAACTGCTGACGCTGTGCATCGGAAATCATGTGACGAAGCTAAGCGTTGACGTTGGCGTGAAGGTCAAGACGAACTCCGGACCACGAAGGGCGCTGCATGCGGATCGGTGAACTCGCCCGCCGCTCGGGCACGACGACGCGCGCATTGCGCTATTACGAGGAGCAAGGCCTGCTCGCGTCCGAACGAACCGGCAACGGCTACCGCGACTACAACGAGGCGTGTCTGGTTCGAGTCCGCCAGATCCGGGCACTGCTCGACGCCGGATTCAACTCGCAAACCGTCGCACAACTGCTGCCCTGTGCCAGCGGCTCGCGCCCACAGCTCGAACTGTGCCCCAACATCGTCGCAGCCATGCAAACAACCTTGCAGCGGATCGAATCCAACCTGGAAACCCTCAGCAGCCACCACGCAGCGGTGGCCTCGTTTCTCGAGGGTGAGTCATCCTCGGATTCCGCCTGAGAAGATCCGCCCTGGCACACGGGTTGCCCGGCTGCCCGCGATTAACTACCGGAACCCCGATACGCCGGGCGTATCCGCTCATCAGCCGCGTTGAGCGCGGTTCAAACCGTCCAGGATGACGCCGGGAAGATCAACGGGCCGAGATCATCTCGGCCCGCCGAACGAACTGACATGCCGATGACCGTGTGCAGAACGCAGACGTGCTGGCGTTGGTTACGGTGGCCAAATGCCTGACAACGCAGCGGATCAGCAATCGGTGGAACACATCGAGGGCGTTGGCTGGCCTGAGCCAGCCTCGGATGCAACCTACGTAATCCGGAGAGTTCACCAACTGCGTCGGATCCCGGTCGGGGAACTCAGTGTTGAAGACCTTCGACTCATGGTGTCGCAGAGCGTCGGAACCGTCGCGATTCTGCCTCGCATACTTGACTTGCTGGAGGAGGATCCGCTGGCTGCGGGCGACTTCTTCCCTGGCGACCTCCTGGTTGCCACTCTCCGGCTTCGCCATGACCAGTGGTCGAGTCATGTCGGCCTGTTGGACAAAGCGCGGCGCGTAGCCCAGCGGGTGGATGCCATGGCCACGGAGCTGGATGGAGCTCAGATTCCAGAGCTTCGCCACTTGATCCGTGAATTCCTATCGAACTAGTGCGGTTCGAGCGAAATCGAACGCACTGACATGCCGCGACCCGAGCAAGTTCGGGTGGTGTTCCGTGCATCGTGGAGCATGGGTACTTCTTCGGATATCGACGTCGCCTTCGCCGGTGACGACCT
>NZ_JBFAXH010000015.1:0-173276 GCF_040680755.1 Nocardia sp. NPDC051990 | reverse complement strand
GCTCGCCCGGTTACCTCCCGCATCCAGTCCGATGGCCTTCCCATAACACCCTCCATGACCTCGGGTGTTGCGTCCACCGGTTGAGCCTGAGCAATATACATCGGTGAAATTCGGTGAGACACTGATGCTTTCGGGTCTTCGTCCGTCGATAGGATCGGTGGGGGATGCCTTCGACAACGCGCTGGCAGAGACGACAATCGGGCTCTATAAGACCGAGGCGGTCCGCGACGATTCGCCGTTTCGGCACGGATCTCTGCAGCGACTGGCTGATGTCGAGCTACTCACCCACGAATGGGTCAGCTGGTTCAACAACTCCCGGCTGATGCACCGGCTCGGCCGCCGACCACCGGTCGAGTACGAAGCCGACTACTATTCGACCTGCTCCGAGCAACCGGCTGGAGACAGATAACCGGGTGTGCACGAAAACCGGGGCGATTCAACCACGTCAACGTCCTCTATGTCGTGCCGAGTCTGACCCTGCTGAAGCAATCGCTGATCGCCGCAGGCAGCGGTGGCGCCGCGATCGAGACGTGTGCCGGTCTCATCGAGCTGTGGCGAGCATTGGGCGTTTTGGCACTCAAATTCGAGGCGACATCATCGCCGTCGGTCCGGTCCAGGATGACAACTCGATTCACTCAGGTCGCAGATGAGACGGATCACCTGTGGCAGGAGCTGAGAACTTCGTCGTCCGAAGGTCTCGCACGTCCGCCGCGAGCTGGATGACCACACCCGAATCGAGTTGAAGTAATTCGATGATTTGACATGTCAGGAGCAGCAGTGTCCAACTCCGTTGATTTCAGAGTCGCGGATGTCCTCCGCCAAGTTGCAGAACTGCCAGGGGAATTCGAGATAAAAGCCGAGCACCGGCTACGTGCCGACCTCGATATCGATTCGCTCAAGCTCATCGATGTCATGGTGCGGCTCGAACAGGATATGCAGATCGATCTCGGCGACGGCTTCGAGACCGGTGTCGAGACCGTGGCGCAGCTCGGCGCCTACATCAGCAAGCAGGCGCTGCAGCAATAACACATGTTTACCTTCGGCATCGAGCACACAAGTTTGTATGACTATGGCACCAAGGACGGCCGACTCGGCGATCTACCACCGGACCTGCTGGACGTCATAGGACCGTCGGGCGACAAGTACCGCGATCCGTTCACCCGAGCCTGCCTCTACCTGGTGCGCCATCCCGCAGCGACGACCGGCCGAGGTGACACCATCGTCATCGGGACCGAATACGGCAATACCGCGGCGCTCGCGCAATTACAGCGCGCAGCGGCCGATCAGGGTCGTCTGCTCTCCGCTCAGCATTTTCCCAATGCCACATCGAGTTCGGCCGCTGCCTTCCTCGCGATTAACGTCGGCGCGACCGGACCGAACACCACGCTCAATGCTGCCCGGCTCACCCCCGCCGTCGCGTTATGGCGGGCACTGCTGGCGCTGGCGAGCGCCCAGTCGACGACGAGCCATCTGCTTATCGGCGATATCTACGCACCCGAAGCAAGTCTGGACGACCGGGCGGCCCAGCATCGCGATGGGGTGGCGTACGGAAAACTCTGTGCGACAGGCAATCTCAGGGCACGCTTCGATTTCTCCGTGAAAGGCACAGCGAGTGGCGGCGGCTTCCGGATCGGATACGACGGCGGTCAACCGGCGCGGGAGTACACCGAGCGCAACGGCGCGTTCGCGACCATGGACTTTCTTTCGCGGGCACAGACTCTCAGCGCAGGTGAAACCGTCGTCTTCGAATGCTTTCAGTCCACCGGACAACGAGCCGAGGTCGTCGTGACGAAGGGACGCGCGCTCCGATGACCACGAGCAATGTGCGGGTGTTCGTCACCGGCATCGGCATGATCTCACCCGCGGGCTTCGGTGCCGCAGCTTTCTGGGACGACCTGCGGGCGGGGCGCCGCCGGTTCCAAGAAATGCCATCCCTCTACGCCGGCATGAAACCAGGTACGCTCGGTGCGTTCGTTCCCGCGACTGCCAAGGAAGCGGCAGTATCACTGCTGCGTACGCGAGATCGGACCGAATTGCCCACGGCATCGATCTTCAGCACCGCATGCGCGCTGGAGGCGCTCACGAATGCCGGACTGCGCCCCGGTGACAATACGGTGCGCAACGCGGTAGTTTGCCTCGGCTCCAGCGACGGACAGGCGGAAATACTCGAGGCCGTAGTCGACGGTCGACGACACAGCGGATCGACAGCGGGCCGGTTCAACAGCTATACGATCGCCGAAGATCTGGCCCGGGTCGTCGGCGCGGCCGGACTCGCACTAACGGCGCACAGTACCTGCGCCTCAGCGAATGTCGCGCTCGCCTACGCCGTCGATCTACTGCGCGACGGGTTCGCTGACATCGCGATCGCGGGAGGTTGTGACACCTTTTCGGCGAAGAACATCATCGGCTTCAGCTCATTGCAGGCCATCGGACCGTCCCGGTGCCTGCCGTTCAGCCAGGACCGCCGATTCGTTACACCGGCCGAAGGTGCCGGGGTACTGGTGCTGCAAACCGAACGCAGTGTCACCGAGCGGCAGCAACCCCTTGCCGAGGTGCTCGCCGTCGCGGTCAACAACGATGCCAGCCACCCCACAGCCACCGACAAAGTCGGAATTGCCGCGTGCCATCAGTTGGCACTCGATCGAGCCGGGCTCGATCCATCCGACATCGGCGCGGTATTCGCGCACGGAACGGGAAGCCGCGTCAACGACATGGTGGAGGGTGAGATCTTCGCCGAGCGCTATCCCGGCACACCAATAACTGCCATCAAAGGTACCGTCGGCCACCTCATGGGTGGCGCGGGTGCCGCAGGCACCGTCGCTGCATGCCTCGCCCTTGCCGACGAATTCGTGCCACCCACGCCCGTCGATCCGGACCGGACAGAGCTCGCACTGAATCTGATCACCGGCGCCGGACTGGCCAAACCCGGGCTTCGTTATGTCCAAAGCAACGCATTCGGATTCGGCGGAAACAACGCCATCGCTGTGCTCGGCCGTCCCGCATGACAGCTACGACGGATCGGAAACGCACACCGCTGCGGGCGACCGCGGTAGGTGGGCTGACGATCATCACGATGGACCATCCGCCGTACAACCTCTTCGATCGAGGTATGCTCGCCGCCTGGAGCGACACGCTGGAGCTACTGAACGAACGCCCGCCGCGAGGCATCCTCGTGCGGGCCGAAGGGCGAATTGTCAGCTCCGGTATGGACGTCGAGGTATTCGCCGAAACACGTCCCGAAGCGGCGGCAGAATTTTGGTCACGACAGCTCGGCATCACCACGATGCTGGCGGGCATGCCGTGCCCGACCGTATTCGCCGCACATTCACTGACGCTGACCGCCGCATTCGAACTAGCGTTGGCCTGCGACCTCATCGTCGCCGCCAGCTCGGCCCGGTTCGGCTTGGTGGAGAACAGAATTGGATTCACCCCCGCCATGGGCGGCACACAACGCCTAGCCGAACGGGCCGGACCAGCACGAGCCAAAGAACTGGTGATGACCGGTGATCTCTACCGCGCGACGACCCTGGCCGATTGGGGGGTGGTGAACGCGATTTTCGATCACGCGACCTTCCATGAGGATGCGTACCAGTACGCGATGCGAGTCGCCATCGCAAACTCCGGATCAGGGTGAGACCGAACAGCCTTGATAGATATGGAACTTTCGTTCTCCGCGGATGGGCGGGGCTCAACCGGTCACTTCGAGGTCACAGAGGCAGAAGTCGTCGCATTCGGTCGCGTTCTGCACGGCAACCAGGCCGAACGCGTGGATGTCGCGACACTGCCGACGCTGCTGTCGAGCATCGGCATACGCATACAGCGAGCTCTTCTTATCCACATACTCGGTCCTGCGACTGCGGATCAGGCGGTGCACGTCGAGCAGTCCATCGAGATTCTTCGCGCGGTCACTGTGAGTTCCCACCAGAATGTCAGTTGCTGATTCCCACTTCGATGTCAGTGGCGTAGATCGGCCATTTGGGCTGAATTTTCCTGCTATGCCTGCTGGTTCGTGATGCAATGCCCTTGTTCCGGTCGGCAAGAGTGGCGGGAGGTCGGCGAATGGCTGACGTATCCGCTCGCGCGCTGCGGCAGACCGCTGCAGACCGGCTGGTGTCCTTGGATCAGCGTGGGGTTCTGACCAGTGCTCATGTCCGGTTGAGTGCGGAGACGTTGGGGGTCGCCGAGCGGACGGTGTGGAGGTGGCTGAAGGCGCGCCGGGCGGGGATGGCCCCTGCGGCACGGCGACGTTTCCTGGTTGATGACGAGTTGCGGGTGCGGCTCGCATACTGGCGGGGCAATGTGATGGCGTTGCACCGAGAACTGGTCGAGATGGAACGGCTCGGCGGTTCCGCAGCGCCGAGCAAGTCTGCCCTGTATCGGGCTGTGGCCGCGGATGTCAGTGCCGGTGATCGCGCTGGTCTTCGTTCGGGTGAGCGTGCCCGGCGCAAGCATGATGTGTTCTTGAAGCGGCCGCCGTCGTTCCGTAACGCGGTGTGGGAGGCCGATCATGTCGAGGCCGCGGTGGAGGTCGAGGTCGACGGCCGGTTGGTGAAGCCGTGGGTGACGTGGTTCGTCGACGCGGCCCACGATGTGATCCTCGGGGTTGCGGTGACGGCGCAGGTGCCGAGCCGGGAGAGCATTCTGGCCGCGCTGCGTGCGGCGATCTCACGGCGGGACCCGTATGGGCCGGCGGGTGGGCTGCCTGCGATGGTGCGTGTGGACCGGGGCAAGGATTTCTTGTCGCGGACGGTGGCCGAGGCGACGGGCGCGTTCGCGGTGGCCGTGGATGATCTGCCTGCCTATACGCCGCATTTGAAGGGCAGCGTGGAAACGGTCAACGGCGCGGTCGACCGGATGCTGTTCGCGGGTCTGCCGCGCTACATGCATCGCCAGACCGAGGCCAGCGGTGCTCTGGTGGATCCGGATCAGCCCGCGTTGACCTTCTCGGCGTTCGTCGCCGAGGTGCTGGCGTGGGTCCGGTGGTGGAACAGCGAGCACGTCATCGAGGAACTGGGCGACCGCACTCCGTTGGCGGCATGGCTTGCCGATCCGACCCCGCTCGACGAAGTCGATGAGGACAAGCTGTGGATGTTCACGCTGGAAGACGACCGGCGCCGACGCAAGATCACGACCAAGGGCGTCGGGTTCGGGCGCGGCCGCTACTACGTCGCGGAGTGGATGGTCGGGCGAGTCGGGGCGGCCGTTCGGCTGCGGTATATGCCACACCACGATCACGAGGTCGAGGTGTTCGACTCCGATTCTGGGGCCCACCTGGGGCGCGCGGAACTCGCTGATCAGGCGTCGGAAGCAACGAAGGCCGCGGTGCGCCGCACCCGGGCCCGCAAGGCCGCGCGGCTGCGCTCGGATCTGTCGAGAGCTGAACGCGCACGTCGCACGCGGTATGCCGCCTCAACGACACCGGTCCCGGCCCAGCGGCTGGACGCGATGACAGCGGCGGAGGCGAGCCGGGAGCGGGTCGAGGAGCAGGACGTGGACCTGGCGCGGTGGGCGCGGCCGGATCTGATCGCGTTGCCGCCGCCGGCGCCGGGCTGGGTGCTGCCGATCCGATCCGATGACAATCCCCGCCGCAGCGGAGGAAGCAGGAAACCATCGTGACCAGCCCTCCGAATCCGGGGACGAACGTCGGCGCCGCGACCGATCATTTCCTCGGCCTGGTCGGCGCGCACATCGTGGCCACCGACGCGCTGCTGCTGATGAAGGACAACCTCGCCGATGTGATCGAGGCAAAGGCCATGATGTGCGTCCACGGGGACGCGGGGGTTGGTAAGACATTGTCGGTCAACGCCACGCTGCGTGAGCTCGCGCCGGACACGGTGTGCCGGGTGCAGTTCCGGGCTCGCCCGACCCCGCGCGATATCCGGCACACGCTGTTCGACGCGCTCGCGATCGGTGGTGCGCCGCCGCGCAAGCCGATCGAGTTCGACCGGGTCCTCAAGGACGTGCTCTCGGAGCGTTTCCGGGTGCTGGTGTGCGATGAGGCGCAGTGGATGTCGCGAGAGTGCTTCGAATACTGGCGCCATCTCTGGGATGACCGGCGTACCGATATCGCGATCGTGTTCGTCGGGGGCGGGGACTGCTACCAGGTGCTGCGTCGCGAGCCGATGCTGTCCTCGCGGGTGTATGTGTGGCAGGAGTTCCGGCGGATGACACCGGAGCAGGTGCTGAGCGTCATTCCTGCCTTTCACCCAGTGTGGGAGAACGCCGAAGCGGAGATCATCGCCTTCGCCGACGCGCATGCCGGGCACGGCAACTTCCGGGCCTGGGCCAAGATCACCTCCCACACCGTGCGCGCCCTGGACCGCATGCAGCGCGAGCAGGTCGACCAGGAGGTGATGGGCTGGGTGTTCTCCAAACTGTCGGGTCTGTCGGGATGAACCAGTACCGCTGGCACGCCCGGCTCGCCGAGGAGGTGGCCGCCGAAACCCCCGGGCATCCGCCGATCACCGTCCTGCGCGACGTCGGCGATGATGCCGCCGTGACCCGCGCTCTGCTGGATGCGCACGACCTGTCAAGCGGGGTGATCACAGTGCATCCGACGCCGGCCACGATCTCCGGGCTCGCCTTGGCCGCCGATACCCTGGCCGCGCTGGGTTGTTCGACGGCGCGGACTGTGCCGGAGAAAGTAGCGGCGTTGGAGCCGGCGTCGCGAGCGGTGCTTGCCTGGCTTTACGCCTACCGCATCCGGCACTTGGTGATACTGCGTGCGCATACCCTCACTGCCGACCAGCTCGCCTGGCTGCTGCGGTTGCGCCGATCCGGGAGTCTGCATCTGGTCCTGGTCTGGCACTCACCACAGCGCGTCTGTTGGGGTGCGGTCGAGTTGAATGCGGTGCCTCACCACCTCACCGAAGAAATGGGCGCGATACTCGGCGAGATCCTGGGCCCCGCGACCACCGCAGCGGCTCCGGCCTCAGCAGCGAGCGGTGGTGATCTGCCGCAGGTGCCTGATACCGACGTCGGGACTTTCCGCGACGATGCGGCCGCTCGCCTGACGCCCGAGGAGTTCGCGCGGGTCGATGCCGTGTACACCCAATCGGTCGAGGCCACGTGCGCGTGGATCGCCGAACGCACCGGTCGCGGCTGCGAGCACACCCATGTGGGAGGCGGCGATGGGATGTGGTTCGGCGCCGGAGACGCCGTCGTGGCCGAACGGGTGCTCGAAGCCCTACATGACCGGCATACTTCTCTGCGCAAGCTCTACGAGCAGCGGCCGGATCTCGGGATCGCGAATTGGGTTGAAACCTTGGCCCTGTACCGGTTACTCACGGCGCGTATCGCCGACAGCCCGGGGCCCAACACCACCGTCACCCGGCTACGCGGTCTCCAGGCCGCACTCGGACTCCACGGCATCAACCTGGAATTGCCGCCGAATCTGGCCTACTCCGTGGGCCCGGGACTGACCACCACACCAGTGAATCAGCAGGTCGTCGACCGCATTCGTGCCCACACTGCCAATCCGGCCCACGCCGCCGCGGCTGCGGTCCAGCTGTTCACCGGCACCACGCTCAAGGAACTCAAAACGATTCCCTGCGTGGCCTTCGCCATCGATGCCCTGATCTATGCCAGCCCGATCGGTGTCGCTGATCCGGCTCCGCTGTGCGTGTGGCCGGTCCCGCCCGCGTCGCGGCCGCTGTTGGAAGCGGCCCTGCTCTTCCAGACAACCCGGCCCGAACCCAACAAGCTCCTCACCGGCGGGATAGGAGCGCTCGGTCAGATCCTGCATGAGACGCTCACCACGGCCGGACTGCTCACTCCCGCACGCCATGCCTGGCATTACGGCTGGCTCTGGCAGACCGGAACGCTCTGGTGCGGGCGGCGGCCCATCCCGCCGAAACGCAAACACCGGTTCCGCCGAAACGAACCCACATTCCAGCGGCGGATTTGGGACGCGAGAGAGGTAACGATCGAGGAGAGAGCGCCATTTCCCCGACAATGAGCCCGTGCTGGATCGCCACTACATCGTTCGGAAGAGCTATGCCCCATTTGCGGACAGCGGGGGCCTCGATCGCGGCGATGATGGCCGTGGCGAAATCGTCGACGGTGGGCAGTGGCCCGTGAGTACGGCGGCGACCGCCTCAGGATCCCGGTGTCCAGGACGCAACGTGACAGACGGATCCGGCAAGATCCCGAGTACTCTGGCCGCTCGCTTGGACGGCTGGAGAAGACCGGCCACATAACGATTGCGGGTAGTGTCGGCCGGCTGTTAAGGTCATGCGTCCGAGTTCGACATAGTACGAGAGATTGGGAGGTGAGTTGATGAACGCGGTGAAGACCGCTGCCCTGCGCAGCGCCCGGACCATCCTCACGTCCCGGGCTCCGGTCTGACTGATTCCCATCGCCGATAGCGGCGCGAGCTGTGTCAGCTCGTAGCCGCGGCGGATTCGGCGTTCGAGCCGGGGCCCCTTTTTCCAAGGGTCTCACTATGTATTCATCTTCTCCATCCTCATTCGATTTGTCCGCACTCGGTTGGGACGACTCGTTCGCAGCGTTGTTCGCAGTGCATGCGGCCGATGGTCTGGTTCCGGCTCGCGTCGTGCGGGTCGACCGCGGCCGCTGTGACACGTTGACCGCATCGGGTCCCGTCCGCGCGGCCAGCGCGGCCGTGGCCTCCCTCGACCCCGCCCAAACTGTGTGCACAGGCGACTGGGCAGCGCTGCGCCCGCAGCCGGAGCCGGAGCTGGTGGCGCTGCTGCCACGACGCAGCGCGATCACCCGGGCCTCGTCGGATCGAACCTCCCACCAGCAGGTCCTGGCGGCGAACGTCGACACCGTCGCCATCGTTGTCCCGCTCACAGCACCGCTGAACGCGGGCCGGATAGAGCGGCTACTGGCGCTGGCCTGGGACAGCGGTGCGAGACCGGTCGTCGTACTCACCAAAGCAGACGTCGCCGCCGACCCCGGTACGGCCCTGGCCGTCATCACCGCCCTGGCGCCCGGAGTGGACATCGTCACCACCAGCGCCACCACAGGTGCGGGTCTAGACCTTCTGTCGGAGGTGGTTACCGGGACCACGGTTCTGCTCGGCCCGTCGGGTGCGGGAAAGTCCACCCTCGCCAACGCCCTGCTCGGTCGAGAGCATATGGATACCAACGAAGTTCGGGCCGGTGACGGCAAAGGCCGGCACACCACCGTGCACCGCGAGTTGCTGCCGCTGCCCGGCGGCGGGGTGCTCATCGACACTCCGGGCTTGCGAGGTATCGGCTTGCAAGATGCCGCGGACGGGGTCGAGCGGGTCTTCGCCGAGATCGAGGCCTACGCCCGAGACTGCGCCTTCCGTGATTGTGAACATCGCAGTGAACCAGGCTGCGCGGTACAGGAAGCCGTGGTCGCCGGCATGTTGGATGTGAGCAGGCTCGACCGGTACCGCAAGCTGTTGCGCGAAAGCGAGCGGGCAGCGGCACGGGGAAACGCCCGGGATTCGGCCAAACGCAGCAAAACCAAGAAGGCGATCACGCGGGATCTGCGCGCGACCTACCGATTCCGGGACCGCCAGCACTAGCGCCGATCGTGGCACCACGCATCCGGGGACCTCCCGCTGCGCCCATCTGCCTGCGGCAGGCACTTCAGCCCGCAGACCCGAGGACGTCCTCATCGTTCAACTCACCATCGCAAATGGAGAAAACTGTTTTGAGCACTCACACCAACTGGATCACCCGCGCCGAGACCGACGGCGACATCCCCGCGATCCGCAAGATCAACCTCGACGCGTTCGACACGGCCGAGGAGGCCGACCTCGTCGACGCTCTGCGCGCCGATCCGGCGTGGATAGACAGCTTGTCCATCCTCAGCGCAGGACCGGACGGTAAGCCCGTCGGTTACGCATTGCTGACTCGCTGTCACGTGGACGACACCCCGGCGCTATGTCTGGGGCCGTGCGCGGTGCGGCCCGAGTATCAGAGGACCGGGGCCGGATCCGCTGCCATCCGGGCCGCTCTCGAGGCCGCTGAACAGGCGGGCGAGCACTTCGTGATCGTTCTCGGACATCCGACCTACTACCCGAGGTTCGGGTTCACCCGCGCGTCGGAGTACGACATCCGGCTCAGTATCGATGTCCCCGACGAGGCATTGATGGCACTGAGCCTCGACTCCGAACAACTGCCCAGCGGCACCGTCCGCTACGCAGCACCCTTCGGTATCTAGCCGAGCCGAAACACTCCGCTCCGCCCTATCTCGTCGTCCTGGGCTGGCTGCATGCATACGGGCAGCCAGCCCAGGACGCGCCGATATCCCTGCCGCCGAAGGATCCCGCATGACACAACCCCTCTCCAACCCCGTCACCGACGCCTTCTTCGCTCTGCACCACAACCTGCCCCGGCAAGGTCCCGGATCCGACGAGACCACCCGCCACCTGCTTCGCCTGGCCGGGCCCGGTCGGTCCCGTCCGCGGGTGCTCGACGTGGGTTGCGGGCCAGGACGGGCCGCGCTGCTACTCGCCGCCGAAGCCGATGCGCACGTCGTCGCCGTGGACCTGCATCAACCGTTCCTTGACGAGCTCGCAGACACCGCAGCACAGCAGGACCTGAGCGAACGAATCTCGACGGTCAACTGCTCGATGGACCAGCTCCCGTTCCCCGACCACAGTTTCGACATGATCTGGGCCGAGGGCTCGGTCTACAACATCGGTTTCGACACTGCCCTGCGAGCATGGCGCCGGCTGCTGACCCCCGACGGTGTTCTCGTCGTCACCGAGATCGAGTGGTCCACCGACACTCCGGCACCACCTCCACGAGCCTTCTGGGCCGACTCCTATCCGCTGCGAACCACCGAGGAGAACACGACCGCGGCACGGTCCGCCGGGTATCGGGTGAGCGCCCATCATCCGCTACCCGAAAGCGACTGGTGGGACGAGTACTACACACCGCTGAGCGAACGTCTCGATGCCGCCGACCCGACCCGACCGGGCATGGCCGAGGCCATCTCCGCTCAGCGGGAAGAGATCACGTTGCGCCGCGAACACGGAGGTGACTACCGATACGCCGGCTACGTCCTGCACCCGGCCCATCCCGCCAACACCACCCGAACCTACTGAGGGAAACTGCCAGGGTCCCGGAGTTTTCCGGGACCCTCTTCATGTTTCGACCCACGAACTGTGTTCGGAAATCGACCGTCTTCCGAACGCCTGTCCCGCCCCCCTACGCCGAATGCGTTTCCTCAGGACCCAACGTTCGGAAACCCGTTCGTTTTTCGGTACCCTCCAACCCGGTTGTCGAACACGTTTACAGAACACTCGGAGGTCCTGAGATGGCGCTCGTCGGACTCGTGCGGGTCAGCACGAGCAAACAGGAGACCCAGCGACAGCACGACGACCTCGACCTGGTCTGCGTACGGGTGTTCGATGAGAAGACCAGCGGCACACTCAAGGTCGCCGACCGGCCAGGCCTCCAAGCCGCCCTGGACTACATGCGCCCCGGCGACATGCTCACCGTCCAGGAAGCAGACCGCCTCGGCCGCAACCTCCTCGAAGGTCTGATCGTGCTCAACGACCTCTTCCAGCAAGGCGTCGCAGTCAAGATCCTGCACGGCATCGCCGCCGGCGAGCACACCGAGCGCAGCCTGATCCTGGACCTCGCCCTCGCACTGGCCGAAGACCGACGCCGCGACATCGCCCGAAAGACCCGTAACGGACTGGAATCCGCCGCCCGCCACGGCCGCAAAGGCGGCCGACCCCGAGTGGTCGACGACGACAAGCGCCGCGCCATCCTCGCCCGGCATGCCGAAGGCCAGTCCCTACGCGAAATCTCCCGTGGCGTCGGCGTCAGCCTAGCCGTCGTCCACGCCGAAGTGAAGGCCGCCACCGCGCCGGCGCCAGACGCGGCACCGCAGAAGGTCTGACGAGGAACTTCCCAGGACGAGTACCGACGTGCAGTTAGCCCAGTTCATGCCACCGAGGCACAGAAACCGACTGCTGACATTTGGTGGGGAAACCCACTGACGCCGGTGGGAAAACCGCAGTTCAGCACGCTGACATTCTGGTGGGAACTCTCACTGGGCCTTCCGAACGGCGCGGAATCGTCCGAGTATCCGCGCCTACAGTGGACCGAAACGGTATCTATCTCACGTGAAGACGTATCGAATTTCGCTCACATATCCGGCGATTCGAATCCGATTCACCTGTGTGAGCACAGTGCGCAAGCAGCCGGGTTCCCTACCACGATTGCCCACGGGATGCATCTGATGGGCCTCGGCGCCTCCTTTCTGATCCGCGGATCACAGCTGATTGGAAGAGCACGCGAGCAAGCGGTCATCACGCACTACCGCGCGAGATTCGCCAATCCTGTACTCATACGAACCGGGCACCCTGCCGCTATAGAGCTCTGCGCCTCCGTGCGGTCAAGTAGGTCGCCATCGCACCACGCAACTGCCCAACTCATCGCGAACTCGGCCGACAGTCACGTCCTTTCACCCGCTGCCGCCGAGCTTATCTGGCCGGATGGCGGACCTCGTCGGGCATGGTAATGGCGTCGCCATTGTGATCAACATTTCGAGGTCGGCGGCGGGTGCAGTTCCACGTGACGGTCGAGCCGGGCGTCAATGGTGGCGAGCACCGAGTCGCCAGCGAAACCTGCGCCTCCGAGCACAACATTTCCAACCAAATGGTTTGTAACAAGATCCCATCACAGACCACAGGTTCGAGTCCCAATCCGTCACCTTCAAGATGTCGGTTTGGTGGGATTTTGTGGAGCTGAGGGGACTCGAACCCCTGACCCCACTCATGAGTTCGAGTTGTCTCATGATCACCGCTGGGTCCGCCTATAGATGGTAATCGGCTTCGATCACCAGTCGCCCGCCCGAAACCGCAGGTCGTCTGCGTTCCCGTGTTCGGTGTGCCCCGCCGGGGGCACGAACCCGCGGCAACCGGACCAGAACCGTCACGCCACCGCTATTTGCCGATGACCAGCAGTTTTCGGTGTTGTAAGAGGTTGGCGTACTGGTCGATACCCCCTCCGGACACAACCAGTACGACCCATCACCCGCTCTACCTGCGGTTATACAGGATGGCGGGTGACTTTTTTGAGCCTAATCAACACAGAATCCCAGGTAGTGGCCTGTAGAGGTTCAATACGGGTTCAGCTTAGAGAACCCTGAGAATCCGACAGGTCGGTCCAGTGGAACGCGAACCGTCATATCGCGAATGTCTTTCCAGCTCTGCGGGATGTCGTTGAGGCGCTACCCCGGGATGCACACCTCTCGCTACATCCGATCGGAAGGTGGTCTCATGCAGAATATTGACCCGCTCGACGCTTCAGGCCGGTCGTCGGACCCATCCCCATCGCGTGACAGCGTGAAGTCGGCAGGAATCGAGGTCATTGTTCCAGCGGATCCCCCGAACCTCACGCTGCCCGCCGCTCGCGCTCTACTGCGCCTCATCAAAGCAGCTACGGCGACAGGCTCAGATCCACAGGTGCGTAGAACTGCAAGAGTGTGACCCCTCGGGCCATGGTTCGGTCCCGAGTTGGGATACATACGACTGCACAACCACCGAGACTAGCGGCCGCGCCGATGATCTCGATCACTTCTGTGCACGCGCACCCCGCCCAACATCGGCAGAAGATGTGATCTACGCCACAAATCAGGTGATCTATCGGCCCAAAGGTAAGGGACACAAGCCAATTCGTCACTTCGGCCCCAGCGAGAGACATCGCCTCAGCAGAATTCGACACATTCCCAGCATCGATCGGTGGAGGTCAGCATCAACAAAGCGAGAGGCCAGTTGACCTTGGTCCACCGCGATCCCGCTGGCGGGCAAGCCTTCCGGCGATTCCCGGTAGACAACGCCACGGTGCTCGGCATGCTGCCGGGCGCCGTGGCGTTCGCTATCTACGATGCGCCGTAGACAGTCGGATCTGGGCCGGTGCGGCTGTCAGTGTCGAGTATCGCGAGCAGCTCGTGGTCTTCGAGGGTCAACTCGAAGTCGGAGATCTCCATGTTCGACTGAATCCGATCGGGGGTAACAGATCTCGAGATCACGATGTTGCCGGGCTCGAGGTTCCATCGCAGCAAGATCTGTGCCGCGGTCTTGCCATGTCGTTCGGCGATGGCATTGACCGTCGGGTCGGAGATCAGCTGGCCGTGGCCCAGTGGGCTCCATGCCTGGGTGGCGATGCCGTGGCGGGTGTCGAAGTCGCGGAGTTCGGTTTGCGCGAGCCGTGGGTGCAGTTCGATCTGGTTGACGGCGGGCGCGGTGTCGGTTTCGATGATCAGCCGTTCGATCTGGGCGGCGGGGAAGTTCGACACCCCGATCGACCGAGCGAGGCCGTCGCTCTTGATCTTCTCTAGCGCGCGCCAGGTGTCGACGTACAAGCGCGCCGGCCGATGGATCAGGTAGAGGTCGAGGTAGTCGAGTTTGAGGTTGGTGAGGCTCTTGTCGATCGCGGCGAGGGTGGTGTCGTAGTCGAGGTCGGTGTGCCACACCTTCGTGGTGATGTGGAGTTGGTCGCGCGAGATCCCGGATGCGGCGATGCCTGCGCCGGTGCTGGGTTCGTTCTTGTAGTAGGCGGCGGTGTCGATCACCCGGTAACCGGCCTCGAGCGCGGCAGCGACGGCCGGGGTCGCTTCTTCGTCGGGGACTCGGAATACGCCGAAGCCGAGCTGCGGGATGGTGTTTCCCTCGTTGAGGGCGACGTCGGGAATCGAGGGTGTGGCGCCGGTGCTCTACCTAACCGACACCTTCGGCTCGACCTACCCCCACGGCGAGACACCCACCGACGGCGCGGTTTTCGGGATCGTGGGCTTGGATCGCCGCATCGACTGGCACACCGATCTCCGCATGCTCGAGCTGTTGGTCGCCTGCCGTTCCCGCGCGGTGGTTCCGCCTGGCAGCCGGTTTTGTATGTTCCCAAGATTGAAAAATGGACGACCGGACCGGCGGTACTCTTCGGTTCTGTTCAGTCACAGATGAACGATGAATCCGATCTTCGTACGTCAAAACAGAAATGGCCCTATGTCAGACGCAAATTCTCCGACGATACTGTCGGTTGTCGTTCCAGTCCTCAACGAAGCCAAGCTGATCGAGCGCACCTTGAAGCGGTTGGTCATGCAGGAGGCCATCGACGAGGTGATCGTGGTCGACAACGGCAGCGACGACGGCACCCCCGACATCGTTGGCGAGTTCGCCGCCGCTCACCCGAAGGTCGAACTCATCTACGAACCCACCCGCGGCATCCCGGCCGCGCGCAACGCCGGATTCGACAAGGCGCGTGGTGAATTCATCGCGCGCACCGATGCAGACACCCTCGTCGCCACCAACTGGGGCGCGACCATTCACGAATTCTTGACCGCGCACCCCGAGACCGCCGCGGTGACCGGGCTCTGCACCTACCACGATTCGCCGATCGGCTTCTTCCTGAAATTCGGCCAGTGGGTGCTACTTCGCTGCGGCAGACTCGGCGGCCCGGTAGGCAATATGTACGGGCCGAATATGGCCATCCGCCGGGACGCGTGGCTGCTGGCCCGGGAGGACACCCAGGTGCGCATCGATGTCGCCGAGGATCTGGACCTGGCGTTGTGCCTGTCCCAGCGAGGATTTCGGATCGACCAGTTGACGAATATGCGCGCTCAGACCTCCTCCCGACGGCGGCGTACCAGCCCGCGCCGCCAGTGGCAGTTCCACCTGATGGGGCTGCGCACCCTCAGGGACCACGGGGTTCGGGTGCAGCCGGTGCACCAGGCCATCATCGTGGGCGCCTGGGCGACCCACACCCTGCAGTGGCCGATCTACCGATTCTGGGACTTCGACCGGCGGCGGTTCAGTATCCACCCAGGCGCCGAGCGGATCTCCGCGGTCGGGGCCTGATCCTGAACACCCCTTCGGCCGGCCCGCCCCTCATCTTGATACGAGCCTCCAGTCCAGCACGCTCGAGAACAACTCCGGCCTGGACGGCGACGCATCGCTGCCGGATGCCACCGCAGCGGGCGGCTCCCTGCGTGTCAGGCTGAGTTGAGTCCACCGGTTCACAGCCAATCGGCCTTATGGGAGCTACCGGTACCGAGTCAGTAGGACAGACTCGGTACCGGTAGCCCCGGCAGGTGAGTACTTACTTTGCCTGAACCTCGAGTTCTGGCGTCAGACCGTGCCCCTGCCGGTGGTCGGGAGCGAAACAGCTTTTGGGATGTCGTGCCCGCCAGCATGTTTGGTGTGAGCACTGGTCCGCCCGGCAAGCCAGCCGCCCGGGGTTCCCGCACCGGCCAGTGGGACCGCGACCCGCCGATGCAACTCTCGTACCGGTTCCTCACCGAGGCGGGCCCGGTCCTTGCACAACGCCGGGGAGGTCGGCACCTGCCAGTCCTCGCTCCACGACCGCAGAAACCGCAGGCCGTCGACGAGCTTGCGCACCACTCCCTCGCAGGCGTCGTCGAAGAACAACGTCATCGCCAACACGAAATACAACACCACACGCGCCGGCAACAACCGCCGCCGCTTCTCATAGCGACCGGTCTGTACCAGCACCTCGTCGACCAGATCCAGATGCACTACCCGAGTCAGCACCCAACCCGATCCGGTCGGTCAACCGGCCCGCCTCCACCACGAACCAGCACCCTACCCCGAAACCATTTGCTACACAGCAACTCTCACGCCACGGCCCGTCGGCCCGCCTTCACGACTGCCGACCTGCGCAAACGCCGTAAGTTAATGGCATTGCCACGAAACCCGGGGCGGTTCACATGATCGCGGCCCCGGGAACCCCGCTCCCCTGCCAGATCCGGCGAGACGCCGACAACGGGTCTCTGCCCAGTGCGGGCGGAGTCTTCCAGATCCGGTGGATTCGTTCGATGCTGTCGAACCGGGGCCAACCCGGGGCGCCGGTCGTAGCGAATGCGGCGAAGGCGCTGCGCATTGCGGCCGACAGCGGGACAAAGTCCGCAGGAACCTCCGGGCCGATCAGATCCGCAGCGAGCGGACTGTGCGGAGTGTCGAACGTGAAGGGGACATCGAGGCCGTGGCAGGCCCGCAGCGCACCGTCGCGCGCCGGGCTCGGCCAGGCGAACTCGTACAGGTAGGTGTCCCTCCCCGCCCCGGCGCTGGCCTCAGCGCACCATAGGGCGGCTATCCGGAACAGCGCATCGGAGAAGAACATCGCGTGCAGGTCGTCGTCGGCGATGCCGGGATTCGCGGTTCGATAGTCCCGAATCGCGCTCGTGTCCAGCCCACAGGTGCGGGCGGTATCGCGTCGATCAACTGACCGCCCTCGCCGATCCGCAACATGCCGAATCGACTGTGCGCCGGACACTTCAGAGCATGATCCCCGGCGCTGCCGCCCACTCGGCACCGTCGGCCACACCGACGCCGGACGACGCGTGGCGGATACAGGTCATGGCCTGGCTGGCCGTCGTCGGCAGAGCTGCCCGGAATCCGGAAATGTCCGCACGCCTGTCCGCCGGTTCCACCCGCCTCGCCCGAGCACTCACCGCCGCCATCCGACTGAGTACCCACCATCCCCTCGACCAGGCGCAACACGATGCACGAGCACTTCTCGCCCTGGTCGAGGGCCTCCTGCTCCAACTGGCACGTCACGACATCACCCCCGACGAAGCATCCACAGTGATCACCCGCTTCGTCGCCGCCACATTCACCCCTTGAGTGAATCGAACTGCGGGACAACATGTTCGGCCATTTCCGCGAGCAACACCCCCGAACACAGTGCGAGGCAACGCATATCGCTCCACTAGACGGCGGACCAGCGACTGATCGGCACCCCCGCCCGACCGAGGATGCGCGGGCACCGACACGGTCGGGCCGTCACAAGTCGAATTCCGCTTCGATCACTAGCTGACCGCGTGAAACGTCTGCTCACCACCGTTCCCATGTTCGGTGCGCCCCGCCGAGCACCGGAACCTGCGACTCTCCATGAGACTTGCACCGCGACAATCGAATTCAATGACAAGGCCTGCGGGGCGTAAGCCCAGTCAGGACCCGGTGTTCACTTCGGCGCAGACCCTGAAGTCCTTCGCGCAGAATGACTGCGCACCGATCACCTCACCGTCGTGGAGCACGACGGAGTTGAGAGTCCACGCGGGGTCATGCACACCCTCAGCGCCACTCCATCGCCTCAGCCTTGTCCTTGACCTGGATGGCGGTGTAGCCGCCCACGACCTCCTTGGTGAACAGGCCGTTGGTGTAGCGCACCTCGCCGTCGGCCGGGGAGGCCCGGGCGGTGGGGGTCAACTCGGCCGTGTCCAGCACCATCCTGGCCTCCCCGGCCCGAACTTCGACTGTTCAGGACGCGATAGTGTCCCATTGACAGTAGTGTGTGATACACAGTATCGTGTGATGTATGGAGCCGGACGAACTGGTGCTGAGCCAGGCACAAGAACTGCGCCGCGGCACGGTGGTGCTCGCCTGCCTGACCCTGCTCAAGCAACCGCAGTACGGCTACGCGCTGCTAGAAACCCTCAACGACGCCGGGGTCCCGGTGGACGGCAACACGCTGTACCCACTGCTGCGACGCCTGGAGAAGCAGGGCCTGTTGGCCAGTGAGTGGAACACCGACGAATCCCGCCCCCGCAAGTTCTACAAGACCAGCCTCGAAGGACTGACGGTGTGCGCCGGACTGGTGCGCGAATGGCAGGCCCTCGTCACGTCGATGTCCGAACTGACTAAGGAAACGCCATGAGTACCCCGTCTTTGACCGAGCGCTACGTCCACGAGGTGGTCCGCCGCATCCCAGCCGACCAGCGCACCGACGTCGCCGACGAACTGCGCGCCACCATCACCGACACCGTCGAGGCCCGCGAAGACGCCGACCCCGACGCCGTCGAACGCGAGGTGATCAACGAGATGGGCGATCCGATCCGGCTCGCGGCCCGATACGCCGACCGGCCGCTGTCCCTGATCGGCCCCGATCTCTACCCCGTCTACATCCGGCTGATCACGATGCTGCTGACTATCGTGCTGCCGATCGTGGTCGCGGTCTTGATAGTCACCGAGGCGATCGAGACCGAAGACATCGGCAAGGCCATCGGGGCCGGAATCGGCTCGATACTGACCGTCGGCGGCCAGATGATCGCGTGGCCGACGGTGATCTTCGCACTGATCGACCGCTCCCGCGATCGGGATCGGGTGCTGGCGGACGCCAAGACCTGGACCGTCGACAACCTGCCCGACCGCAACCTCGAGAAGCGCAACGGCTTCGGCGACGCCATTCCCGCGATCGCCTACAACGCCTTCCTGATCGTGGCGCTGCTGTGGAACTTCAGCTGGGTGCCCGACGGCGGCGACCGCGTCCACGTCCTGGACCAATCGCTGTGGACCTTCTGGCTGTGGCCCATCGTGGCGGGTCTGGCCGCGATCATCCTGATCGAGATCGCCCGCATCGCCAAGGGGCGCTGGACGATGCAGCTGGCCTGCTGGCACGCCGCCGCGCAGCTGCTGTTCGCGGCGCCGACGCTGTGGATCCTGTCGCAGCACCGGTTCTTCAGCGACGAGTTCCTCACCGCGATCAAGAGCGGCTCCAATGTCGACCTGCTGTACAACGCGGTCGCGATCGGAGTGGTACTGGTGACCGCGTACGAGATCATCAAACGGTTCCGCGACGCGGACGCGGCACGCATCTCGGCCTGACCCAACCCACCCGATACCCAAGAGCCTTCTCACGCTTTTGGGTATCGGCCATCGTATTCGATGCATCTCGAGCGGAGTCGAGCCCGGCCGCGCTTCGCGCGGACCTGGCAGCGGGAGATTCGCTTGTGGGTTATCGACTGCTGCCCGACGATTACTATCAGCTGCTGGATTTGCTGCGCGTAGGCCAGTGCCGGGGCGCAACCCCAGGCCCACGTGATGCCCACCCGGCCCGAACAATCGCTGCTCTAGATCGCCCGGCTGCGTAATCGGCGTCGGTATCGCGATATTCAGATCGGGTACTAGACCGTCGCGATTGAATTGCACTGCGACACAATATTTTCACTTGCCAAGTGCGATTCGCATTCGATCACCATCCTGCCGAGGTGCGAGAGAAATGCCGCCGCGACGGCGGCATCGGCGGCGAGGCGATGAGTCGCATGTTCGAAGCCTCGCCACCGAACTCGGAAATCTGTTGCGGGCGTGACGGGACCCCGTGATTCGGTCCAGCGGGTGTGAGAGCCGCTTATCGATGGATGCAGGTTGCAGCGTATCCGGCCGGGGTCTGGTAGCCCAGTGCGGAATGTCTTCGGTGGTGGTTATATTCGTCCTTCCAGTCGCTGATCACGACTCTTGCTTGGGTCAGCGACCAGAAGCTGTTGATGTTGAGGCATTCGTCGCGTAGGCGACCGTTGAACGATTCGATGTAGCCATTGCGCCAGGGTTGACCAGGCGGAATGAACGCCAGACCTACCCGCTCATCTGCCCAGTCGGCCATGACCGCGGCCGCGAATTCGGGGTCGTTGTCGCAGCGAAGCACCACCGGATAGCCACGCTCGACGGCGATGCGGTCGAGTTCGTCGATGAGCCGGTCGGCGGTAATCGAACGCTGCACCAGGCCGCCGAGGCATTCGCGGGTGTGTTCGTCGACGATCGAGACGATCTTGACCGGGCGGCCGTCGTCGGTAGCGTCGAACTGGAAATCCACCGCCCACATTCGATTCGGTGCATCCGCGAGGGCCGTGGTGGCGGTGGAGACACCCAGACGCTTGCGCCGGCGCCGTTGCGGCACCCGCAGTCCCTCGGCGCGCCACAGACGCTGGATCTACTTATGGTTGACTGTCCAGCCCTGGGCGCGGGCGTCGTGGTAAGCGCGGCGGAACCCCTGCCGGGGATGGCTTCGCGCCCACGTTCGCAGCCAATCACGTAGTGCCGCATCGGGATCCGACGGAGTCTGCGCCGACGGAGGGCGATGCTGGGTACTTCGGTGTTGCCCGGTGACCCGGCAGGCGAACCGCTCGCTCACCTCGAGCACGCGCATCAGATGCGCCACGGCCGCCCGCCGACGTTCCGGGTCTAGAAGTTTCCCTTGGCGATCTCCTTCAACGCCGCCTTCACTGCCGTCAGCCGCTGGCCGCCGGATGCGGTGAGGCGCACCGCATCACCCGCCGCGAGGGCACCCGCTCCTTCGAGGTCGACCGAACCGCGGGCGACGAATAAGTGGAGAAACGACGCCTCCGGCAGCTGAACCGACAAGATGATCCCGGACCGTCAGGCGGCGGCCGATGCGGCTACGGCGGAAGCGAAGTCGGGCTGCACGCCGAGCTGCGCGAGCATGACGCTGACCCCGACGTAGCAGTTGAATTCCTTGATCTTGCCGTTCTCGAGGTACCAGAAGTCGGCGGTGGGGATGTCGAGCTTGGCGCCGGTCGGCTCGATGACACCGGCGGGCGTCTGGAACGGGCCGATGAAGGTGCCCTGGATGGACAGTTCGACGGCGACGAGGTTGTCGCTCAGGACATGAAAGCGGTGCAGCTCCCGGTGGATGTCGGGTGCCAGCTGGCCTCGTAGAGCGCCCATGCAGGTCTACGACGCCACAGCCCGGCTGGGCATGCACCAGGATAGGGACGAATCCTGCCTCGCGCCGGTGGTGTCACTGTCGGTCGGCGCCAGTTGCACCTTCCGATTCGGGAACACCGAGACCCGCGGCAAGCCCTACACCGACCTGCTGCTCGCCTCGGGCGACCTGTTCGTCTTCGGTGGCCCCAGCAGGCTGGCCTAACGGCGTCACGAAGATCCATCCGCACAGCGCGCCCGAAGGATACGGTCTCGACCACGGCCGCATCAACATCACCATGCGCATGACCGGACTCAGGGGATAGCCGAATGACCAACGACCACAACGACAATGGCATCGTCGTCGGGGACGACGGGCTCGCCCGGCCCGCGTGGGCCGCCGGCGATCCGCTGCTCCGCGACTACTACGACACCGTAGCCGGCCGGGGTGGGCGCCCGCGCACACGGCCGCCCACCCCGTCAGCGGGTCCCATCAACCACATCGAACAACTTCTGAGGTGACCGTGAAAAACGCACTCGATCAACGAGGGCCGGCCCACTCTCTTCGACGACCGCGATCTGCAGCAGCCGGCCATCAATTTCGACGCATTCGCCAACACGGCCATACATCACCTCGACGCAGAGTCGTCCATCGTGCACATCCCCGGATTGGTCCTCGGCCACGACGAGCTGCTGCGATAGCTGAGCACGCTGGCCGGCTGGGAACAACGGCAACGGTGGATGTTCAACCGCTACATCGACGAGCCTCGACTGACGTGCGAATTCCGCGACGCCGCTGCCGCCTTCCTCGTCGAGCTGACAGCCGAACTCAGCAACTACTGCGAGGTCGCCTACGACAACATCTGGATGAATTGGTATCGCGACCACCGCGACAGCGCGGGCTGGCACGCCGACCGGCCGGCGAACGTTCCACCCACCGCCACTGTCCCGGTGGTCAGCTTAGGGGCAACGCGCAGGTTCTTGATCCCGCCCAGCAGCGTAGGCCGCAGCACCACGTTCATCCCCGCCGGTGGCGACGCCTTGATCATGCGCGGCCGATGCCAGCGGGATCGGCGGCACTGCGCGCCGAAACAGCAAACTCCTGCGGGCCCGCGCATGAGCTTGAATTTCGGCAGCACTGCCCAAGTCAACTCGTCATCACCCGACTGAATGTCTGTGCTAGACGGCCATGTTCGCCTCGCGCCAGCGACCAGGTGGCAGGCCGTGGTGTCGCCGGAAGGTCGCGGCGAAGGCGTTGGGTGAGGTGTAGCCCGTCCTGCGTGCGATCTGGTCGAGGGTGAGCTCACCGGCCCGAAGATAGTCGCGGGCGAGGGTCAGACGCCAATCCGTCAAGTACTGCATCGGGGTTTGGCCCAGCGCGCGTTCGAAATTGCGGGCGAAAGACGGCCGAGACATGGCGGTGAGTCGGGCGAGCTCGGGGACGGTCCAGCTGTGGTCGGGTTTCTCGTGCATGGCCTGCAGCGCCCGGCCGAGCCGGGGATCTTCGGCGGCGTGATACCAGCGTGGGGCGCTGGAGCTCTGGTCGAAGGACACGCGCAGGACCAGCACGAGCAGAACGTCGAGGAGCCGGTCGAGAACCGTCTGGCTACCGGGCGCCGAATGCTGGAGTTCCCGCGAGATCAGGGAGACGACGTCGTGCACCTGATCGTGCGCGGACGGTCGGATGACCAGGACAGGCGGAAGAGCCTCGAGCAGGCTTCGACCGACGTCACCGGCCAGACGATAGGCACCGCACAGGAAGACCACTGCCTCGGGATCGGCGGCGTCGACATCCGGTGTCCGCGCCCAGAACTCCTCGTGCGAGACACAGATGGCCGGGTTCGGCTCGTCGGCGATGTGGTGGTCCCGTCCCCCGACCGCGATCGCGAGGTCGCCCGGTAACAGTCGATGGGCCTCGGTGGCGTCGCCGAGCCAGAGCCATGCATGGCCGCGAAGCACGGTGTGGAGCGAGAGCTGAATGGAACCGGGCAGGGTCAGACCCCAGGGTGGCCGGGTCACCGAGCGCGCGAAGACCGCACCCGATGCCCGAGCCCGCACCAGGTAGTCCTGCAGAACATCCACACGACGAGCGTATCGCGTTGCCATTGGAGAGTTCTAAACATTGATACGCGCACTACTGTGACTCAGGCTGGGGATATGAATGAAAACCGCCCTAACATCCTCGTCCTCGGAGCAACGGGAAAGACCGGCTCCCGCGTAGTCGCCGACCTCAGAGGCCGCGCAGCCTCCGTCCGCGCCATCGCGAGGTCCGGTACCGACATCGTGTTCGACTGGAGCAACCGCGAAAGCTACGGCCCGGCAGTGGAATCCGTCGATCGCGTCTACCTCATGGCGCCGGTCCTGCGCACCGACTTCGCATCCGATGTCTCGACGTTCCTCGACGCCGCCGAGCGGGCGGGGGTCGAGCATGTGACATTCCTCAGCGCGTACGGGATGGACCACGCACCGGACGAGATCGCCACGCGCGCAGTCGAACTCGACCTGATCGCGCGCCACCGGCTCGGCCACACGATTCTGCGGCCCGCGTGGTTCATGCAGAACTTCAGTGAGACGTTCCTGCGGCCGGTGTGCGGCGCGATCACCGTACCCACCGGCGACGGCGCCGAAGCGTTCATCGACGTGGAAGACATTGCGGCCGTGGCAGCGAACACACTCGCCGATCCGGCCGCACACAGCGGACATGCCTACAGCCTGACCGGGCCGCAAGCCCTGACCGTCGCCGACGCCGCCACCGTCATCAGCCGTGCCACAGGCCGGCCGATCGTGCACCGGGACCTGGACCGTGAGACATGGGTCGCCAGCGTACTGGCAACCGGTATCCCCGCCGAGTACGGTGCCGTTCTGCGCCAGTTGACGGAGACCATCGCGGCGGGCAACGGTGCCCGGCCCGACGACACCGTCGAGCAGATCCTCGGCCGCCCCGCACGAACTTTCGACCAGTTCGCCCAGGCGAACGCCACCGCGTGGAAAGAGAGCGCACAGTGATCGACCACGTCTACATCTCCGTCACCGATATCGACCGAGCGCTGGCCTTCTACCTCGAAGCCCTCGCCCCCGCCGGCTGGCGCGCGTTCGGGAACTACCGCGCCGCCGACGGACCGGACGGCGTGCCGGACCTCTTCGGTATCGGTGACGCCGACTACATCTCCGGCGCGAGGGTCGGCTCGAGTATCTGGTTGCGCCGACGCGTGTCCGGCGAGACCGGCCTCTATGTCGGCATCGTCTGTGACAGCAATGAGATGGTCGACGCCGTGTATGCCGCTGCCATCCGGGCCGGCGGCATCGACGAAGGCGAACCGGCCGACCGAACCTACTTCGCACCTGGCTATTACGCCGCCAACGTCCGCGATGTCGATGGCAACCGCCTGGAGTTCGTCCACAAGGCGTGGAACACGACCCACTGAACCGGGCACGATGGCGGATGCGGCCCATGGCTGTGACCGAGCATGGCGCCACGATTGGCCGCTGACGCGGCGATCCTGTGTTGCTGCAGGATCGCCGCGTCGGTGTCGTAGCCGCTGGCGCCGTTGGAATCCCCGCCCGCAGGGCCTGCCGCTGTGCAGAACTGTGGCGGCCGACGTCAGGGCCATCCCCAGCCGCCGGTCAGTTGTGCGAAGACTCGCGAATTGGGACCCGTTTCTCACGTTCGGTGCCCGGTGAGCGTCTGCCTGGTGAGAACGAGAGAGAGGGAAGCGGATGAGTATTCGGCACACGGTGATCGACACCGCGGCGCTCGGACCGGTCACGATCGTGGCGAGCGATGCGGCGGTGACCGGGGTGTATTTCCGGCATCACATTCGGCGGCCGGCGCAGGAGCTGTTCGGGCCGCCGGTGTCGTTCGTCGACGACACGGTTCTGGGGGAATCCGTCGGGCAGTTGCTGGAGTATTTGCTGGGTCAGCGTCGTAGTTTCGATTTGCCGTTGAACCCGGCCGGTGACGAATTCCAGCAGCAGGTGTGGGAACAGGTCAGTGCCATACCGTTCGGGGAGACCACCACCTACGGGCAGATCGCTGAACGCTTGGGTGACCGGTCTCAGGCTTACCGTGTCGGCCAAGCGGTGGGCGCGAACCCGCTCTGTATCTTCATCCCGTGTCACCGGGTGATCGGCGCGAACGGATCGCTGACCGGGTACGCGGGCGGACTGCAGCGCAAATGTGCACTACTCGAGCTTGAGGAGCCGGCTGCGATCAGCGCGGGAAGGCTGTTCTGACCGTGAAACCACCGTTCGAATCGGTCGTGACCGAGCATGGGCCTACCGTGCTGCGGGTCTGCCGGGTGGTGCTCGGCGCGCACGACGCCGAGGACGCCTGGTCGGAGACGTTCCTGGCCGCGATGCGCGTCTACCCCGACCTGCCCGAGACAGCGAATGTGGAGGCGTGGCTGGTGACCATCGCCCACCGCAAAGCGATCGACGTGATCCGCGCGGCCAAACGCAACCCGCTGCCCATGCATCAGATGCCCGAGGAGCCGACCGGCAACGGTGTGGCCGGCACCGACGACACGGGAATCTGGGCAGCAGTCAGCGAGCTGCCCGACAAACAACGCCAAGCCGTCGCCTACCACTACGTGGCCGGGCTGCCCTACGCCGAGATCGCGCAGATCCTCGGCGGCACCACCGACGCCGCACGCCGCGCCGCCGCCGACGGTGTGAAGAATCTGCGCAAGACCTACCCGGGCGCGACACCGAAAGGAGAAACACGATGAACGAGATGCACCGCGACGACGATCTGGCCGCCGCTCTGTCGGCGCCCGTGGACGAGACCACCCTGTCTCGACTGCACCAACTATTGGAACGCGAGGCCGAACAGGCCGAACTGCTCGACGTCGCCTACACCACCATGGATACCCCGGTCGGGCAGCTCCTGCTGGCCGCCACACCAAGGGGCCTGGTCCGCGTGGCCTACGCCCGCGAGGACCACGACAAGGTCCTCGAAACCCTCGCCCACAAGATCAGCCCACGGATCCTTCGCGCGCCGGCCCGTCTGGACGAGGTGATGCGCGAACTCGACGAGTACTTCGCGCACCGCCGCACGTCCTTCGACCTGTCGCTGGATCTGTCACTGTCACACGGCTTCCGGCAGACCGTGCAGAAACATCTGCCCGAGATCGGCTACGGGCAGACCCGCAGTTACGCACAGGTCGCTCAGCTCGTCGGCAACCCGAAGGCGGTGCGAGCGGTCGGCACGGCGTGCGCGACCAACCCGCTGCCGGTGATCGTGCCGTGTCACCGCGTGCTGCGCACCGACGGCAGCCTGGGCGGATACGTCGGCGGCGCGGACGCCAAGCACCTGCTGTTGGACCTCGAGGCCGCCGCATGAATGCCGCCACGGCCGCGCGCTCGAATCGATGGGCCGAGCGGGTCGGCCGGGTGGACTGGGCAGCGGTCACCACCGGCATCGACGAATACGGCGGCGCACCCCTGCCCGGCCTGCTCACCGCAGAAGAGGCCGCCACGATCGCGGACCTCTATGCCCGGCCGAAGCTGTTCCGCAGCACCGTGGACATGAACCGGTATCGGTTCGGCTCCGGCGAGTACCGGTATTTCGCCGCCCCCTACCCTGAACCGGTCGAGGAGTTGAAGCAGGCGCTCTACCCGCGACTGCTGCCGATCGCCCGCGACTGGTGGGCGCGGTTGGGCCGCCCCGCGCCGTGGCCGGACACCCTCGACGAATGGCTTGCTGTGTGCCACAAAGCCGGCCAGGCCAACTCGACGGCGATCCTGCTGCGCTACGGCCCGGGTGACTGGAACGCACTGCATCGAGACCTGTACGGGGAGTTGGTGTTTCCGCTCCAGGTCGTGATCGGCCTCGACCGGCCGGGCGTCGACCACACCGGTGGGGAGTTGCTGCTCGTCGAGCAGCGCGCCCGCGCCCAATCACGCGGAACCGTGACTCAACTCGAGCAGGGCGACGGCTTCGTGTTCACGACCCGGGACCGGCCGGTGCGGACCGCGCGGGGCTGGTCGGCAGCCCCGGTCCGCCACGGTGTGTCCACGATCCGGTCCGGCCACCGCCGCACGCTCGCGCTGGTATTCCACGATGCCGCCTGATCCGGCGGCCCGTACCTACCTGCTGCTCGATGCCCAGGGGCAGCCCTACCGGTCCGCGGCTGCCGGGCAGTGGGGCGGGCACCGCCGCAGCAAGATCTGGCATGTGGGGTCCAGTGGCGCGAAAAGTCGCGCTAAGCGTTTCGGGGGAGCCGGATCGACTGATTCGGGTGGTTTGGTGAGCATTGTTGCGGCGCTGATGGTTTCATGAGCGGCTGTGCGGTATGAGAGTGCGGCGCCGGGGTATGGCCAGTTGTGTCATTATCTGCGGTAAATCCTTAGCGCGACTTTTCGCGGATTTGGTTAGGGCCCGCGAAAAGCCGTTTCGCACACCCGGTTCCCGGAGACAGCCGGGTGTGCGAGGCGGAAGCGAGGCCAGACTCACCAGTCTCCTTGCTCCTGGCACAAGCCATAGATGACGAGGGCAGGGAGAACAAGAGGGGATGGTGAACAGCGAATGCTGCTTCGCCACGACCTGGCTGTGGTGGTGGGCAATCTCAGGTCAGCATGTTCTCGATGAGGTCGGCAGCGCGCGGGGTGCCGCCCTCGGCCTGTGCGTCGGCGCGCAGTCGTGCCGAGCGGCGGGCCACCTCCGCGTCGGTGACCAGGTCGTGCAGGGCCGCCCGTAAGGTCTCAGCGGTGGCTTGCGGGGTGTCGATGCGGCGGGCAACGCCCAGTTCCACGAGCCGGTCGGCGTTCATGAACTGTTCGGCGGCCTGCGGCACGGCGATCATCGGCACGCCTGCGAGCAGTCCTTCGCCGCAGCCGCCCATGCCGGCGTGAGTGAGAAAGGCATCCGCGTGTTCGAGGATCTCACGCTGCGCGACCCAGGAGTGCACCTCGACGTTGGGCGGGATATCGCCGAGTTCCTGTGGATCGGTGTACTTGCCGATCTGGAGGACGACGTGCCAGCCGGGCAGGTCGCCGTAGGCTGCCAGGCACCTGCGGTAGAGCTCCGATTGACGGGTGTATGCCGAGCCCAGGGAGATCAGCAGCACGTTGTCCGCATCCGCCGGGCGGCTCCAGCTGTCCGCGCCCTTATGCACGTTGAAACATGGCCCGACGAAGGTCACCGTGCCGGTGTCGATCTGGTCGGCGTGCGGCTGCATCGCCCGGGTGATCAGCGCCACGGCCCGCGAGGGACGACCGGAGAAGGCGCCCACGTCAGTGGTGGCCGCTCCGCAGCCGGCCAGCCACTGCGCGAACTTCGTCCGGTAGGCGTCGGCGCCCGGTAGCTGCCACAGGTGTGCCGCAACGTCCTGGTCGTAGCTGTCCCAAGCTACGAACGTCGGAGACAGTTGCAGAACGGGCCGGTTCTGCGATTCGGCAAGGGCGCGCGCAGCGTAGGCGCCGATGTCGTAGAGGTACAGGTCCGCCGGGTCGTGGTCGTATGCGGCGCGCAACTGGGGAAGTGCCTGGATGGCGTCGCTGAGAAACAGACCCATCGCGGCGATGGGGTCGTCGGGCCAGTCGTTGTCGGCGACCGGCAGTTCGGACGTGCAGGGGACGAGTTCGGCGCCGGTGGCCGCGATGAGGTCGGCTACCGCCGGGTCGTTGGCGTAGGTCACGCGGTGGCCGCGGGCCACCAGCTCGCGGATGATCTCGAGGCTTGGCAGGACGTGGCTGACGGCGGGGATGCCGACCATCGCGATGTGGGTGCGGCGATGGGATACGGAAGACACGGAAGCTCACTCATTTCAGCTCTACGGCGAACAGGACACAACAAACCCGCGCACCGACCTCTTCGAGAAGGGGCTCGGTCGTAGAGGGCGCGCGTGGACGTGTGGGAAGGGAAGCCGGGGCGCTGCCCCGGCCCCGTCAGCCGTAGATCTGCTGGAAGTGCATTCCCGCGACTCTAGCCACGATCGAGCTTCCAGACACCCCAATTACCGTGGACACCTCCCCCACGCAGGCCGATAGAACAGCACGGGAGTGCCCAACCGCACGTGCTCGGTAATGCCACTCCAGCTCGGGGCGCACAGGAGCCCTGTCGTACATCGCATACTTTGCGGCCCGCTCCGTCAGAAATTCGACCGGGCACTCCGGACCTCCAGACAGCCAGTGATCAACACGACTGCCGAAGGCTCCGCCCCACCAAAGCCTTGGTCAAAGCGCTCCCGGGCTCGCGAATGACTTAGCGCCGGTTTCGTTCCAATGTTCCTCAACCCCCTTAACGCGACTTTTCTCGTCGCTGGACCCCGTGGGCCGATCTACGGCCGCCTGGACTCAACATCGACGGCGGATTCCAAGCCAAGTAACCGGGGTGGCCAGTTGTGGACATGACCCGCACTCGCGCTGGTCGGTACCGCCTACCTGGAAGGGCTGACCGGCGTCGGTGCCGACGGATCGGCGTGGACCGTCACCGATCGCATGCTCCGGCACCAACCTGGCACGACACGATAGCCGGGCAGTCTCGGCCTCCGTCGATCATGCGGCGATCCATGATCGGCAGCCGATGCCGGCGGCCACAACGACTGTGCCACTGCCGATCTCACGCTTCGAAGCCGGTGCACGTCTACAGACTGACCGAATCCGTCGCCGAAGAAATGGAACGAACGTGGAGCGACCCACATGCGACTGCTGTTATCGCCGCCATCGCGCGGGCGATGATGTCGGTCTTGATCGCGCCGGGCGCGACCGCGTTGACCCGCACGCCCTGACCGGAGTATTCGATCCCCGCGGTCTTGGTGAGGCCGACCACCGCATGCTTGGTCGCGGCGTACGGGCCGCTGAACGGGATGCCGTTGAGCCCGACGATCGAGGCCAGGTTCACGATCGCGCCGCCACGCCCGCTGTCGAGCATCTCCTTGATCTCGCGCTGCATGCACAGGAACAGGCCCATGACGTTGGTCGACAGCATCTCCTGGAACTTCACCGGGTCCGCCTCGACGATCGTCTTGGTCTCATGGGCCAGGCCGGCGTTGTTCACGGCATAATCCAGTCGCCCGAATTCGCGCATGACCGAGTCGAACAGGTCGGTGATGCTCTCCTGCGAGTCCACGTCCGCGACCACGAACGAGGCGCTCCCGCCTTCGGCGGTCAGCTCCCGTACCGCCGCCTCCCCGACATCCGCGGGCTGTCCCATCCGGCCCATCGGGTGCATGTCCCGGATGGTCTCCTCGTCGTACTGGCCCAGAGTGCTAGGTTCTGTCGCTCGTGCGCCCAGCACCGAATGACCCGTATCAACCTGTGCGTTGCCTCAGATTCGGTGACGGTTATGGGCGGGCGGGGCGTGCCCGCGAACACCGGGCGCAGTGTGTCTACGAGCACGCGTCGAGGTGGCGAGCCTCACAGCGCGGGAACACCACAGGCAAGGAGACGGGAACCATGAGCACGGACAACAAGGTCGCCGACGCGAAGGTTGCTGTGATCACCGGTGGCGCAACCGGTATCGGGAAGGAGACCGCGCGGTTGCTGGTGGCCGACGGCGTGCACGTCGTGATCACCGGTCGGCGGAAGAGCCGTCAGCCGCAATGAAGACGGCCTACGAACACGATCCGGAATTGGCGTCACTGGCAATGGAATTCAGCCCGACACTGAGCCGCATGCTGAATGTGTCTCTCCTAGGCCTGCTCTCGGAGCGGCCGGAGGTGTGATCGCATGCCGCACACCACATGCCCGCCCTCGGCCTGTCGAGTAGCAAGGCGCTGTTCCTCACGGCGGCGGCCGGGGAATCGAACCCGCGAAGCGAAGGCCATCCCCCGGCTACGCGTATTTCCGCAGGTAGATCCGCGTGTTTAACGGATGTGTCCGATGAGATCGAACCGCCGGCCACCGAGATATACCTGCTGTTGACCGTCGCCGACGAACAGCAGGGAATTGGGGTGTCGGCGGCAATCTCCCCGACAAGTCGCAAGCCCATCCCCTGGCCGTCAAATACCGTAACCGGGCCGCAATTCTCGCTTACGCCAAGGGAATCGACGCCCGCAATACCGTCGATGACCTTGACGGCGGCACCGGTGTGACGTGGAATGGCGCCGGAAACGAACGAGGACTGATCCGACAGCAGCCAGTGGATGCCGGCCGCGATTGATGCTGGCGTGCGAGCTGCGTCTGGCAGGCGTCGACGTGCTGGTGGTCGAGCGGCTCACCGAACCCGATGAGACCGTTAAGGCGGGCGCGATCAACATGCCCACCGCCCAGGCGCTCGACCGGCGCGGCCTGCTGCCCGAGCTGCTCTCCGCCCAGGAGGACGCTCGGGCGCGGTTCCGTCAATTCCTGGATGGCACAGGCAAGTCCATGCCGGTGCGGACCGGCGGGCCGCTGCCGGGCATTTCGCCGGCATCATGATCGACCCGAACCAGGTCGGTTTCGAGGACCCCGCCTTCGCTGAGGTCGGCCCTGCAGGGGAAGCGTTCCTGGTTTCCCAGCAGGCCGTAGAGGCCATCCTCACCCGACGCGCCCTCGAGCTGGGCGTGCAGATCAGACATGGTGTCGAAGTGACCGGCTTCACCGACGACGGTATCGGCGTCACCGTGGACTGCGGTAATCGCATCGTGCGCACCGGATGGTTGGTCGGCTGCGACGGGGGCCGTAGCCTGGTCCGCAAACTTGCCGAATTCGATTTCCCCGGAATAGATCCCGAGATCACCGGCCGCCAAGCACTGGTGGAGATGACGGGCACCGCCGATCTCTCCCCCGGCTGGCACACCACACCTACCGGCATCTACACCTTCGGTCCCATGCCGGGCCGTTTCCTCACCGTCGAGCTCGACGGCCCGCCCGCCGACCGCGCCACCCCCGTCACCGCCGATGAACTGGAAGCCAGCCTGCGCCGCGTATCCGGCGCGGATGTCACTATCACGAAGGTCATTTCGGCCACCCGCTTCACTGACAACACACGCCAGGCCACCGAGTACCGCAAGGGCCGAGTGTTGTTGGCCGGCGACGCCGCCCACGTGCACTCGCCTTTCGGCGGCCAGGGCCTCAACCTCGGCATCGGTGACGCTGTCAACCTCGGCTGGAAACTCGCTGGCGTGGTGACCGGCTGGGCGTCAGCCGATTTGCTGGACACCTACACCGCCGAACGCCACCCTATCGGCGAGTGGGCGCTGGAATGGACCCGCGCCCAGATCGCGATCATGCGCACCGACCCCCGCAGTCGCGCCATGCGCGCTGTCACCGCCGAACTCCTCGCCACCCGTGACGGAACCACCACCGTCTTCAAGAAGACCTCCGGAGTCCTGCACCGCTACGATCTCGGCGGCACGCATCCCCGCACCGGCGCAACCGTGCCTGACCTCGGGTTGTCCGACGGCACCCGCGTGGCCGAGCACTTCGGCCCCGGCAAGGCCGTGGTGTTCGATCTCGCCGGCTCGCCCGAACTGCGCGACCGGGCCGCGGCCTGGGGCGAGCGCCTGCACATTGTGACGGCCAAATCCGTCCATCCACAGGATCTTTCGGCACTGCTGGTTCGACCCGACGGATACGTCGCCTGGGCTGCTGACCATGGCGACCTCGCCGGGCTGGAGACCGCCCTGACCCGCTGGTTCGGCACCCCCGTCCACGCCTGAACCGGTCCGACCAGCGGACAACAGCTGTGCAAACGCCGACAGGCCGGCGCAAGCCACACGTGAGCCTGGTCGCGCAGACTGGGACAACAGCACACCAGTTCCATAGCGTGAACGAACGAAATACCAAGTGAGGAAAAATGATTCAGAACCTGCTCGACGATCTCGTGGATTCCGGCCGGGAGATCGGCATCCAGGTCGCGGCCTATGTCCATGGGCGGCTCGCGCTCGAAGCCCACGCCGGCTCGGCGGACACCGCCACAGGCTGGATGGTGGACCAAACCACGTTGTTCCCGTCGTATTCGACGGGAAAGGGGATCGCCGCCCTCGTGGTCGCCGTGTTGGTCGACCGCGGCGTACTCGACTACGCCGCCCCGGTTGTCGAGTACTGGCCCGAGTTCGGTACGCACGGCAAGGAATCCATCACCGTCGGCCAGGTGCTCACCCATCGGGCGGGCCTGGCATCTCTGCCCGCTGATCTCAGTGTCGAGCAGTTCAGCGACGCCGCGGCGGTCACGAACTGGCTGGCCGAGCAACGTCCCGAATGGAAACCCGGCACCGCCACCGGCTACCACGGCTGGACCTATGGACACCTGGTCGCCGAGATCGTGCGCCGCGCCACCGACCGGGCCATCGACGCCGTCCTCGACGACATCGCCAACCCGCTCGGCATCGCGGACCAGCTGTATTTCGCTCTGCCCGACGGGGCCCGCGCCGCCACCCTCTACGACGGAAACTGGTCCACCATCCTGGATTACATGCCCCCGGCCTTCCACCGGGTCGCCCCGGCCGCCGTGGCTCCCACCGCCGACTTCGCCAACCGCCCCGAGATCCGCCGTCTGGCCGTTCCCGCAGCAGCGACCATCACCGCTCGCGGTGCGGCCCGCCTCTACGCCGCCGCGATCTCCGGCGAGCTCCTGAGCCCCGCTACCCTGCACGAGGCCACCACCCTGCGCACCGATGCCATCGACCGCGTGCTGGGCGGACCCATCCGCAAGGCCCACGGCTTCTTCCTCGGCGGCCCCGGATCCCCTACGGGAACCAACCCGACCATCTTCGGCCACAACGGTTCCGGCGGCAGCATCGCCTACGCTGACCCCGAGCACGGACTCGCGCTCGCCGTGACCCACAACCGCCTCGCGGCCGGACCCCAAGACAGTGTCGCTCGAGTCGTCGCCACGGCACGACACGAACTGGGGCTCGGCGACTTCGTGGCCGTCGGATAGCCGACCGCTGCACCCAGCAACTGCGATCGAGGTCGCCACACACGCGACCACCGTCGGACCGTGGTCGACGTTCCGCTCGACAGTCGGGCGGTGCTGCTGCAGGTCCATGTCCGCCGCCTAGTGTGCCCGACATCGAACTGCTGCAAGACATTTCGAGAAGGCGGACATGCACCTCGTTCCCGACCCCTTGCAGCACGATGACGACGGCGAGTTCGAGATGACGCCTCGGCAGATGTGGGTTGCCCACCTCGCAGCGTGCACACTTGCGGACGGCGCGTACGACGACATCGCGAAGTATGGCGACGCCCCGATCGGTCACGGCGCTGACTGGTCGGTGTTCGTGTCCTTCCCGCCGGCGACATGGCGCGAGGGCGCCCAGTTGCGCCGGCAGGCGGCTCGGGCGTTCGACGATCTCGCAGGTGACATCGACGCCGGCCACTAGCCGCTGCCCACCCGTACCGGCGAGGAGATGGCCTTGCACCTGGTCCTGCTCACACCAATGGGCTAATACGCCAGTACTTTCCGAAAGGCACAGACCTATCCATCCACGGCTTGATTGAACTCGAACGCGTCGCGCACGCGCTCAACACCAGACCCCGCAAGACGCTCGATTGGGAAACCCCAGCCGAGCGTCTCGCTAAGCTCCTCGGCTCAGCCGCATTGACACGAGTGTTGCGACGACCCGTGAAATCCGCCGAGAAGGGTGTGGGGGCCGACTCATGCAGCACCTCAGCAGGCGGGCTCCACGAGCATAGGCACGATCGAGGTACCGGCAGGATCGAACAAGTCCTGACCACACGAGTTGCACTCGCCTTCATCAGGCTTCGCTTCCGTCCTGGGTAGCTGCCACACGTTCATGCCACCGCACGGACAGTCAATGATGTAAAGCAACTCGGGAGAAGGCCGATCCAGACCCCACGCCCGACTCGACGCCGTCGTGCGACGCATGACGCCGACACGATACGTATCGTCGCCGGACCGCAGTTCGCCAAGCGCCAACCCCACGGGGGCCAGGGCATCATCCACTGCGCGCAGAATCGCCGGAACGTGTTCACCGCGCTCCAGGTCAGCCCCGGCCGCTTCCCTAGCTGCGGACTCGACGGCAGCGACAACCGCGCGGTCCTTCCCAAAGGCCGCCACCCGACCCACCACGAACTGCGATATCTGTCCGGGCCACCCCTCACCAGACCAGTCGACTGGCAAGAGAACCCCCTCCTGGATCAAGGAAGCCACCCCATCGTCCACATCGAGCAGAAACCCCCGCTCAGCCGCCGCAAGAAAATACGCCATATCGCTCATGCCGCCAGCATACGAACGAGCATCCGAGCCGCCGGAGGCTACGCAATCGGCATGTTCACCGCGGACGCACTGTTCCCCGGCTAGGCTCTAAGCTCACGCCCCGAAAATCCCGACCTGACAACAGCAACGGCGCACAGGGGCCGATTCGTCACAGTCCGTCGTTGGCAGTACTCACAGATGGCTGCCCCGCTGCTGGATCCTCGACCGCGCCTGGCCGGGACCGAACCGGACATGCCGCCCGGCTTCTTCCGGGTTTCTCGACGGTCTTCGTCTGACGGATCACCTGCATCCCGACGGCGCCGGCGCGGGCGGCCTTGCCTGCGTTGTGCGCATCGCGGCGGCACCGGTCCGAACACCACGGGTCAGCGCGTCGGAGCCGGGCGTGGTCTCCGGGACCAGGCCGACGTTCATGGCCTGACTGCACAGCACGGCCGCCATCGACACCCCCAGATCGGCGACTCGGGCGCTGGTGCCGGCGACGTGGGTGAACGACTGATTACGGGCGGTTCGGTGGGGCCGAGGCGAAGGCGCTGCGTGCGGTGCCGGTCGACCAGTATCGGTATTGATCGAACGGGCGACGAAGTGTCGGACCTCGCGATGCAGGTCGAGGTCGCGCAGGTCGCCGTGCACGAGGGTGTCGACCGCACCGGCCAGATTTCTGGCGTCGGCGTCGGCGATCGACTGCATCATGCGTGCCGCGGGGTCGCGGGCGACGGATTCGAGATCACGGGCACCGAAACCGAGGGGCCCGTATGCGTTGGCGCGCCCCATAGCCGAGGTGTCGCCGCGCGATGCCTGCTCCAGCGCCCACAATTTCGCTTCGGTGGGTCATCGCGAAATCCATTGCAGCGCTGTGGATTCAGACTTCATCAAGCGCCACTCAACTGTTGTCCACAGCACCGGTGTCATCGCTTCGAGCGCTGGATCATCCACTGGGTGATGGCCGCGACCGCCGCGACCATCGATGCACCGCAGGCGATCAAGGCGGCACCGGTGAAACTGGTGGTGGAATATCCGGAGGAACGCACACCCGGCAACATCAGGTCACCGCCGGAAAAGGCCCACTGTATCCAGGAACCCACTTGACCACCCGCGTCCCAACTTCGAGCCGTCATAGCCATCAAATCCGATGCTCGGCTATTGAGGTTGCGCATGGTCAGTAGCACGAAAATCGCCACCGCAATTCCGGAAGCCACCGCTATTCGATACAGCGCCGCCTTACCGATTCGCAGATTGATCACCACCACGGTCACCAGCACGATGATCGTGGCCGTGGTGAAGATGGCCCAGGTGCCGCTGATGTCAGCGGTGCTCGGACCGGAACCCGACCAAGCCATCAGGTAGCTGGTAGTGGCCTCGATCCGGCCGAAAGCGTCGGCCCGCGCCATCCCATCAGGTCCGGTGACGGTAATCCAAGGCCGGAACAACATGACCAGCGTGACCAGGTTGGCGACTGCGGCCACCAGATAACCCGCGTTTCCCCGCAAGGACGCTGTCCATCCACTCCGTAACGCCCGCTGCATCTGCGCCCAGGGTGTCACCCCGGGCGCTGCGACTTGCGCGGCACGCGGAGATTCGCGCAACTGCCAGGGTGTCGGCTGAGTCATTGCAGCCGCCACGCGGAGTCGATGACGGAAGCCGGCGGGCATCGCCGACACTCGTGCGCACATGCCCATCCGCGGCCGAAATATCCCTGAGAACAGACCATCTCAGCATGCTATGAACAGGTCTGCGCCCACATCTCGCTCCATACGAGGCCTTTACCGCCACTCCGGTCTACCGATGAATTCCTTGATGAATTCCTTGCGGCCAACCGCCCCGCATTGCCGACCACCGATCATTCGCCGGGCCACCAATCGCGTCGGACCGAGATGAGAAGTCCTCCAAGTGCATTCGGCTCGTCCACCCTTCTGGCCGAACTCGCCGAAGAGTAGCGCGACGATACGGAATAAGTGCCGGTGATGGTCGGCCGTTGCTCTCGGCTGCGGCCCGTTTGACGCGAAGTTGTTGCGGCTCAGCGACTTTTACGAGGTCAGACCCTCGGCACCGGGTTGTCCTGTGCCGCTGCGGAGATGAGTACCAAGGGCAGGGTTACGGTGCACCCGAAGAGTAGGATCCAGCCAACCGTAACGGTGCCTTGGTGGTCGGCCCACTGGTCCAGTCGCCGCCGACGGCGAGGTGGTTGCCGGTTCACGATCGCCGAGATGGCGTGCGGCTCCTGCTGGCGACGGAGCCGAGTCTCAGATGAGGTTCAGCGCAACGGCCAAGGTGCCGAGCGTCGCCACCGGGGTCCACGCCAACGGCGACGCCACCATCGCGTTGCTGGACTGGCTCGAACACGCCATCGACCACACGACTTAGCTCGTCTTTTAACCCCACCACGCACAGCTGATGGGGGTTAAAAGACAAGCTGAGACCAGCAGCAGGACACACAGAGCCCCAGACAGCCTGGAGTGTTACGCCACTTTCAGGAGGATCTTGCCGCCACGGAGGAGATGTTGCACCGCGTCCTGGATATGCTCGAGGGGGTACACGCCCGCCACGGGGACAACAAGGGCTCCGTCGGCCACCAGCGGTGCCGCTTCACGAATGACAGGCAGCACCTTATCGCGGTAGTCGAAGTCGCCGACAAAGAATCCGCGGACGGTGAGGTGCTTGCCGACCAGTGTCGAGGTGTCGACCCACATGGGTTCGTCCCTGGCCCAGGAATAGCTGACCAACCATCCACCGTCGGACAGCAATTCGAGCAGCCGCGCCACCCCCGGACCACCGACGGCTTCCACTGCCAGCGCCACTCGCGCGTCGCCGATCACTGCTCGAACATCGCCGACCGCATCGGGGTCGTCGACGTGGACCACGTCGGCCCCGGCTGCTGTGAGCTCGGCGAACGTTGAATCGTCACGGGCCAGGTTGATCGTCTTCAGTCCCCGAAGTTTGGCCAGCGCGATCAATGACCGTCCCACACCGGAGTTCGCGGCGTTCTGAACCACCCAGTCACCGGGCTGCAGGGTGGTGCATTCACTGAGCATCAAACCTGCCGCCGGGGGGTTGCTGCCCAACATCGAGTACTGCTCGATGTTGCCGCCGGCGGGGAGTGCGAACAGGCCGTCGGCGGGCACGACGAGCCGCTCACGCCACGCACCGGCATACAGCGGTAGCACGACCAGATCGCCGACTTGAAGTCCATCGACCTCGGCGCCAGCGGCAAGCACGCGCGCGACCCCCTCTGCGCCTGGTATGTGGGGCAGGGGTGGTCGCGCCAGCATGCCGGTGACAACCAGTAGGTCGTGTTTGTTCAACGGCGAGACCTCAACGCTCAACAGAACCTCATGCGGACCCGGTGGCGGCGGCTCCTCGATGTCGACGACGCGGAGCACCTGCGCGGGGTCGCCGAACTGTTCCATCTGGATGGCGCGCATATTAATTCCTCTCCACCGAAGGCTAGGTGTACTGACCACGGACGTTGGTGACGGCGTGGCGAGCTGAAATGACGAAGACCTCCGAGTGAGATGCGAGCTGTCCAGGAACGCACTCACCGATCGGAGGTCTTCGTGTCCCACCGTAATGCCCCGCTGACGGAGTTGGGTCGTTTGCGTCTTGCTCGTTATGTCGTCGATGACAAGTGGCCGTTGCGACGAGCCGCCGAACGATTTCAGGTCTCGGCCACCACCGCGTCGCGGTGGGCCCGCCGCTACCGGTCGCTCGGGCCGGCGGGGATGGCGGATCGGTCCTCACGCCCGCACCGCAGCCCGGACCGGACACCGCCCCGGACCGAACGCCGCATCATCAAGGTTCGTGTGCTGCGCCGATGGGGAGCGGCGAGGATCGCGTACCTGCTGGGGTTGAATCCCTCGACGGTGCACCGGGTACTGCGCCGCTACAAGCTGGCACGGCTGACGCATCTGGACCGGGCCACCGGACGGGTGATCCGACGCTACGAACACGACGCTCCGGGTGATCTGGTACACGTCGACATCTAGAAACTGGGCAATATCCCCGACGGCGGTGGGCATCGGGTCCTCGGGCGGCTTAGCCGGCCAACGCCACCGCACCCGCACGCCGGGTAAAACGTTGGACCGCAACGGCAACAGCCACGTCGGCTACAGCTACCTGCATAACGCCGTCGATGACCATTCCCGCCTCGCCTACAGCGAAATCCTCGCCGACGAGAAGAAGGAGACCGCCGTCGCGTTCTGGATGCGCGCTCGAAAGTTCTTCACTACCAACGGAATAACTGTTAAACGAGTACTCACCGATAATGGCAGCTGTTACAAGTCGGAACCTGTGGCGCCTGGAACATCATTCGGGCATGACCGTCGGTCATACCTTCAACTTGATGGTCGGCCCCGCCGATAACTCTTTGCCATCGGCTTCGACCACCTCTTCCCCAGCACTGAGAACGAGGACACACCGCCCGATTGAGCAGCGGCACAGTGCTCTCGAGTCAGACCAGGCGGCGAACGTCCCACAGCCAGACGCCCGTCAACCCGCTGGGCGGGAAGCCCAGTGGGAGATCGGTGGCAGAACACCTGCATTTGCGCCAGAACGCTGGCAATACGTCAGATCAACTGGCAAAGGGCACGAATCTGCTTGTGCGGGTGGAAGGTTGGAATGCGCGGTTAGGGCGGTGAATGTCGTCGACGTTGTTTGTCGGTGAATTCTGGTGTCATTGAGCGGCTTCGGGCTCGCGTTGTGTCGGCGGAAAGTGACGTCACCTGCACGGCGTGTCGCAGAACGGGGCTTGGTGGCGTCACCTGCCATTCAGGCTTTGAACGAGTGCAGGCTGGCCAGGCACAGGGTCTGCCCGGCGTCGAACCATTCGAACGTGCTGACCGGCTGGAATCCTAGGCGGGCCGCGAGTCTGAGCGAGCGTTTGTTGGCCGTCTGGGTCGCAATGAGGACCGGCTGGTCTGGGAGCTCGTCTGCGGCTGCGCGTAACGCCGCGCTGGCGGCCTCGAACGCCAGTCCTGCGCCCCAGGCCTCGCGCCGCATCAGGTAGCCCAGTTCCAGTTCCTCGCCGTCGTCGGTGACATGGCCGGGCTCGTTGGCGGCGCGCCGTTTGAGCTCGAATCTTCCGATCAGGTTGTCGGTGGCCTTGTCTGCGATGATGAAGTGGCCGGGAGTGGCGGTCGCGTTGGCTGTGCCACCGATCGCGTTGAGGCGCTGCTCGACGTCCTCGCGCAGCCGCGGGACTCCGATGTAGGCCCAGACCTCCGGGTCGGTCTGTAGCTCGATGAGCCCTTCCCGATCAGCGGCGCGCGCCTTGCGCAGCAGGACCCGCTCCGCGGTGATCTGGACAGTGGACAGCATCGGCAACTGGTTCATGTGGCCTTGTTGGACGCTGATCCATCAGATCATGTCACCGCCCAGTGGACACCTCTGCGAAGCGCGAGAAGCCTTCCACCACAATAAAGATCACGCACGATTCGGAGTTGTCCAAGGCGCTGACGGCCGCAAACGGGGATGCCGTCGTAACCGACTATGACAATCCCAGGAACCGTTCGGCGTTTCCGTGCCTGATCAGTTCCCGCGTCGCGTCGTCGAGGAATTCGCTCTTGCGCACCACTTCCCCCACCGGGCGCTCGCCCAACGGATAGGGGTAGTCACTGCCCACCATCACCCGGTCCGCACCGAGGGTGTCCACCAACAAGCGGAGCGCGCGGTCGTCGAAGACCACCGAGTCCACGTAGAACCGGCCGAGGTAGTGCGACGGCGGATACTCGGAGGTGCCGATGACATCGTTGCGGCGGTGCCAAGCGTTTTCCATCCGGCCGAGCCAGAACGCGAACGAGCCTCCGCCGTGCGCGAACCCGATCTTCAGTCGCTTGTCGATCCGGTCGAACACTCCGCCGAGGATCAGCGCGAGGATCGACAGGTGCGTCTCGGCCGGCATCGCGGTCAGCCACTGCGCCATCCACCGATCCAGCCGCGGCGAGCTGGCCATGTCCCACGGGTGCACGAATACCGGGACACCCCGGTCGGCGCAGTGTTGGAGAAAGGTCACCACTCCCTCGCTGTCGAGGTCGTGATCGCCTACATGGTTTCCGATCTCGACACCGCGGTGCCCGTTCGCCAAGCACCGATCGAGCTCCCGGCACGCCAGGTCGGCGTCCTGGAGCGGCACCTGACAAAACGGGATCAGTCGATCAGGTTCTGGGGCAACAATTTCCAGCGCCAGGTCGTTGAAGATCCGGGCGATCTTCGCAGCCTGTTCGCCGGTGCGCCCATAGTTGAAGAACCCCGGGGTCGGTGAAATTACCTGTTTGCGCACACCGTCGGTGTCCATATCCCGCAGGCGTACCTCGGCGTCCCAGCAATCCGCCTGGATCCTGCGGAACTCCCGGGTTCCCATCATGATCATCGCGTCGGTCTCGGATTCGATACGCAACCAGGGCGCCTGAGATCCGGCGTCCGCACTGACGTCCGGCCAGCCCTTCGGCACGTAGTGGGTGTGGACGTCGATGATTCCGCTCATGCTCACCCCTTCCCCGGGTGCAGAGCGCCGCAGTTACCGCATGTGCGCGCGGCCTCGTCCGCGTAGAACGAGTTGAACACCGGCGGCAGGTCGGCGACGATGTCACGGACCTGTAGCTCGATCGCGTGGATCAGGGTGTCGCAGTCCAGGCAGTACCACTGGAATGTCTCTAGCGTGCCCTCCGCACGCACCCGCTCGATGACGAGCCCGATCGAATCCGGGTCCGGTCGTTGCGGCGAGTGCGGAATGTCGCGGGGCAGCAACCATGCCTGGCCCTCCCCGATATGCACCGTCCGGGGCCCGTCGTCAGTCATCAACTTGACCTGAATATCCCCTTTGACCTGGTAGAACCACTCTTCATAGGGATCGTGATGGTAATCGGTGCGCTGGTTCGGGCCACCGATGATCTGCACGATGAAGTCCTCGCCGAGCGCCATGGTGCGGTTGTTCACCGGCGGCCGGAGTAGATGCGCGTGTTCGTCGATCCAGCCCTGGAAATCGATGGGCTCCGGAATGACCGTCATGACTGTGCCTCCAACGTCTGAAATGTCGTTGTATTCGGCCGATGGGCAATGGCCTGAATCTCGATGAGTAGGTGCGGGTGCGGCAATTGGTGTACAGCGACCGTCGTACGAGTCGGGCCGGTCTCGTCGAAGTACTCGCCATAGACCTCGTTGTAGCCGCCGAAATCGTTCATGGACACCAGATACGCGGTGATCTGGGCGATGTCGGACAGATCCGCGCCCACCTCTCGCAGGATTTCGCGGATGTTCTCGATCACCGCGCGGGTTTGGGCCCGGATGTCGAGGTTGGTGGTGCCCATCTCGTCGACGTCGACTCCGACGAACGTATTGTCCGGCCGACGAGAACTGGTACCAGACACGAAGATCAGGTCACCGACGACCCGCACGTGCGGGAACCGCCCGCGCGGCACGGCCAGGCCCCCGATGAGCTTGCTGCCGTTGGTCATTCGCGAACTCCCGTCACCGAAACCGTTCCCAGCTCCGCCACTTCGCATTCGGCGACGCCCGACACCAGCGGCACGGCGGCGGTCGCGGCCCCGGCGAGCACGATCTGCCCGGCACCCAACGAGATCCGGTGGCGTCGGCACATATCCAGCAGGGCGTGCAGCGCGCGGACCGGATCGCCGAGGATCGCCGCGGTCGAGCCGACCACCTCGTTCCCACCCACCCGCAGCCGTACCGCTCGATTCCCCACGTCCCGCAGCGGACGCCACGGTCCGACGACGAACCCGGCCGCGGAAGTGTTGTCGGCGACCACATCGGTGTAGGTGAACCGGAAGTCGCGGTAGCGCGAGTCGATGATCTCCAGCGCGGGGGCCACGGCATCCACGCACGATTCGATGTCGACAGTCGGGTCGTCGAGGTCGACGTCCCGGCTCAACCGGTAGGCGACCTCCGGCTCGACCTTCGGGTGGATGAAGCGGGTCAGGGCCACCTCGCCCCCGTCCGAGATGCGCATGGCATCGGTGAGCCTTCCGACGATGACGTCGGAAACGCCCATCTGCGCCATCTTGGCCTTACTGGTGAACCCGAGCTTGACCCCGGTCACCCGCTCGCCGCGCGCTTCGCGCCGTGCGATGAGCGCGGATTGGATCGCGTAGGCGGCGTCGATGGGGATCACCTGATTGTCGGCAAGGCTCGGGATATCGGCCACCCCGGTCTGCGCGGCATCGAGCCGGGCCGCGATGTCGTCGATCTCGGTAGTCGAAATCATTGCATCCATGGTCATCAACCCTCCTTCACAATTACCGTCTCGACATCGTCGAGCCCATCGAGCCGCAGCAACCGCTTCGCCGCGGTCTCATCGATCACGCCGGTCATAGCTGCACGCACACATTCGTCGGCTCGGTGTAGAAGTGCAGCGACGACTCGCCGCCCTCGCGGCCGATGCCCGACAGCCCCATGCCGCCGAACGGGGAGCGCAGATCCCGCAGGAACCAGGTATTCACCCACGACATCCCGACATTCATCGCGTGCGCCACCCGATGCCCTCGGCGCAGATCGTTGGTCCACACCGACGCGGCCAGGCCGTACTCGGTATCGTTCGCGAGCGCGATCGCCTCGTTCTCGGTGTCGAAGGGGATCAGCGCGGCCACCGGCCCGAAGATCTCCTCCCGCACGGCCCGGTCCGCGTTGGTCAGTCCGGTCCACAGCGTCGGCTCGATCCACGACCCGCCATCCAGGTCCGCGCCCAGTTCGGGGATGCCGCCGCCGGTCAGGACCTCGCCACCGGATTCGGCGACCGACTCGAAGTAGCCGAGCACCTTTCTTCGATGCGCTTGCGAGATCAGCGGGCCGGTTGTGGTCGCCTCGTCCATCGGACTGCCCAGCCTCAGGTTCTGTGCACGCGCCACCAAGCCGTCGGCGATCTCGTCGAAGATGCCACGCTGCACATACACCCGTTCGGTACACAGGCACACCTGGCCGGTATTGGTGAATACCGACCGGCTCAGGCCATCCAACGCCTCGTCCAGGTCGACGTCGTCGAACACCACCGCCGCGTTCTTGCCGCCCAGCTCGAACGACACCGGACGCACCCGCGGCGCAACGGTTTTCATCACGTGCGAGCCGGTCGCCGAGGAACCGGTGAACGTCACCCCGTCGATGCCCGGGTGGGTGGTCAAGAACTCCCCCGCCGAATCCGCGCCGAATCCGTGGACCACGTTGTACACGCCGGCGGGCAGGCCCACTTCCGCGAACACCTCCGCCAACAGCGTGGCGGTGGCGGGGGTCTCCTCGCTGGGCTTGACCACCACCGCATTGCCGCACGCTAGGGCCGGCGCGACCTTCCAGGTCAGCAGCAGCAGCGGCAGGTTCCACGGGACGATCACCGCGACCACGCCCAGCGGCTTGCGGACCGCATAGTTCAGTGCCCGCCGACCGCCGGGGAGTTCGGTCAGGAACGATTCCTGCCCCGCCGCGGCCACCACGTCGGCGAAGGTGCGAAAGTTCGCCAGCGCGCGCGCCACATCCAGCTCGCGAGCCTGGCGCACCGGCTTTCCGGTGTCGGCGATCTCCGCGGCGACGAACTCCTCGAACCGCTCCTCGATCCGGTCCGCCGCGCGGCGCAGCAGCGCCGTCCGTTCCCGCACCGGTGTCCGCGCCCAGCCGGCATCAAGCGCCCGGCGCGCCGCGACCACCGCCCGATCGACCAGCGTCCGGTCTGCCTCGTGCACCGACGCGAACGCGGCACCGGTCGCGGGATCGATTGTGGCGAAGCTATGGGCCTCCTCGGGTTCGACGAACTGGCCATCCACGAAATTGCGGATCCATCGAAGACTCTCTTCGGTCATGCATTCACCGTGGCAGGCAGCATCATGCCGAACAAATGCGAAAACCGGCGAATGCTATGTCAGAACCACATAGCGCCGCGTCCCACGACCCGATGCGGCCCACGGCCGGAATATCAGGCCCTCGATCCCTCAGGGCACCATCCGCGCTGCGGTTTCGGACAAGAAACGGACCAACGCGTCCGCCGACGGGCTCATCGTCCGTTCGGCGGACAGCGTGATCCCGACGCTGTGTCCGATTGGCTCGAGCGAGATCGGCAGCGTGGTGAGCCGGGCGTCGTCCCGGGCGATCAGGCTCGGCAGAGCAGCGATGACATCGGTCTCCAGCAGTAACTGGCGCACGGTGAGAAACGACGTTGCCTCGATGCGATTGCCCGGCAGTGCAATGCCGTTCCGGGCGAAAAACTCCTCGAGCTCACGGCGGAGTGCGGTTTCCGCGCCGGGCAGGATCCACGGAAATCGCGACAGCGCAACCCGATCGACATCGCTGGCATGGGCGAGCGGATGCGTCGTGCTGACCACCAGATCGATCGACTCCTCGTAGAGCTTGCGCCGCTGTAGCGTCGCGGTCGAGGGCGCGGTGAGGCGCCCGACGATCATGTCGATGCGGCCGGCCTCGAGATCGAGCAGCAGCGCATCGGGTGACCCCTCGCGGACGATCACGGTCAATAGTGGATGCTCGGTCTTGAGCGCGGCGATCGCCCGGGGCAACAGGACATTCGAGCCGGCCAAGTGGGTGCCGACGACGACGGAACCGCGGTCGGCGTCGGCGAGCTCGACGACGTGTCGCCCGGCCTGGGTGAGCTGGGCGAGCACGGAGCGGGCGTGCGTGGTGAATGCCTCGCCGAAGACTGTCGCGGTGATGCCCCGAGGGCCACGATCGAACAGTGGCACGCCCAGGATGTCTTCGAGTTCCTGCAGTCCACGGGTGGCCACCGGCTGGGTGACGTGCAATTCGGCGGCGGCCCCGACCACGCTGCCCTGCCGCGATAGGGCATCGATGAGGACAAGATGCCGCAACTTCAGTCGGCCGTCTAGCAATCGGGGCGCCTTCACGGGCCGAGTCTAGGACGGCCCGGACCGGAATCAGCTCGCAGCGCTGCGGTTAACGACGAAACACCATCCCGATCCCGTGCTCGGGGGAATATGCGGGCCAATCCTTGCCGGGGTGCCCGGTTGCCGCGAAGCCTGTCCAGGCGCGGCGCATCGTCGCGCCGAGCGACTCGATCTCGGCCCACGTCGCGGCACCGAGCATCGGGCTATTACGCCAGGAAGCCGGGGTTCCGAGGAGGAAGGGAAGCTCGACGCAATGCGCCGCGCCGAATCGGGAATCCGGAGGGGCCCAGTCGAAGCGGTAGGTGAAGACGGCACTGCCGGACTCGGCGGCCGCGGCGGCGAGCCCGCGGCTGGTGGCGGCGAACAGCGAGTCGGTCAGGTCGCTCTCCTCGGTCGTGGGGCGCGCCGGGTTGTCACGGGGGATGAATGCGGTCGCCTCGTCCCGGGTATGGCCGACGAGCAGATCGGGATACCCGTCCGCGGGTGGCCCGTCCAGCGGAGGAACACCCACCACCGGCGCGAACGGCGGCAGGACCGGGTTACCGGTGGCCGCGGCCACGGCGTGGGCCGTCGCCCGATGGGCCGCGAGAATCCGGTCCGCTGGGGCGGAGATCGGATCGTCGCGCAGGAACGTCGCGAACAGCTCGCCGTGGCGGAGGGCCTGGGCGTGGGTGTAGTTCAATGCCGCGCCGGGCGTACTCTGCAGGATCGCGCGCCGGGCCAAATGACGGGAATCCTTGCGACCGAGCAAGTTGACGATCGACTGAGCGCCCGCGGATTGACCGAAGGCAGTGACATTCTCCGGGTCCCCGCCGAACGCGGCAATATTGGCCTGTACCCATTCCAGCGCCACCCGCTGGTCCGCTGCCCCGAGATTGCCCTCGCTGACGCCGTCGAGCACGAGCCAGCCGAACGCTCCCAGGCGGTAGTTGACGCTCACCACGACCACGTCACCGGCCAAAGCCAAGCGACCACCGTCGTACCACTCGAGAGACCCGCCACCGCTGGTGTAACCGCCGCCGTGGAACCAGACCATGACCGGGCGGCGCCCGGTGCGGCCTGGGGTGGTGATGGTCAGGTTGAGGCAGTCCTCGCTATGCGCTGGTTCGTCCGGCGGCGGACCCATGACGGCCTCGAGGCGGGACGGTAGTTGCGGGCAGATGGGCCCGGGCGCCATGGCGGGCAGGACATCGCGGTGCGGCGAGACAGGGATCGGACGGGCGAACCGGCGCGCGCTCGCGTAGGAGATTCCGCGAAATCGCAGCAGCCCGTCCGCGCTACGGCATCCGGCGATCGGCCCCTGCGGGGGCTGGGCGATCGTCTCGTCGGACACGGGAACCTCCTCGATCGATGTCTGCCGTTCACAGTGCCGTAGTAGGACGGTCAGGGCCAATGCTCATTCCAGGGCTGCGGCATACGCGCAGGGCATGGCTTGCGATATTGCAGATCAGCTATAGCTCTGCCCCGATTCAGCATTGGTGTGTTATGGCACACAGCGCCAGACTTCACGGCAGCGCATCAGCGCGAAGGTTGTTGGACCGCAGACCCCACCGGGTCACACCACGACTCCGCACCGATCCGATGGGACCGCCATGACAGACAGCTCGATTCGCTCCGAGCACAACGCAACAGCCCGCCGCAGAATCGCCCTCGCCACACTCGCCGGCACCACTCTCGAGTGGTATGACTTCTTCCTCTATGGCACTGCCGCGGCGCTGATCTTCAACAAGCAGTTCTTCCCTTCGCTGAGCCCCTCGGCGGGCACGCTCGCGGCATTCGGCACCTTCGCGGTCGGATTCATCGCGCGCCCGCTGGGCGGGTTGGTGTTCGGGCACTTCGGTGACCGCATCGGCCGCAAAGCGACCCTGGTGGTCTCACTGGTACTGATGGGCCTCGGCTCAACGCTGATCGGATTGATCCCGAACTACGCCGCGATCGGCATCTGGGCACCGGTACTGCTGATCGTGATGCGCATTATCCAGGGCATCGGGCTCGGCGGTGAAGGCGCCGGGGCCACCCTGCTGTCGATGGAGCACGCACCGGACGGGAAGCGCAACCTCTACGCGGGCTTTCCGCAGATGGGCACGCCGGCGGGGCTGATACTCGCGAACACCATATTCCTCACGACAAGCGCGGTATTGCCGGACGCGGCATTCACGGCATGGGGATGGCGAATTCCGTTCCTGCTCAGCATCGTGCTGGTCGCCATCGGGCTGATCGTCCGACTGGGGATCACCGAATCGCCTTCGTTCACCGACGTCGTCGTGCGTGGCGAGGTTGCTCGGTTTCCGCTGGTGGAGTCGCTGCGGGTGGGGACCGTACGGCTGGCGCTGACATTGTGCGCGGTAGTTGCGAATTCCGCCGTCGCCTACGTGTTCATGGTTTTCACACTGTCCTACGGCACCCAGAAACTGGACTACGACAAGCAGTTCCTGATTGTGTGCGTGATGGTGGCGGCCGCACTGTGGTTCGCGATGATTCCGTTCTGGACCGCCGTCGCCGATCGATACGGCCGGCGAAATATGTTCATCGGCGGATCGGTGGCGCTACTGGCATGGTGCGCGGTGTTTCTGCCGCTGCTGAACACCGGTAACAGGACACTCGCAGTACTGGCCTTCGTCGGCATGGGACTGGCCGTGCCGATAACGCACTGCGTTCAGGGCGGCATTATCGCGGACACTTTTCCCGCTCACGTGCGTTACTCGGGCACTTCGCTGATCCTGCAACTGGGCGCGATTTTCGGCGGCGGCCTGGCGCCGACGGTCTCGACCGCGCTGCTCAACTCGACGGGATCCTCGTCCGGAGTCACGTGGTATCTGATCGCGCTCTGCTCGATCAGTTTGCTCGGAGCGGTCGCGTTGTTCCGGAAGGTTCCGGAGACCCCCAATGACCTGCCCTTTGCCGTTCCCGAAAACTGCGTAGCATCTGCGACGACCGACTCAGCACCGTCGGTCGGCACGCCGTGAGCTCCGAACCGCACATTCCGTAGGGAGAAGTCGTGATACCCGCATACCCCCATCTGCGTCTCGACGTCAATGCCCTCGAGCACAACATCCGAGTCATGGCCGACTGGTGCGAAGCGCGTGCCATCCAGCTTGCCCCCCACGTCAAGACGACGATGTCCGCTCCCATCATCGAGCGCCAGATCGCCGCGGGCGCCGCCGGTGTCACAGTCGCGACGGTTGACCAGGCCGCGACGGTACTGGGCTGGGGCCACGACACCGTTCTCATCGCGAACCAGGTCGTCGACCCCGCCGGGCTGGCCCGGCTGCGGGGCTGGCTCGCCGCCAACCCCGAGCGGCAGATTCGGTGCTTCGTCGACTCCGCGGCAGGGGTTGCCGCAGCGGGTCACGTGTTCGGCGCGGACGGGCCCGCGCTCGAGGTGCTCCTGGACATCGGCACGCCGGGCGGCCGCACCGGAATTCGTGATCCCCGACTCGCCCGCCACGTCGGGGAGCTGATCCGAGCCGCTCCCGGGTTACGCCTGGTTGGAGTCGCCGGGTACGAAGGCGTCGTCCCCAACGTCCGGAGCGGCGAGACGATCGACGCGGTGGACGACCACTGCCGGCGTGTCCGCGACGTCTACCTCGATGTCGCCGATCTCTTCGAGACCGACTATCCGGTGTATTCGATGGGCGGATCAGCCTTTCCCGACCGGGTTGTCGAGTTCCTTCCCACCGACGACGACGTTGCGGGCACCATTCGATTGTTGCGATCGGGCTGCTATGTCACGCACGATCACGGCACCTACGCCCGCGTGAGCCCGATTCCCGGGCTCGTCGCCGCCCTGGCGGTGCGCGCGGTCGTAGTGTCCGCCCCCGACGAGGGCACCGTCGTCATCGGAGCCGGGAAGCGGGACCTGCCCTACGACGCCGACGTGCCGATCCTGCTGTCCGCACGCACCGCGGACGGGCAGGTCGAGCGCGACGTCCGCGGACGCGTGCGCACGTTGTACGACCACCACACCGTCCTGTCCGACGCGTCGAATCTCGACGTGACCGATGTGGTCGAGTTCGGAATCTCGCATCCGTGTTCGGCATTCGACCGTTGGCCCGAATACCTCGTCACCAATGACCACGGTGAGGTGATCGACGTGTGGCGATCCGACTTCCACCGATCATCGATCGATCTGGTCCATAGTCAGCGAAGCTGCACGCCGTAACGGCGTTCCAAGTCGCGGCCTCGTCTCGGAAAGTCGGGGTCGCGCACCCTGCCATCACTCTTCCTTCGACGGCATGCGCGATCACATATGCATCGTCCCTTGGGATCTCGAGGGTTGACTCCTGCCGCAGTTCATAGCGCTGGCCGATCTCTGTTCCCTTAGTTTCCGTAGCTGCCTAACGCGGTTCACCGCGTTCGCCTTCGTCTTCGCCTACGGGCTGGTGACGTACTTCGTTTTGCTCCGCGACGGGCTGCTGAGCCGTTGGTTCGCAGCGATCAGCCTGGTCGGTGGTCTGGCGATCATGGTGCCGTTCGTCAAGAGCTGCGCGCGAAAGGTACCGATCTGACCGACGCCGTTCCCGGCGAACAACCTTAGTGAGCGTCCGGGAACTCTCGTCATCTGTGACTGGTGGTGAGTTGGCGGCGAGTTCATCTCTCGAACAGAGCCAGCCATCCGGGACCGCGCGGTTGAGCGGCGTGTGGTCACGGTTGTGGGAATTCACCGGTGCGGAGATAGCGTTCCCACTCGGGGGTGGTGAAGGTGCAGTTTCCGGACTTGACTGTGCCGGTGAAAATCGCGGCGGTCGCTTGAACCGCTTGCCACAGCGCGTCGTCCGCTGTGGTCCGATGGAAATGAACTCGCCAGCCCTGCGCTTCGGCGCTGGCGTGGAAGCAGAAGACGCCATGCTCGGTGTCCGCCACGAGTTCGCTCAGTTCCAGGAACCAGCCCACGTAGTCCCGGGGCGAACCCGCGGGGCCACCCAGTGTTCGCCAGACGACCGAGTTGCCGATTCGTTCTTCCGCTTGGTCGCTCCAAAATTCGGCAGGCGGCAGTTTCCCTTCCGTCGTGGTGAGGGTGAAATCCACGCCGCTCGTCCACGGTGGAACCATGCGATGTTCGGCGGGAAGTCGCTCCACGTCGATCTCGGTGCACTCGATTCGCGCGAGACCGGGGAAGTCGATTTCGAGGAATAGCCCTTCGTTGGTTCCGCCCCCATCGACCCTTTCAACGATGTGGTCCGGCGACCACGCCGGGATCGAGTTGTACCGCATCACATTCCGAGCGATCACCAGGTATGGCTCCACGACCTCTGCGGAGCCAGGCGTCCAGCCGGACCTGAAGTGCTCCTCCAATCGCAGGGTGATGCGGCCGAGGGACCGGAGTTCGGTCGTATCGATCAGCGGGGCGGGTGAGTCCTCGAACCACCCTCGCTGTTCCAGCCACTGCTCCAGCGCGGCGGCCGTGTCGATTCTGGTCACCGCCTCATCATGACAGCCGTGTTCCAGCCGAACCAGGTGATATTTGCGAACATTCCCCGCATCGTCTTTGGGATAGGTAGCGAAATTCGGGGCTTCGGCTGCGGTGAGTTGTCGGCGAGTTCGGCCGCGTTGGGTTCGGTGGTGCCGGTTCGGTGGATGTGGTTGCAGGCGAATGATGTTCGGTCTGGCGTGGTGTGGCCGGAACATGAAGAACTCCTGGTAGATCAGCGGTTGTCGAGACCATGTTCTGCCAGGAGTTCGTTTGCCAGTATCGCTGAGTTGTCTGTGTTCGTCATGCCCGGCCCACGGCGAGTCGCCGACGCCGTGCCCGGGGTATCCGTCCTTGTGCAGCGACGAGCAGTGGGAGCTGCTCGAACCATTGCTGCCCGCGCCGGGCAACACCGCAGGCAAGGGTGGGCGCGGTGAGAAACATCCCCGCCGCCTGGTGCTGGACGCGATCTTCTACCTGGTACGTGGCGGGGTCGCCTGGCGGGCGCTGCCCACCGATTTCCCGCCCCCCGCGACGGTCTACGACATCTTCTGTCGATGGACCAAAGCCGGTGTGTGGCAACGGATTACCGATGTACTGCGCGACCGGATCCGAGTCCGCTCCGGTCGTGAGCCCAACCCGACGGCGGCGATCATCGACTCTCAGTCGGTGCGGGGTGCCGACACCGTGCCCGCCGGATCACGCGGCTGGGACAACGGCAAGAAAGTCGGCGGCCGCAAACGCCACATCGCCGTTGACACCATGGGCCTGCTACTGGCGGTCGCGATCACCGCCGCCAGCACCCAGGACCGCGACGGCGCGGTACCGCTGCTGGCCAGGCTGCGGGAACGGTTCTCTACCATCACGCTGACCTGGGCCGATTCCGGCTACACGGGCAGGCTGGTGGTATGGGCGCAGCAGGTCCTGAACCTGGCCGTGACGATCGTCAAACGCACCGACCCCGGCTTCGTCGTGCTACCGCGCCGCTGGGTCGTAGAACGAACACTGGCCTGGATCAGCAAACACCGCCGCTGCGTCCGCGACTACGAAACCCGCCCCGACCACCACGAAGCCATGGTCTACATAGCCACCATCATGACAATGTCACGCCGACTCACCCGAACATGACCGAAGTTCCCGGACGCTCACTTAGCCTCGATCCGTGGACGGGGGTTGTTGGTGGTCCGCGCGCCTGTGGCGCGGGGACCACCGGATGATGGGTAGGGGGTAGTCGCTGGTCTGCCCAGCTTTTCCACGTGGGTGTCGGCTCGAGCCCATGGTTTGTGATGAGGTGTAGCCGATCGTGTTGTGCCACAACGTGAGCCAGGGTTGGGACCAGGGCCAGTGGGTGGGCAGGTGCAGGACGGGGCGGCGGCCGGGACGGGCGAGGCGGGCGGGAATGTTGACGATCTTGCGGCGGAGAGTGGCGCCGCGAGCGCGGGCGTGTGGCCCACCGGCGAGGGTTCCGGCGGCCCGTAGCAGGTTGTGGGCGATCGCGGCGCACAAGACCCAGGCGGAATCGGCGCCGAAGCGCCCGGAAGGCATGTGAGCGAGGGGGCCGTCGATGAGGTCTGCGAACACGGTCTCGATGACGGCGTGTTTGCGGTGGGTGATGTCGGCGTCGGCGTCGGCGGTGGACTCGGTGGAGTTGGTGAAGAACGGGTGGTATCGCCAGACCGGGAACAACGCGTTGGGGTAGCGGGCGTCTTTGACGCGGCGCACGATCAGCCGGGCGGTGGTGCGGTCTTTGGTGGAAGCGAAAGTGGTGTAACCGATTTCGGCGACCTCGGCGTCGGAGATCCATTCCCCGGTGTCGGGATCACGCACCGCGCCAGGGTATTTCACCGGGGTCCATGCATCCTCGCCGATCACGGCGATGGCCTTGGCGACGGCGGTGTTGCGGGTCAGTACCAGCGAGAACCGGGCACCGGCACGCAGTGCGGCGCGCACGACCTTGCGGGTGCCGTAGGCCGAATCGCCGCGCACCAGGATCTCACCGGTCGCTCCGGCCGCCCGTGCGGTGCCGATCGCGGCGGTGACCATCGACGCGGCGCCCTTGCCGGACCCGGTCTTCCCGGCCCGCAACCGCATCCCCGCGATCACCGGCGTGGCCAGATCGGTGGACAGCGTCGCGGCCAACGGTGAAAGCCCTTTGCGGAGAACCTGTTTCCCGGCGATCTTGGTGTGCCCGTAGGAGGCGCCCTGCTTGGCATGGCCGTAGACCGGGCGCAACAACGAGTCGATGTCCACGAAGCGGCGCGTCGCCGCGCCGGGCAGCAGATCCGCTCGCGCGGCCAGCTCGAGCAGATGCTCGCGCATCACCGACTCCAGCTGCTTTGCGTGTCCGAAGGTGAACTCCCGCAATAAGATCCCTACCGTCGACGGCGCGTACACGCCGTCGAACAGATTCTTCATTCCACCACTGCGCAGCAGGTCGATGTCGTCGATACTGTCCCCGCCGGCGCACATGCCCGCGATCAGTGTCGCCAGCTTCGGCGCCGGGTTGGCCGACCCGGCCTTGATCCGCGGCGACGCGATCGCGACCTTGTTGGCCAACATGCTGGTCAGGCCGGTTTGCTCGGCCAATCTCATCACCGGGACCAGCCCGGCCACCGAAACGAGGTGGTCGTCATCGAACCGCGCCGAGTCCCCGGCGAAGGTGTGGAACGATCGCACTGAAAGTGTCTTCCCGATCCGCTGCTGATTGTTGCGTCAAGAACATCAATCATCCCAGCTCGGAAGGCACTTTCCTAATTTCAGCACACCCTCCCCATATCGAGCACGTCCACGGATCGTGGCTAACACAGAGTGCGGGCCCGCACCGAGGCCAACTCACCGTCGGCGGGAACATGCCAACGTTCGCATCCGATTACGGTGATCAAGTGCTGTCGGGTTGCCGACGAAAATTCATCCGTAACAACCGGACCCACGCGATCGACATGTCCGGCAGAAACGTTCGCTTCCGGACAGAAATGTTCACAACCGAGGGAGACGTGTCATGGGTTCCACTGACTTGATGAACTGGCTGTCTGAGGGCTACCTCAGTGGCGACCCGATCCGCTATCCCTGTATGTGGCCATGATGTTCCTCAGTATGCCGTTCCAACTGCTGACCGGACATGGGTTCTGACCCGACCTCGTCGAGCACCCGAGCCGCAAGGTTCGTCCATCTGTTGTGAAAAAACCTGACAGGTAAGGGAATCCGATAAATGAAGATCAGCGCATCCAGGCACTTGATCACCGCGGTGATCTGCGGCGCGGCGCTTTTGCTCAGCGCGTGCAGCGAGGATGTCACACCCACAAAGGGGACTGCAGGCTCGGCCGGTTCGACGAGCGCCGCGGCGAACGCGCCCACCACGGCAAAAGCTGACAGCGGATCCGCCCCGGAGACCACGCGCACCGACTCCGGTGGCGACACACCCACCACCACCAAGATGGCCGCGCCAGTCTCGGACGGTCCTTGGGATCCCTGCGGAATTCCCTCTGCCGACCTCGCCGCCGCGGGGTTGGACTCGGGCACGAGGGAGCGGAAAGACCTCCAACACCCCGACGTACGGGGATGCCAGTGGCTGGCCTCCGATGGGAAGTACGAGCTGCTCATCGAATCCCTCAACGAGACAGTCGACCAGTTGCTCAAGCCTGGTGCTTACCAGGATCTCAGGCGAACCGAATACTACGGCCGTCAAGTGGTCGTCTTCAACTCGGTCCAGGACAGCAATCACATCGGTTGCCTGATGGGCGTCCAGACCTCGACAGGATCCGTCTTGTTCACGACGCGCAAGCATAACGGCCAGTCGCCGACGCTCGAGCCCTGCGCCGCCGTGCAGGAGTTCGCGGCAAAGTTGGGCAATAAGAATCTGCCTGCATAACAGGCGGACGAAAAAGGGTGGCACCCGGCCGATTCCGGCCGAATGCCACCCTTCAGTCGTCTCCGGTGCGCTTCAGCGCACCGCGACCGCCACCACGCCTCGGCCGCCCACCACGCCTCGATCGCCCTTGTCGTGCACGGACTGTAACACCACATTCCGGGCATAGACGCCCTTCGGTCTTTTGGCCATCCGGTTCGCGCTGACGCCCGCAGCTCTCTCGGCGAGCCCGGTCGGCCCACATGCTCGAACGCTCGGGCACTCGGGGAGTGCCTGAACCGGCACGACCCGACTTAGTGGCCATGCCCGCATGTTCTTCGGGTTCGGCGCGGACTCCGATGTCGGGTCGCTCGATCCGGACCGGGTCGACGGCTGGTTTCGGTTCCGGTGGGGCGCAGACGTTCAACGTCCGGCTCGCGTCGTTGCGGGCCGCGCGCACTTATTGGGCTGAGCAGGGCTGGCTGGTCGGCGATCCGCTGCAGCGGTTGCGGCCCCGGCCGGTGCCGGCGGACCGGTCCCGGGCGATCACCAGGGTGGAGGTGACCGCGATCCTCGGGCTCGACGTCGGCCTGCGGGAGCGGGTGCTGTGGACGATGCTGTACGAGACCGCCGCTCGCGCAGAGGAATTGCTGGAGCTGGACGTCCCGGATCTGGACACCGCGAACCGGTGCGCCCGGGTGACCCGCAAAAGCGGCACAGTGGACGTGATGGCGTGGCAGACCGGCACCGCCCGGCTGTTACCGCGCATGCTCGCCGGCCGCCGCACCGGCCCACGTTCCTGACCGACCGCCGAGCGAAACCGCATGTGGCGGTGTCCGATACCGATCCGGACAGCGGGCGGGCCCGGTTGTCGTACCGGCGTGCAGCGGAGCCGTTCGAGCAGAAAACCACCGAGTTCACCGGTGGCCCGTTCACGCTGCATCAGCTGCGACACAGCCGGTTGACCCATGCTGCGAAGGACGGCGCGTCCACGCCGATGCTGATGACGCTGTCCGGGCATACCTCGGTGCGGTCGCTGGCGAAGTACGAGCGGCCGGGCAAGGACGCGCTGCTGGCCTGGCAGGCCCAGACCGACCCCGCCGCCCGGCGACGGCGGTAAGCGCAGTACAGCGATTGAACCGACACTGGGGTGACGATCGATCTGCGACGCCGGGAGCGAGTGCTCCGATTGCCCAACGGGCGTATAACTTCCCAGGTAGAACGGGCAGAGTGGGCGGAGCCGAGGGGTTGCCTCGTTGTCCCGTCTCATTGAAGTTGAGGTAGCGCATTTCTGTGATCTGCGGTGCCTCATGTTCGTGAGACGGTATCGGCCAGGTCGTTGTCTTGCCGATCTGAGGCAGATCATCGAATATCCCGCATTCGTCGATTGCCGCCGCGATCAGAGAGCGGGCGATGTCAGAGGCGACCGCTACGGTGGTCGGCATGGGCGTTGAATACGTGAACCCCGAGGGCATGCTCGTGAGTAGAGCCTTCAGTCAAGCGGTGGTGGTGAGCAATCCGACGAAGACGATCTATGTCGGTGCGCAGATGCCGCAGGACAGCACCGGAGCGCTCGTCGGGAAGGGTGACATGCGGGCGCAGACGGTTCAGGTGCTGGCGAACCTGAAGGCAGTGCTGGAAGCGTGTGGCGCAGGTATAGAACATGTGATCCACTGGACAATCTATGTCGTGCCCGGACACGACATCATGCCCGCAGTCGAGGAAGCGATGCGGTGGCTCGCTGGCAGGACCGAGCCACCGCTGAACACGGTTGTGTCTGTGCCGGGCTTCCCTGGTTCGGAGGCGCTGCTCAGCATCGAAGCTACCGCAGTGCTGTGAATACCTACGCGGTATTGCTGCGCGGCATCAATGTGGGCGGCAAGAACAGGGTGCCGATGGCGGATCTGCGCAGATGCCTGGAAACGCTCGGATTTACCGACGTCTCGACGCTGATCGCCAGCGGCAACGTCGTTTTGAGGGCCGACCTTCACCCCGACGAGATCGCGGCTCGGATCGAAGATGGCTTGCCCGAGAGCTTCAGCTTCGAGGATGCCCTCATCAAGGTCAGGGTGTTGAGCCGCGACCAATTCCACGCCGTGGTCGACAACAAGCCGACAGGTTTCGGCGAGCATCCGGAGACATACCATAACGACGCGATCTTCCTGATGGGCATCGACTCTGCCCGGGCGATGTCCGTATTCAGTCCGCGTGACGGCGTTGACAAAGTCTGGCCGGGCGACGGGGTGATCTATTCACAGCGACTCAGCTCGCAGCGCACGAAGAGCCGACTCGGCCAGATCGTGGGAACATCGGAATACAGGTCCATGACGATCCGCAGTTGGAATACCACCATGAAACTTCGGGCCTTGCTGGACACGGTTTCCGACGGTTGTTAGCAATGTCGTTTTCGGCGGGGTTGTGATCGGGCGAGGTCCTGGCGTTTGAAACACCACCGCCGGATCGCGTCGTGGGGGTCGTTGCCGGTGTAGCGAATTCCGAGTCGGTCGTTGATGTCGTGGTCGAATCCGGCGTAGTAATAGACGCCGAACTTTCGGCGGGGGGTAACGCCAGCGGAGATCGGCGAGCACGTGCGCCGGGTCGAGCTTTCCGGGTAGGAACACCCGGATCGCCATGAACCCCAACCTCCACGCTGCCGATCAACCCTTGCCAGCAGCCAAGCACCCGGGACGACACAGCACTGGCCCAGCCGACCGCCAACCTCTACGACACTGGCTACACGGGTCATCTCCGGCGGGTTTGCTGGAGCGGCTGCGTTCGGCGTCGAAACCTCTACAGCGGCAACACCGTTTGCAAACACCCTGTAAGCAGCCGATGTGCGTGTGTTGCCCGTGGCTCAGGTGTGGCGGCGGAGGTTGGACAGGCCCCACAGTTCGGTGATGCGGCCATTGCGGACGGTGAACATCTCCAGCATGGTGGGTGGTTGCTGGCCAGGTATGCAGTGCACGGTGGAATGCACTGCGATGCAGTCTGTTTCGGCGATCATGCGCTCGATGACGACGTGAGCGTCGGGAAAGGCTCGGTGGAGTCGCTGCCATGCGTCGATGACGCTCTGCGGGCCGGTGGCCTGTAGCGGGTGGCTGTAGAAGTCGGGGGCGAAGATGTCGTGTGCTGCGGGGTAGTCGCGCGTGTTGAATGCGTCGTACATACAGTGCGCGGTGGCGCGGGGATCGTCGGTCATGGCCGTGCTTTCGCGGTGGTGATATTGGCGCGGATGTGCCCGAGCACGTCGAGGACGGTCCGGGTCTGTTCGGCAGTGATGCCGTCGAGCAGGCGGTGCTGATAGGCGTGGTGGTCGCGTTCGAGCCGGCGGGCCAGCCGTTTACCAGTCGGGGTCAGCGTCGTCAGGGTGTAGCGGTTGTTGGCGGGATCGACACGGCGGGTGAGTAGTCCCTCGGCCTCGAATTCCTTGACCATGCGGGTGACGGTCGCGGCATCGATGCCCAGCGTCTGCCGCAGATCGCTGTGGGTGCTCTCGCCGCGCCACAGCAGGCGCATCAACAGGTGCAGCCGCTGCGGGCTCATCCCGATCTGCGCGGCGAAGGCCTGCCGCAACTCCCCGGAGGCTGTGGCGAGCGCGCGGAAGAACTCCTCTTCGTGCGCCGGATCGTTCACCCCACTATTGATATCCTCAACTCTTGACAATATCAAGAGTGGGCGGATTACGAGCGCGCGGTGCGAGCTACTGGAACTTTCGGGCATGCCACACGCAGCTCGGGGAGATCCACGCGATGTTCGTGCGCGGGAAGAACCGGAAATTGGTCTCCGACAGATTCGCCAACCGGTGCTCAGTCGTCGGGTGGTTGGCCTGGTCGTGTCGATCGCTTCTCTGCACTTGTCAATCAGGCGATGCATCGGTGAAGTTTGTGGAGGACCCCTGGCATGCTGTCGGGGTGATGGCAGGTCAGGAGGCGTCGGTGTCCGGTGAGGTTGATTCGGTGAAGGTGGTTTTCGAGCTGCCGCAAGACGGGGACGGGTGGCCTCCCGCCAGGACCGAGAGCATGTGGGCGATTCGACGCAACGGTGACTGCGTTGAGCTGAACAACATTCCGTTCTTCGTTCGCGGGTTCGCATCCGGGGATGTTGTCCGGGTCGCCGCCGACGAGGAGGGCGTGTTGTGGGTCAAGGAGGCCGTGGAGTGCTCCGACAACTGCGTGATCCGCATCGTTCCGATCGATGGCGGCGGTGAGGTTGCGGCGAGACAGGCGGTGTTGGATGCGTTCGCGCCGTTGGGGGTTGAAGGAGAGGGTCTCGCCCGGTTCAACTTGGTCGCCCTGCATGTGCCGGCCAGTGCTGACATGCAGGCGGTGAAGCAGTTGGTGATTGAAGGCGCGGAGGATGGTCGGTGGCATTACGAGGAAGGCTGTGTCACCGACGAATGGCGTGCGGCGGGCTGAGGAATTCATTCTGGTCGTCCTCCCGGGCTGGGCATGCCGAGACTGACCGGAGCGATCCGACCGAGCTTGCGGGCTTGTTCGCGTTTGTCGCGAAGTAATGTCAGGCTCAGATCGAGTCCTTCGATTTCGCCTTGCCAGCCTGCGGTTTCGGCGCGCTGGCGCCGGAGCAGGAGGTCTTCCGCGATCTCGTCGAGGCGGATCACCATTCGGCCGGGCTGATCGTGCCCGGCCGGGGATCCGCCTACTCGCCCGACCCGCCGTCGATGGCGGTGATCGTCTGCATGACGTCGGTGCCGCCGAAGGTGTTGTTCGCCCCCGCCAGGGACGTGCCCAAGAAGATGTTGTACGTAACCTGCCGCGCCGCCATATTCACCTCGTCCGGCACCCCCGCCTCACCGACGTCCGGGGCCACACCCTCCAACTCCAAGGCCAGATCCAGCGCCTTGTTCCGCGCGGCGTCGAGCACAGTTTCGAAGGCGTGCCGGTTCAACTCGGCCTTGACACCGGCCCGAACCTCCGCCATGCGCCAGCACGTTCAGCAGATGCCGGCCCCGGTCGTCGCCGACGCCCTCGGCTACCACCCTGTCACCACGACCAAGCTCGCCACCGAAGCAGCGACCACCTGGAGCCGCTACATCACCGCCCCCAGGTTCCGGTCACCCGCCGGTTGGAAACCGTCAACAACCCGACAGTTGATTACGCGAGCCCACCAGTGAAAACGTGCTGGTGGACAGACCGGTCGGCTCTCAGCGGGCCTGCGGATAGCCGATTTCGGAGATGTCTTGGGCCAGGTCCGCCAGGGTAACCTCCGCGTTCAACGACGACACGAGTTCCTGGTCCAGCGGCCGCAACGCATACACGTCACTCACCGCTGCTAGGTCCACAGAGACCTCGTAATAGTCCTCGGCGAAGCGCTGGAACGCTTCGGGTGAGCGGTCGACCAGTAGTTGGAACAGACCTGTCGCCCCATCAGGGTCGGAACGGTCCGACGGGAACTCGACCGTGCCGTGGTGCCACTGATCATCCGTCGCCTCCCGCCACAAGCAGGCTGTCACCACGGGCACGCCGTCTTCGTCGGTGAACGCCGGCTCCTCGACGAACGGTTTGAAGACATCGGGAACATCGTCGATCACTCCCGGCCAGGGCTCGCAGTCATGGCCATACGGGCTCATCGGCGATTCGTGGCTGAAGCCGCGGACATAGACCCCGGCCACCGAGAACACGATGGAGTACTCGTCTCCCGACCCGTTGCGCATCGAGGCCACCTCCTCGCCTTCAGCCCAAGCGGCATCGAAGGAGTAATACCGGCTTTCCCAGTCCGGGCTCAGGATCGCGTCGAGCATCGCAAGCGAGCGGCACAGGTCCCGCAGGCCGACGATGGTCGGAAGCTGGCGGGCTACGTCATAGACAGTCACGGGCTCATCCAACCGGATCCCTCTGACAACAGCCGCGCCCTTGCCAGACATCACAATCAGTAGCAATTCCAGAGCTGGACGGGCCAACATGCGACAGTTGAATACGAGATCTCACCAGTCCGGGACCCCAATTCCCTGTCAGAGTTCAAGTTCTGGCCGTCGGTGGTGATGGTGCACCACAGAGGTTCATCGGCTCGGAGGTCGGGGAACAGATCCGCCCGAGCGGCCTCACCCGCGCGGGAAACCACGCCGAGATTCACCGGGAAAGCCAGTTGTTCCTCAACCCCCTGTTCGGCGACGAAAATCGGCCGATTCAACTAGGCGTTCCGGGGCGGCGGCGCGGGCCCCGGCGCCACCAGCGACGAACCCCAGCTGGGACCACTGACATCGCGGTGACGACACCTGCTGACATCGGATGACGAATCCGCAGGTCAGCTACTGACTGTGGCTGTTCACCATATCTGTCACTTGTTCGAGCTATCTGTCACCATGATCAAGATGCTTTGGTCGCAGCATGCGACTCCCAGCTATGGATGGCGGTTCCCAGCTGTTGATGGCGGAGCTTGGTGGCAAGGGCTATCGGCCCTCGGTCCGAGCTGCAAGGTCACGTGTGGATGTCGAGGTTTGGTCGGTTCCAGAGGGTGAGGTCGCTGCTGGTGGCGATTGCGAGGGTGAGTCCGGAGGGGGAGAATCCGGCGGCGCGGAAGGTGGAGTAGTTGGCATGGAAGATGTGCCACCAGCCCCGGCCTGGTGGGTCCTTGTAGATGTCGCCGTGTGCTGAGAGCAGGACGCGGTCGTTGGGCCATTCAGGAGCGACGATATCCAGGGCCCAGCCGTCGGTGGTGGTGTGGTGGAGGCCGCCGCCGAAGAGGCTGGCGATGTGCACTCGGGTGCCGATGATCGGCCCGAGCCCGGGGCAGGTCAGATCCGGGGAGTCCTCGGGTGTGCTGGTATCGGGATCGGGCTCGCGGTCCCGAGCGATCTTCTCTCCGGTGACTGCGTCGAAGAGTCCATGGCCGTTGTGGGACACGACCATGACCAGGTCGTGTCCGTTGTCGGGATGGACGGCGAAGCCGATGCCCAGCAGCCCGCCGATAGGCGTTCTGCTGTCCAGCACTTGTTGCCAGGGCGCCGGGGTCGGTAGAACGGGAGCGGCCAGAAAGCGGTCGCGCAACTGTTGCTGATAGTCCGAGAGCAACACATCTCCTATCGAGTTCACGGCACGTGATCGTGTACGAATCCGCCAAGTAAACCCGGGGCTGCCCCGCCAACGGAAAGTTGGGATCGTCGAGACTTACAAGCTCAACCTCCCCTCAGCCGCCATCTATGGCTGGGGGTCGCATCAGCAGTAGCGGGGCGAGAGGGCGCTCAGCATCGGTCTGTTCGGTGAGTTCGTCGGCAAGTGCCGCCAGGGCTTGGCGTAGGCGGCCATGGTGAGGGGCTGGCGAGTGTCGGTTTGTCCAGGTCGGTGGCTGTGAGTATCGGCCGCGACGCCACTCGGAGTTGAGCTTGTCCATCATGGCTGGCGAGTATCTGCGCTCCCCGGATGTGACGTTGCCCCAGACCAGTGCGGAAGCGAAGGTCGAGCCAGGAGTCCTCGAACGCGGCCGCGATCTCGCAGGCGGTTTCGGTTTTGCCCTGGTAACCGCCGCCGGTGAGCATCAGCCCGGCCCGGGTGGTCGGCCGCCGTTTGAGGGCGTTGTTCTGTAACCGCGCCCCCATCACCTTCGCCAGTTCGATGCTCATCGGGGTGTCCTGCAAGGGCAGGTTCGCGTGCGTGGCCGCCCGGTAGAGGTCGTGCAACTGCCGCTGACGCGGGCTCATCCCCCGGTACTCACCCAGCGAGATGTGTGGTGCGGGCACGAACAGGTGACGCGTCACCCGCCACTGCCGCAAGCCGCCGACTGTTTCCCGGTCCGGAACCTGACCTGGGAGGCGGTATGCGTGCCAATCGGCATTGATTCGGCGACCAGGGCTTCGACGCGCGTCTTGATCTCGTCGCGGATCGGACGGACCCATTCGCGCCCTTGCCCGCGGGACTCCAGAACCCAGCCGCGGTGTTTACCGGAGGTCATCCAGTCGGTCTGTTTCTACTTGTTCCGGCGCGGCAAGATTCTGGCTGTCGAAGATGTCGGCGGCCATCACCTCCAGCACTCGCTGCCACTGAGAGATCAGTGAGTCGACGGTCTCTCGGTCGAATACATCGGTCTGGAAACCCGTGCGCAACGTGAGGGAGGGTCCGGGCAGGACGCTTATTTCGAGCGGATAGTGCGTGGTGTCGTTCATCTGGACGCCGGTAACCGAGATATCGTCGGCGGGGCAGTTGACATCTCGCGGGTCCTCCGGGTAGTTCTGCACGACGAACAGCGTGTCGAAGAGTTCGGGATGCCGGGTCCATCGGTGAATATCACTCAGTCCGACGTGCTGGTGGTCGAGCAGACGGATCTGGTCCCGCTGCACTCGGTTCAGCAGTTCCGACATCGGCATCGCGGGGCGAAGGCGCATCCGGACGGGCACGGTGTTGATGAACGGGCCGACCATGGATTCGATGCCCGGCAGTTCCGCCGGACGGCCCGACACCGGTGTCCCGAAAATCACATCGTCGCGGCCGGTGGTCCGGGCCAGGAGAATTCCCCACGCCACCTGCAGCACGATGCCGAGCGTTGTCCCATGGCGGCGTGCCGTCCCGATCACCGCCGACGTGAGAGCCTGTGGCACTGCGCATTCCACGACATCGCGCTCGACAGCGGTCTTCGCTCCTGTCGCCATCGGCGCCAGAAGCGTGGGGCCGGTCACTCCGGCCAGGACGTCACGCCACACCGCCTCTGCCGCGGTACGATCCCGAGTGCTGCGCCACTCGAAGAAGGCGCGGTACGGGGTCACCGGCGGCAGTCTGTCGGCCTTTCCGCCCGCGAGATAGATGTCGAACAGCTCGCGCAGGAGCACCGGGATCGACCAGCCGTCGCAGACGATGTGGTGGTGGGTCAGCGACAGTCGAATCCTGTTGGGGGACAGGCGTATCAGCGTCGCCCGGAACAAAGGCTCGGTGGCGAGGGCAAACCCACGCAAGCGGTCCGCCGCCAGCGCCTCGTCGCCGGCCACCTCGTCCGCACCGGTCAGATCGAGCTGCCCCCAGGACAGCCCGGCCTGACGTGTGATGACCTGCACCGGCTGATCCAGACGACTGTGCACGAATCTGGCTCGCAACCCCGGATGCCGGTCGATCATCGCCTCCAGCGATGCGCGCAACCGTGCGGTGTCGACCGAGCCCTGCAGATCCACCAGGACCTGCACCACATAGGGATCGTGCACCCGTTCGGCGTAGAGGGCGTGGTACAACATCCCCTCCTGGACAGGGGTTATCGGCAGCACGTCCTCGAGGCCCGGATACTCGGCCTCGAGGCGGTCGATCTGCTGCTGGGTCAGCGATACCAGTGCCAGGTCGGAGGGAGTGCGGCCGCCGCCGGTCCGCTCGGCGCACGTGACCATCGCGCCCAGTGCCGCGAACCACAACCGCCCCAACTCACCGATCTCGTCCTCGGTCAGCAGAGCCTCGGCCCACGTCCAGGTCGCGACCAGTCGCGGCCCGCCCGCATCGTCATGGGTGACCGCATTCAACTCCAGTGCATGTGGCAAAGGCATTGTGGCCGCGGCACTGTCGAGCAGCGTTCCGTATCCCCCGGCCGGACCCCACGGCGCGCCGTGGCGCGCCGAAGAGATCCGTCCGAGATAGTTGAATCCGACCTCCGATCGCCTCCCGCCGCTCAGTTCCGCTCGGGTCTCGCGGTTGAGATACCGCAGCAAGCCGAACCCGAGGCCGCCACCGGGAATCGCGCGCAACTGTTCCTTGACGCCTTTGACCCGAGCGGCCAGCACCGCGTCACCGACGAGCACATCGGTCCAATCGATCGGCCCCGGGTCGAGGCGAACCGGGTACATGCTGGTGAACCAGCCCACCGTGCGGGACAGATCGATACCGTCGGCGATCGTCTCGTCCCGCCCATGTCCCTCGACGTCGACGACGACCGGGACACGGCCGCGACCACGGCGAGCGGCCCACTCGATCATCGCGATCGCGAAGGCGGCCAACAGGATGTCCTGCACCCCGGCATGGAAGGCCGCCGGGACCGCACCCAATAGCGGGGCGGTCTGCGCCACCGGCAAGGTCAGTGTCAGGTGACCGGCGCGGCCGTAGGTATCCCGGCTCGGATCGAACTCCCCGCGACCGAGCACCGATTCGGTATCGGCCACAATGCCCCTCCACACCGGCAACTCTGCCACTCGCGACGGCGAAACTGCCTCCGCAGCAAGCACTGTCGACCACCGGCGGAACGACGTGCCCGGTACCGGTAGCTCGATCGGGGCACCAGCACGGATGGCGTTCCACCCGATTGCCAAGTCCGACAACAGAATGCGCCACGAGACACCGTCGACCGCCAGGTGATGGATTGCCAGCACCACCGTCCCCGCCCGCTCCGGCCCGGCATCGAACCACACCGCCCGCACCATCGAATCCGATGCGGGTCCGAGCCCGTGTCCGGCCGACGCGTACCTATCGGCGATCAGTTGCTCGGTCTGGTCGACAGACTTGTCGGAGCAGTCGATTCGCTCGATGCCGGCGACGGGCACCGACTCGACCGACCTCACGGCCAGTGACCAGCCTTCGGTGTCGCCGACGATCCGCATTCGCAGTACGTCGTGATGGTCGATCAGTGCCCGCAACAAGCTGTTCGCCTCCGCCAACCGCAGTCCGGGCGGGGTCGAGACCATCATCACCTGACAGAAACCCTCGGTGCCGCCGCCACGTTCGCGCAGCCATTCGACGATCGGCGTGGCCGCTACCGGACCGACGCCGACATCGTCGAGGTCGCGTGCCCTGGTCGCCTCGACAATGTCCCCGGCGACCGCCGCCAAGGCTACGGGTGTCCGGTGGATCAGCACATCCTGCGGGGTGATCAGCAGCCTGGCCCGCCGGGCCCGGCTCACCACCTGGATCGCCGAGATACTGTCCCCGCCCAGAGCGAAGAAGCTGTCGTCGGCACCCACCCGCGGTAGGCGGAGTACATCCGCGAACAGTGCCGCGAAGATCTGTTCCCGTTCGGTACGTGGCGTCTGATAGTCCCCCGCGGGGGCGAACCGGGGTTCGGGTAGTGCCCGTCGATCCAATTTCCCGTTGAGCGACAGCGGAAATTCGTCGAGCACGACGATCGCCGCCGGCACCATGTACTCGGGCAATCGGGTACCAGCGAAGCGCCGTAGCGCATCCGCGTCCACCCGATCGCCGGTCACGTAGCCGATCAACTGCTTGCCGACCCCGGTGGCCGACTCACGGGCGATCACCACAGCTCCCGCGACCGTGGAGTACGCCGCCAGGACAGCCTCGATTTCGCCCGGCTCGACCCGGAACCCGCGAATCTTCACCTGATCGTCGGAGCGGGCGACGAACTCGAGCACACCCGTCGGCCTCGACCGCACCAGATCTCCGGTCCGATACAACCGCCCGCCCGTATCGAACGGGTCGACCACGAACCGCGACGCGGTCAATCCTGGCCGCCCCCGATACCCGCGCGCCAATTGCACTCCGGCCAGATACAGTTCGCCCACCACCCCCACGGGCACCGGCCGCAACCGTTCGTCCAGCACGTACACCCGAGTGTTGGCCACCGGCAACCCGATCGGCACCAGGCCCTGCTCCGGCAGATCGTCGCCAATTTCGTGGAAGGTGACGTCCACGGCCGCTTCGGTCGGTCCGTACAGATTGTGAATTGCGGCAGCGGTCGACGCTCGAAGACGCCGGGCACTGTCCGCCGGTAACCCCTCTCCGGAAGTGAATACGTATCGCAGCGAGGTCAGCCGAGCGCGGTCGATCTGGCCCAGGAAGGCCGCCAGCATCGATGGCACGAAATGGACGACCGTGATCGCCTGCGCTTCGATCAGATCGGACAGATGGGCCGGATCGCCGTGCCCCTGGGGATCGGCGAGGACGAGCCGCGCGCCGGTCTGTAAGGGCCAGAAGAACTCCCACACCGATACGTCGAAGGACGACGAGGTCTTCTGCAGCACCGCATCGGCGGCATCGATGCCGTAGGTGGACTGCATCCACACCAACCGGTTGACGATCGCCCGGTGGGTGACTGCGACTCCCTTGGGCCTCCCGGTCGAGCCGGAGGTGTAGATGAGATAGGCCGGATGGTCGGGGCGGAGCGCGGTACGCCGATCGGTAGCGGCTGGATTCCCTGTGCCGGTTCGGGTTTCGAGTGCCGGATCGTCGATCGGCAGCAGTGGTGCGATCGTCTCCGGGAGCATGGCCGCGGTGATGCGGTTGGTCACGACGACCACCGGCACGGCATCGGTGAGCATGAAAGCCAGCCGCTCCGGGGGATAGGACGGGTCGATCGGTAGGTAGGCGGCCCCGGTTTTCAGCACGCCCAGCAGCGCCACCACCAGTTCGGGCGACCGCGGCACCGCCACCGCCACGACCTCCTCGGGCCCGGCTCCCCGACGGATCAGTTCGTCGGCGAGCACAGCGGCCCGGCTGTCGAGTTCCCGGTAGGTCAGCGCGGTCTCGGCCTGGACCAGTGCGATCGCCTCCGGCGTCCGGGCCACTTGCGCTTCGAACAGGCTCACCAGCGTGGCTGGTTCGTTCATGTCGCGCCTCTCACCGAACTCCGTTGGCACCGGACGTGTTCAGCGGTGCCGCGGCGGGCCGGATATCACGCCAGACCGCGCGGACCCGCGCCTTGCAGTCGTCGGCGGAACCGACCGCGCCACGCGGCACCCAGCCCGCAGGCGTCTCGTGCTCCGCGGGCCACAGCGCGTATTGCCCGCGCGCATTGACGACGACAATGAACGGCAGCTCGTCCCGGTCGGCGTCATCGGGTGTGTGGTCGTCGGGTGTGTGGTCGCCGGCGAGAGGACGACGCCGATCGAGCTTGCCGTTTGCGGTCAACACCGCGGTCGAGTCGATCTCGTACACATCCGGCCGCAGATGATCCGGGACGAATGCGGCCATGTGCGTGCGCAATTCGGCCGCCACGACGGGTGGCTGCGCATCGGAGATCACGTAGGCCGCCAGATATTTGCCGCGCTGGGGATTCTGTTCCACCGCCACCCGCGCCGTGGTGACCTTCGGATGCGCAAGCAGTGCCAGTTCGACTTCGCTCGGTTCGATGCGGTGACCGCGCACCTTGAGCTGGCCGTCGATACGCCCGATGAACTCGAAGACGCCCGGCTCGATCTCGCGCACCCGATCGCCGGTGCGGTACAGGCGATCACCGGGCGGCCCGTAGGGATCGGGCACGAACCGTTCGGCGGTCTGGTCGGGTGCGTCGAGGTAGCCCCACGCCAGGCCGGCCCCGCCCATACACAGTTCGCCGGATGCGCCCGGCGACACCGGGTTCAGTCGCTCGTCGAGAACATGGGCTCGGGCTCCGCCGACGGCCCGGCCGATCACCGGCACGGCCGGCACCGGATCGACCGCGCGCCGGGTGTGAGTAATGCCGTAGACGGTCACTTCCGTCGGGCCGTAGCCGATGATCAAGGTGGTATCTGGCAGGTCCTGGGCGGCTCGTGCCATCGAGGCCGGATATACGGTCTCACCGCCGACGACCAGCTGTCGCAGCGGGCGCAACGCCTGCGGCTGTTCCTCCAGGATCACCTGGAACAGCGATGTCGTCAAACCTGCTGTCGTCACGCCTTTGTCACGGATCAGACGGGCCAGAGTGCTGGCGGCGGCCGGGCCGTGCGGGGCGATCACGAGTCGGCCCCCGTTGAGTAGTGCGCCCCAGATGTCGAAGACGGACTGGTCGAAAGTGTGTGGCGAGTTGAACAGGTGACAGTGTCCTGGTCCCACCGCCAGCCAGTCGGGGTCGACGGTCAGATTCAGCACTCCCCGGTGCGGAATCGCGACGGCCTTGGGCCGCCCTGTCGAGCCCGAGGTGAACATGATGTAAGCGAGATTGTCCGCGTCGGCGCGCGCCGCGACCAGTGCAGTCTCCCGTACCTTTGCTGCGTCCTCCAGAACGACAATCGGTGTTCCGCCGGGCAATTCATGCTGTAGCGCGGCGGAGGTGAGGACGACCCGGACGGCAGCGATCCGTAGTTGATCGGCGATCCATCGGTCCGGCTGCGTGGGATCCAGGGGGACGTAGGCGCCGTCGGCCGCGAGTACCCCGAGGATGGCGATGACGAATCGGTCGCTACGGGGCAGATATACGCCCACCGGATCGTTGGGACCGATGCCTCTCTCGCGCAGGACCGCCGCGATACGGTTCGCCTCGACTGCCAGCTCGGCATAGGTCAGGCGCCGGTCACCGAATTCCAGTGCGACCGCGTCGGGTTGACGGTCGGCCCACTCGGCGAAGCGGTGCTGGATCAGCCCGTAGGAGAATAGTTGGGCAGCCATGAGGTCCTCACTGTCGGAGAGTCGAATCAACTAGATACGCACTGCACGCAGACCGGCGAACCACGCCACCACCGCCGCACTCGCGGCGAGCAGCCCGGCGCCGAGGAACACCGGCCGCGGATCGTTGCCGAGTGCCGTTGTCGCGCTGCCCATCACCACCACACCCAGCGGCCCCACCGCCAGGAACATGAATTTCACCGTGCCGGTCACCCGCCCGAGCATGTCGCGGCGCACGATCCGCTGACGCTCGGTGCGGTTCACCAGACTCGCCAACACCACCGCCCACAGGTACGTCGCGTTGGCGATCAACAGCGTCGCGAGCGAATCGGTCACACACATCGAACCGATGGCGATTCCCGCAAGTACGAGACCGCCCACCATTACCCGCATATGCCCGAAGCGCCGGGCGGCCCACGGCGCGCACAGCGCACCGAGCACCCCGCCGACCCCGCCGCCGGCCATCACCACAGCGACCGAGGTAGTGGTCAGTGCGAGGGTATCCTTCGCGAAGAAGATGAGCAGATTCTCCACCGCCAGAGCGAAATTCACCGCCATCTGAGTGGCGGTCAACACGACGAGCACCCGGACCGACAGGAGATAGCGCAGTCCGTCGCGAAATTCGCCGAACATCGCCAACGGCCACGGCGCGGACCGCGACAACTCGGGACCACGGATGCAACGCCGGGCCGAGAGCAGCGTTGCCAACGAGATCACGAACGTGGCGGCATCGACCAGCAGCGCCCCGCGCAGGCCGACGGTGGCTGCAAGCGCACCGACAGTGACCGGACCGAGTACCAATGCCAGCTGATTCGCGGCTTCGGTCATCGTGTTGGCCCGCATGAGGTCGGCGTCGGCGAACATGTCGCGGACCGCCACCATGAACGCGGTCGCGAAGAAAACCTGCGCCGAACCCGCCAGCAGCGCCAGCGTGATCAGCAGCCATACCGTCAGCGCGCCGCAGGCCGACAGGACGACCAAGGCGGTGAACACCGCGGCGCGCACCGCATCCATCGCGACCATTACCCGCCAGGGATCACTGCGGTCGACGATCACCCCGGCCGGCAGCCCGACACAGATGTAACCGATGGTGACCGAGGCCGCCGACAGTCCAGAAACCAGGGGGCTGCGGGTCAGTTCCAGTGTGAGCAGCGGAATCGCGAACAACGACAGCGCATCACCCAGTAGTGAGACCGACTGGCCGCCGAGAAAGACCCAGATCAGCGGCGGCCACGGTCGCACGGGTGCGAGCTGGATCACGCCCCCGTCCTGCTCCGTAATGCCATCGTCTCGGCGATACGCTCCAGACCGCCGAGCACGGTCTGTTCGTCGAAACCGAAGTCGATCAGGCAGGCGATCTCATCCACGCCCAGATCGGCGAGGTGCCGGGCCCGGGCCGCGAAGGTCGACGCACCGCCGAGTAGCGCGCTCGACTCCCAGTATCGGCGGAAGGCGAAGTCCTTCAACGTTTCCCGATCATCGGCGGTGAGTTTGTCGAAATCGAGGTTGTCGAGCAAGGCCTTGGCCGCCGATTTCAGGATCTCGGAATTGGCCCAGAGATACTCGCGGAACGGCCCCTCGACCACCGCGCGCACGGCGTCGTCGTCGCCTTCGCCGAGAAAGGCGTGCACCATCAGCGTGACCGTCCCCGCGGCCGGATCGAGGCCCGCCTCGGCCCGGCCCTTCCGATAGGCCGCGATGCGTGATTCGAGGTCGGCCGGGTCGAGGTTGATCAACGCGGTCAGTACGTTGAATCCGGAACGTCCTGCGGTGGCGAATGTTTCGGGATTGGCGGAGACCGTCAGCCAGACCGGCAACTCCGGCTGTACCGGGCGCGGGAAGGTCTGCAACCGCACTCGTTCGCCAAGACCGTTTACATCCTCGATCGTGTCGCCGCGCCACAGCGTCCTGATCTGCTCGATCCGATCCAGGGTGACCTGTTGCTTACGTTGATAACTCGCCTGACCGAAGACGAAATCCAGTGGCAGGAAGCCGGGTGCGAAGCCCAGGCCGACCCGGCCGCCGGAGAGATTGTCGACGATCGCCCATTCCTCGGCCACCCGCGCCGGATGATGCAGCGGTGCGACGACGCTGCCCGCACGCAAATGGATGCGCTCGGTAATGGTCGCCAGCCCGGCGGACAGCACGGCCGAATTCGGGAACAGATCCCCGAATTGGTGGAAATGCCGCTCCGGCGTCCAGATGGCGGTGTACCCGAGCTCGTCGGCCCGCCGGGCGCAGGCCTGGACGAGTCCGTACCGGTTGCCTTCGGTCGAGGCGGCCGAGAAGAAGAAGATGCTGAACTGGGGATCCGATGAATCCCGCCGGCCGACCGTCACCGGCGGCGCGACCGTCGGCGACACCCGCTCGCAGACCGCGGCCGAGGCACTGTCGGATGCCGATTCGGTTGTGCGGATGGACAACAGGGTCGCGAGCTCTTCGACCGTCGGGTGATTCACGAACTCCCGCAGCGACAGTTCCCTGCCCGTCGTGGCGCGCAGATCCAGCACGATTTGCACCGCGACCAGTGAATCACCGATATCGAAAAAATTCGTCGTATCGTCGAGTTCCGTGCCGAGCGACTTGGTATAGGCGGCCCGCACCTGTGCCCGCAGCTCGTCGGGCGCATACCCGTTCGACATCGCCGACTGCTGCGCGGCGGGCGCGATCACCCGGGTCGTATCGCTCACCAGTGGCTCCTCGCTCGGCCAATATCTGTTGCGTTGGAAGGGATAGCCGGGCAGGTCGACCAGCTGCGCATCCCCGTTCCACAGCACCGCCCAGTCGACGTCACCACCGAGGGTCCAGACCCGGGCCAACGCCCGCTGCAGGCACACGGCCTCGGATTCGTCGCCCTGGGCGTTCGGGAGAGTAGCGATCACCGGCAGCCCGGACGGCCGGTTCGGATGCCGCAGTGCGAGTTTGCTCAGCACCCGGCCAGGACCGATTTCGGCGACCACATCCGGCGCCGAGGCGAATACTGTGGCCAACCCGTCCGCGAACCGGACCGTTCGCCTGGTCTGCTCGACCCAGTAGTCCGGGCTGGTCGCCTGTTCGTCGGTGATCCAGTCACCCGTCACATTCGAGACGAACGGTATTGTGGGCGGGCGTAATTCGATGCGGGACAGGGCCGCATGCAGATCCTCGAGGCACTCGTCGGTCATCCGGCTGTGGAAGGCGCGAGCGACATCGAGCCTGCGATAGGCCGAACCCCCATTCATCACTGCCTTCTCGACGGCGGCAAGCACTTCGATCGGCCCGGACAGCACGCAGGATTCCGCCGAATTCACCGCGGCGAGATCGGCTCCCATGGCGCACAGCGGCGCGACGGCCGCCTCGGACAGCCCGACCGCGAGCATCGCCCCGGCCGGCATGTGGTGCATCAGCTCGGCCCGGGTGGCAACCAGGACGACGGCGTCCTCGACCGACAGCACCCCGGCGATCGTCGCGGCTACGATCTCGCCGAGACTGTGCCCGATCATGGTGTCCGGGCCGACGCCCAGCCGCTGCCAGGTCCGGGCCAGCGCGAATTCGGCGGCGAACACGGCGGACTGGGTCAGCACCGTATTGCCGAACTCGGCCGGCTCCGAACCGAAAAGCTGTTCCCGCAACGGGATTCCGGTCGCGAGGGCCAGCAGATCCAAGCACCGGTCGTGTTCCTCGCGGAAGATCTCGAAATCGGGCCACAGCTCCCGCCCCAGCCCCTGGTACTGGGCCCCCTGGCCCGGGAACAGGAATGAGATCTTCGGTGCCAGCCCGATCGGTCCGCCGCGGTCGACCGGGGTCGAAGCGCCCACGACGTCAGCCGGATTCGACGCGGGGTCGACGAGGGCGAAGGCCCGGTGGCGCAGCGCGCTGCGGCCCATCTGCGTGGTGTAGGCGACATCCGCCGGATTCAGGTCGCGATGCTGGTCGAGGTGGCGGTGCAGGTCACGCAGACCGGTGTCGAGGGCCGCGGCCGACTGCGCCGAGAGGGTCACCACATGGGAACTCCGATGCGCCGATCGGCGTGGCGGCTCATCCCAACCCCCCAGCACCACATGCGCATTGGTACCGCCAATGCCGAGACTACTGACGCCGCACCGGCGCTCGGCCCGGTTCGCGAGCCATTCGACGGTCTTCGGATTCACGGTGAACGGTGCTGTTTCCCAATCGAACTCGGGGTTCGGCTCGGTGAAATGCAGGGTGGCGGGCACCGTTCCGGTCTCGACCGCCAGAACCGATTTGATCAGTCCGGTGATACCGGCCGCGGCGTCCAGGTGCCCGATATTCGATTTCACCGACCCCAGCAGGGACGACCCGACGGCGTCGCCGTCGCGACGCAGGCGGAAGGCCTCGGCGAGAGCCGACAGCTCGATGGGATCGCCGATCGGCGTTCCGGTCCCGTGTGCCTCGACGAATCCGATCTCGGTGCTGGCCAAGCCGGCTCGGGCGAGGGCCTGCGATACCGCACGCACCTGCCCGTCCCATCCGGGCGCGGCATATCCGATCTTGCGCCGACCGTCGTTGACGACCGCCGAGCCCAGGATCACCGCGCGAATCCGATTACCGTCGCGCACAGCGTCACTCACTCGACGCAGGACCACCGCGGCCACCCCGTTCCCGCGGACCGTGCCCGAGGCGGCCGCGTCGAACGGACGGCACCGGCCGTCGGCGGACACGATGGCGCCGTCGACATGCTCCCCGACGGCGGCCTGCGGCAGATCGATCGCCGACGCACCGACCAGGGCCACCCCGCAGTCGCCCGCCAGCAGGCTCTGGCAGGCTAGATGCACGGCGACCAGCGACGACGAACACGCGGTCTGTACACCGATACTGGGCCCCTGCAGATCCAATTTGTACGATGTACGCGTCGCCAGATAGTCCTTATCGGTGGCCAGCAGGATGCGATGCTGCTCGGTGGGCCCGGCATCGCGGTATCGCGATAACAGCGTGTGCAGGAGATAGGTGCTCGGACTCGCCGAGGCGAAGACGCCGGTCTCGGTGCCGAAACGGTCGGGCGGGCAGCCCGCGTTCTCCAGTGCATGCCAGGCGCATTCGAGAAACAGCCGGTGCTGCGGATCGAGCAGTTCGGCCTCGGCGGGCGGAAATCCGAAGAACTCGGCATCGAACATATCGATATCGGCCAGCACACCGTAGGCACCCGACCCGTCGCTCGACATGACGATGGACTCTCGCTCGTCCACGAGATTCCGCCAGAATTCGGCGATATCGGCGGCGCCGGGGAACCGGCCCGCCATACCGACGATCGCGATATCGTCGCCGCGCATCAGTGTGCCTTTCGGTAGACATGTTCGGCCAGCTCCGCCACCGTCGGGTGGCGGAAGAAGTCGACCAATTCGCTGGCGGTGGCCAATTCGATGTCCAACCGGGCCTTCAACAGCAGCAGTTGGAACGAGGTACCGCCGAGATCGAAGAAGTTGTCGCAGATGTCGACCTCCGGGATGTCGAGCACCTCGCACCACACGCGCGCGACCCGGTCGACCAGGGCCTTGGTGTCGTTACCTGCTAGCGAGTCCATGCGTCGAGCTCCTCGAGAAACGTGGCGAGATACTTCTCGACCGTGCTGCGGTCGAACAGATCGGTGTTGTATTCGAGCACCGCGTCGAAAGTGCCTGTGGTGTCGATGACTTCGATCAGCAGATCCACGCGAGATACCCGAGGGAGCACCACGTGGGTCGTGGCCTCGGCGGAGCCGAGGCGCAGGTGGGCGATGGCATCGGGAACGTAGGTGAGAACGGTCTGGAACAGCGGTGTGCGGGCCGGATCGCGAGGCGGCCGAACGGCGTCGACGATCTGATCCAGCGGCAGATCCTGATGCTCGTACGCGCGCAGCAGCTGGTGACGCACGCGGTCGAATAATTCCGGCAGCGATGGCGTTCCGGAGCAATCGGCTTTGACCGGAATGGTATTGACGAAGAAGCCGATCACATTCTCGACAGCGACGACCGGCCGACCGGCGACCGCGGTCCCGACGACGAATCGTTCCCGACCGCTGATCCGGGCCAGTGCCGCCTGGAAGGCAGTCATCAAGATCATATGCGCGGTGCCGCCGAGCCGGCGGGCGGTGGCTCTGATTCCAGCGGCATTCGGAATCACGAAAGGCATCGTGGCACCGTGTGATCTGCGGATCTCCGGATGCGGACGGTCGGCGGGCAGGTCCAGTACCAGTGGCCAGTCGGCCAATTCGGTGCGCCAGAACGCGATGTGATCGTTCCAGCGACCCGCGGCCATCTGGTCGCGCTGCCATTCGGCGTAGTCGCCGTACCGCACCGGCAGATCCGGCAGGTTCGGTGTACTGCCCACGGCGAACGCGTTATAGCACAGCGACAATTCCCGTGCGAAGATCTCCATCGAGCGGCCATCGGTCACCGCGTGGTGCATGTTCACCACGAGCAGATGGTGGGTGGCGGCCAGCCGGGCGATGGCCAGGCGCAGCAGCGGCGCTCGCGTCAGATCGAACTGCTGCGCGGCGAATCGGTCGATGTGCTCCGAGATATCCTCCGGCGCGACATCATCGACCTCGATCCGGACCCGGCAATCGGCCGTCGCGATCTGCTCGGGCACGCCTGCGCGATCGACGAAACAGGTGCGCAGGGCTTCGTGCCGGCTGACCACGATATCCAGGGCGGCTTGTAATCTCGGCAGATCCAGCGCACCGATGATCCGGGCCGCCCACAGTACGTTGTAGGTCGTGCTGTCCGGCTCCAGCTGCTGCATGAACCACAGCCGGTACTGACCGAACGACACTCGCGCTGAAGCCAGACCGCGAGCCTCGATCGCGGGGACATCGGTGTTCGCGGCCGCGCGCAGTGCGGCGGCCAAACCGGATACGGTCGGTCGACGAAGGAATTCCGGAAGTTCGACGGCACGGCCGGTACGTGCTTCGACCCGGCTCAGCAGCCGGATGGCGAGCAGTGAATCGCCGCCGCTGTCGAAGAATCCGTCGTGGTTCCCCGGGGCTTCGCCAAGCAGTTGCGACCAGATTTCGGCGATCGACCGCTCCAGCTCGTCCTGCGGGCTGTTATCGGCGCTGCCGGTCAGTTCGTCGATCATGCCATCGCCACCCAGATGCGCCGCGTACCGCGATAGGCCGTACGACCGTGGGCCGCAATCATATTGGCGACGATGAGCAGATCGCCGCGGTGCCACGGCAGGGTCAGCACACAGTCGCTGTAGGCCTGCTCGATGTGCGCCAGATCCGCCTCGGAGATCGGACTGCCATCGCCGAGGTAGGCATTGCGCGGCAGCTCCTTTTCCGGGAAGGCGGCCAGCAACGCCTCGCGGATCTCCTCCTCCAGCGCGGAAACGTGAAACAGGTTGGCCTGATTGAACCAAACCGGGACGCCGTCCCATGGGTCGTCGCGCCACGCGGGCCGCGTTGTTTTGGTGTGCAGCAACGACCCGTCCCAGTCGTAGTCGATATCGTGGTCGGAGCAGTAGCGTTCGACCTGCGCGCGGGAATCGGTCTGGAAGGCCTCCTGCCAACCCAGGCCGAGCTCGTCACGGTAGGTCCGGGTGTAGCGCACGCCATCGGCGAATCGGTCCAGCAGATCCTGGGGAAGGCGCCGGAACACCGCTCGACTGTCCGCGATGGGCGTATGACCACCCTCGTCGGCCGGTGTCTCGCACAGGAAGAACAGCAGCCCCGGCCAGGTGTCGGCATAGGAGTTCTCGTTGTGCATCAGAATGCGTTGATCGGGTGGATATTCGGTGGAGGTGTAGATATTCGTGCCGATCCGGGTCCGCGGCGTGGAGCGGTCGGTGTAGGACAGCGCGGTGCCCCCGATCAGCGCGACCGTCTCCTCGAACAGCCGCATGTCGGTGGGCAGACCGCGCAGCAGCACCGCGCCGTACCGATGCAGTGCGGATTCGATGCGATCACGGTGCCGCCGCAGCCAGGACAGCGGATCGGCGACACTGTCGGCGAGCGGATAGATCATCGCGGTGGTCGACCCGTTGTCCTCGAGGTATCCGGAGATCGGATCGAGGTCGGTCACGTCGATCGGCGGTATCGGAATCATCCAGTCCTCCTTGGACGCCGGCGGGCCGATTACGGCTCGACCAACCGGCGCACGGTTCGTTTGTCGAGAACATCGGTGAGGGTGAGCGCGAGCCCGTCCCGGCGTGCGCGGGTGACCAGTCGCGCGGCATCCAGGCTGGTACCGCCGAGCGCGAAGAAGTCGTCATCGATGCCAACGGTCTCGACGCCGACGAGGTCGGCGATCAATCGGCACAGCACCGTTTCCGGTGCGGTCCGTGCGTCGGCGTTGGATTCGGAGTACGGGTCGCCGGGGTCGGGCAGGGCCGGGAAATCGACCTTGCCGTTGGTGTTCAGTGGCAGCGTGTCCACGACGACGATCGATGCGGGCACCAGATGCGTCGGCACCCGCTCCAGGAGATATCCGCGCAGCGCGGTGGTGTCGAGGGCCGCGCCCGCGGCGGGAACAACATAGGCGACGAGTCGGCGCGCGCCGGCCTGCGCTCTCGCGGTGACCGCCACCGCCGCCACCTGGTCGGCGCGGGCAAGCGCATCGGCGACCTCCGCCGGTTCGACGCGAATTCCGTTGATCTTGACCTGATCATCGATGCGTTCCACGAACTCGAGCAGATCGTCGCCACGGCGGCGCACCCGGTCGCCGGTGCGATACATCCGCGATCCGGATGGCCCGAACGGATCGGCCACGAAGGCCAGTGCCGTCCGGCCCGGCATGTCGAGGTAGCCGCGCGCTAGCTGAGCACCGGCGATGTACAACTCGCCGACGGTGACCGGACGCAGCTCGGGATCGAGCGTCCGGAGCTCAGTGCCGTCGAAGGCGCGGCCGATCGGAACCGCTCCCGGCTCCAGCACGGTGTCCGGCGGTATCCGGTGCAGGCAGCAGCCGACCGTTGCCTCGGTCGGGCCGTATTCGTTGTAGACCGTGACCCCGGGATTGTCGCGGCGCCAGGCGTCCACCGTCGACGCCAGTAGCGCTTCACCGCCGACGACGAGGTCCGCAGTGGGCGAACAGTGTGGAAATTCGGTGCGCAGCAACGTCATATGGGCGGGCGTGCCCTTCAGCAACGACGGGCCCGGCCCGCCAGCCGCAGTGTCCAATGTCGTGATCTCGATTGTGCCGCCAGTGACGAGCGGCCCGAACATGCTGGTCACCGCCAGATCGAAGGAGGGTGAGGTATGCAGCAGCACCCGCCCCGCGAGGCCCGGATACGTCTCGATGGCCCGGCTCAGATAGGTGGCGAGCGCGGCATGTTCGATGACGACGCCCTTCGGGCGCCCCGTCGAACCGGAGGTAAAGATAACGTAGGCGATGTCGTGCGGTGTCGGCGGCGACGCCGCTCCCGGTGTCCCTCTGGGGTTGTCGGCCTCGTCACCGATACGGAGGATGCGCGCCCGGCCGGCGTCGGGCACCTGATCATCGGTGAGCACGAACCCGGCACCCGCGTCGCGGAGAATCGATTCGATCCGCGGCAGCGGATCACGAACGCTCAGCGGGATATAGCCCGCACCGGATCGAACGACGGCCAGCGCCGCGACGATCAGATCGATCGAACTGTCCAGCAGTACCGCCACCAGCTCCCCGCGGCGCACCCCGTGCGCGCGCAGGCGATGCGCGAGCCGCATCGAGCGCTCGTCGAGGGCACCGTAGGTAAGGCGAATTCCCTTGTGAACGACCGCAATCGCCTCGGGCGACCGCGCCACGCGCTGCTGGAACAGCTCGGCGACGGTCAGGTGGTTCGGTACCGCGGGTGCGGTCCCGGTCACCACTCCGACACCTCCGAGAGCAGTTCGAACACCGTCTGTGCGGCCGTCGCGGAACGCAGCAGATCCTGTCTGCGCTCCATGATCGGAATCGTCCGCTCGGCGAAACCCGGCTCCCCGTCGCCTTCGACCGAACAGACCGCCGTCGCGGCGGACCAGGACGAACGTGGCGTAATCAGGTGCGCGGCACGCAAATAGGCGGTGTAAGACCGGAATACGTCGACCAGTTGCTGCCCGACGTCCGCTGCCACGCCCGCTCGGTCGAAGGCGATCCCGGCCTGCGCGCAATAGAGGGCGAGCAATCGGTCGAGCGCGGCGCCCACGTCTCGATCCCAGTCCGTGAGAATGGCCTCAGCCTGGTCGATCACCTCCGCTCGCTCGGCGATCGACAGTGGCGACAGCGACCCGATGACCGCGCGGAAATCGCGATCCACCGAATCCCTGCTCGGCCGCCCGGGATTGAATACCACGGTGCGTGGTCGTCGCCCGCGCAGGCGCTCGATCTCATCGGCCATCGCCGAGGCGAAGATGCTGCCCGCGCAATATCCCATCACGGCGACGATATCGGCGTTCGCAGTATCGAGCCGATTACTCCACCAGCTGATGTAATCGCCGGTGGGCGACCCGGCTGGAGGCTGGACGGCCTGCCACACCGTCAACGGCTCGGGGAACAGTGCGATGAGATCGCGAAACCCCGCCTCCACTCGGCTGGTCAGCTCGAAGTCGATGGCCAGCACCACGAAATCACCGGCACTGTAACCGATTCGGCGCCACCCCGGGGGTGTACTGGATTTCCCACGCATTACCGTTGGTTTCAACGCTACCGCCTCCCAGCGCGGATTCGGGGAGCTGTTCGATGTTCATGGCTCCACGAATTGACCTGGTATTCGCCGAGTTCGATCTCTACCTCGGATGAACGGTACAATCAGTACCTCCGTCACCCAATGCTCGAGATTGCGGTGTAACGGTCAAGAATTGCGATACGCGGAGGGACGCGCCCCGGTGTGCCGTAGGAACGCGGTCGACAGCGCGCCGGGGCTGGCGAAACCACACCGCGCCGCGATCTGGGCGATCGTCAGATCCGTGTCATGTAAGAGTCGCTTCGCCTCAGCGATCCGTAATCGGGTGAGGTATCGGTGCGGTGTCTCCCCGGTTGCCTCCTTGAAGACCCGCACCAGGTGGTAGACGCTGAGGTGCACCTCGCCCGCGATGTCGGCCAAGGTGAGCGGATCGGCGAACCGCTCACGCATGATCGCGACAGCCGCACGCACGTGCGAATTCTCTTGCGCGGGTGTGCGATCGGCCGACAGTCGGGTCCGGCGGACGAGCAGGTGCACGGCCAGGAAGGTCACTGCGGTCTCGGCATACAGGTCGTCGGCCTCATCCCGGTCGGCAACCGCCCGGACGATCTCCTCGACCAGCGGATCGCCTTCGGCCAGGGACGCGGCCACGGCCTCGTAGTCCACCCCGTGGTTACCCAACCGCGTCACTGCCCGCTCCGAGATCGGCAGCACCGGGCACAGATTCGCCCTCCCCGGCGATTGCGTGTCCTCGGCGACGGGGCCGCGCCTGAACTGCCGTTCGAGTCGAGACCGCCAGTTGGCGACCGCCCAACTGCAATACGTCCGCGGAGCGTAGCGAGCCATACGGAGACTGGCATACCGCTGCATATCGAGACGCGTCGAATAGGACACCATGAAGCCGAGATTACCTATGGCACAGGATGATTCGATGACATCGAGCACCCAAATATGGGCACACTCATCGGCGCGTTACACACTAATGACCACTGCCGGAATCGGATTGACCAGCTTTGCGATTTCATGGTAAGAGCCGCCTCGGCGGCGGCAATATGATCGCGATGGATGGAGCCGCACGTCTGCTGGCTCTCGCGCCAATGCACTTCGCCTGGTTGCCCGTTCACGACGGGCTCGCCGGACCGTATTCCCTTGTGGCGCGGCGGATCATCGTACGGCTGGGGCCGACGTATGTGGAGTTCGATCAGCTCGCGAGCACGCACCGGTCAGTCAGATCATCAACAGCAAGCTGTTCAGAAATTCGGTCGGCGGAGGCTCCGTGGCGACGTTCGGTGTGCATGAGCTATGGGGCCATAGTATGAATCTCATAGTGGCCCTATAGGTTTCGATCGAACAGTCCACCTGTGCAGTCTGATGGGTGGACTGTTCGACCGCCCCTCATCAAGCTCCGTCGGTACGGGCGAACGCTGCGTCGAACGTCGACTCCGGCGGCTCGAACAGCAAACTCCGCACGAACCCGACGGCTTCTTGGGCGCCCCGTAGGCGATCCATTCCGGCGTCCTCCCACTCCACCGAGATGGGGCCGGAATATCCGATGGCCTTCAGTGCCCGGAAGCATTGCTCCCACGGCACGTCGCCGTGGCCGGTCGATACGAAATCCCATCCGCGCCTGGGGTGCGCCCACGGCAGGTGCGAGCCGAGGCGGCTGTTGCGGCCGTCGAATCGCTTCGTCGTGTCCTTGCAGTCGACGTGGTAAATGCGGTCGGCGAAGTCCAGGATGAAGGCGACGGGATCGAGGTCCTGCCAGACGAAATGCGAGGGATCCCAGTTGAGTCCGAACGCGGGACGGTGGTCGACCGCCTCCAGGGTGCGCGTGGTCGTCCAGTAGTCGTAGGCGATCTCGGACGGGTGCACTTCGTGGGCGAAGCGCACGCCCACGTCGTCGAAGGCGTCGAGGATCGGGTTCCAGCGCCGCGCGAAGTCGGTGTAGCCGTCATCGATCACCTCCCCCGGGACCGGTGGAAACATCGCCACGTACTTCCAGATCTTCGAGCCCGTGAATCCGACAACGGTGTCCACCCCCAGCATCGCGGCGGCGCGCGCCGTGTCGGCCATTTCCGACGCGGCGCGTCGCCGGACGCGTTCGGGTTCGCCCTCGCCCCAGATCCGGTGCGGCAGAATCGCTCGGTGCCGGAAGTCGATCGGGTCGTCGCAGACGGCCTGCCCCACAAGGTGATTGGAGATCGCGTACACGTTCAGCCCGTAGCGTTCCAGCTGAGCGAGCTTCTCTTTGATGTATCCGCTCTCCGTCATCGCCCGGCCGACATCGAAATGGTCGCCCGAGCATGCGATCTCCAGTCCGTCGTAGCCCCAGTCGGCAGCGAGGCGGCACACTTCCTCGAACGGCAGATCCGCCCATTGCCCGGTGAACAAGGTGACTGGCCGGCTCATAGGTCCAACTCCTCCGGGATTACCTGTGTCACTTCCACGGAGCCGGATAGCCCGGCATGGCCTCGCAACCGCACATGGCGTAGTGCAGCGGGGGCATATCCGCCTTGATGTAGTTGGGCAGCGTGTCCTTGGTGATCTTCAATTGCGGCAGCACCCATTCCCGCGGAACCTGTTTGCCCTCCAGAATCCGCAGCGCCGCGATCACGGGCGTGCGCCACTGGTAGGCCGGATAGGTGGGGGCGACGGCGGTCAGCTTCTCCTTGTTCCACATGCGCAGGAAGTCCTGCTGGTCCTCGCCGACGATCGCGGGCAGCGCGACGCCCGCGTCCTGGAACGCCTCGACGGCGGCGACCGCGGTTTGGCCCGCGTCCATCCAGATGCCGTCGATCTTGCCCTGGCGCTGCAGATAGCTGGAGACGATGCTCTTGGTCTTGGCCGCGTCACCGTCGGTGAACTCCACGCCGACGATGTCGAGCCCGCTGCCCGCGAAGACCTGATCGGCTGCGGCCCACCGCTGCTCCAGCACGTCCACGCCCGGAAGGATCCGCAGCGCGAGGATCTTTCCGCCAGAAGGCACCTTCTGCTTCAGGAACTCCGCGCCGTCCGCACCGAAGGCGTAGCCGCCGATGGGATGGATGAACGTCACCGGGCAATTGGTCTTCACGCCGCGGTCGAAGACGATGACCGGAACGCCGGTGTTGCACGCCGCCTCCACGGCCGGGGTCAGCGTCGCGGTGGTATTGGGTGAGATGATCAGCGCGCTGCACCCCTGGGTCGCGAACGACTGGATATCGCTGATCTGTTTGTCGTCCTTGGCTCCCGCGTCCAACACAGTGAGTTTCCCGATCTCGGGGTGGAGCTTGGCTTCTTCACGCATGGTTTTGAAACCCACCTGCCGCCAGGGGTTGTTCACCGAGGCATTGGAGAAGCACAGGTTGTAATCGCCGCCCGGCTTGGCGTATTTCGCGGTGTCGACCATCGCGGGATCGAGCATCTGCTCCCAGGGCTTGTCGTGCGAGTCGCCGCCGTCCAGTCCGACCGGCTGGGCGGTGCGGAAGGCCAGCTGGCGATCGAACTCGCCACGGTCGAAGAACTCGGACTTCGCCGCGGATTCGGAGGTGTTCCCCGTGCCTTTGTCGGGTAGGTCGCTGGAGCACCCGGCCAGTGCGAGTACGGCGGCCGCTGCCACGATGGCCCAAGTGGTTCTCATTGATGTTTCTCCTTGATACTGCGTGAGATCGGTCTAGGTGAGGGCCGGTTCCGGTTTGCGGAATCGCAGTAGGCGTCGCAGGCTCGCGCCGTGCGCGGCGTAGGCGATGGCCGCGATGATGATCACGCCTTGCACGGCCGATTCGAGCCCGCCGGATACACCGAGCAGATGCAACAGCGAGAACATCGCTTCCAGCGACACCCCGCCCGCCGCAGCAGCGACGACCGAGCCGCGGCCTCCTCCGAGGAGCACGCCGCCGAGCACGACGGCGGTGATGGCCCGAAACTCCAGACCGCGCCCGATTTGCGCTGATACTCCGGCGAATCCGCCCAGGAGGATCGCCGCCAGCGCGGCGAGCAATCCGGACAGTACGAACGCCAGCCGGCGTAGGCGGTCGACTCGGCCACCCGCGAGCCGGACCGTCTGCTCGTTGTCGCCCACCGCCACCAGCGTTCGCCCGGTGCCGCTGCGCATGAACACGACCGCGCCGGCGAGCACCAGGATCAGGATGAACACCGACCAGGGCACCTGCCCGAGCAGCGGGAAATCGAAGCTGCCACGACCAAGTGTCCGGAACGACGGCGACAGGTCACCGCGCGGAGCGCCACCGGTCCACAGGAATACCGCGCCATCTAGGATCAGCAGCATTCCGAGAGTCACGATGAACGACGGTACGAGCAGCCTGGTTATGATGAGCCCGTTCACCAGGCCGACGAGGACGCCGAAACCGAGCAACAACACGATCACCCGGGCGGTGTTGCCGTCGTCGCCGTTGATCAGCCGGGCCGCGATCACGACCTCGGCGGTCACCAGCGACCCAACCGAGAGATCGAAGCCGCCGGATACGACGACGAAATACTGTCCGATCGCCAGAATCACCAGGGGCGCAGCCCGTTTCAGCAATGCCAGATAACCGGCCGCTTCGGTGTACGCGGTGCCGGCGAATGCCAGTGCCACCAGCAGGATTACGAGGATCGTCAGCACCGGCGCGGTGCCTTCGGCGAGTCTTGGGCGCCACTTCACGCTCATGATGCCTTCCTCGAAAGCATGCGGCGGGCGTACAGCGCCACCGCCATGATCAGCACGACACCGCGCACAACGTTCTTGAAAAAGGGGTCGACGGCGAGGTCATCGAAGACGGTGTCCAGGGTCGCGAGGATGAGCACACCGCCGACAGTGCCGATGACACCACCGCGGCCGCCGCTCAGCGCCGCACCACCCAGCACCGTGGCGGCGATGGACTCCAGGTCGTAGCCCGCGTCGGTGCCGACCCACGGTGCACCCGAGCCGAGGCGCGAGGCCAGGAACACCCCCGCCAGCCCGGCCATCAACGCGCACAACACATGTGCGGTGATGATGGTGCGGAACGCCCGAACACCGGACATCCGGGCGACCTCGATATCGCCACCCACGGCGTACATGTGGTAGCCGGTCCGGGTGCGTCGCATGTACCACCACGCACCGGCCGCGCTCAGCAGCATCAGCAATGCTGCGAGCGGGATGGGGCCGATCCGGTCGTATCCGAGGTGTTCGAAAGCGCGTGGGACGCTGCCCGCGGGGCCGGTGTAATTCTCCTGCAGATATCCGCGCAGAATCAGCGCGACACCCAGGGTGGCGATGAAGGCGTTCGCCCGTAGCACCGTGATGACCAATCCGTTGAGCAGCCCAACGGATGCCGCGACCGCGAGGGCTGCCGCCACGCCGGGCACGACCATCGAGGGCCGGCCCGCCATGGTCTGCGCGGCCACCAGCGAACACAGTCCGATCAGGTAGGCCACCGACAGGTCCAGTGATCCGGTGATCACGACCATCGTCTGTCCGACGGCGACCAGGCCCAATACCGTACTGCGCGTGAGGATGTTGAAGATGCCGCCCTCATCCAGCAGCACCCCTCCCCGCATGCCCACCAGGATGCTGCCGATCACGAGCAGCGCCGCCAGCGCCAGATACACCGATACCGTCGGCGTGAACACGAATCTTCGCCGTGGCACGAAGGCGCGGCGCACGACCGGGATCTTCTCCGCCACCGTGCTCATGCGACCTCTCCGATCCCGTGGCCGGTGGCCAGTCCCATGACGGCCTCTTCGGACGCACCGGCGGGCAACTCGCCCACCAGGGCCCCTTCATGCATGACGAGGATCCGATCACTCATGCCGATCAGCTCGGGCAGTTCGGAGGAGATCATCAGGACAGCCACACCGTCACCCGCCAAGTCGCGAAGTAGTTGGTAGACAGCCTGTTTGGCGCCGACATCGATACCTCGCGTCGGCTCATCCACGATCAGGATGTGCGGCCGCACCGCGAGCCATTTGCCGAGTACGATCTTCTGCTGATTGCCACCGGACAGGTATCGCACCTCCTGATGCGGGCCGCGCGCCGCGACCGCGACCGAACTCAGCAGCTCCGTCAGGTCCGACGTCCGCCGCGCCGCCGCCCCCCTCAGCGCAGCGCGGCGCACGAGCAGCGCGTTGTCGCGCACCGACTGCCGCAACGCCAGCCCGTCGCCCTTGCGGTCCTCGGTGACGAATCCGATTCCATTGCGAACCGCGCTGCGCGGGTTCGAGATTCGCGTCGGCTTGCCGTCCACCTCGAGGACGCCGCTCGTGAACGGCTCCAGACCCCAGATCGCCCGCGCGATGGCCGACCGCCCCGATCCCTGCAACCCGGCCAGGCCGACGATCTCCCCCGCACGCACCTCGAAGGTCAGGTCGCGAACCCGCCTGTTGCCCGCGCCGCACAGGGCGATGCGGACATGCCCCAGTTCGGCCGCCCGCTCCGGATAGAGCGTTGCGAGTGGGCGGCCGACCATCTGCCGAACGAGCTGGTCCGAGGTCAGCTCGCCGGTCGGTGAACACGCCACGAACGCACCGTCTTTCAGCACGGTGACGCGCTGGCTGAGGTCGAACACCTCGCGCATCCGGTGCGACACGTACAGGATCGCCATCCCGCGCTCCCGCAGCCGGGCCACCAGGTCGTACAGCAGCTTGACCTCCTGCTCGGCCAGCGCCGCGGTCGGCTCGTCCATCGCGAGCACCGTCGCGTCGGTAGACAGCGCCTTCACGATCTCCACGACCTGCCGCTGCGCCACGGACAGTCCGGCCACCTCGGCTGCCGGTTCGATGTCTTCCTCCCCCAGCCACTCGAGCAGCCGCCGAGCCTCGGCCTCCATCGCTCGCCTGTCGACCCTGCCGCGCTTCACAGGTTCGCGCCCCAGGAAGACGTTCTGCGCAACGGTCCGGTGGGGCAGCAGGTTCAGTTCCTGATGGATGATCGCGATGCCGGCCGCCTGCGCGTCGCGGGGTGCGGAGAAGGCGACTTCGTTGTCCCCCATCAGAATCCGGCCGGAGTCCGGCCGGTGCACGCCCGCCAGTACTTTCAGCAGTGTCGACTTGCCCGCGCCGTTCTCCCCCATCAGCGCGTGCACCTCACCCGCGCGCAGGTCCAGGTCCACGCCGCGCAATACCGGGACGCCCAGGAAGCTCTTGGCGATTCCCTCCAACCGGACCAACACCTCGCTCATGGGACCACCTCGGTCCACTCGCCGCCGTCGGCGGCCGATCGCAGTACGGCATCGGTAATGCGGACAGCGCGCAGCCCGTCCGCGAAGGTGGGCAGCCCGTCCGCACACTCCTCTCCGCGGATCGCGCGATAGGTGTCGGCGACGAAGGCGTCGAAGCAGTCCTGATACCCCTGCGAGTGTCCGGCGGGCAGCCGCGAGTACCGGGCGGCCGGGGCGGAGAGCGTGTCCGGATCGCGCAGCAGCACGAGATTGCCCTTCCGCCGTCCCACCCACAGCCGTTCCGGGTCTTCCTGGTCGAAGCCGAAACTCGTTTCCGTGCCCGACACCTCGATGTGCAGGCGATTCTTGCGGCCCGCGGCGACCTGCGATACGAGGACGGTGCCGACTACGCCGGAGACGGTCGTGAAGTGCACCGTCGCAACGTCTTCCGTAGTCGTGGCGCGCCGCTCGTGGACCACCACGGTCTGCGCAGACAACCGCGCGATGCGATCACCGGTGACGAATTCCATCAGATCGCACCAGTGCGAGCCGATATCGGCGAAGGCCCGTGACGGGCCGCCCAATTCGGCGTCGACCCGCCAGTCGTCATCGGTCGATTCGGACAGCCAGTCCTGCAGGTAGCCGCCGCTGATCGTTGACAGGAACCCCGCCTCGCCGGCGGCCAGCCGCTCCCGCATCTCGCGGATCATCGGATGGAACCGGTAGACGAAGGGCACGGTGGCGACCTTTCCGGCCGCTGCCGCGACCAGAGCGGCCGCATCGTCTTCTCCGGTCGCGAGCGGCTTCTCGCAGATCACGTGCACACCGGCGGCCAGCGCGGCGCGAGTCACGCTGGCGTGCACGGCATTCGGCGCACAGACATGGAGCACATCGATCTCCGCAGCGGACAGCAGCGCCTCCACGCTGGGGTAGCCCTGGTCGGCGCCCAGTGTCTCGGCAGCCGCTTCGACGGTGAACGGGCTGCTCGATGCGACCGCGACGACTGCACCGCCCGCGCGCCGCACGGACTCGGCGTGCACCCGGCCCATGAATCCCGCGCCCACCACCGCCGCTCGCACCGTGGGGGAACCGACGCTGCCACTGCCGGCTACCACTGTTCTGTGCGTCACATTCATATGGCGAACGGTATGGGCAGTTTTGTCGACTGTCAATCAAAAGTATGAATCTCGGCGACAATTCGTGTGCCTGGGCTCGGCGGAACGGGCACTCAGCCGTCGAGCCGGGCGATGGTAGAGCGTAGAAACCGCAGGCTGTCGATGGCGAGAGCGTCTTGCGACGCTGCCACCGGTCGCCACGCGCGGGCGGCGGTGGCGATCGCGGGAATCTCCGGCGTGAACGATTCGACACACAGCGGACCTCGATAGCCCGTGTCGGCCAGCACGCGCAGGAACCCGGCCCAGTCCTGACCATCCCGGCCTGGCGCACCCCGGTCGTTCCCGGCTACCTGCACATGGGCGATGTGCGCGCCCGCAGCCGAAACCGCTGCGGCAGAAGAGGATTGCTCGATATTCATGTGATAGGTGTCCAGCGCGAGACCCCACCCCCGCTCGGGCAGCCCGTCCAGCGCCTCCAGCGCCTGCTCGACCGTGTTGAGCACGCTGGTCTCGTACCGGTTCAGCGGCTCCACCGCGATGCGGACATCCTTCGACGCCGCGTACTCGACGACGGGGGCGAGACCGGCCCGCAACTTCGCGTACAGCGACGGCCTGTCCGCGATCCACCAGGTGCGGCCGACCGAGCTGTATGCCGGGCCGGCCGCCACCGGACTGCCGACGATGTGCGCCGCGTCCACGACCCGCCGCAGGTAATCCTGCGTCTCCTCGACCAAGTCGGGGTCGAGAAGGTCTCTGCCCGGCGGCATGACCAGGCACAGCGATGCCTTCAGACCGATCTCCGCGAAAAGATCCGCCATCCGGTGCGGGTCCCAGTCGCCGGGAGATTCCATGGGCAACTCCACGACATCGAAGCCCCAATCGCGGATCCTCGGAGCCAACTCGGCCACGTCACGATCGGTCAGCGGCGAGGTCCACACCCAGGTATTGATTCCTATGTCCCACATGCACAGACCGTAGATGGTCACTTATGACAGGGTCAACGCAGAAGTCTGATTCTTTTTTGCAAAAGCGTCTTCCGGCGGCCCATTATTGTTGGCAGATCAGATCTATTGGCTAGTGATTGGATACAAGATGGTCGCCAATCCCACATAGTTCTTACGGTCTGATTAACTTGATAGGTGGCCGAAGCACTCGCTACCAACGCAGCCTCACCGGGACACCTGCTGCAACTCCTGCGGGACGGGAGACCGCGCACACGCGCCGAACTGTCCTCCGCGACCGGGTTGTCCCGCTCCACCGTGCGCACCCGCTTGGACATGCTCCTGCATGCCGGCCTCGTGGCCGAAGCGGACAGCGGCATATCAACGGGTGGGCGACCGGCCGACCTGTTCGTCTTCAACACCCGCGCGCGCGTGGTGCTCACCACCGAGGTCGGCGCGACCCACGCTGTGGTCGCCGTCAACGATCTCACGGGCGCACCGCTGGCCGTGCACAGGCTGACGCTCAATATCTCCGACGGCCCCGATACCGTCCTGGCCAGCCTGGTCGAGCAGTGGCAGGCTCTGCTCGCCGAGCTGGAGATCCCCGTATCGCAGGTCGCGGGCGTCGGCATCGGGCTGCCCGGTCCGGTCGAACATGCCACCGGCCGCCCGACCAATCCTCCGATAATGCCGGGCTGGAACGGGTTCGACGTGCCCGGTCGCGTGCGCGCCGACTTCGACGTCCCTGTGCTCGTCGACAACGAGGTCAACCTCATGGCGCTCGGCGAGCACAGCACCGCCTACCCTGGCGTGGACCATCTGATCCTGGTCAAGATCGCCACGGGCATCGGCGCGGGCCTGATCAGCAACTACCGGCTGCATCGTGGCACAGCCGGCGCGGCGGGCGACATCGGCCACATCCCTGGGCACAACTCCCCCGACGTCCCGTGCCGCTGCGGCAATACCGGCTGTCTCGAAGCGATCGCCGGCGGCGGCGCGATCGCCGCCCTCCTCCGAGAAAAAGGGTTCCCCGTCGAAACCAACGCCGAAATCGTCGACATCGTCCGCAGCGGCAATGTCGTTGCGGGCCAGATCCTGCGCGCGGCGGGCCGCACTATCGGCGACGTGCTGGCGACATGCGTCAACATGTTCAATCCGGCACTGATCGTGATCAGCGGCAGCCTGGCGCAGGCGGGCGAGCTGCTGCTCGCGGGCATCCGCGAATCCATTTACCGGCGATCACTGCCCCTGGCTACCGAGAATCTGCGAATCGTCCACTCGCAAACCGGAGATCAGGCGGGCGTCATCGGCGCCGCTGTCATGGTGATCCAGGAGATCCTGGAGCCCTCGGCGGTCGACCGGCAACTCGCCTGATCCGAAGCCACGCTAGACGGCTGATTCCAAGGTTAGTGGTCGTAGTTGGTGAGGCTGCGAAGGATCGTTGCGCCGATCGTGTCGTTGTGCCAGATGGCATCGATCACTTCTCGGGCTTGTTCTCGAAATGCGCGCCGCTGGAGAGCATTTCCAGCAGCCGTTCCCGCGCCGCCTCCACCCGGGTGGCGTAGTCCGGCGCGAAGACCTCCACCAACGAGGTCTCCAACGTCCCAGCGATCATGTACAGCGGCGACCAGACCGCCCGGTCCCGCTCCACCAGACCATCGAAGACCGCTGTACCAATCACGCGAGAAAGCCACTCGGACAACACCAACGCCTGGTCCCGCGTCAGCTCAATCGTCAAATCATCCTCGGCCATCACGCCGAGCCTATCTTCCAACGAACACCGTGAACGTTCGTCGTCACCGCACTAGTCAACGACCAGATACGGCCCGCTCCCACGTCGCGGGTGCATTCGGTTCGGGGGTCAGCAGCCGGAGCGCGAGCGCGATATCGGTGGGGTCGCAGTCGTTGAAGAAGAAGCGCGCCGCGGCCTCCGGCGCGAGATCGAAGGTCTCGTCGTCCTCGTTGGCCGAGATACAGGGTCCCAGCTTGACGAGGACGTCGGCCAGGGCAGCCTGGCCTGCACGAGAGCGCGTTTGAAGTTCGCCGCCATCTGGATCTGCGGGAACACTATGTCCATCGGGATGCCCATGCTGCACGTCGGCAGAATCGCGCGGTTGCGGTAGGTGATGGCGGTGACTCGGACGACTGGGGCCGGTGCCGGATCCGACACCAGGTACCCGGGATACTCCGCGAACGGGCCCTCGGGTAGCACGTCGCCCGGAGACCCGGCGGCGTTGCGGAGCCGCTTGTTGTAGCCGGGCTGCTGAGGCAGGTACCGGAACAGGTGTCGCAGATGGGTGCGGGCACAACGTAGCCAGCGGGCTTCGGAGGTGAACCCGAGTAGGGCCTGCATCACCGCCAGGGTCACCAGCTCGGCGTCGGTCAACCGTGGGGCAAACCCGGTCGACGGTCGCCACGGCCGCAGATCCGGGCGGGCGGTCAACAGGTCGTCGGTAGTGACATACAGTGCAGTGGCGAGGGTGTCGATATCATTGCTCACACCCTCGATCTACGGCACCCTCGCCCCGCAGTCACGCGGGAACGCGCGCAAAATCCTTGCCCGGCAACATCTCTCATAATCAGCCTGGCTTCGCGACGCCGACTTCTGCAAGCAACCACCACAACCTGAGGCGACTTCATCGTCGCTTGACGCTCAACCGACGCTCGCGGTGTGGAACGCTGGGCCTGACCAGCCTCGGACGTCGAAGCTCCGCTTCCATCGGAGCCTCGCTGCCGCAACTGGATCAGCCGGACCATGGCGGCTTCCGCGGCGGCCGCCGGCCGGTCGATCACACCCCCTGCGCCGAGCAGACTGGCCCCGGCGTACACCGCCGTCCGGCGCGAGCGTGACAAAACGGCGCCGACCGTGTCCGGGACAATGTCGTACACCCCCTTGACGGTCGACGCACCAGGCAGATGGCCCATCGTCGATTTCACTGTGTTCTCGCTCACGATGCAGTCATCTCACACACGGCGTATACCCAGACATCTCGGGGTGAATCAGCGCGCCGGGTACGCGGTGAGCGCTGCATGCACCGATGTCAACCCGCCACGTGGAACGGGATTGTGGTGATGACGATCTTCGGCAGGTGACGCAGTGCGCGGCGCAGGCGGGGAGCGACACGGTTGTGCAGAATGCCATACCACCAGTGGCATACCACGATCTCAGGCAGGATCACCGTCAGTGTGAGATCTCGACGTTGTCGGTGGAGCGCCTCGAGGTAGTCGATCAGCGGCGCGACGATCGCGCGATAGGGAGAGACCACGACTTCCAGGGGCAGATGGGCACCCCACAGTCGCCAGTAGTCACGGAATCGCTCTGCTTCCTTCTCAGTCGGGCTGACGTGCAGCGCGAGGACGGGCTGCTCCAGCGACGCAGCGTAGGCGAGCGCCCGCATCGCGGTCACATCCAGGACCGCGACAGGGACGACCACCAGATGATGGACCTCCTCCGGTATCTGCTCTACCTCCCCTACAGCCTCCTGCTCGCTGGCCGGGGCGCGGGACAGTTCCTCTCCGCGTTCCCTGATCCGCTGGGCAAGCGACTGTTTCGGCACCTCGATCGTGTGGAGCTCCAGCTTGGTAGCAGGACCGACCACATCGTAGTGGCGCCGGACTAGGAGCGCGAGCAGGATGAACAGCCCAACCGTGATCACGGCAACCCATGCGCCCGAGGTGAACTTGGTGATACCAGCCGTGATGAAGACCGTGCCGGACAGCGCCGCACCGACCGCGTTGAAAGCCAGGCTGCGGCGCCATCGCGGGCCACGCTTGCGCCACCAGTGCACGACCATCCCAGCCTGAGACATGGTGAAGGCTAGAAACACCCCGACCGCGAACAGCGGAATCAGCGGCCGAGATAGTCCTTGCCTTCGGCGCCGCCTGCCGCGGATGTGTATCCGAATCATTCTGTGCCGCAGTAACTTCAGCGGTCACGGTCTGCGTCCGGACATTACTGGGTGCTCATGGCGGCGTTACCCGCGGCAACCGCTCCGGACAGGGCCGCGAGAACCGGAGTACGGCCCAGGTACATCTCGGACAGTATGGGATTGATGGCGTCGAGGGCCGCGGGGAATCCGGACCCGCCGCCGCTGGCGATGCGGGGTCCGCGCAGCACATCGAAGAACGCGGCGACGTCGATTCCTCTGTGGGACCAGAAGTCCCGGTATTCCTGCTGCTCGGTAACGACAGCCGGAATGCTCGCGCCGTCCTGCGCGAGGTAGCGGTTGCCCACGGCGCTGCCGAGCCAGCCCAGCAGTCGGCGCACCGCGTCCGGATGCCGGGTGGCCGCGCTGGCGGCCACACCGATCGCGTTGTCGGTGCTGACCCGCCCCGCCGGGCCCTGCGGGATCATCGCCACGCCCCACCGAAACTTCGCCTGCTGCGCGATCGTGGCGAGGTTGAAGGTGCCCGACTGAAACAGCGCCAGCTTCCCCTGCAGGAAGGCGTTTCGGGCGAAGTCGGTGTTGCCGTTGGTATCTGCCGCCGACGGAGCAAGCCGGTCCGTGATCAGGCGCACGAGATAGCCGAACGCCTCGGCGCCCTGTGGGCTGTCGAAGACGAACCGTTCGTCCGGGCCTTGCAGCCGCCCGCCGGCCGATCCGAGGAATGGTAACTCGATCGATTGGAAATCGTTGCCGGCGTTGAATGCCCACGGCGAGACCGCGGCGAGCCGGCGCAGCAGTGGTTCGAAGGTATCCGCGCCCGGTCCCCACCGCGCCGTGGACAGCTCGGCCGGATCGACGTGTGCGGCGGAGAGTAGATCCCGGTTGTAGTACACGGCCGTACCGCCGTCGACGAATTGCGGTACCGCCCACAGATGCCCATGGCGTGTGTACTGCGACACCGCCGAGGGATCCCAGGCTCGCGCGGCGTCGAATCCAAGGAGCCGGCCGATGTCCAGTAGCCGGTCCGTGTCGGCGTAGTCCTCGTACAGGTTTGTCCAGAATACGTCGTCCGCGGTGCCGCCGGCCACGTCCAGCCGCAGTTTCTGCTGGTAGGAGGCCCACGGCACCACCGTGATCCGCACTTCGAGATCGGGGTTCGCCCGCTCGAACGCGTCGAGCGAGGCCCGATAGGCCGGGACGAAACTCTGGTCCCAGATACGCATATGCAGCACGGTGCGGCCCGATTCGTCGCCAGTGCGGCCAAGCCACAGCGCCGCCGCGATCAGCAACACGACGCTGAGCACGATGGCCAGCATCACCGAGGTGGAAGTATTCGGGGCGGGGAAACGCCGTTGCGCGGGCCTCATTTGAGACCGGTCCAGGCGATCGACCGCAGCACCTGACGCTGGAACACGATGAACAGCAGCACTAGCGGCACGATCGCCAAGGTTGTCGCGGCCATCACCAGGGTCCACTGCGCATTGTATTCGGTCTGTAGCGTCGCGGTCGACACGGTCAGTACCTGCCAGGTCCGGCCACTGCTGGCCACCAGCGGCCACATGAAGTTGTTCCACTGGGTGACGACTGTGATCAGCGTCAGGGTAGCCAGGATCGGTCGACTCATCGGCACCACCACGTGGACCAGGATGTCGAGTGTATTCGCGCCGTCCAGTCGTGCCGCCCCGAGCAATTCGCTTGGTATCGACCGGAAGTACTGGCGCAGAAGGAAGATCGCGTACGGAGAGGCGAACACGAACGGGAGTATCAACGCCCAGAAGGTATTCAGCCACCCCAGCTTCGCGAACATCAGATACAGCGGTATCAGCGTGACCATCGAGGGCACCATCATGGTCCCCAGGTAGATCCAGAACAGCACGTCGCGACCGGGGAATTCGGTGCGGGCGAACGCGTAGGCGGCGAGGATGGAGGTGATCAGCTGGCCGCCGGTGATGAACGCCGTCATCAGCGCAGTCACCAGCACCGCCCGGCCCAGGCCCTGGTGTAGCACGGTGTCGAAGTTCTGGCCCGTCACCGGATTCGGCAGCGCTAGTGGTGATCCGCTCGCGAACTGTTCGGGTGTCTTGATCGAGGTCAGGGCGCTGAGCACCAGCGGTGCCACGGTCAGCAGCGCCCCTGCGACGAGCAGCAGATAGACGATGCCCCCGCGCAGCAGGGCGGTGGCGTGTCGCGGTCTCCGTACGAAATCCGCCGCGGTGCCGCGGTATGCGGTATCAGTACTCATAGGCCGTCCGGTTCCGGAAGTAGCGGTGCTGCACGAGCGTTATCACGAGCATCACTGCGAACATTGTCATCGCCATCGCCGCCGCGCGGCCGGGCCTGGCCGCAACGAACGCCTCGGAAAAGATCCGCATCGCAACGACATCCGTGCGATTGCCGGGCCCGCCCCTGGTCAGTGCGTACACCGTGTCGAAGGTCTGGAACGCGGTAATGATCCCGGTGGCGAGCACGAAGAACATGGTGGGGCGCAGCATCGGCAGCAGCAGCCAGCGCGTGCGCCGCCACCCGCTCGCCCCGTCGAGCGCACCTGCGTCCAGGATCTCCTGCGGAATCGCCCGCAGACCTGCGACGAAGAACAGCGCGACATACCCGAAGTTCGACCAGATACTCACCACCGCAACGGAAGGCAGCGCAAGCACCGGATCGGCGAGCCACTCGATGCGGTGCCCGAGCACGGCGTTGATCGCGCCGCCGGTTGGCGCGAACAGCCACTGCCACACCACACCCACCGCGACCGGCGCGCACATCCACGGCAGCGCGTAGATCATCCGCAGCGCCGTCCCGCCGCCGCGCCGGGCCAGCGGCGCGGCGACCGCGAAACCGAGCACCGTCTGGGCCGGGACCACGATCACCGCCAGCACCAGCGTCACCAGCAGCGCGTGCCCGAACACCGGGTCCGTCAGCACCGAGCGCCAGTTCCGCAGGCCAACGAAGTGCATGGGCCCCAGCAGGTTCCAGCTGTACACGCTCAGCCAGGCCACCACCGCAATCGGAAGCAGCAGAAAACAGCCGACTCCCACCAGGCTCGGGAGCAACAGTGCATAACTGGTCAGGGCACGACGAAGTGCACGTCGTTTCATGCTGTGCGAACCTACCTGGGCAGCCGATTTCGGTGCGGCACGTCCCCACGGAAGGTGCCGCAGATTACAGGGCGATCCCGGACGACGGGGGCGGCCGCCGGATTCGTCCGAGGCGGCCGCACCCTGGGCACGGATCAGTTGGTGGGCCCTCCGGGCACGTAAATGGACCTGGCCGGAGACGAAGCCGCGCCCTCGCTGACGAGTAACGAGGCCGTGTGCGCGATGTCTTTGGGGCGGCTGACCCGCTGCACGGGAATCTGTGCGGCAGCGGCCTTCTGGAAGTCCTCGAAGCCGACTCTGACCCGCGCCGCGGTCGCGGTGGTCATGTCGATGACGATGAAGCCCGGCGCGATGGCGTTGGCGGTGACACCGAACTTGCCCAGTTCGATCGCGAGAATCTTGGTGAAGCTTGGGGTTCCCCCGAAGCAAGCTAACCGCGTCCACTCTTTCGGGGAACCCCACCGAGTCCGGGCAACCCGAGATCGTGGCCGTCGGTGCGCTGCGCACCCTGGCCGGGCAGATCCTGGTGACCGCGCCGGTCGCGATCATGGCGGCCGTCCAGTACTTCACCACGATCAACTCGCCGATGCCGACACCGGCGAAGTGACCGAAAAGAGAAGACCTGTCAGCGGATAGACAGCAACGCCCACATCGCAAACGCGAGCACTCTGGCCGCCACAACCAGAGTGCTCGCTCGATCGATAAGACAGGCAGCTATTACTCCCTGGCGTGCCGGCACATCTGCCCGGCCAGAACTCGCCCGCCGGAGGATTCATCAGCAACGCCATGGCGACGATTTCCGTGAGCAGCGCTGAGTACCCGGGAATCACTCCGCGGCGTGGCTGCGGAGTGATTCGAGGGCGAGCTGCAAACGGGTATCCACGACATCGCCAGAGGGCGCGGGCATGACGATGCCGTCGGCCAGGCCCTCGTACCGTGCGCGGATGAGGTTCGGCAGTGCATCGTAGGGTCCGCTGATCAGCAGTACGTCGAGAACGCTGTCAGTCATGACGTCGGCGAGGCGATCCCAGCGTTCGGCCTTAACCAGTTGGCGCAGGCGGTCCCCGAGCTCGGGCAGGCCGAGACGCTCGAGCGTGGGCCGGTAGGACGGCGTGGAGTAAAGAAAAGCGAGCAGGCGACGTAACCGTTCGCGTTCGCGTTCGACGGCGACCGCATCGCCGCCGGTGGCGATCGCGGCGGCGGCGATGACTTCCGGCGGGTTCCGCGAGTGTTCCTCGGCGCCTTTCCGCATGGCGGGCAGGACGACATCGCGCAAATAGCCTGGATCGGAGTTGGTGGAGTGGGTGATCACGCCGTCGGCGATTCCTCCTGCGAGCCTGCACATTCGGGCGTTCACCGCGCCGAGGAACAGTGGCGGGGCGATCGGGTCGTCGGGACCGGGATTGAAGTACGGTTGCAGTCGGGTCAGCCGATACATGGGGCCCTCATGGTGGATTGACTCGCCCGAGGTGAACGCGGCGAACAGTTTCTTCAGCGTCGCTACATAGTCCTCGATCCGGGCGACCGGTTCGGACCAGGGCATCCCGAAGCGTTGCTCGATGTTCTGCCGGATCTGCGTGCCGAGGCCGAGTTCGAACCGTCCGCCCGAAAACTTCGCGAGGTCCCACGCGTTGTAGGCCAACAGCGTGGGACTTCGGACGAAGGCCAGCGTGATCGCAGTGCGCACGACGATTGTCGTGGTGTGCTCGGCGGCCAGGAGGGCAACGGCGAACGAGTCGTGGATCGTTTCGGGGATGTGGATCCCGTCGAACCCCAGCTTCTCCAGGCATGCGGCCACGCGCGGGACATCGGACAGCGGCAAGCGCGGATCAAGGCCCGCATAGACTTTCATCGTCGGTCTTCCTCGGCTTCGGTGTGTGGTCGGTGCTGGCGGTAGCGGCGTTGCACGTGCTCTTGCCCGACCCGGATTTGATTCTTGCGGTCATCGGCGCCGACTACCAGCGTGTCGGCGGGAAGGCGTCACGCACCGACGCGATGGGAACTCAGTACTGTACGGCCGGATTGGTATCCCGACCCCTCGGAGCTGTCAGTTCCAGGTAGTGATCGGGTTTTGCCGCCGCGGAACGGTTTTGCCGACGCCATTGAGGAGAGCGGCGAGCGCGAGCACGGGCGGCTTACGCCACCTTGACGCTCGGACATGAGGGGTGCCTGAGCGACGTCGTCGGCTTGTTGGGCAGGGTCAGTCTCAGCTCAGTGAGTCTGAGAATGCACGCCGCGTGGACCCGGTTGGCCGAACTGGAGGTCGCATGCGGGGATCTGGTCCGCGTCGAGGACGGCCGGCGCCGGCTGCCGGATCGGTTGACCAACTGGCGCGGTCGGCGCCATCGCCGCTGTTGAATTATGGTGCAGGCCACTGAGTCAGCCATCTTCGAGGGTGTACCTCACCAGCGGTGGGGAGGATGTGCGGATTGTGCCGGTACGGTTGTGTGGCATGTCCGTAGTGTCCTTTCGGCGAGTGGCGCTGGTGGTAGCCGCGATCGTGTGTGCCTCGCTTGCTCTCGCAAGTCCGCCTGCGACGGCGAAGCTTTCGGATAGCGGAGAGCTGAGCAGGATCGGACTGCTCGATCCCGCATGGTCGTTCGCCAAGGCCGCGGTATCGTTCGAGGTCGTCTACTCGACGAAGGATCAGCATGACGCGCCCGCCGAGGGGTCGGGTGCGTTGTATCTGCCGTCCGGTGTGCCACCGCTGGGCGGGTGGCCGCTGGTCGTGTGGGCGCACGGCACCGCGGGCATCGGAGATTCCTGCGCACCATCGCATCGGCCGCAAACGCAGCGAAACAGCGCCTACTTCAACCAGATCCTGGACAGCGGGTATGCCGTCCTGGCACCCGACTACCAGGGGCTGGGCACTGCGGGACAGTTCAGTTACTACAACAGGAATGTCGAAGGACTGTCGATACTGGACGCGGTCGCGGCGATTCGCACCACCCCCATTCCGTTGTCGAGCAAATGGGTTGTCATCGGCCAGTCGGAAGGGGCGCACGCCGCGATGAGTGCGGCCAGCCTGTACGCCGAGCGCAGCGGCGGTCCGGCGACGGGGCTGAGCGGGGTGATAGCCACCGGCCTGCGCACCAACCCGAGTGCGAGCCTGCCGAAGATGTTCGAGCGAGCCTCGACCGGCTCCGAGAACCAAGTCGGGTACGCAGGGTACTTCCTGGCCTCGTTGGAGGAGTTGAACCCCGGCAGTGTGACCCCATTCCTTTCCGACTTCGGAAAGGAATTCGTGGAGAAGGCAACTTCGGAATGCCTTGCGGATCTGGTTGCGCGCGCGGGGGGCCGGCGGCCCGCGGCGCTGGTCGCCAACCCGGACGAACCGACGCCGACATTCGAAGCGGACATCACCGCGCTCGCCGGTTACCCGGAAGACCACTTCACCAGTGACGTCATGATCGGCTATGGCACCGCCGACATCGATGTTCCTCCCACAAACACGGAGAGTTACGGGAAAAGTCTCCAAGAGTTGAATCCCGGCATACAGGTGACGGTCGATAGTTACCCCGATAAAGACCATAGCGGCGCATTCCTGGCATCACTGCCGGATGCGTTGGCTTTCTTGAATACACACCTGCGCTGAAACGGTGTTATCGAGCGGTTCCTCGGAACTTTGAAGTATGAGCATTTGTTCCTCGGTCTGATCCCCGATGGCGACGCCTCGGACATGGAGGTCCACCGGTTCCGCTTTCTGTACAACACAATCCGTCCGCACCAGGCGCTGACCACTGATCACTGAACGGCGCACCGGTGACTCAGGAGGCGCCGAGGACGCGGTACAGGCATCGCGGCTCGAGGCCGTCGGCGCGGTGGCTCCAAGGTGGCTGCTTGCCCACGTTGGGCAACCTACCTGCCAACCATCTCGCGGTGTACTACATTTCCCGCAGTTCAATGCCAGTTGCATACGTCCAGCCGGATTGCTGGCAGTGCCGACCGGCGGCGCTGTCCCGGCCTTCTCGAAGTGCCGCTTACCTACGTCCAGCCGAGTTATTGTCGGTACCGCCAGAACCCTGATGGCCCGCGCCCTGATCGGCGAGTCTCTCAACCAGAAATGCGATGATCTCGTCGCGGACCGCTGCGGTGGGTTCGCCTTCGGCATCGATCAAATGAGCCGTCACAACGCTGTGAGCGCAGCCGACGAACTGCTCGAAGAACGGCGGCGGGGCGGGATTCGCCGCGGCAGCGGAAAGGACACGAGGCTCGAAACGAGGGCCGAGGGCCTCGGCATAGGCGGCGAAACGCGCTGCGGTGCAGAAGCGGTCGCCCTCGAAGCGGTAGGCGCGCACGACCAGGTTCTCGCGATCCAGAACTTCGCGCACAGACGCCAGGTCCTCGGGTGAAATCTCCAGTCCAGCAGGATTATCCAGCGGCAGGGAAGGCTGGCAGAGCACGGGGGCGAGCATCGACGGTTCCAGCATCATTGTCAGCGCGAAGTTCCCGGTAAAACACATTCCCACCGCGCCGACTCCAGGGCCACCGCATTCCCGGTGGGCGAGGGCCGCCAGGGCACGCAACCAGTCGGCGACCGGACTCTCAGCGCCGCCGCCGAATGCACGGAATTCGGCACTGACACAGGCACGTTTGAACACCGCGCGCCCCGCTTCGGCCTCCGGGTAGGCGCCATCGCGGCCGAACAGCGACGGCATGTACACCGTGAGCCCGGCGTCCCGGACCCAGCGGGCGAAGCGGGCTACATCGGGACTGATACCGGGCATTTCGGCCATCACGATGACCGCCGGTCCGGTTCCCGACACGTACACCGCGCGTGTGGCGTCGTGGAACGTAACCGTCCGGCGGTGGAAGTCGTCGAGTCGATCATCGCGGACATTATCAAAGGAGGGTTGCTGCACATTCACACCATGCCGGTCGCAGGCTGGCATCACCATTGACTGAATCGCCACTTTTCGGTCCAATCTTGCCAATGATCACTCATCTGATCCTCGAGGGTGTGCTCGAAGGAGCGCTTGGCATGGGCATCGACATCGTCGACACCGCTGCCGGACTCGCCCAGGCCCGCACACCCACGCACCGCGAGCATCTGCTGCGCCAACGCGTCATCTCGGTCGATGGCAAACCAGTGCGATCCGGAAGCGGACGATCAATTCCGGTAACAACCGAAAGCCCGTCCGCCGCTGTGAAATTCGGTTCAAGCGATATCTTGGTTCTTCCGGGTCCGTCTGCCGCGACCGAAGGACAAATTCACGAACTTCTGTCTCGCCCCGACACTGCGCAGGCAATTGAGCTGATCCGACAGGCCGCCGCCAACGGCGCAACCGTTGCCGCTTGCTGCTCGGCAACCTTCATCCTCGCCGCCTCCGGCCTGCTCTCCGGCCGCACCGCCACCACAACCTGGTGGCTCGCCCCTCTTTTCACCCGCCGCTTCCCCGACATCACCGTCCTGGTCGATCGCATGGTCATCGACACCGGCCCGGTCATCACCGCCGGCGCCGCCTTTGCCCACGCCGACCTCATGCTTACCCTCGTTGCCCGCCTCCACAGTGCGGCGCTGGCCGACCGCGTAGCCCGCTACCTCGTCCTCGATTCCCGCATGTCCCAATCCCGTTACATGATCCTCGAACACCTCCGCTCCACCGACCCCGCCCTGCGAGCCCTTGAACACCACATCACCACCAATCTCAGCCGCCAGCTAAGCCTCGCCGAATTGGCTAGCGCCGCATCCGTCTCTCCCCGCACCCTCGCCCGCCGCACTCACACCCACCTGGGCATGTCCCCCACCGAATACGTCCACCGCCTCCGCGTCAGCCATGCCGCAGCCCTGCTGGCCACTACCGACGACCCCATAGATGCCATCGCTGCCGCCGCTGGCTACGCCGACCCCTCTGCCTTCCGCCGCATCTACCGCCGCCACACCGGCGAATCCCCCACCGCCACTCGCACCCGCGCCCGAACCTCGACGCCGAACTGAAGCGAAGCGGAGTGGCGAAACGTGATCGCGCAGGCACATGCTGTCCTCGCACAGGCGGAAGCCCAGCGGGAGACCGCGGAGGCCATGTGTGTACTTGGAGCGTTGTCGGCACGAAGCGCAATCTGAACGAAGCAGACCGGCCCGCAACGGGAGTCGTGATCCCAGCAGATCTGGCGGGACCGCGGGCTGACCTCGCGGGACGAGTGGTGCTCACTCCGGTCCTCATACGCCCACCGGAAGGCCCCTCCTCGTGATCTTCAGGGACTCCGACCCTCGTTGGGACCCGGCATCGGCGCACCAGTACGAGGCGGTGCCGGGCGCCAAGCTGGAGTACCTTCGCGGAGTCGGGCATATCGCGATGCTCGAGGACCACGACGCCCTCGCCCGCTTGATTCTCGACCACGGACCCTAGGCCGTCACGAACGTCCCGGCCAGCAACAATTAGTTGGGACTTGGTTTAAAAGTTCGGCCGCTCTTCCTGATCTTGCTCGACAAGAAAAGCGGCACCGACCTGCAATTTGATTGGGCCTAACGCTCCACAACCCGAACACCCTGACGGACGAAGGGCCTGAGATCCGGCACTCGCGGTGCCCCTTCGGTCTCGAACAACTCTCGCTCCGAAGGGGCGCTGACCGCCATCCGGTGCGTAGTCGGATCGAACAGTACTGCGGCAGTGGCCTGCATACTCGATACTCGCCCGACCGCGCATTCCAGGGTTGGCTCGGACACGGCGTCACCATTCGGTGGCGCGTCTTTCGGCATTACAGTCACCTCTCTTCTGTGATCCCTTCGCGAAAACCGCTGCTGTCCTTCGCCATGTGACCGGCTCTCCCAGTTCTATAGCGACTGCGGGTACGGGCCGCCGGGAACGATGCGGCGTGTGTGGGCGTAGACGACGGCGTGTACGCGGTCGCGGACGCCGAGCTTTGCGAGCACGTTGGACACGTGGGTCTTGACCGTCTGTTCACCGACGCCGAGGGCGTCGGCGATCTCGGGATTGGTGTAGGCCTCAGCCATCAGGAGCAGGACCTCATGTTCGCGAGGAGTCAGTGCGGCGACTTCCGGTGCGGCGGGGAACGGCTCGATGCCGTGGGTCAGGCGCGTGATCAGGCGGCGGGTCAGGCGTGGATCGATCAGTGCGTCACGTTGTGCCGCGGTCCGGATGGCGGAGACCAGGTCGCGAGCCGGCATTGTTTTGGTGAGGAACCCGCTGGTGCCGAGACGTAGTGCGCGGTAGAGGTTTTCGTCGGTGTCCTCGGCGGCGAGGGTGAGGATTCGGCTGGTGCCGCCGAGTGCCGCGACCGTCTCGAAGGCGGCCGGGTCACCGAGACCGGGCATGTCGAGATCGAGGATGGCGATATTGGGTCGCAGCCGTCGCATCTCCCGGATGGCGGCAGCGCCGTCGCCGACCTCCGCGACGCATCGGAGGTCCGGCTGGCTATCGATGACTGCCCGAAGGCCCGAACGGAATACGATCTGATCGTTTGCGAGCAACACCGATATCATCGAATCCCGTGGCGCGGTCACGATGTCGACGGGTGGATCCGCGTCGCGCGGGTCGAGGCCCATCGTGGTGCTGCGGCCGGCGATCGGGGTGACGGCGTGCGCGCTGCCCGCCGACAGTACGGTGGCGCTGATCGCGAGCACAAGCGTGGACACCAGCCGCAGCAGCAGGGGGTGTGTCGAGGTGGTCGTGGCCATGTGCACAGTCTGCTTCAGCGCAGGAACCCCGTGTAGTTCTTGTTCATCAGTTGGCTCTCGAGTTGTTTGATCGTGTCGATGCCGACGCTTACCACGATCAGCACCGAGGTACCGCCGAACGCGAGGTCCTGGGCCGGGCTGCCGGAGCTGAAGTGCAGCAGCAGGTTCGGCAGCACAGCCACAGCACCGAGGTAGATGGAGCCGGGGAGGGTGATCCGGCTCGAGACAAAGTTCAAGTAGTCGGCGGTCGGCTTGCCTGGACGGTAGCCAGGGATGAAACCGCCGAACTTCTTCATCTCGTCCGCGCGCTGCTCCGGATTGAAGGTGATCGCCACATAGAAGTAGGTGAAGAACACGATCAGCGCGAAGTAGATACCCACGTAGACCGGGCTACTCGGGTTGACCAGGTACTTCTGGATCAGCCCCTGCCACTTGGCGGGGTTACCGGAACTCTTCTGGGTCAACTGCGCCAACAGGTTCGGCAGATACAGCAACGAGGACGCGAAGATGACCGGGATGACACTCGCCTGATTCACCTTCAGCGGCAGATAGGTCGAGGACCCGCCGTACATCTTGCGGCCGACCACGCGCTTGGCGTACTGCACCGGAATCCGGCGCTGGCCCTGCTCGATGAAGATGACGGCGACGATCAGCAGGAATATCGTCCCGCACACGACAGCGAAGGTCAGCCCACCCCTGCTGTCGACAATCGACTTGCCCTGGTTCGGGATTCGGACGGCGATACCGGTGAAGATCAGCAGCGACATCCCGTTGCCGACGCCGCGCTCGGTGATCTGCTCGCCGAACCACATGACCAGGGCCGCGCCCGCGGTCATGACCAGGACGATGATGAGCATGCCGAAGAGGGAGGTGTCGGCCAGGATGTTCTTGGGGCATCCGCGCAGCAGTTGCCGCCGTGCGGCCAGTGCCACCAATGTCGTTGCCTGCAGGACTGCCAACGCCATCGCGACATAGCGGGTGTACTGGGTGATTCTGGCTTGGCCGGATTGCCCCTCGGTGCGCAGCTCCTCGAATCGCGGGATCACGACGGTCAGCAACTGAGTGATGATGCTGGCGGTGATGAAAGGCACTATGCCGATCGCGAACACCGACAGTTGCAGCATCGCGCCGCCGGAGAAGAGGTCGATCAGCTGGTAGATACCGGCCGATTCACCACCGGAGACGAGCCCGATACAGCTGCGGACCGACTTGTAGTCGACGCCGGGCGACGGCAGCGCCGCGCCCAGGCGATACAGCGCCAGCAGGCCCAGCGTGAACAGGATCTTCCGCCGCAAGTCCGGGGTCCGCACAGCCGGTACGAAGGCGGAAAGCACAGATCCTCCTGGTGAATGTGTGTGTCGGACGGGGTGATTGGCCCTGCCCAGGGGCTTCGACGCTACGGATGGTCGCGCCCGCCCACGTCGGCCGCGAGGTGGAATTCGACCTCCCCCGATGGAGGGAACCGGGAGGATCAACGCATCAGCGGAGCCGCATGCCTCGGTAGGAGATCGCGGTTTCACGGCGACACGCCGCCCCAACCCGCGAAAGCCGCACTACCGCAGCATCACTCGGAAACAACGCTCAGATTCTCGGACAACGCCGCAACACCGGCCCGCCGTCAGAGGTTGAAAGACAAGCTCAGACTGCGGTCGATTTCCCGGACCGGCAGAATCGGATAGGTGAGGTTGGCGGAGTTCTTGTTTTGTGTTGCGAATGCGATGGGATTGGCTGCGCTGACTGCCCCGTTGCGCGGTCGGGCGCGCCAGGTTCGGCATCTCGCCGCGATCCCGCCAATTGCAGCGGTTGCCCAGGTGATCGTCGAAGGATACCGCTGGCAGATGATTCCGGCGTACGCGCTGTGCGCGGCAGTCGGCGTGTCGTGGTCGCTTCGGGTCGCCCGCCCCGCGCGGCGGTCGCGATGGACTCGCTATGTTGGGATGAGTATCGGGATCGTCGTGTTCGTTGTCTCCGTGACGGCGCCGGTTGTTGTTCCGGTTTTCCGGTTTCCACAACCTGGTGGGCCATACTCGATCGGCACAGTGACCTACCATTGGCGCGACGCCGATCGACGAGAAATCTTCAGCACTGATCCAGCTGCCCGCCGCGAGCTGATGGCACAGGTCTGGTATCCAGCCGAGCCCGGGGCCAAAGCCCCTACAGCGCCCTACGTCTCGGACGCAAGGACACTGTCGGCTGCGGCGGGTCAGCTCCTTCATATCCCGGAATTCGCCTTCGACTTCTGGGACATGGTTCCCACCCACGCTCTCCAGATGCCGCCGATGGCATCGACTCGCCCCAAATACCCAGTGCTGGTTTTCGCATCAGGATTGAATGCTTTCCGTCAGTCCAACATGTTTCAGGTCGAGCAATTGGTATCGCGTGGCTTCGTCGTTGTCGGTCTCGATCAGCCATACACATCCGCTGTGACCGTTTTTCCTGACGGACGCACGGTTGCGGGATGGACCAAGGACCGGGTGTATCCCGCTGTCGAGCAGAGCATCACACCGATCACACCCGCACCCCCACTCGGCGATGTCGAGTTACCGAACGGTCTAATCCCCTACCTTGCACAGGATGTCAGCTTTGCCCTGGATCAACTGGCCCGGGTGAATACCGCGGATCCGCACGGGTTGCTTACCCATCGACTGGACCTGGATCAGGTCGGCGCGTTCGGTGTCTCACTCGGAGCTATGGTGGTCGGTGCGGCATGCCACGCCGACCCGCGGCTGTGGGCATGCTTGATGATGGATGCTGCGATGCCCGCGGATGTCGTGCGCGATGGCCTGCAGCGGCCGAACATGTGGCTGACCCGCGATGCCGATTCCATGCTGCTGGAACGAAGCCGAAGCGGCGGCTGGCCGGACCGTGATATCGACGAAACCCTCACGACACAGCGAAAAGTGTTTACAGAAAGCCCTCCGGGATACGGTTACTACGTCGAGATCCCCGGCATGTTCCATGTGAACTTCACTGACGCCCCGAGCTGGACGCCGATAGCGGAGATACTCGCGATCTCAGGACCGATTGGTGGAAAGCTCGGCCACGAGATCGTCGCCGCGTACTCCGTGGCCTTCTTCGACCGATTCTTGGCTGGCAATCATTCAGCGCTACTCGATGCCCCGCCGCCCTGGAGTGAGGTCCACATCGACAGGCGCTGAGCGAAACCGTAGTCCCCATCCGGATCGGCCAAATGATGTCGGAGTATGGCGTTACCGCTGTTTTATCGGCATCTTCGGGCGAATCAAGCAGGGGCAGAGGTTATTTCAAGGTCGTTCACGCGAACCGTGACCTGATGTCCCGCGAAGCTGAACCTTTGGACTGCAATGCCGTCCAGACCCATACCACTGCGGAGCAGTGCCCTGAGATATGTCGTATCGGTGTGTGAGCGGTTGTGGCCGTATTGGTTGTACCTGCCATCGGGGCACGGCACGCTACTCCGATCGAATCGACAATGCGATCAGCATCGCGATCCGTTTACCCGGGTCATCCATATCCAAATCGGTGATCTGTCTCATTTTCCTGATCCGATAGCGCACCGTATTGGGGTGAACCTTCAGCGTCTCCGCCGTCGCGTTCAGGTCGCCTTGTGCCGCCAGCCAAGCCTTCAGTGTGGGGATGTGTTGAGTGGCGTTCTGGGCGTCGTACTCGGCCAATCGCGCTACCGGCCCGCGCCCCGGGATCCTGCCGTTGGCAGCGACTGCTTTCAGCCGCTGTATCAGAATCCGGTCCCATGAATCGTCGTAGCAGACCGGAGTAGCGGCGCCGGCGCCGGCATGCAACGCCATGCTCTCGTCCGCCTCCTGTCGGCTGGCGGGCAGGTCTCGGGCATCGGCGGTGCCTCCGATGCCTGCGACTACGTTGATGTGCGAGGGTAGTTCGGCGGCAAGGGATTCGATCCAGCGCAGTGCAGGCCCAGGGTCGTCGCCGGCAGGAATGACGGTGTACACGATATTTCCGAAGAGAGTGCTGCGGCCGATGCGGGACCAGCCGAAGCCTGTTGTGGCGCGTTCGAAGGCGAGCAAGATACCCGCGTTCCGTTCGTCGGCGGTATCTGCTTGGAGTGCGATGACTCGAAGGTTGTGCGAGGGGATTCCCAGTTTGTGGGCAACCGCCTCGGCGTTCGCGGTGCCGTCGATCAGTTGAATGACGAGTTCCGACTCGACTTGACGTTCCAAGTCTGCGCTGACGCGGGAGCGTAGCAGATGCAGTCCGACGGTGTGGGCGCCATCCTTCAGGATTTGCGCCCGCACTTCGTCCAACGGCTCTTCAGCCGAGACCCATACGGAGCCGAGTAATTCCCGCCCTGCTCGCACAGCGGCTGCGGTGCGCCCGCGCAGACCATGGTCGACAGAGGGGGGAACGTAAATTGGCGTATCGGAGCGGGCGAAGTGTGTGAAGACCTCCCGCTGGTCGAAAAACGCACGGACATGATCGGGGGTTCGGCGCCCGAGGATCGTGCTCAATCGAGCGGGGTCGGTATCGTCATGGGCACTCGAATACGCCATTACTCGGGACAACTGGTCCTCGATGGTGACCGGGGCGCTGATCGTTGCCGCGATCGTGTCCGCAAGTGCGAAAAGGTCACTGGGGCCCCTGCCGGACTCTGTTTCTCGTCCTTCGAGCACCAACCCGTAGACGACCGAGGCGATCTGACTCCAGGAAACGCTCGGATCGACCAGTAGAAGCGCGCTGTCGGTACTGTGCAGTGCATCGACAAGTGCTCGGCTCATCGTCTCGGTGGTCCGAACCACCGCGAGTATTGCTCGCGCCTCCGCGGCCAGCGTGACACCTTCTTCCAGATTCGCCACCCCTACCGCGAGGAAAACATCGCCGAGCGACGCGTGCGGGCGAACCGGGTCATGTACTGCCACACTGTGCAACTCGCGATCGCGGGTGGACGTGCATCCGTACAGATGCGTGCCGTACCGCCCGAGAATGTTGATCAACCGATCCAGCTTGACCATCGTTGCCTGCCTCGGTTGCTACACACAAGGTTGCACTCTACGACATTGTCATATTTCTACAATCCAGGCTTCCAAGTTAGTCGGCTTGGAACAAACCATGAGACATCTGGCTGAGCCATGCTTCGGAGAGAGGTGTTGGGACCGATGCGTCGTCGTGGAACGGTGCACCGGGTGGGGCGCAGTAGGAACAGAGGGAACGAGATGACAGGAACGGCACTGGTCTGGTTGACGCAAGAGGCTCACAACCGACTGCACGGAGAGCTACGCGAGTTGCGCGCGGCAGGGCACGAACGGCGATCGGTCGAAAAGAGCGAGGGGCCCAACGACGAAGGGGCGCCGGACATCCAGTGGCGGCAGGCGCGCATACGCGAACTCGAGGACCTGCTCCTCCGGGCCGTGGTCGGCGAAACACCGCCGGACGACGGAATAGCCGAGCCGGGCATGGTGCTCACTGTCCGATTCGATCACGAGGACGGGACCGAGACCTTCCTACTAGGAGTGCCGGACGGTTTCGATGGGGATGAATTGGAGGTCTATTCGCCCGAGTCGCCGCTGGGGCAGGCCCTGGCAGGTGCACGTCAAGGGGAAGCCCGCTCTTACCGCGTTCCGAACGGAGCCACCATGAAGGTGCGATTGATACAGGCGGTTCCGTACGGACAGCACAGACAACGTCGAGCAGCAGGCTGATGTGTCCCTGATTGCAATGGCTGCCGCATTAGCCGTATTGCTCTGGCTGGTCATTGTGGCCAGACGACTACCGCGCTCGCGATGCTCGACATGCGGCCACTCGAATTATGTGCACGACTCGACCGACGGATGGTGCCGCAGCAAATTCGGCACCGGCATCGACGACGACTGGGTGTACCGGAACCACGACCTCGGTTGCCCATGCAGCCGATTCACCGCATCGCCCCGGCTGAGCCGGATCGGCTCGACCAGACGGATTCACTAGGTTGTCGACTCGCCAGCAGAGAACCGCTCGATAAGCGGCATTATCGAGTACTTCCGCAAACTGTAGTCAGCATGTGGGCGAGCCGGCCGCGACAAGTTGTCGCCGATCCGGGCGCCTGAGTTGTCTCCGTTGCGGTGGATGTCCGACGAGAACGCCGACCACTCCCAACTCCTGGCCGACAGTGCCGCAGATCTGCTCACCATTGGGTTGCGACAGCCGCCGTCACCCTCGGCCCAGAACCGGCCGAACGCAGGTCTCGAACTCGATACAGTCTGTTCGCTACACATTAGCTAGCGGGTCGGGTGTCGTTAGACTGAGCCACCATGACGCGAATCGGTTTCATCGGCGTCGGGGATATGGGATCACGGATGGCGGCGCGACTATTGAGCGTGGGCCACCAGGTCACCGTATTTGATATCGCGCCCCAACGCGTCGCAGATATGGTGGCCGTTGGTGCGGAGGCCGCCACCACCCCGGCAGCTGCGGCGCGAGACGCCGACCTTGTGATCAGCTCGGTCATGTCGGCGGATATCCCCACCGCACATCTGGCCGCCGACGGCATCCTGGCGGGACTGCGGCCAGGCGCTGTGCTGGCGGTGACCTCGACCACCACACCCGCGATTCTCAACTCGATCGCCTCCGCGATGCCGCCGCGGACCCATCTGCTGGACGCCGCGCTTGTCGGCGGAGTCCGCTACGCCGCCGAGGGCACGCTGACCGTCCTGCTCGGCGGCGACGAGGAGCCCGCCGCCGCCAGCGAGCCGATCCTGTCGTCGTTCGGGGAGGTAGTCCGCGTCGGACCGCTCGGCTCAGGGGTCGCCTACAAACTGATCACCAACGTGGTGGTCATGGCTGCCGAAGCCGGGTTACGCGAAGCGCTGGACCTCACCGACCTACTCGGTGGCACCTACACAACAGCTTTGGACCTGCTGGCTCGCGGTCCGATGGCCGCGGTCGTGAACCGCGCACTCGACCGCGGCAATCCGAGACCGGTGCGCGCCTCCGCCGCCGACTTCGACGTACTGATCGATGCTGGCGGGGCGGAGAACCTGCCGATCTGCGCCGCCGCCCGCACACGGTTGTGGGCCGCCGCGACGGCCGCTGACTCACCGATGTTCTACGACCTGACAACTCACCTCACCGCGCTACCCCGCTATCGTCGGCCGACGGTCGGGACGTCCACCACCTCGTGATGGGGCCGGCTCAGACCAGAGAATGGCCAGGTGGGGCTCTGGCCTGGTGGCGGCGAGGACAAGCGCTACTCCAGCCCTGGACCCGCCCGGCTCTGGCGAGCATCCGGTACGACCGAAGACGGTTGTGTACAGCACTCATCCCAGTGAGCTCGTCCTGCCTCACAAGGCGGGCTGCACCGCCGATGAACCCGAAAAGCACGATGCTCGAGGTGCGGACCGACTTCGCGGCCGCCATTGACAACGTTCGGCGGGATTGCGACGCCGTCGAAGACCACCTCGACGCCGACACCCCGCATCTGACCGACCAACCACGAAAGGAGGCAGCGGTGACGAACACTGCCGACTTGCCCGCCCCTGAACAAGGACTGCTGGTGACGCATTTTCTCACTGTGTCCGACGTGGCCCGCTCCCGAACCTTCTACGCCGACATCTTCGGTGGCCGGGTGGTGCTCAACGAAAACCCTTGCATCGTCAAGGTCGCCAACAGCTGGATCATCATGAACCCCGGCGGCGGACCCACCCCGGACAAACCCGATGTTGTCCTGCGCCCGCCCGAGGCGACCGATATCGTTTCGGCGTTTTTGAACGTTCGCGTAGCTGACATCGCTGCCTTCTATTCCGACGCGCGCCGCAAGGGCGCCGAGTTTCTCACCGAGCCTCTCGACCGCAAAGCCGAAATTCGCTGCTACATGCGTGACCCGGACGGCTATCTCATCGAAATCGGCCAAGCCACCGGCATGCTCGAAGGGATCTACGCCGACCTCTGAATAGTCACGTTTCGATATCCCGTCAAGGGGTTGGCGAGAATCCGGTTACGTCCTGCGCGAAGTCAATTCGGACCGGGCCATCTCGCGTGCAGCGGACGACCGGCGAAGTGAACTCGAACATGATGCCGGCCCGGTTAACCGCCATGGCGGGGGCTGGTCGCCGGGACGGAATTCGGCCAATTGCTTTCGCGCCGAAGAGATCGTGACCGTCGAAGGGATCCCTGCGAATGTGCCTTCGTGGCGCGAAATCGAAGGCATAGCGGTCGAATCCACCGAACTCGGTGAGCCGATCTACGCATGGCTGTACGACGGCGGCTGCACCTTCGAGTTCGAGTACGGACGTATCCAGGTCCTTCGTCAGGTCGGCACCATGGCACGGTTCGTGCTTGCCGAAGCCGACGAGTCGTTCAGCGTCACGCTTCCGCATGGCGAGATGCTCGAGACCGACCAGATCCACACGACAGTGGATGCCGAGTTCGAAGGCATTTTCATGCACCTCACCGAGCACCGAGAGCTGGCCGAGTTCACCGACCCTGCCGGTTTCATGCTCGACGCCGATTCAGGCTTCTATCGGTTGGCCGACTGGAGCACCCCAGAGCATTCGGGGCACTGATGTCGGCTCCGGACCAGGATCGTGCGAGACAATACCGACATCAATGCTGCAGCGATGATCGCATAGTGAATTCTGAAATCTATTATCGAGCAGGGCCGTGCGTGCGAGGGCACGCGCAACGAAAAGGAAGGTGCGGCTCTCGTGCTCGAGAAATCAAGAGGCTCCGCCGGTTCGCAGACCCTGAGCCGCGGCATCCGCCTGCTCGAGATCCTCGCCGCGGCAGGCCGCGGCATGACGATCGACGAGCTCGCCGAATCCCTCGGCGTGCACCGATCGGTCGCCTACCGGCTGCTGCGCACGCTCGAGGATCACGGCCTGATCGCTCGTGACCCGTCGGGCCGCATCGCGCTCGGCGCGGGCCTGGCCGCGCTTGCCTCCGGTGTCTCGCGCGACATGCAGCAGGCGGCGCTGCCGGAATTGCGCGCGGCCGCGGACGAACTGGGCATGACCTGTCTGCTAGTGGTGCGGCTCGACCGAGACGAGGCCGTCACTCTCACCAGCGCGGCGCCGGAGCACAGCGTGGCCGTCACCTACCGCCCCGGCCATCGGCACCCGCTGACCCGCGGCGGACCCGGCAAGGCGATCCTGCTCGAACTGCCGCAACAACAGTGGCCGCAAGAGCTGCACGAGGAGCTGACCCGCAGTCGGGCGCGTGGGTTCGCCGTCAGTCATGACGAAGTGGTGCCGTCGCTGCGTTCGGTGGCCGTCCCACTCGTGGTGCCCGGTCAGCCCGCCGCGTCGATCGCAGCCATCCACGTGTCGCTCCCCCGGCCCGAGGCCGAGATCGCCGAGCGCCTCACTGCGGTGGCTGAAGCCGTCGCCCGGACGCTGGGCGGCTAGAGCGGTCGGCGCACAGCGGCCCGCCGTGGGTGAGGTCCCGCTGTGCGCCGACCCGTTCAGACGGCGCTCAGCCGCCGCACGAAGATCCCACCGAAGAAGGCGGCGAGTTCGTCCATCGCGTCGAGCGGCAGCACGTTGGCGACGTACTGGTCGGGGCGCACCACGACCACCGCACCGTCGCGGGAGACGCCCCGCGCGACGAAGATGTCGTCGGCAGGGTCGGCGGCGTACACCTTCTCGTAGTCAGTGACCTGGAAGGGGCCGACCTTCGGCAGGAACACCGCGGGCACGGTGCCGAGATCGACGCCGGTGTGGTCCTGCTGGTAGATCACCTTCACGTCGAACCAGCTGTCGATGTCGGCATCTTCGGGAGTGTGGGCAAGCAGGGGCGACGCCGGTGCGGTGCGCAGCCATTCGGCCAGCTCGGTCGTCCTCGACGGCTCGCCGGCGGCGGGCGCGTCGGCGAAGACATAGAGGCGCCAACGTCCATCGGCGGTCGCATGGTGGCCGAGGTGCTTCGGGTTCGCGTCGCACACGCGTGTCACGACGTTCGACTTGAAGCGCTTGCCGACCGGGAACCCTGTCGCGATCTCCTGGTGTGCGGCCGCGGCGACGAGCATCGACGGCGCGTACTGCGTCATGAAGCCCGCGGGGAACTCCGCGGTCTTGACGTAGAACTCCTCGAGCTGGGTGGGATCCTCCAGTTCTTCGGGTTTCGCCGCCATCAGGGTCGACCATTGCCGGTCGAAGTCGATGAGGTTCTGCGCGATGACCTGACGCTCGGCCGAGTAGGTGTCGAGAATCGCCTCAGGGGCGCGGCCGTCCAGCACGTGCGCCAGCTTCCAGGCGATGTTCCACCCGTCCTGCATCGACACGTTCATGCCCTGTCCCGCCTTGGCGGAATGGGTGTGGCAGGCATCGCCGGTAATGAACACCCGCGGGGTGCGGGTTCCGCACTGCTCGGGGTGCACGTCGTCGAACTTGTCGGTCACGCGGTGGCCGACCTCGTACACGCTGCGCCACGCGACGTGCTTCACCTGCAGCGTGTAGGGATGCATGATCCGGTTCGCGCGCTCCTCGACCTCCTCTTGCGACGTCTCGCGCACTTTGCCGTTGTCGTCCTCGGGCACCTCGCCGAGGTCCACGTACATGCGGAACAGGAAGTTGCCCTCGCGCGGGATGTGCAGGATGCTGCCGCCGTCGTGCGACTGGATGGCGCACTTGGTGCGGATGTCCGGGAAGTCCGTCTCGGCGAGCACGTCCATCACACCCCACGCGTGGTTGGCCTGCCCGCCGATGAACCGGCGCCCGATGGACTCGCGCACCTTGCTGCGCGCACCGTCGCAGCCGATCACGTACTTGGCCTTGACTGTGCGCTCCTGGCCGTCCTGGCTGCCCGCCGTGTGCCGCAGGGTCACAGTGACCGGGTACTCGTCCTCCTCGGCGATGTCGAGGGTGACGAACTCGTAGCCGTAGTCCGGCTCGAGGCGCGTCGGCGCGTTCCGCGCCACCTCGGCAAAGTAGTCGAGCACGCGCGCCTGGTTGACGATGAGGTGCGGGAACTCGCTGATCCCGGTCGCGTCGTCGGGGGTGCGCGCGGCGCGGACGATGTTGCGCGGATTCTGCGGATCGGGTTTCCAGAACGCCATCTCGGTGATGCGGTAGGCCTCCGCGATGACGCGCTCGGCGAAGCCGAACGCCTGAAAGGTCTCCACGCTGCGCGCCTGGATCCCGTCGGCCTGCCCGACCTCGAGCCGACCGGCACGGCGCTCGACGATGCGGGTGTTGATAGTCGGGAACTGCGCCAGCTGGGCCGCGGCGATCATGCCCGCCGGGCCCGAGCCGACGATGAGCACGTCCACCTCGCCGGGGAGCCCGGCGGGGCGATCGATGCCAGAACTGGCGGGTGGCTGGATGCGCGGGTCACCGGACACGTAGCCGTGGTGATGGAACTGCACGGAATCTCCTCACTCCATGGGACGAGTTGTGTTCGATAATGGAACACTGAATTCTCATATAGAGTTCTACGATAATAGAAGGGGTGACCCGGCTCTCACACAACCGGCCTCCCGCCGCGGATCACTTCTCCCAGGCGTAGATGCCCACCTGCTGTTCGGCTTCGTTGGACGGGCGCAGGTCGATGCCCTTGCGGTCGCGTAGCAGCAAGGTGCCGACCAGGCCGAGCACGGTCATGCCGAGCAGGTAGTAGGCGACATTCGCCGACGAACCCGTCGTCTGCTGGATCCACTGCGCGATCGTCGGGGCGAACGCGCCGCCCAGGATCGAACCGAGCGCGTAGGAAATCGACACTCCGGAGAACCGGACCGACGCAGGGAAAAGCTCGGTGTACCAGACCGATTGAGCGCCGTAGGTGAAGCCGAGTCCCAGCGTGAGCAACACCAGTCCAACGCCGAGCAAGCGCACATCACCGGTGTTCACCAGCGGGAACAGGGTGAGCACGAAAACACCCTGCACGCACCAGCCGATGATGTAGGTGGCCCGGCGACCGAGGTAGTCCGACGCCCAGCCCGCGACGAACGTGGCGATCAGCCAGCTCACCGAGGATGCGGTCACGGCCCACAACACGGCGCCGCGATCGAGCGCGAGCGGTCCATTCGGATTGGTGGCGTACCCCTGGATGTAGCCGCCGGTCGTCATGTAGCCAACGGTGCTGTTGCCCGCGAAGACCAGCGCCGACAGCAGTACCAGCGGAGTGAAGCGGGCGAACAGCTCGGCGGCGGGCGCCTTGGTCTGCTCCTTGCGCTCGGCGATCTCGGTGAACACGGGGCTTTCCTCGACTCGGCGGCGGACCCAGGAGCCGATGAGGATCAATACGATGGAGAACAGGAACGGGATGCGCCATCCCCAATCGAGGAACGCGTCACCGGGGAAGAGCGCGTTCATCGTCGCCATCATGGCGCTGGCCAGCAGCAATCCGATCGGAACGCCGATCTGCGGCATCGCGCCGAAGAGTCCGCGGCGGGCCGGCGGCGCATGCTCGACGGCCATGAGGACGGCGCCGCCCCACTCGCCACCCGCCGAGACACCCTGCAATATCCGCAGCAGCACCAGCAATATCGGTGCCCAGATGCCGATGGAGGCATACGTCGGCAACAGGCCGATCAGCGCCGTGGCCAGGCCCATCAGGATGAGGGTGGTCACCAGCACCGGCCGGCGGCCGATCTTGTCGCCGAAATGACCGGCCAGGAATGCGCCGAGCGGGCGGAAGAGAAAACTGACCCCGACGGTGAGGAAGGCCAGGATCGTTCCGAAACCGGAACCGGCCGGCTTGAAGAACAGCTGGCCGAACACCAGCCCGGCGGCGGATGCGTAGACGAAGTAGTCGTACCACTCCACCGCTGTGCCGACCACGGTGGCGACCGCAACGCGCCTGCGGTCGGCGGCCGAAGCGAGCGCGCCGGGCGGCGTGACCGAACCGGCGGCTGAAAGATTCGCTGACATCTGACACTCCTTTGTGACGTCGTCGTGAGTCCGTCCTCACAAACGACTTTGCGACGACGATATGATCGTATACGATTTCAGATATGACAATGGGCAAAGGAGTTCCGATCGGCACGCCGACGATCGATCCCCGGTTCGCGGCCCTGCCCGGCCCACCCGGCAAGATCGTCGCGGTACACCTCAGCTACGAGTCGCGCGCCGCGCAGCGGGGGCGCAAACCCGCCGCGCCGTCGTACTTCTTCAAGCCCGCCAGTTCCGTCGCAGCCTCCGGATCCGAAATCGAACGGCCCGCGGGAACGGAACTGCTCGCGTTCGAGGGCGAGATCGCCCTTGTCATCGGCACGCCCGCTCGGCACGTCTCGATCGAGGACGCGTGGGCGCACGTCGCGTGGGTCACCGCGGCCAACGACTGGGGGCTCTACGACCTGCGCGGCAACGACAAGGGCTCGAACGTCCGCAATAAGGGCCGCGACGGTTACACACCGCTCGGCCCTGGGCTCATCGACGCGCGCAGCGTCGACCCGGCGGCGTTGCGCGTACGCACCTGGCACAACGGACAGCTCGTGCAGGACGACACTACATCGGCCCTGATCTTCCCGCTCGCGCAGTTCGTGGCCGACCTGTCGCAGCATTTCACGCTCGAGACCGGCGACATCATTCTCACCGGCACCCCGGCAGGCTCGTCGGTCGCGGTGCCGGGCGACGTGATCGAGGTCGAGGTCGACGCTCCCGGCGCGGCGAGCGCACCCACCAGCGGACGCCTCGTGACGAGGGTCGTCGAGGGCTCCGCCGTCTTCGACCCCGCGCTCGGGTCGCTGCCCTCGGTCGATGACCAGCAGCGCGAGGAAGCGTGGGGATCGCGAGCTGCCGCGGGACTTTCCGCCGCCGAGCCGCCGTCTTCGGCGCTTTCCCCCGCCCTCCGGGCGAAACTGCTGGAGGCCCCGGTGGCGGGACTGTCGCAGGCGCTGCGCAAACGCGGCTTGAACAACGTCTCGATCGACGGAGTGCACCCGCTGCGTCCGGGGACGAAGTTGGTCGGCACAGCGAAAACCCTGCGGTTCGTGCCGAACCGCGAGGACCTCTTCCGTAGCCACGGCGGCGGCTACAACGCGCAGAAGCGCGCCTTCGACGCCGTCGCCCCCGGCCAGGTGATCGTCATCGAAGCCCGCGGCGAACGCGGCTCGGGAACCCTCGGCGACATCCTGGCGCTACGCGCCAAGGCGCGGGATGCGGCAGGTATCGTCACCGACGGCGGCGTGCGCGACAGCGCCACAGTCGCGGACATCGGCATCCCGGTGTTCGGCCGGGGCGGGCACCCAGCCGTACTGGGACGCAAGCACGTTCCGTGGGACGTCGACATCGCCATCGCCTGCGGCGGCGCGACGGTGCTTCCCGGCGACGTCATCGTCGGGGACGACGACGGCGTCATCGTCATCCCGGCCGCGCTCGCCGAAGAGGTCGCCGACGCGGCTCTCGCGCAGGAGATCGAGGACGCCTGGGTCGCCGAGCAGGTGGCTGCGGGACACCCTGTCGACGGCCTGTTTCCGATGAATGCCAAGTGGCGGGCGCGCTATGCGGAGGCACACGGCGATGCGAAGGCATGATTCCGTGGTGGCCGAGACGATCGATACTCCCAGCAAATCGCAGCGCGCGTACGAATGGATCCACGCGCGCATCACCGACCGCAGGTTCGTGCCGGGTTACCGGCTCGTGCTCGGATCGATAGCCGAGACGCTCGGCATGAGCGTCGTTCCGGTGCGTGAGGCCATCCGGCGTCTGGAGGCAGAAGGACTCGTCGAGTTCGAGCGCAACGTGGGCGCTCGGGTCGCCCTGATCGACCCGGCCGAGTACGTCTACACGATGCAGACGCTCGGAGTCGTCGAAGGCATTGCCACGGCGCTCGCGGTCCCGCATCTCACCGACGCCGAACTCGACCGGGCCGCTGGTGTCAACAGCCGGTTGCGGCAGTTGCTCGACGACTTCGACCCCCATCTGTTCACGGTGATGAACGAGCAATTCCACACTGTGCTGTTCGAGCCGTGCCCGAACCCGCACATACTCGACCTGGTGCGCCGGGGGTGGACGCGGATGTCGGGCGTGCGCGACTCCACCTTCGCCTTCGTGCCCGAGCGCGCCCACGAGTCCGTCGACGAGCACGACCACATCATTGACCTCATCCGCCGACGGGCCGATCCGCTCGAGATCGAGCTGGCCGCCCGCGAGCATCGCTGGCGAACGATGAATACCTATCTCGCCCAACGTGATCCGGGTCGCCGCGCCGGCCTCACCGCTTGATCGAAATCCGCACCCCTTCCCGACCTCAAGGAGGAGGAACCATGGCCGACAGCGCACTGCGCAGCCGCCACATCCCTGCCGACCTGCCCGACCGCATCCAGCATTACATCGATGGACAGTTCGTCGACTCCGTCGACGACGACACCTTCGAGGTGCTCGATCCGGTCACGAACGAGACGTATGTACGTGCCGCCGCGGGCAAGAAGGCCGACATCGACCGCGCCGTGCGCGCGGCGCGCACGGCATTCACCGAAGGCCCGTGGCCCAAAATGCTTCCCCGCGAACGTTCGCGGGTGCTGCACCGCATCGCCGACCTGGTCGAGTCGCGCGACGCCCGCCTCGCCGAGCTGGAGAGCTTCGACTCGGGTCTGCCCATCACCCAGGCGCTGGGCCAGGCGCGCCGCGCCGCGGAGAATTTCCGGTTCTTCGCCGATCTGATCGTTGCCCAGGCCGACGACACCTACAAGGTGCCCGGCCGCCAGATCAACTACGTCAACCGCAAGCCGATCGGCGTCGCGGGTCTGATCACGCCGTGGAACACGCCGTTCATGCTGGAGAGCTGGAAGCTCGCTCCCGCGCTGGCCACCGGCAACACCGTGGTGCTCAAGCCCGCGGAATTCACGCCGCTGTCGGCCTCGCTGTGGGCGGGCATTTTCGAGGAGGCCGGGCTGCCCCGTGGGGTGTTCAACCTCGTCAACGGAATGGGCGAGGACGCGGGCGACGCGCTGGTGAAGCACCCCGACGTCCCGCTCATCTCGTTCACTGGTGAGAGCCGCACCGGCCAGATCATCTTCGGCAACGCCGCGCCGTACCTGAAGGGCCTGTCGATGGAACTCGGCGGCAAGTCCCCGGCCGTCGTCTTCGCCGACGCCGACCTCGACGCCGCGATCGATGCGACCATCTTCGGCGTCTTCTCCCTCAACGGCGAGCGCTGCACCGCGGGCAGCCGCATCCTCGTACAGCGCGAGGTGTACGACGAATTCGTCGAACGCTACGCCGCTCAGGCCGAACGCGTGCGGGTCGGCTACCCGCACGACCCGGACACCGAGGTCGGCGCGCTCGTGCACCCCGAGCACTACGAAAAGGTCATGAGCTACGTCGAGATCGGCAAGGGTGAGGCGCGCCTGGTGGCCGGTGGCGATCGCCCCGCCGAATTCCCGACCGGCAACTTCGTGCGACCGACCGTTTTCGCCGACGTGAAGCCGGACGCGCGGATTTTCCAGGAGGAGATCTTCGGCCCGGTCGTGGCGATCACCCCGTTCGACACCGAGGACGAGGCGCTCGAACTCGCCAATGGCGTGAAATATGGTCTGGCGGCCTACATCTGGACCAAAGACCTACAGCGCGCGCACAACTTCTCGCAGGCGGTCGAGGCGGGCATGGTTTGGCTCAACTCGAACAATGTGCGCGACCTGCGCACCCCGTTCGGCGGCGTGAAGGCCTCGGGCCTCGGTCACGAAGGCGGTTACCGCTCCATCGACTTCTACACCGACCAGCAGGCGGTGCACATCACCCTCGGCAAGGTGCACAACCCGACCTTCGGCAAGTGAGCGCCCTTCCCCGATCCCTCAGCGCAGCAAGGCAATAAACATGACCGAACGTATTCCCACCTCCTCCGGCTTCTTCGTCACCCAGGAAGCGCCCATCGTGGCAGCCGATCCGGTACCGACCCCGTCCTCGCCGCCGCCGGACATCATCCGCGTCGCCTACGCCGAACTCGTCGTGACCGATCTGGCCGCCTCCCGCGAGTTCTACGTGGACGTGCTCGGCCTGGTCGTCACCGAGGAAGACGACAACGCGATCTACCTGCGCACGCTAGAGGAGTTCATCCACCACAATCTGGTGATCCGCCGCGGCCCGGTCGCGGCGCTCGCCGCGCTGTCCTACCGGGTGCGCACTCCGGAGGACCTCGATCGTGCCGAGGCCTTCTACACGGAGATCGGCTGCCAGGTGGAGCGGCGCAAGGAGGGCTTCACCAAGGGCATCGGCGATTCCGTCCGGGTCGTCGACCCGCTCGGCTTCCCGTACGAGTTCTTCCACGACACCGAGCACGTCGAACGGCTCGCCTGGCGCTACGACCTCTACACCCCCGGCGCGCTGGTCCGGCTCGACCATTTCAACCAGGTCACCCCGGACGTGCCGCGCGCCGTCAAGCACTATCAGGACCTCGGCTTCCGCGTCACCGAGGACATCCAGGACGAGGCCGGCACCACCTACGCCGCGTGGATGCGCCGCAAGCCGACCGTGCACGACACCGCAGCCACCGGCGGCGACGGCCCGCGCCTGCACCACGTCGCGTTCGCCACGCACGAGAAGCACAACATCCTGGCGATCTGCGACAAGCTCGGCGCCCTTCGCCTGTCCGACCGCATCGAGCGCGGCCCCGGCCGCCACGGCGTCTCGAACGCTTTCTACCTGTACCTGCGTGATCCGGACGGCCACCGCATCGAGATCTACACTCAGGACTACTACACGGGCGACCCGGACAACCCGGTGGTGACCTGGGACGTGCATGACAACCAGCGGCGCGACTGGTGGGGCACTCCCGTGGTGCCGTCGTGGTACACCGAAGCCTCGCTCGTGCTCGACCTCGACGGCAACCCCCAGCCGGTGCTGCCGCGCGTCGAATCGAGCGAACTCGAGGTCACCATCGGCGCCGACGGCTTCTCCTACACCCGCGAACGCGGCCACGACGACCTGCCCGACTGGAAGAAGGGCGAGTACAAGCTGGGCCACCAGCTCTAGCGCGCGAGAAGCCTCCCGACCAGGAAAGGACATCGGATGGCGCTGGATGCCGACACCATCATCACGATCGCGGACGAACTCGCCGCCGCGGAGCGCGATCGCACTATGGTCCCGCTGCTGACCGCCCGGCACCCGGGCATGACGATCGAGGATTCCTATGCCGTGCAGAACGAGTGGCGCCGCCGCGGCATCGCCGCCGGGCGCCGGCCGGTGGGTCGCAAGATCGGGCTGACGAGCAAGGTGATGCAGGCAGCGACCGGCATCACCGAACCCGACTACGGTGCAATCTTCGCCGACGCGGTCTTCGACAACGGCGCAGTCATCGACCATGGACAATTCTCCAACGTCCGCATCGAGGTCGAGCTCGCGTTCGTGCTCGCCGCGCCGCTGGCCGGCCCCGATGTAACCGTCTTCGACGTGCTGCGCGCCACTGAGTACGTCGTCCCGGCACTGGAGATCCTGTCTTCGCGAATCGAGCTGGCCGGCCGCACGATCGTCGACACCATCAGCGATAACGCGGCGTTCGGCGGTCTGGTGTACGGCGGCAACCCAGTGCCGCCCGCGGGGACCGTCGACCTGCGCTGGGTATCGGCACTGCTGTACCGCAACGAGACGATCGAGGAGTCGGGCGTCGCTGCGGCAGTGCTGAACCACCCCGCCACCGGTGTGGCATGGCTGGCGAACAAGCTCGCCCAGCACGGTGACCGGCTGGAGGCCGGAGAGATCGTCCTTGCCGGCTCCTTCACCCGCCCGATGTGGGTCGAACGCGGCGATACCGTGCTCGCCGACTACGGATCGTTGGGAACGGTCTCATGTCGCTTCGTCTGAATCCGACGTTCCGGGACCAGCTGACCCGCTCCGACCGGACGCTCTACGGCGGATGGATCTGCTCGGGTTCGCCGGTCGCCGCGGAGATCATGGCCGGCGCGGGTCTCGACTGGCTGCTCATCGACATGGAGCATGCGCCCAACGGCCTGGAGTCGACGCTGGCACAGCTCTACGCCGTCTCCGGCTATGCGTCGACGCCGGTCGTGCGCGTCCCAGCGGGCGACACGGTGATCGTCAAGCAGGTGCTCGACCTCGGCGCGCAGAACATCCTCGTGCCGATGATCTCGACCCCGGAGGAGGCGAAAGCAGTCGCCGCGATGACCCGGTACCCGCCCGTGGGGGTACGCGGCGTGGGCAGCGCGCTCGCGCGATCGGCGCGATGGAACCGCGTGGACGGATACCTGCAGAACGACGCCGCTCACATCTCCGTGTTCGTGCAGATCGAGACCGTCGAGGGCGTGGCGAACGCCCGTGCGATCGCCGAAACCCCCGGCGTCGACGGTGTTTTCGTCGGCCCGAGTGACCTAGCCGCCTCGATGGGCCTGCTCGGGCAGCAGACGCATCCGGATGTCGTCGCCGCGGTGAAGCGGGCCTTCGCCGGCATAGCCGCGGCCGGAAAACCCATCGGGGTCAACGCTTTCGATCCGGTCGCCGCACGCGACTATGCCGAAGCGGGAGCCCGCTTCATCCTCGTCGGAGCCGACGTGGCGCTGCTCGCACGCGCCTCCGAGAAGCTGGCCGAGACCTACATCGCGAGCACGGATAAGGTTCCCCGTGCCTCGTACTGAAAGGACCCGCACGGCAGCGTCCGCGCGCAGTGGCGTACCGCGAGCCGTGTCCGAGACAATCGCCTCAGGAGTGACGTCATGACCGAACGCGAGACCGTACTGCTTTCTTCCGCCCCCCACCAATTGTTCATCGGGGGCGAGTGGATCGATGCCGCCGGCGGCGGCACCTTCCCGGTACGCGACCCCGCTACCGGCCGGGTTGTGCGCGAGGTGGCCGACGCCACCGCCGATGACGCGATCCGCGCGCTGGACGCCGCCGTCGCCGCACAGGATTCGTGGGCGGCCACCGCGCCCCGCACCCGCAGCGACATCCTGCGTGCCGCTTGGGAACTCGTGCAACAGCACAGTGACGACCTCGCCTTGCTGATGACAGTGGAGATGGGCAAGCCCATCGCCGAGGCGCGCGGCGAAGTCGCCTACGGTGGCGAGTTCCTGCGCTGGTTCAGCGAGGAGGCCGTGCGCATCCACGGCAGATACGGGCTCAATCCCGAAGGCACGGGACAGATGATCGTCTCCCAGCGGCCGGTGGGACCGTCGTTCTTCATCACGCCGTGGAACTTCCCGTTCGCCATGGCGACCCGCAAGATCGCCCCCGCGCTGGCCGCCGGGTGCACGGTGGTGATCAAGCCCCCGCAGCTGACGCCGCTGACCACGCTGTTCTTCACACAATTGCTCGTGGAGGCAGGCTTGCCCGCCGGTGTCGTCAACGTCGTCACCTCCGCGTCGTCGCGCCGTGTCTCGGCACCGATCATCGCCGATCCCCGGCTGCGGAAGCTGTCGTTCACCGGGTCCACCGAGGTCGGCCGCCAGCTGATCGCCCAGGCCGCCGACAACGTCTTGCGTGTGTCGATGGAGCTCGGCGGCAACGCGCCCTTCGTGGTGTTCGAGGACGCCGATCTCGACAAGGCCGTCGAGGGCGCGCTCACGGCGAAATTCCGTAACATCGGCCAGGCGTGCACGGCCGCGAACCGGTTCATCGTGCATGAGGATGTCGCCGACGAGTTCGCCAAACGGATCACCGAGCGGGTCGAGGAGATGAAGATCGGCCGCGGCACGGAGGAAGAGGTGACCATCGGCCCCCTCATCGACGACGACGCGGTGGACAAGGCGGCCGAACTCGTGGCGGATGCGACGGCGCGCGGCGCGGTGGTTCTGACTGGTGGCGCGAAGGTCGACGGGCCCGGCAGCTTCTATCAGCCGACGGTCCTCACCGAGGTCGCCGACGGCAGCGACATTCTCCGGGAGGAGATCTTCGGCCCGGTCCTCGCGATCGCCACGTTCTCCACCGAGGAAGCGGCGGTCCACCTCGCGAACAACACCGAATACGGCCTCGTCTCCTATGTCTACACCCGCGATCTCGCCCGCGGCCACCGCATGATCGACCAACTCGAAACGGGCATGATGGGCCTCAACTCCGGCATCGTCTCCAACGCCGCAGCGCCATTCGGCGGTGTCAAACAGTCGGGCGTCGGTCGTGAAGGCGGCTTCGAGGGCATCCACGAATTTCTCTCCACGAAGTACACCCTCATCCCGAACCATTGACCGTCTGAGGACTGGGGCCGGTCACCAAATCGGACCCGTCAGGGCAATCATCAGTCCCCGGGCCGACCGAACCGGCATCCCGCGACGGATCTGCCGCTGCCTTGATCCCACTCTTCTGCGCGGATCGGCTGAGTTCGAATCACACTCTTCCCATGATAGTACGCGCATGCGTACGATATTCATGTGCGTACTATTGAGATTCCCGAACAGCCGTTCGCGGAGGGCATCGTGCTCATGCCGTGGAAACCCGGTCCGCGCCAGGACGTTTCCGGGCGTGTATTCGTCAGCGTGACCGACTTCCTGGCCCGGTCCGACGAGGAAGTCCGCAGCATCTACGAGATCGGGTACGAGCTGGGGAACACCTGGCCAGTCATGCAGGGTGCGGTGGGCCTGTGGCTGTGGGGCAGGCCCACCGCGCGGCGCGGTGGATCCATCACGGTGTGGGAATCGGAAGAGGACATGCGCCGATTCGTGCGATGGCCGGTGCACGCCAAGATCGTGCGGGCCTGGCGCGGCAAGGTGGGCATCGGCACCGACTCGTGGGAGGCCGACCACTTCGAACCACGACAGGTACTGGAACGCGCGCGGAACACACTCGAACGCCCACATCGCGGCGACGCCATGCATTGAGTTCGACATCACGTGTCCGCACCGTCGCAACTCATGATGGACCCAGTAGCCGGAGCGAGGGCACGCCGCTGAAAGTCCGGGCCGGTGTTCCTTACCGACCGCAAGACCCGCCCGTCGGTGGCGAAGAATGGTGTCGACCCGTCGACCGAACGCGCGCGGCTGTTATACCGGCGCGCGGTCGAGTTGTTCGAGGCTCACACCAGCCATTACGACGAAGGCCCCTATACCTTGCACCAGCTGCGGCACTCGCGGTTGACCCACGCTGCGCAAAAGGGCGCGTCCACGCCGGTGCTGATGAAGCTGTCTGGGCATACGTCGGTTCGCAGCCTCGCGAAGTATGCGCGGGTGTCCGATGAAGGTCTCCTGAACTTCCAGGCCGACACAGATCCCGCCGCGCGGTAGCCAATGGTCGGGCGAACAGTCTGTGGCCGAGGGAGGAACGTGGATGAGTATTGAGACATCTATCCCGTTGCACGGCGCGGCATTCTTATGCCCTGTGCTCATGAAGTTGGCCCGCTGCCGACGCTGTGACCTGGGGTGGGACGACCTGCGATGGCAGAACGAGCGTGTGACTTCACCGGTGCACGTGGTCCGTTCGACTTTCCGTTGCGCGAAGCGGCACTTTATGTCCTCTCCGGCAGGCCAATAGCCTCGATTTCATGGATTGGAATTTTCGGTCGGCGGAAGAACTCGCGGCTGCCTTGCATGTTGGTGAAGTGACATCGGTGGAACTGACCGATGAGGCGATCGCGCGTATCGAGCGGGACGACAAGGTGATCAACGCGATCTGTGTACCGGATTTCGACCGCGCGCGGGCCGATGCGCGCCGCGCCGACCAGGCGCGCGCCCGCGGCGAGGATCGGCCGCTGCTCGGCATTCCGGTGACGGTCAAGGAGTCCTACAACATGGCCGGGCTGCCCACGACCTGGGGCATGCCACTGCAGAGGAACTATGTGCCGGCCGAGGACGCGGTACAGGTGTCGCGGTTGAAGGCGGCCGGCGCGGTGCTGCTCGGTAAGACCAATGTGCCGTTGATGCTGCGAGATATCCAGAGCTTCAACGAGATCTACGGCACCACCAACAATCCGTGGGATCACGGCCGCACGTCGGGTGGGTCGTCCGGCGGTTCGGCGGCGGCCCTGGCGGCCGGATTCGGCGCGCTGTCCATCGGCTCCGACCTCGCCGGTTCGCTGCGCACCCCCGCGCATTTCTGCGGTGTCTACGCGCACAAGCCGACACTCGGGCTGGTGCCGACCCGCGGCATGGTCGCGCCGCCCGCGCCGGCCTTGCCGATCGACCTCGACCTCGCCGTCGTCGGCCCGATGGCGCGCACCGCCCGCGATCTCACGCTGCTGCTCGACGTGATGGCCGGACCGGACCCGCTGACCCACGGCGTCGCCTACGACCTCGCACTGCCGCCCGCGCGCCACGAGCGGCTGTCGGACTTCCGTGTCCTGATCATCGAGGACCATCCACTCATTCCGACCGGATCGGCGGTGCGGGCGGGCGTGAACCGGGTCGCCGAGGCGCTCGTCGACGAGGGCGCCCGCGTCGAACGGCGCAGTCGGCTGCTGCCCGATCCGACCGAAGCGGCGACGCTCTACATGCTGCTGATGCTGTCGAACGCCGCCACGAGCCTTTCCGTCGACGTGTACGAACAACTGCAGACCCGCGCCGCCGCCCTGGGTGCGGACGACCGGAGTCTCGATGCGGCGCGGCTGCGCGGCATGGTGCTCAGCCACCGCGACTGGGTCGAGGCGAACAACCGTCGCGAACGCCACCGCCACGGCTGGCGGGAGCTCTTCGCCGAGTTCGATGCCGTGGCGTGCCCCATCACGCCCACTCCCGCCTACCCGCACGACCACAACGGAGGTCTGGAGGACCGGCACATCGACATCGACGGCGTCGAGTACCCGTACTTCGACCAGCTCGTCTGGGCCGGTGTGGCCACCATGCCCGGCCTGCCTGCCACCGCCATACCCGCGGGCCGGTCCCCCGAGGGCCTGCCGGTGGGAGTGCAGCTCATCGGTCCGATGTTCGAGGACCGCACCCCGCTGCGGCTGGCCGAACTGCTCGAGCAGAAGATCGGCGGCTTCCAGGCACCAGAATAGGGCGCACTACCGGGTGTCCGTCGAGGACGACGTGCGGATTACGAATGACAAGCCGGTCGCACAGAGCACGGTCGATGACGTCGACCGGTAAACCAGCACGATCGACGGCGGGAAGGCCATGACGATCCTGCGGCCGCCCGGACGGTTGGCCCGATGGGTCAGTCGTCGTCGGCGCTGTCGGGGTCACGCAGCGGCCGATGATTTCCGCCCAGATCGGGCAGGTGGAAGGCGTAGTGTCCGTCGATACCGATGTGGTCCCGGATCATGGAAGGTCGATGCCGGTGACCAGCCCGTGCACGATCGGGCGCAGCTTCGGGACGTCCGGGTCTTCGATAACGGGGATCAGCTCGACGGCGTCGGCCGGGATGCCCGACCATTGCAATGATGGAGTGCAGCGATGACCAGCGACGCGACATGGATGCCGTCCCGCCAGGCGAGCATCGATCCGGGTCACGGGTGCCGCCATCGGCCCACCTCACTTGCCCCGGATAACGGGGTCGCTTCGTGCACGGCGCGGCCGGGTCGCCGCTGGGCCGTCACCGTTCTTACCCCGGGTAATCCACTATCCGGGGTAGAAGATCCTGCGCACTGATGTCTGTGTTGTCACTGTGGTCTCTTCTCGGCCGCGTCGAATGCTGGTTCGAGTGGGGCGAGAGCGGCGCGGAGAAGGTCCGGCAATGAGCCGGAGGTGATGAGGAGGCCCGAGGCGGCGGGGATGCCAGTGGTCGGCTGTAGCCATTGTTCGAGCGCGACGCGGACTGCGGCGGCCACACTGGCGGCGAGCACTCGGGCGGTGGGGCCGCGGGTATCGCGGAGGTGGCCGGCGATCGCGTCGGCGAGCGATGGTGTGATCGTGCCGGTGGCGCCCAGGAACGCCGCGCGCAGTGCCGGGCGGGTGGTGATCAGCAGCAGGGTGTCGCGATGATGTTCACCTGGGTCGCTGTATTGCGCCACGATCGCCTCGGTGACGGCATCGGCGAGCCGAGCTTCGGTCGGCCGCGCTGCGACGATGGCCGCGACTCGTGCGTCCCGATCCGCGGTGACGGCGGCGACGATCGCCTGTTCGCGGCTGGAGAAATAGTTGTTGTAGGTCCTCGGCGAGACACCGGCCGCCTCGGCGATGTCCTCGACCCGCACGTTGTCGGGTCCCTGTTCCAGGGCCAGCCGCAGTGCCGCTTCCCGCAGCGCTATCCGGGTGGCCTCCTTCTTGCGCTCACGCAACCCCACCGGTCTCGTCGTCACGGCCCCATTGTGCCACACTCTGCGTTCGCGCAATATTGCGTGCACGCAAGTTTGTTATCTAGTCTGTCGACGGACCACATCCGATCGACAGACGGGATCACGCACATGCGAGGCAAGGGAATGACCTATGACACCGGGTTCGTCCGGAACGGCAGGATGTCGCCGGCGGACTTCGACCCCGCGGTGGTCGAGCGGGAGCTGGCCATCATCCGTGACGATCTGCACTGCAATGCCGTCCAGATCACCGGGGGTGACCTGCAGCGCCTCGAGCTGGCCGCTCAATGCGCCGTCGAGCTCGGGCTCGAGGTCTGGTTCTCGCCGTATCCGCTGGAACTCGAGGCCGCGGAGATCCTGTCGCTGTTCGCCGAGTGCGCACAGCGCGCCGAGCGGCTGCGCAGCGCCGGAGCCGAGATCGTGTTCGTCACTGGCGTCGAACTGACGCTGATGAACCGGGGATTCCTGCCTGGCGACGGCGTCTGGGATCGCGTCGAGTTCCTGTTCGCCGACCCCGACCGCCGCAACGACCGGGTCGGCGAGGTGAGCGCTCGGCTCGACGAGTTTCTCACCGAGGCCGTGGCCGTGATCCGTGAGCATTTCCGCGGCAAGCTCACCTACTGCGCCATACCGTTCGAGCGGATCGACTGGACACCGTTCGACTTCGTGTCGGTCGAGCTGATCCGCTCCGCTGAGGTGGCCGATCAGTTCCGTGCGGGCGTGCGCGAACTGGTCGCACAGGGAAAGCCGCTGGCAATCACCGGGTTCGGCACGGCCACCTGGCGCGGCGCGGCCGATGTGGCGCCGCGCAGCAACGAGATCGTCGAATACGACACCGTTACCGGTGACCCGATCCGGCTGAACGGGGACTACGTCCGGGACGAGGCCGGTCAGGCCGCATACCTCGCCGAGCTGCTGGAGATCTTCGACAACGAAGGCGTCGACAGCGCCTTCGTATTCCTGTTCGCGCTGCACAGCCACCCACACCGCCCCGACGGCGACCCGCGAGACGACCTCGACCTCGCCAGCCTCGGCATCGTCAAGGTCCTGGAAGGCCGCCACGGTGACACCTACCCGGACATGCCCTGGGAACCCAAAACGGCGTTCGCCGCTGTCGCCGAACACTACGGCGGCGGGGCCGACACGCAGATCCGTTGCGACACCGTCCTTCTGCGCGAGGAACGGCTTTCCCCCACGGATCGAGGACAGCGATGAACCGGGTGTCTGTTGCTCAGCACGAGGTCGTCGAGATCACGCTGGGGACGGTGAATCCTTCCGCATGCCGGAGTCGGCGATCGCGGATGTGGGTTTCACCGAGCCGGGCGGTGTGCAGCGCAGGGTGCCGGCCTACGCCAGCCGCGGATTGTGGCGTGTGCGTTACTCCTCGGAAGGACGGCCCGCACCAGTGAGGGCGGGCCGTCCGGGGGAATGTCGTGCCGGCGGCCTCAGCCGACGACGGAACGTTGTGGGACGCCGACGTATTCGCTCAGCGGCCGGATCAGCGCATTGGATTCGCTCTGTTCGATGATGTGGGCGGTCCAGCCGGTGATGCGGCTCATCACGAAGATCGGCGTGAACACCTCGATATCGAAACCGAGCAGGTAATAGGCCGGGCCGGCGGGGAAATCGAGGTTGGGTTCGATACCGGTGGCTTCGTTCATGGTGCGCTCGAGAATCTCGTACATGCGCACCCACTTCTGACCATCGGGCGCGCCAGCGATGTCGAGGAAGGCCTGCTTCATGGTCGGCACCCGGGAGTCGCCGTTCTTGTAGACCCGGTGGCCGAAGCCCATGACCTTCTGCTTGTGCGCCAGCTTGTTCCGCATCCACTGCTCGGCCAGCGCGGGATCGTTGATCTCGATGGCTCCCTGAATATCCCCTACGTGCCGACAACGGCCTGAGGCCGGAAGCCGGCGGGCCGCTCGTGTTCGTCACCGGGTCGCGATGACCACCGCATCATGATTAGTCGCAACCCTTTCGCACGCTGATGCGGGCATGGCCACCGATACCGTAACGGCATGGTCCGGAGTGGTGAATCAGGTCAGCCCCTTACCCCGTTGTGTCATGTGTGGGCGCCGCCGCGAAGCCAGTCGGACCAGGGGATGCTCCAATCGCCGTTCTGCCAGATGTCGAGGGGGTCGCCGCCGGTGTTGCGGACCTCGACTACGTCGCCGGGGATAACGAAGTCGTAGAACCATCCGGCATCGTTGGGGGAGATGTTCAGGCAGCCGTGTGAGACGTTGGTGTTGCCTTGGGCCCACATGGTTGCGGCCAATTCGTGCACGAAGATTCCGTCGTGGCTGATGCGGACCGCATGGTTGATGCTCGTGCGGTAGCCGAGCCCGGAGTCGGTGGGCAGGCCGTAGCTGGCGGAGTCCATGATCACCGGGTCTTTTCGGTCCAGCACGGTGTAGATGCCTGGGCGGGTCCAGAACGACATAACTCTGCCACCGACGGATGCGGTGCCGCCCATGCCCATCGACGTGGGCATGGTACGCACCAGGTTTCCGTTGTCGAAGACCTCGATCTGTTTGGTGTTGTCGTCGGCGATCGCGATGTGCGCGGGCCCGATGTTCACCGACACCTGGCGGTCGCGCAGGCCGTAGCGGCCTTCGCCGAGCGAGAGGCCGAAGAGTTCAGCCGCGATCGTGATCCTGGTGCCCGGTGCGTGATAGTTCTCGGGCCGCCAGTGTGCGTTCTGATCGTCGAGCCAGTACCAGGCACCGGTGACGGCCGGCTCGGTGGTGACCTTCAGGTGGCGTTCCACGGCTGCCCGATCGACGGGTTCGTCGAAATGGGCGACGAGCACGAAACCTACTCCGTAGGTGTCGTTTTCGGCCAGCTCGACGAGATTGGCAGAGCGCAGGGAGACGTCGATGAGCTGTTGCGGTCGCACCGTGGCGCAAGTTGTCGTCGCGGTGACATCGCCGGTTTCGCCGTGAGCCACGGCTTTCGCGATGTAGCTGTGTCCGTAGCCGAGTGGTTCGGCACTGGTCCAGGTTCGATGATCGGGTGCCGATGCGCCCGGCAGTGATCTGCCCGTTTCATCGATCCATTCGACCGACTGCAGCGTCCCGTCGGTGACAGTGATCGTGCCAGGGCTGCGCGCATCGACATTGTGGGTGCCGGGTGGGGGGTCGAATCGGATTGTGGCAGGTTTGCCTGGCGCGGGTTCTCGCGCCCACCCGCATCCGGTCAGAGCGAGGCCACCCGCACCGGCGAAGCCGATCAGCAGCCGACGACGTCCGAATGCCACCGTGTATCTCCCTTCTCCCGGGTAGCTGGACCGACCTCTGTCCGTCAGCATGCGACAGCTACGCGCCGGCCGAGACACGGACGACCAGTATCTCCACCGATCCGTCGCACAACCGATACCGTTCCTCGATCGATCCGGGTTCTCGTAAGACGGTCATCGGCGGTCTGCAAAACCCGTCGTCGACCGTCTTTGCGTTCTGCACGTGCCGTTCGATACGCAGGCTCAGCGTCTCCAACCCCTCGCCGATCAGGAACGTGTTGAGCGGTGAGATCGACGAACCGAGGTCGTGCGGTAGCTACACCCGGGCTTCGAGCGCGAAGGTAGAGCGCGCTCGAGGCCGCGTACACCACGCCCTGGTAGCTGGGATCGGGTTCGACGAAATCCGGGAATCAGGGCTTGTCGTCTGCGCGTACCGTCCAATAGCACCCGCCGCACCGGAACGCGCACGCAGATCGGAACGGAACGGTCGCGACCTGCATTCATCGAATGCTATAGCATTGAAAGCCATTGCAGATGAATGGCTTTCGCCTGCCATCGCGTGGCCTATTCCACAGGAAGGTCTGGAGAGCCGCTCAGGTTCCCGACCGGCGTGGGTACTGGTTGCGGCGAGATCGGCTATCAAGCAGCCCTGCCACCTGCACACCAAATCCCTACTCCGTCAAGGAAATCCCGCTGAAAGCCACCCCACCGCCGGATGGACTCAATTCCGCGGCAAGCCCCAGCACGGGTAATCGCGGTCGGCATCGACAAGGCCGACGCTCTGCGGTGTTCGACAGATGACGTGCGGTTTATGGCGGTAATCCACAACCAAATGCAGAGTCGCGGCCTTGTCACCCGTGAACGTCTGATGGCACTGGGAACAATGGCACACATTGTGCGCGCTCAATGGCCACCAGCACCGACATCCCCGGCATTTCACCATCTCCGGCGATCTCGTCTTCATGATCACTCACCCACTCGCACAACCCGGATGCGGTCCGCCATCGCCACCTCGGTTGTACCCGCACTGTGCGGCGTCACACCTTCATCCTCGCCTGAAGGATCGATGGACCGCCTGCATCGGCTACGAGCGCGCGACCTCGATCTCGACCGAGACGACGATACCGAATAGGTGGACAGAGCCGCCGCCTGGACTGCGCCGGCACCGTTCGCTCCCCGCGCAACAATGAGGATTTCGTGATCCCGCCCAGCCCGTCGGGGCGTAGCTCGGGACTTGGCGCCGCGCAGCACAGGCTCTTTCGAGGGCCGGTCTTCCAGCTGGACATGGTCGCATGTCGGTCGTCCCGGACAGGCGGGTCTGCACTTCAGGCATGAATTCCTCGAAATGGCTTCGCAGGCAATGACGTAACACAGGTATGACTGGACAGCGCAAACTCCCGCGCTGATTCGACCGGTACCAGCCGCCATGAGGCTTCACGGCGCGGGCACCTGTCGATGGATTCGGCGGTGCGGCAGCGGCTGAGAGCGATCAGGGGTCGCGATCACCTCGGAGGTGTCGTGTCGGTGCCGGTAGAGATCTACGGTGGAGGTATGACCGCCTTGGAGTATCAGCATGTGTTGGTTGCGCGGGATGGCGACACGGTGCGCATCACCATGAACCGGCCGGAGCGGCGCAATGCGCTGTCGGGCGAGCATTTGGCCGAACTGCTCGCCTCGTTCCGGGCCGCAGGCGAGACCGACGCCACGGGGATAGTGCTCGGGGCGCACGGTCCGGTGTTCTCCGCCGGACATGATTTCGCCGACGTTGCCGCGCGCGATCTGCTCGGCGTCCGGGAACTGCTCACACTGTGCACCGAGCTCATGTCGACCATCCAGTCGGTGCCCCAGGTGGTGATCGCCCGCGTGCACGGTCTGGCCACGGCCGCGGGCTGCCAGCTGGTGGCCTCCTGTGATCTAGCCGTCGCCGGCGAATCGGCCGGCTTCGCACTCCCCGGCGGCAAGGGCGGCTGGTTCTGCCACACACCCGCGGTGCCGGTGGCCCGCGCTGTCGGCCGTAAACGGCTGATGGAACTCGCCCTCACCGGAGATCCGATCGATGCCCGCACCGCCGAACAATGGGGCCTGATCAACCGCGCAGTGCCAGACGAAGAACTGGACACCGCGGTGAACGAGTTGCTCGCCCGCGCTACCCGGGGTAGCCGGGCCAGCAAGGCACTCGGCAAACACACTCTCTACCGCCAACTCGACCGACCGGAAGCAGATGCCTACGCCCTCGCCCTGGAAGTCATGGCCGCCGCCGCCCAACTTCCCGGCGCCCGCGAAGGGATGGCGGCCTTCCTGGCGAAGCGCCCACCCGTCTGGGGCGATTAGCGCCGCCCAGGGACTCTTCTCAACACTCGCGACGCCGGCCATGAGAAAAGCTCGGCGGGTAGGTCACTCACAGACCCACCGGTTAATGACTGGCAAGCAGGGGTGATAGCGGTCCGGCGCATCGAGGTAGCAGGACGTATCGCGCGCCGTCTGGGTGCAGCCACGGATTTGCCAGAGACACACGAGAAGATTGGACGGTCCTCCCCGATCTGGCCGTGTCGGCCGCTTAGACTAGCCGCGCCGCAACGTGCGACAAATACTCGAGGTCGATAAGCGCTAAGAGGTAGACGTCCAGGAGGTGCGGAATGCCGGAAGCCGGTCGGTGGCGATCACGTCCGATATTGATTGCTAGCATGTTGCCAATTGCGCTTGTCCTTGGAACTGGAGTAACAGGCGCATCCCCGGATGACACCGCGCAGGCACCTGCCATGTTCGCCGCACTCGGCCAGTCGCTGGCCTACATCGCACCGCCGGGGGACATCGGGCCCTTGGTCGACATCCGCCGTGGCGATCGAGCTGTCGGCCCTATGAATCGGCTCGCCGCCGACCGTTGGACCAGAGTCCGAACGGTGGACGCACCTGCGGCCGCGGATCAGCGGCCGATCCAGGCGTTCTGCGAGCAAGTCCCCGTAGATCCGCAGATATGCTCCGCCACCGCCGTCGATGCGGGTGTCGGTGCGGTAATCGGCGCAGGTATCGGCGCGGGAGTGTCCGCGCCCGTCGCGATAGCCGCCGGAATGGTCGGCGCGGCCGCCGGGTTCGTCGTCGGTATCCCATTCATGCCGACCGGCTTGGTTATCGGCCCGCTCCTCGGCGCAGCGGTCGGCGTCGCCGTCGTTGCCGGACCTGCCGCCCTGCTCGGTGGGGCGCTCGGGGCGTCGCTCGGGACGATAGTGGGCACCACCCCTCCCCTCTCGCTGGATGGATTCCGCGCGCCCATCACCCCGCCGACATAAACGCGGTCATCGATCCAATCGTGTATTGAGAATCCGAGCGACCTGGGCAACCGCACTCGGTTCGGTCATTGCGAGGTGGGTCGCATCGATGTCGAAATTCGTAATCTGCCCGCGGACCACCGACGCCCATCCCTTGTGACCCACTGCATCGGATCGCCTTTCCCGTGTTGCGGTGAAGTACAACATGTCGCTGTCCAACACCGCGGGCCGCCACACACTGGCCGCCCGGATCCCCAAGTTGTAGGCGTCGGTCAGGCGCTCGATCCTTGCGGCGTCGATACCGAGGCCGTCCCCCAGGTGCTGTTCGATCAGGTCGGCGGCCTCGTCGGCGGTCGCATCGGGGCGCACGAAATCGACGCCCATGACCGGACCGAGGTTGCTGAGCAGTTCTCCGGTCGAGACGGCGGAGACCATCGACTCGTCGACACCATCCACCTCGGCGTCCAACAGCGCCAATAGGGCGACTTGTTCACCGGCGGCGCGCATCTCGACGGCAATGGCATGGGCGAGCGCACCACCCAGCGACCAGCCGAGGAGATGGTAGGGGCCGTGTGGCTGAACCGTGCGAATCTCGTCGAAGTAGCGTTCGGCCATTTCTTCGATCGACGTCGGACCGGGGACCTCGCCGCCGATTTGTGGCGCCTGAATGCCATAGATCGGTCGGCCCTTGGACAGGTACCGGTCGAATGTGCGGTAGCTCCACGACAGGCCCAAGGCCGGGTGGATACAGAACAGTGGTGGTCGCTCACCACCGGTCCGGATCGGTAGCAACACATCGAAGCCGATATCGGTCCGGTCGACCGTGAAACCGGAGCGCATTCCGGATTCGATTCGCTTCGCCAGGTCGGCCGGACAGGGATGCGATAACATCCAGCTGATCGGGACCTCGTAGTCGAGTTCTTTGCGCAACTCGCTCACTACTTGCACCGACTTCAGCGAGTTGCCACCCAACGCGTAGAAGTCGTCTTCGACGCCCACCCGATCCACGCCCAGTACGCTTCCGAAGGTCCGCGCGATCTCCCCTTCCAGCCACGACGAGGGCTCCCTGAACTCCGCTACCGCGAGCACCGGCTCCGGTAGCCGCGTGCGGTCCAGCTTCCCCGACGCGGTGAGGGGCACCGTGTCGAGCACCATCACCGTGGTGGGCACCATGTAGTCGGGCAGTTCGGTTGCCGCGTGCGCCAAGACCGCCGCGGTGTCGACCGTGGCCCCCGCGGCGGGCACCAGATAGCCGACGAAGTGGTCCACCGCACCGGTGGAGCGCACCACAGCGATCGCCCGGGCGACGCTGGGGTGCTCGGCGAGTACTGCCTCGATTTCACCGAGTTCGATACGTAGGCCGCGCAGCTTCACCTGGAAATCGGTGCGGCCCAGGTATTCCAATTCGCCGGCACGGTGCCAGCGCACCAAGTCGCCGGTGCGGTACAGGCGCCCGCCGTCACCGTACGGGTCGGGCACGAACCGTTCCGCGGTGAGGCCCGGACGTGCCTGATAGCCGCGTGCGAGCTGGGTGCCCGCCAAGTACAGCTCCCCGGCAACGCCGGGCGGTACCGGATGTAACCGGTTGTCGAGTACGTATGCCCGCGCGTTCCATACCGGTGTGCCCATCGGCATGCTCCCGCTGTCGGCTTCGGTCACCCGATGCGCGGCCGCGCACACGGTGAACTCGGTCGGCCCGTACAGATTGTGCAACTCGACCCCGGGCACTATTCGCCGCACCGCGGCCACCACTTCGGAACCGAATGCCTCACCGCCCACCAGGAACGTATGCACCGACTCCAGGGACTCCGCAGGCACCGCGTCCGCAAATACCGCCAGCATCGACGGCACGAACGCGGAGATCGTGACCCGCTGGGTTGCAATGGTTTCGGCGAGATACGCCGGGTCGAGATGCCCGTCGGCTCGCGTGATCACCAGCCGCGCCCCCATCGCCAGCGTCGCAAACAGCTCCCACACCGACATGTCGAACGTGGCCGGGGACTTCTGCAACACCACGTCATTCGGCGTCAGTGCGTAGGTCGCGTTGACCCACCGCACCTGGTTTATCACCGAACAATGCGGTACCGCAACACCTTTCGGCCGACCGGTCGACCCCGAAGTAAAGAGCAGGTATGCGATGTTGTGCGGTCGCAGCGGTGCGAGCCGATCGGTGTCGGTGACCGGCGTGTCATCGAATCCGGACAGCTCCAGCCCATCGAGGGACGACAGCTCCAGCACCGGTGCGGCGATCGACAGCATGTACGCGATGCGTTCTGCCGGAAGATCCGGATCGACCGGCACGTACCCACCGCCGGCGGCATGCACCGCGTACATGGCGGTGACCTGGTCCAGGGAACGCCGCATCCGCAGCGCCACCACCGACTCCGGCCCAACTCCCTGGGAGATCAACCACCGCGCCAACCGGTAGACGCGCGACGCGAATTCCGCATAGGTCAGTGACTGTTCGCCGAACATGACCGCGGGCCGGTCCGCGTGCGCCTGCACCGAGTTGGTGAAGACCGAGGCGAGCGTTTCATCCGAAGGGAGCCTGACATCGGTCGAATTCCACTGCGCCAGAACGGCTTCCCGTTCCTCTGCGCCGAGCAGATCCACATCGTGCACTGGTTGTGCGGGATCGGCCGCCAGTGCGCCGAGCAATCGCAGCAGGCGATCGACGATCGCGGTGACGGTCGTCGAGTCGAAGAGGTCGGTCGCGTAGGTCACCGCACCGCTGATGCCGGCGGGGGTGCCGTCGGTGCAGTCGTAGGAATCCGACACCGTGATCTGCAGATCGAACAGTGCGGTGTCGATGTCGGCCGTCATGGCCGACGCCGACAGCCCCGGAAGTTCGAACTCGGCTCTGGCGAGGTTCTGGAATGCCAGCATCACCTGGAACAGTGGATGGTGGGCATGCGACCGCACCGGGTTCAGCTCCTGCACCAGCCGCTCGAACGGAACATCGGCGTGTCCGAAGGCGGCCAGATCGGTCCCGCGCACATGCTCGAGCAGCTGGGTGAACGTCATCCCCGGGGTCAACCGGGTGCGCAGCACCAGGGTGTTGACGAACATTCCGACCAGATCGTCGAGTTCGGGCTCGCCGCGTCCGGCATACGGAGTGCCGATCGCGATGTCGTCCGTATCGGCCAGCCGGGCCAGCGTGGCCGCCAACGCGGCGTGGAAGACCATGAACAGCGTCGTGTTGTGTGCTCGCGCGATCTGCTGCAATCCCGCGTGCAGATCGGCGCCGACAGTGATCGGTACGCTCGCGCCCGCGTAGGTCTGCATGGGCGGACGCGGTCGGTCGGTCGGCAGCTCCAGCAAAACCGGAAGCTCCGCCAATTCGAGTGTCCAGTAGTCGATCTGGGCGCGTAGGAGCGATTCGGGATCGTCTTCGCTCCCCAACACCGTCCGCTGCCAGATCGCGTAGTCGGCGTACTGCACCGGCAGCGGCGGCCAGCTCGGTATCTCCCCGTGTGTGTGTGCTGTGTACGCGGTCATCATGTCCCGTGCCAGCGGGCCCAGTGACGCCCCGTCGCAGCAAATGTGGTGCGCTACCACCGCTAGGACCCGCTCGTTCTGCCCGAGCTCGAACAACCGTATCCGCACCGGGGCCTCGACCGTCACATCGAACACTGTCGAGATGAACGCCGACAGCGATTCGGCCAGTTCCGGTTCCGCGACCGAGGTCACGGTAATCGGCGTGATCGCCTCGGCGGCGGGCAGGACAATCTGCACCGGCTCGCCCTCGGCATACGGGTATACGGTCCGCAGTACCTCGTGCCGGTTCAGCACATCCCCGACGGCCGCGCGCAGCGCGTCGAGATTCAGTGGTCCCGACAGCCGCAGCACGATCGGAATGCTGTAGGCAGCCGAGCCGGGCACGAGCCGGTTCAGGAACCACATCCGCTGCTGTGCGTACGACAGCGGAATTCGCTGCGGCCGCGGCTGTGCGGTCAGCGCCACCCGACCGGTGTCGGCCCGCGATTCGGCGCGCGCGGCCAACCTCGCGACCGTCGGCGCCTCGAAAATCATCGACGCCGGGATGGTCGCGTCGAGCGCGGCACCGATCCGCGCGGCTACGCGGGTGGCCACCAGGCTGTTGCCACCCAGTTCGAAGAAGTCGTCATCGGCGCCAACCGGACCGTCGATGCCGAGGATGTCGGCGAATACGCCGGCCACTATTTCCTCCACCGGTGACGCCGGGGCCCGGAATCGCTTGGCCTGGACGATGGGAGCGGGAAGGGCCGCGCGGTCGAGCTTTCCGTTCGGCGAGAGGGGGATCTTGTCGAGGATCATCACCGCGGCGGGCACCAGGTACGACGGCAGCACTTCGGCCAACGCCGCCCGCAACTGTTCGCCCGACAGACTCGCCCCGGTGTCGGGCACCACATAGGACACCAGCGTCACGGGACCGGTGCCGTCCTGTCGCGCCACGGTGACCGTGTATGTCACATTCGCCTGTGTCCGCAGCACCGCGTCGATCTCGCCCAGCTCGACCCGGTAACCGCGGATCTTGACCTGGAAATCGTTGCGCCCCAGGAACTCCAAGGCGCCATCGGTATTCCAGCGCACTACATCACCGGTGCGGTACATGCGACGTCCCGGCTCACCGAACGGATGCGCCACGAATTGCGCCGCACTCGTCGCCGCCCTGTTCAGGTACCCGCGTGCCAGCGCGGGGCCCGCGAGATACAGCTCTCCGGCCACCCCGACCGGCACCGGCCGCAACCGGGTATCCAGCACCAGCGCCTGTGTTCCCGGCCACGGGGCACCGATCGTCGGCCGGTCATCCGGTCGCAGCGCACCCGTCGCCGTGGCGACTATCGTGGCCTCGGTCGGCCCGTACAGCACCTGGAACTTCCGGGCGCCGGCGAGGTCGGTGCCCGCCCATCGGCTCACCAGATCCGCCGGGACCACGTCACCACCGGACATCACCAGCCGCAGGTCGTCCAACCCGGCCGGATCCACCGACGCGAGCGCGGCCGGGGTGATGAAGGCGTGCGTGACCCGCTGCACACGCAGGAGTTCGGCCAGCTCACCGCCGCCGTAGATCCCTGTCGGAGCCACGACCAGTGCTCCGGCCCCGCTGACCGCGATCAGGATTTCCATCAGTGCGGCGTCGAACGACGGCGATGCGAAATGCAACACCCTGGACGTGTGCCGGAGCTCGCGATCGGCGCGCCACCCCGAGACGAAGTCGGCAATGCCGAAATGGGTGATGGCGACGCCCTTCGGCACCCCGGTGGATCCGGAGGTGAAGACCACGTAGGCGACATCCGAGGCCCGCAGCGGCCGCGTCCGCTCGTCATCGCCGATCGGGCCGCTCGCCGACGCCGCGATCCGCGCGGTGGTGGCCGGGTCGTCGAGCATGATCCAGTCCACCGAATCGGGCATCTGGGCACGCACCGACGACACCGTAACCCCCAGCGTCGCACCGGAATCCGACACCATCTGCGCGATCCGGCCCGCAGGATAGCCAGGGTCCATGGGTATGTATGCCGCACCCGTCTTGACCACCGCCCACCACGCGACGACGGACTCCGTCGACCGCGCGGCCGCCACCAGCACCGGATGCTCCGGTCCAGCGCCGCGGCCGATCAGTAACCTCGCCAGCCGACTGGACTGTTCGTCCAGCTGCGCATACGACAAGGTGGCATCCCCCGAAACGACAGCGATACCGTCGCCGTTGTCCCGGACGGCCGAGGCGAACACCTCCGGTAGCAGTCCGGATGGCTCCAGCGCCGCTACGGCGTGTGCCCCCACTCGCGACGTGAGCGCCGAGCGCTCGTCGGCTTCTAGCCAGTCGATATCCCCGATCACTACGGACGGATCGTCTGCGACGGCTTCCAACACCCGCACCAGCCGCCGGACGATCGCGGCCGCGGTCGCCTCGTCGAACAGATCCCGCGCATAGGTCATCATTCCCGAGATGCCTTGCGCCACACCGGCATTTCCGGGTGAATCGGCCAGCACCAGTTGCAGGTCGAACTGGCTCGCCCCGGTATCCACATCCGCTCGGGCAACCCGGACGTCGGGCAGCGCCACATCGACCGTCGATACGTTCTGGAATGCCAGGGCCACCTGGAACAATGGATGCCGCGCCGCCGATCGCTCCGGGTTCAACTCCTCCACGACCCGCTCGAACGGCACGTCCGCGTGGTCAAATGCCAGCAGGTCCGTCTCCCGGGTGCGCATCAGCAACTCGGCGAAGGGCTCGCCGGTATCCACCCGGGTCCGCAAGGCGAGGGTGTTCACGAACATCCCCACCAGATCGTCCAGACCGGGTTCGCCTCGCCCCGCGACCGGGGTGCCGATCACAACGTCGTCGCTGCCACTGAGCCGCCCCAGTACCGTTGCCAGCGCTGCATGCATCACCATGAACAGCGACGCCCCCCGCGACCGTGCCAGCGTGAGCAGCCGCTCGTGCAACCGCGCACCGATCTGCACCGGTACCCGGGATCCCGACAGGGATGCGACGGCCCGGCGTGGTCGGTCCGCCGGTAGTTCCAGCCGGTCCGGTGCGCCCGCGAGCGTCGAGCGCCAGAACTCCAGCTGCGCCGACATCAACGACGCCGGATCATCCGCGGCCCCCAGCATTTGCCGTTGCCACCACGCGAAGTCCACGTATTGCACGGCGAGCGGTTCCCATTCCGGCGCGTGCCCGGCCAGCCGCGCGGTATACGCCACCATGACGTCACGAGCCAGTGGCCCCATCGACTGACCATCGCCTGCGATGTGATGGACCACCAACGCCAGCAGGAATTCTCTGGTGTCACCGTCGGACTCGGCGTCGAGCTCGAACAATCCCACTCGCATCGGCACTCGTGCGGTCACATCGAATCCGCGCCGCACGAACTCGCCCACCACATCTGAGACCGACTCCGCCGATACGTGCACCCGTTCCACCAGCACCGCGGGCTCGTCGAGAACGACCTGGCGCGGCTCCCCGGAGATTTCCGGATATATCGTCCGCAATACTTCGTGACGTGCGACCACATCCGCGAGAGCGGCCGTAAGCGCTTCGGTGTCCAGCCGTCCCGACAACCGCAGCATCACCGGAATGTTGTAGGCCGCAGATTCGGGCTCGAACCGGTTCAGCAGCCACATCCGCTGCTGTGCCAGCGACAGCGGCACCGGGTCGGGGTGTATTCCGGACAGCAGGGGCAACCGACCTCCACCGCCGAGTGACGCGGCGCGCGCGGCCAATCCGCCGACAGTCGGCGCCTCGAACACCGACCGCACCGGCACGCGCACGTCCAGGGCCGCGCCGATGCGCGCCGCCACCAGCGAGGCGCTGAGCGAATCGCCGCCAAGGGTGAAGAAGTCGTCGTCGACGCCCACCTGGTCCACGTCGAGCACCTGCTCGAATGTTCGCGCGACCAACTCTTCCACCCCTGGTGCCGGCGCTCGGAATTCGCGCGCGACGGCAACCGGCTCGGGCAACCGCTCACGATCCAGCTTCCCGTTGGCGGTCAGCGGCACCTCATCCAGCACGATCACCACGGACGGCACCATGAACCGGGGCAACGCCTCGGCCAGCGCCGCACGCAACTCCACGCCCGATACCTCCGCCCCGGTTGCAGGCACGACATAGGACACCAGCAGCACTGGTCGCCCGTCATCGCTGCGCGGGATGGTCACCGCATATGCCACATCCGCACGCGCACCCAGTACCGCGTCGATTTCCCCCAGCTCGATCCTGGTGCCGCGCACCTTCACCTGAAAATCGTTGCGCCCCAAGAACTCCATCGCGCCATCGGCACTGCGGCGTACCACGTCACCGGTGCGGTACATGCGCTGACCCGGTTCCCCGAACGGGCATGCGACGAACCGTGCCGCGGTCAACCCCGTCCTGGCGACGTACCCCTCGGCCAGGCCGGTGCCGAACAGGTAAAGTTCGCCCGCGACACCGTGTGGCACGGGTCGTAACCAGGTATCCAGGACCACGGCCGCGACGGGACCGACCGGCCCGCCGATCGTGACCGCGGCACCGGGCACCAGCGCATCGCTGGCGGTAGCCCAGATCGTGCTTTCGCTCGGCCCATACAGATTGACAACGGTGCGTTGCGGCGCCCACCGATCGACCAGTTCCGGCCTGACCGGCTCACCGGCTATGGCCAGCACGCGCAGTCCGTCGAGACCGTCGGACGGGACTGTCGCCAGGGCCGAGGGAGTCACTACGGCATGCGAAATATGTTCGCGCCCGATCAGACCCGCCAGCTCGGGGCCGGCATAGACATCGGCTGGCGAGACGACCAATCGGCCGCCCGAGCCGTGCGCCAGCAACAACTCGAATACCGAGGCGTCGAAGCTGGGCGAGGCGACCTGCAGTACCACCGACATCGGGTCGACACCGAGTATTCGCCGCTGTGCAGCGACAATGTCGGCTAGGCCGCGATGGCTGACGAGTACGCCCTTGGGCGTACCGGTCGACCCCGATGTGTAGCTCACGTACACGGTCTGATCCCGCCGAATCGGCCCGCCGCGTTCGGCATCGGTGATCGGCGTGGCGGGAACCGAGTCCATGGCACCGAGCGTCTGCTCCTCGTCGAGGATCAGCCAGTCGACGCCGTCGGGAAGCCGCTTCCTGGCAGACGTGTTGGTCAGCCCGAGCACGGCTTTCGAGTCGGACAGCAGGAATCCGATCCGCTCTGCCGGCAGGGTCGGATCGATCGGCAGGAACGCGGCACCGGTCTTCGCCACGGCCCACAGGGTGATCGTCGCCGCCAGGGAGCGTGGAAGCAGGGAGGCGACGATCTGTCCCCGCCGCGCGCCGTGCCGCAGCAGGACCCGGGCCAGACGTGCGGATCGCTCGTCGAGCTGCCGGTAGGTCATGGCGGCCGTGTCGCACCGCACGGCGATCGCGGCGGGTTCGGCGGCAGCGGAAGCGGCGAGTATCCGATCCAACGTCTCCGGGATCGCCGGTTCCGCAATCGAAACGGGCCACGACGGCCCTGGTTCCTCGTCGAGCGGCAGCTCGCCCAGCCGCACGTCAGCGTGTGCGGCGATCCGGCACAGCAACTCGACGAAGCGGTCGAGAATGCGGCGCGCCGACGCGGTGTCGAAGGCACGGTCGTGGAATCGGAGGGTGATCCGCAGTCCCTGTGCCTCGCCGTGCTCGGACTGCCTCGGTTCCACGACCAGGCTCAACGGGTACGGCGTCGCGTCCATACCGCTGAGTTCGTTCACCTGCAGGCCCGCCGAATCGACGAGTTGCTGCAGTGCCGTCCGGTCGATGGGGAACGACTGGAAGGCGATGGCGGTGTCGAAGAGTTCGGGCAGTCCGACGCTGCGGTGAATCTCGGGCAGGCCGATATGGTGATGATCCAGCATGCGGGCGTGCCATGCCTGAATGCCGGTCAGCAACTCGTGGACTGTCATTGTTGGTTCGAGCGGGACTCGCACCGGAATCGTGTTCAGAAACATGCCGAGCGTCTGATCGACCAGCGGCAACTCCGGGGGCCGGCCCGACACCGAGGAACCGAAGATCACATCGGTCTCACCGGTCAGTACACGTAGATTCAGGGCCCAGGCCGCGGCGACGACCGTATTGATGGTGACGGCCGCCTCCGCCGCCGCTCGACGGAGGTCTCCGAAACGATCCGCCGTCAGCTCGTCCTCGACCTCAGCGACGGATACGCCGCTCGCGGCACCGGCGTCGCGGGACACCCGGGTGGGTGCGTCGACATCCGAAAAGGCTTGCGCCCATGCCGCTTTGGAGGCGGTGCTGTCCTGCTGACGCAGCCAAGCCAGATAGTCGCGGTAGGCGGGCGCGGGTCCGGCGGAGTTGATATGTGCGGGAGATCCGTAGTAGTCGAGCAGTTCTCGCATCAGCAGCGGCATCGACCAGCCATCCAGGACCATATGGTGATTCGTGACGAGCAGCCGGAAGGACTTCGCATCGAGGCGGATCAGCGTCAAGCGCAGCAGCGGAGGAGCCGACAGGTCGAATCCCGCCGCCGCGTCCGCTGCGGCAATAGATTCCGGGTCGGCCGGGGATTCCGCATCGCCACCACCGGCGAGATCGATCTCGCGGAACCCGATCTCGGCGCGGTCCAGCACGATCTGGCACGGCCCGGCCGCCGTCTCCACAAAGGCAGCCCGCAGAATATCGTGCCGGTCGACCACGGCCTGAGCGGCACGTCGCAGGCGCTCGGCGTCGACCGCGCCGGAAAACCCGATTATCGTCTGGACGGTGTAGTTGTCCCCGGCATCCGGGTCGAACGTGGAGTGGAAGTGCATCCCGGATTGCGTGGGCGACAACGGCCATACATCCGATAGCCCGCGGTACTGCCGCTCGAGCCGATCGATATCGGGTTGGGTGAGCGCGACGAGCGGAAAACCCGAGGTCCGATCCGCCATCGGGAGTCGACGGGGTTCCTCGATCGTCACGGCAGCCGCATCGTCGCCCGCCATGGCGGCGAGCGCGGCAACTGTCTTGCCTTCGAAGACATCTCGTGGCGTGAGTGTGAGCCCAGCGGATCTCGCCAGCGCCACCAGCCGCATCGAAACGATGCTGTCCCCGCCGAGCGCGAAGAAGTTGCTATCGGCGGACACCGTGTCGAGATGGAGCACATCGGCGAAGAGTTTCGCCATGACCTGCTCTGCATGCGTAGACGGCGGCCTACCGCCCGCGGCGGTGTCGGAATCGAAGGCGCGCTGCTGCAATGCTTTCCGATCGATCTTTCCCGCAGGCGTGCGCGGCATCTCGTCGAGCTGCACGATCGCCGCGGGGTTCATATAGCGAGGTAGCCTGCCCGCGAGTTCGTCGTCGAGTGCCGCCACATCCAGGGCGGCGCCCGGCGCGGGGACGACATAGGAGACCAGAACCGGTTCCCCGGCAGGTCCGGTCACCGCAACGGTGGCGACGCTCGCTACGTCCGGGTGCCTGGCCACCTGGGCATCTATCTCCCCCGGCTCGATCCGCAGGCCGTGAATCTTGACCTGCTGATCGCAGCGGCCCAGATATTCCAGTGCCGGTCCGGTGCGTCCACGCACCCAGCGCACGGAATCACCGGTGCGATAGATCCGCTCGCCGCGGGTGGATCGCGGATCCGCGACGAAGCGCGACGCGGTCACACCCGGTTGATCGACGTACCCGCGGGCAAGTCCGGGCCCACCGATATAGAGTTCGCCCGCGACCCCGACCGGCACCGGTCGCAGCCACGTGTCGAGGACCACCGCGGACGCGCCCAGGATCGGGCCGCCGATTGTCACCGGCTCGCCGGGGTCGAGCGCATCCGACGCCGTCGCCCAGATCGTGCACTCGGTCGGTCCGTAATGATTCATCAGCCGTCGCCCAGTGCCCCAGCGGTTCACGGTGTCCGGCCCGGTCGCTTCGCCGACCACCGCGACCGATGTCAACGACGGCGTCCGGGACGGATCCATGGTGTTCAGCACGGACGGGGTGATGATCGCGTGCGAAACCTGCTGTGACCGAAGCAATTCCTCGAGGTCGGTCCCGGCGTACACCTCTGGTGGCGCCACCACGAGACAGGCGCCACTGCGGTGCGCCAGCAGCAACTCCGCCAAATAGGCGTCGAATCCCGGCGACGCCACCTGCAACACCGCCGAATCCGTACCCACACCGAAGGCATCGACTTGCGCCGCGACAAAATCGGCCAGACCTCGATGGCTGAGGTGGACCGCCTTCGGTTTGCCGGTCGATCCGGACGTATATATCACGTATGCCGCATTGTCGGCCGACAGCCGGTCGGCCCCGGCCGGGACACCGGACGGATGAGATAGATCCGCGCGATCGTCCGAAGCCGAAGTGTCCAGCATCAACCAGTCGACGGTATCCGGAAGCTGCGGTGCGACAGCGCTGGTCGTCACGCCCAGACTGGTCCGCGAGTCGGATAACAACTCCCCGATCCGCGTGGCCGGATTGCCGGGATCCAACGGCAGGAAGGCGGCACCTGTTTTCGCCACCGCCCAGATCGCAACGACCAGTTCGGCCGAACGGGGCACGGCCAACGCGACGATCGATTCGGCGCGAGCACCGTGGCCGGCCAGCAGGCGAGCGAACCCGTCGGCGCGCCGCTCCAGTTCACGATAGGTCAACGCGATATCACCGGAGCGGACAGCCACGGCATCCGGATACCGCCGTGCGGTCCCCCATAGGATGTCGCGCAGCACGAGCCCCGCGGCTGGCTTCGCGCGACCGACCGAAAGCAGTTCCGCGCGTTCGGAATCCCAGCACGAGGAGATCGCGGCGACCTTCCGGGCGGGATCGATGACGATCTGCGTGAGCAGCAGCTCGAATCGTTCGAGCAGCGTGCGGGCATCGTCGGAATCGAATCGGTCGGTGGCGAATTTCAGCGTCACCGTATAGGTGTCGGTCTCCTCGGCGTCCGGTCGTCCGTCGCGACTCGACCGCGGCGGGGTCACTTGCAAACTCAGCGGATACGGCGTGGCATCGTGTGCGTCGATCTCGACGAGCCGCAATCCGGCGTCGGAGAGGTTGCGTGCCAACAGTTCCCGGTCGAGCGGATACGATTCGAGCACCGTCGCGGTGTCGAACATATCGGTGATACCGGTGGCCCGTTGCAACTCCGCCAAGCCGATGTGCTGGTGATCGAGCATTGCTGCCTGTTCTGATTGCACGCGGACGAGCAGGTCGCCGACGGTTTCGTTGGGTTCGAGCCGGACGCGGACGGGCAGCGTGTTGACCAGGAGTCCGACCATGCGCTCGACATCCGGAAGCTGCGGCGGGCGCTGCGACATCGTATTGCCGAACACCACATCTGACCGTCCGGTCAGGACGGCCACCAGCAATGCCCACGCCACCTGCAGGGCCGTGTTGGCAGTGACGCCGTGCGAGCGGCCCAGATCGAGGATCGCCGCGGTGGTCGCGGCGTCCAGGTTCAGGCCGACTTCACCGGCGTCCGCGGTGACGGTTAGATCCGACCCAGTCGTGACCCGCGTCGGAGCGTCGATTCCGGCGAGCATCTCCCGCCACGCGGCGGTGGCGGCGTCGCGATCCTGAGCCTGTAGCCACTGCAGATACTCTCGGTACGAACGAGGGGGCGCGAGCGCGGCGGTATCGCAATCGGATATGTACAACGAGAGCAACTCGTGGATCAGCACGGGCATCGACCAGCCGTCCAGCATGAGGTGGTGGTTGGTGACCAGCAGCTGGAACTTATCGACGCCGGTGCGCACGAGGTGGAACCGCAGCAGCGGCGGGCGGGCCGGGTCGAACGGAGCCGCAGCCACCATCGCGAGTCGCCGAAGTGCTGCTGCCTGCTCACCGACATCGCTGATGTCGGTGATATTCGACTCGCCCCAATCGACCCTGGTGTCGCGCAATACGATCTGACGTGGCCCATCGGCACGCTCGACGAACGCGGTCCGCAGGCTGTCGTGGCGATCGATGAGCACCTGCGCGGCCCGGCGCATCCGATCCCCATCCACCCGCCCGGCAAACGTCAGCGCCGCCTGCACGATGTAGCCGTCGACGCCGTCCCGGTCGTAGACCGTGTGAAACAGCAGCCCGGACTGCAGGGCGGTGAGCGGCCACACATCGGTCATCGACGGGTACTCCCGCAGCCAGTGGTCGACATCGTCCTGCGATACCGCGATGAGTGGGAAGTCGGATGGAGTGAAACCGTATGCGGTTTCGGATCGGACGTGCTCAGCAAGCGCCTCCAGGGCTCGAGCCCACAGACCAGCGAGTTCGTCGACCTCCGCATCGCCCAACACCTGCGAGGCGAACTCCCAGGTCACGTCGAGTTCAAGCCCGTTGCGACCTTCCTCGGCGATCGCATTGATATCGAGCACCGCCGACAGTGCCATCCCCGGATCGCTCGTCGCGGTCAGTGCGGTGAATTCGGTGGTGGGCGCCCAGGGGCCCGAGCGTTCACCGACACCCACCCGACCGAGGTAGTTGAAACTGATCTGCGGTTCGGGCAGGTTTGCGAGCTCGGCGCTGCCCCGGGAATCGAGATGACGCAGCATCTGATAGCCGATGCCGTTGCCGGGCACCGCGCGCAGCTGCTCCTTTACCTGCTTTAGCGCCAGTCCCGCAGCCATACCGCCGGCCAGCGCATCATCGAGGTCGACATTCTTGCATTCGATCCGGACCGGGAAGCGGCTGGTGAACCAGCCAACGGTGGCGCTGAGATCGGCGCCGGGTACGGTCCGCTCCTCGCGGCCGTGTCCCTCCAATGCGATCAACTCTCCGGCGGCCGCCGCCGTACCGTGCCTGCGCCGCCACTCGCCGAGTGCCAGTACCAGGGCCGCCAGCAGCGGATCGTTGGCGCCGCAATGGAAGCGGTCCGGAATGGTGGTGAGAACCGCCTCGGTAACGGCTGCCGGGATGCGCTGATGTACTCGGCCCGCCGTGGCCCCGACGTCACGATCCGGATCCAGACGGCGGGCTCCGAGTAGCTGATCGCCGCGCTCGAGTACGTCTTTCCACAGGTCGAGCTCCGCCGACCGTCGACCCGGCGCCTGCTCGACCAAGCCATGCACCCACCGCCGGAACGAGGTGGTGACCGGGCCGAAATGCGGCTCGCCGCCGTCGGAAACCTGCGACCAGGCCTGCGCGAGGTCGGCGAGGATGATGCGCCACGACACCGCGTCGACGGCGAGGTGGTGGATCACCAGCCACATCAGGTCGGGTGCCGAGTCGTTGCGATCCCGCAGCCAGACGGCCTGAACGAGCACACCGTTGCCCGGGTCCAATCGATCCGAGGCATTGTGCAGGTGCCGGTCGACTTCGGCGGCGTCACGTCGATCGAGCCGGACCTCGACGAGCACGGCATCCGGATCGACCGCTCCCCGATCGAGCACCTCGACGTACCGATCAACCGAATCGCCGTCGCGCAGTACCGCGCGCAGCATATCGTGACGGTCCAGCAAGGATCCCAATGCGCGGACGAGACCCGCTCGATCGACCCGCTCGGGCAGCTGCACGAGCGCGGCTTGGGCGAATCGGTCGTAATGACCCCGATCAAGCATTGCGTGCATGATCGGTGACAACGGCATTGGCCCTACCCCGCCACCGGGCAACTCGGCCAACTCGGGGGTATCGCCGGCTTCCGTCGCCGTTGCCGCTAGGCCCGCGACGGTCTTGTGCACGAACACATCCTGGGTGGAGAAACTCAGGCCCTCGGCCTTGGCTCGCGCCACCAGCCGGATCGACAGAATACTGTCGCCGCCGAGGGCGAAGAAGCTGTCGTCCGCCCCGACTCGAGGCACGCCGAGCACTTCGGTGAACAGCCTTGCGACCGCCTTTTCTCGGGCTGTGGCCGGCGCCCGCCCGACCGGCGCGGTCCCGAATTCGGGCTTCGGCAAAGCGCTGCGATCGAGCTTGCCGAAGGCGTTCACCGGGAGGCTGTCCATCGAGAGGATCACCGCCGGAACCATGTGCGGCGGTAGCGAATCGCGAGCGAAGCCCTGCAGTTCGAGCGGATCGACCCGGTGGCCGTCGACCGGGACGACATAGGACGCCAGCACGGTCGTGCCGACGTTGTTTCGCACCGGCACCGTGACGGAAAGATCCACGTCCTCATGTGTGGTGAGCGCGGCGTCGATTTCACCCGGTTCGATCCGGTATCCGCGGATCTTGACCTGGAAGTCGCTGCGCCCCATCAACTCCAGCGTCACCTCGGCGTTGTCGCCGGTCCAGCGCGCGATATCGCCGGTGCGGTACATCCGCTCGCCGGCGCCGCCGTACGGATCGGCGACGAACCGTGCGGCGGTTTCGACGAACCGATGGCTGTAGCCACGGGCCAAGCCCGGCCCGGCGAGATACAACTCGCCCGCGGTGCCCTTGGGCACCGGTTGCAGCGTTCGGTCCAGCACCATCGCCGAGAAGCCACTGATGGGGCCACCGACGGTGTGAGCGCGGCCGGGGCTCAGCATAGCGCCGACGGCGGTCACCGTGGTTTCGGTGGGACCGTATTCGTTGTACATGGACAAGTACGGTGTCCACCGCTCGATGACATGCGGCGGACATACATCGCCACCGACCACGACCACTCGTAGGTCGGTTGCCGGATGCGGGTCCACGGTTGCCAGCATCGTGGGCGTCAGCGTCAGGTGGGTCACGTGCTCGTCGGCCAGCAGTTGTGTGAGCGGTTCACCTCCGGTCACCTCGGGCGGCACGATCACCAGCGTGGATCCGTTCGCGAAGCAGGTCAGAAACTGTTCCAGGGAGGCGTCGAAACTGGGCGAGAGGGCATAGGACACGCGGGAGTTCGCGTCGATGCCGTACGTGGCGGCACGGTCGGCAACCAGATTCGCGAGGCCGGTGTGGGTGACCTGGACACCTTTCGGCGCTCCGGTGGATCCCGAGGTATAGGTCACGTAGGCAACGTTGGACGGCCGTACTGGGCGGATACGGTCATCATCGGAAATCGGCCCGCCCGCAGCGTCGAAGTCCCTCGAGGTCGCGGGGTCGTCGAGAACAATATGGCGTATGGGCTGCGGGAGCTGCCCGCACAGGGCGTCGACCGTGATCGCCACAGTTGCACCGCTGTCGGCGACGATATGTTCTATCCGCTTCGACGGGTACTCGGGGGCCAATTGGACAAACGCGGCCCCGCACTTCGCGACCGCCCACGTCGCCACGACCGATTCGACCGAGCGTCGCAGCATGATCGCCACCGCCGTTTCCGGCCCACAACCCAGAGCTATCAGCTGTCGGGCCAGCTGGGAGGATCTGGTATCCAGTTCGCCGTACGTCATCGTCTGCCCGGCCGCGGCGATCGCGCACGCACTGGGATTTCGGCGCGCGCTGTCGGTCAGAATCTCCGGAAGTAGCCGTGTTTCGACCCCGCTGGGCCCCCTTACCGGCAAGAGCGCAGACCGTTCCTGTACTTCGAGCAGCGGCAGTCTGCTGACCGGACATTCGTCTCCGCCGGCGAGGAATTCGTGCAGAAATATGCGGAACCGTCGGTGGTGGCCAGCGAGCTCGTCAGAGCTGTAGGAATTCGGATTCCCCTGGAAGTCGATATGTGTACTGTCCTTGCCCGCACCTGGGTAGATATTGATGAAAAGGTCGGAGGTAGGGCCGGAGGTGAGGACATTCAAGCGGCCTGTCGTATTGCCGAGAACAACCTCGTTATCGATCATCATGAGGTTAACGGCCGGCCCGAAGGATGCGGCCTCGTCGCGCGCAATCCCCATATCATGAAATATGTCCTCTTGGCGGTAGCGTTGCCGACGAAGGGCACTCGTCAATTCGCTTTGCGTGGCGGCGATCAGTTCACCGACGCTCCGGCCGGCGACCCACAGTCGCAATGGGACCACATTTGCCACCATCCCCCCGGAACGGCGCAGCACGGCAGAGTGCCGACCCGAAACCGGCAGGCTCAGCAATACTTCATCGCTTCCGGTCATCCGCGCGAGATAAGCGGCGAACGCCGCGACGATGGTCGGAGTCACGCTCGGGCCGTGCGCGAGCGCGACGCTTTCCAGCAGCCGGGCGGTGGCGTCTGGCAACTCTGCGCTGACCAGCGCCGGATGAATGGTGGGCTTGCCAAAGCGACCGGCCAGGCTGACGACGGGAGGTGCGCCTGCCAGATGCTCCAGCCAGTATCTGCGGTCGTTGTCGAAACGCGCCGAACCTCGGTACGCCAGATCCTGCTCGACGACGGCCCCCAGGTCCTGTGCCGCGCACGGCGCCGCTTCCTCGAATTTCATCCAAGCGTTGTACAACTCGGTTATCCGGTGCAGCATGGTTACCGCGGCAAATCCGTCGAGCGCGATATGGTGCGCGCGCTGATACCACAGAAAATGGTCCTCGCCGACCTGGAAAACAACGCTTGTCATGAGGTCGTCGTTCAGCAGGTCCAGTGGAGCGGAATAATCCTGAACCATAATTCGGTGCGCAGTCGCAACCGGGTCGATGTGCCGGCGCAAGTCCATGATCGAAACCTGAGCTTGACATTCCTCGTCGACGAACTGACATGGCTCTCCGTCGACCTCGATCAGGCGCATATTTCCGGATCCGAACTCGCGGCCGGCAGTTTTACAAGCCTCGACAAGCAATTCCATGTCCAACTCGCCGACGATCTCGACATACTGGGCCACAGATATCGGCGACGATTCCGCGAGATGCTGGGCAAACCAGATTCCCCGCTGGGCTGCAGTCAATGGAAGAATGTCGTATGACGGCAGTCGCACGGATCCACTACGGGTGTAGCGCACACCGGAACCGTTACCTGAATCCGGGTTTTCGGAAAGACCGAATGAGCCGGTTTGCGACGATTTCGACCAGTACGGACTGCGATCGATGCCACTCTTCGATTGGTCCATATCGACCTCCGCTGACCTCTCTCATATCAAGAGCTCAGTTATTTTGCCGTAAAGTTGCAGATATCAGTTTGTTCGAATTTTGCAACATGGTGACGACAATCAGATAGCATGTTCTGAGACGCAGTCATGGCGATCGACACCTGATTTCGTCGATGCATGCGTGGCGTTCTGGTCGGTCGGACTCCTCAGTCATCTGTCCATCTTCGGGTCGCTCGTAGGGCAGGGCCCAGGGGCTGAAGTTGCCAGGGTCGGGTACCACCCGACGGTTGACGGCAAATGTGCCGCAGGCTCTTGTTGTGCCATGGATATGACGATAACGTGGTATTTAAGGTTATGCGAGTGTGGAGTGGCGGTTCGTGTCGATAGACAGCAACGATTGAGCTAACGTGCACCGTGGGTGGTCGAGTTAGGCTACTGACAGTTCCATCGCTCCATGGCCGGTCTCGAAATCGCAAACAACTGCGCTACCTGTTTCTAATACTCTAGCATCAGGTAGGCGTCGAATCCTGCGGAGATCCAACGCCCCCAGCTCGCCGAGGCGATTCCTCGATCAGAGGTATGCTCGCGGTTAACGGGGGTGGGCTTTTGGCCGCTGACAGCCCCTGTTGGCCTCGGAGTGTCCACGTGTTCAGGAGTCGCTGAATTTTACGCCACGAAATCCCTGTTTCTGCCTATGGGTGAGCCGGAAACGGCGCGCACGGGGAATGGCTATATGCAGGGATCTTATCGCTGGCTCGACAGCGAGTTCAGTGCTGACGGTTTGATCGGCGATACGCTGTACCCGCAGCAGGATCCGCCCCTCTCCAGCGTCATGACGCCCGTGTTCCGATCTTATTTCCGTACCTCTGTCCGGTAGACACCCCGAAGCACCCCTATGGGTCGGGCGCGAAGATCCGGAACGTATTGCCCTCCGATCCCGGCCGGGTCACTCGGCCCGATAAGGAAGGCTGCCGGTTTCGATCAGATACAGACTCCGACAGGTGAGGCTCCTCGACGGCGTGTCGGCGCACTGGCGACGTGTCGAGAGCAGGTGGTCAGGGGTGCCATCGTTGTCTCCGATATGGCGGTTGTCGAACACCAGGCATGCCCTCCGGATGCGCATCCGCAGCCGGCATTCGTGCGCTTCCAGGGCTATCGGCTATCGCTGTTGTAGATGCGAGGCCGTGCCGACTTCCGCTCCACCTGAAAGGTCCAGCCGGGCGCGAGTTGCTCGACATAGCCTCGGCATTCGATCTCGATCGGCGGCAGTTCGCCCGGCTCGGACCGCACTTCCACGCCCTCACCGCTGATCCGGATGGTCAGCCGGTGACCACGGTAGCTGATCGGGAACTCGAGCGAACCCAGGGATTGCGGCCAGTGCGGCGTGAATATCAACCGCCCGCCGCGGGTCTCCAGCCCCGTCAAACAGCGCTGCACCAGATCGATGCTGCCCGCCATCGCACCCAAGTGGATACCTTCCGCGGTCGTTCCGCCCTGGATGTCCCCGATATCGGACTCCAGGACACTGTCGAAGAACTCCATGGCGCGGTCACGGTTGGCGCGGGCCAGGACCCAGCTGTGTACGACACTGCTCAAGGTCGACCCGTGTGAGGTGCGGGCAAGGTAATAGTCGATGGTCCGCGGGATCATCTCCCCCGGCAGGTCGTATCCCAGCCGTTCCAGCAGTTCCCGGAGTTCGTCCGAGGACAGCAGATAGAACAGCATCAGCACGTCGGCCTGCTTCGCCGCCTGATACCGGTTGATGTCGTCGCCCTCGGCATCGAGGATCCGGTCCAGCCGCTGGATGTCAGCGTAGCGCTCCCGGTAGCGCTCCCAATCCAGTTCGGCCAGTTGGCCGTAGCCTTCGAATTGGCTGATGACGCCGTCGTGGAACGGCACATACATGCGGCGGCTGACCGCCGCCCAGTGCGCCGGCTCCGACGGTGCGACACCAAGGGTCTCCATCAGTTCGGCACGATCGCGCGGCGCGAGCAGCTCCAGCGCGTCGAGCGCCCGCAGAATCACCCAGACCGCCATGACGTTGGTGTAGGCATTGTCATCGATGCCTTCGTGCGGAGTTGCCGGATAGCCGGAATGGAATTCGTCCGGGCCGATCACGCCACGAATCCGGTAGCGGTCGCGGTCGGCGTCGTAGGTAGCTGTGCTCGCCCAGAACCGGGCGATCTCCACCAGCATTTCGGTGCCGTATTCGGTGAGGAATTCGCGGTCGCCGGTCGCCTGATAGTAATGCCAAACGTTGTACGCGATCGCGATGCCGATGTGCCTCGCCCGATAACTTGGATCGGGGTTCCAACGTCCGGACCGGGGGTTGAGATGCATCTGCTGGCTTTCCTCGCGACCGTCGCTGCCGGACTGCCACGGGAACATCGCACCTGCACAACCGTTTTCACTTGCGGCGCGGCGTGCTTCCGCCAGACGCCGGTAGCGGTACCGCAACAGCGATCGAGTCAGGGCAGGAAAGCGCAGATTCAACACCGGGAATACGAACAACTCATCCCAGAACACATGTCCGCGATAGGCCTCCCCATGCAGACCTCGCGCCGGGACACCCACGTCGAGGTCGGCCGTGTTGGGTGACAGCGTCTGCAACAGATGCAGCACGTGCAGACGCAGTATGCGCACCGCGTTCTCGCGGTCTTCGAGATCGATACGCAACCTGTCCCACAGGTGTTCCCACGCCGCTACGTGCCCCTCCAACAGATCCGTGAACCCGGGCTGGCAGCTCAGCCAGCGGACGGCCTCCTCCTCCGGAATGGAGGTCGCGTGGTCGCGCCCGGTGAAGACGGTGACGACTTTCTCCAGGGTCACCGCTGCCCCGGCGGTCATCGGAACGTCGATGTCGTGTCCGATCATGCCGTCCTGGTCGACGAGTTGTCCTGTGCCGGTGGTCGCTTTCCCGTCCCGGAGAATTCTGCTGCGGGCCGCCAACGCCACCGGAATCCGGGATCGACTGGTCTGTACGGCTAGCAATACCGAATCCGTAGACAGTTTCGTAGCGCGCAAGGGAGTGAGATGGTCACCGGACAGGGCTCGATAGCGTTCCACCAACGAGTTCCGTACATTGCTGTCGAGCGCCGAGCGGATCAACAGAAGTCCCGACCAGTTCTCGGCGACGATCGTCGTCTCCAGAGCGCATACGTGCGGCCGGTGCATGGCGGCGAACCGCCGCTGTGTGACCTCCGTGATCCGGCCCGCGGTGTCGCGGAATCGGAACCGGCGGGTGAGCACCGCTCGGCGCAGATCGAGTTCCTGTCGGTAGGCCAGCAATTCGGCGGTGTCGACATCGAACCATTCACCGTCCTCGATCCGGAACGACACCGGCAGCCAGTTCGGCAGGTTCACCAGGCTCTCGTTGTCCACCATGCGCCCCGAGAGCTTGTCGCTGCGACGGTCGTAGATTCCGGCGACGTAGGTGCCGGGATAGTGGTACTCGCCTGCCCGCGATTCGGGTGCGGCGCCGCGAGTGGCGAAGTAGCCGTTGCCCACCGTGCACAGTGCTTCGCGCAGTTTCTCGGTGTGCGGGTCGTACCCGTCGAAGACGAGTGTCCAGGCATCGGCCGCCTCCGAATCGGATTCGCGGCTGAGGGGCCCCGCCATCCGGTCGAGGATGTCGCGGACGCGACCGGGACTGTCTACCGCAAATCGCGCCGCCGTGCGCCGGTCCCCGTCCTCGGTGTGACGCACCACGATTCCGATGCCGTGCGATGCGACGGCATCGAAGGCATCCTCATCGGTGAGATCGTCGCCGAAATAGATCGGCAGTTCCGGGCCGGGCAGATGATCCAGGATCCAGTTCAGGGCCTGGCCTTTGTCCCAGTCCACATCCGGGCGTAACTCGGTGACCTTGCGGCCGTTGGTCACTCGCAGTCCGCCCTGCTGCGCGACCGCGTGCACCGCACCGATCGCCCGGCCGACGACGTCGGGAGTGGCGTTGCGATAGTGCATCGCGACGGCGAATCGCTTGTGCTCCACCCGAACTCCGGGAATATCGCCGAGCCGGCGGCCGAGTTCTTCGGCCGCGGCGGCAATCGCCTGTTCGGCGGCCGGTGCCGCATCATGTACGTGATAGCTGCCGTCCGGAGCGACCAGCTCGAAGCCGTGGCTTCCCGCGTACCAGACGCCCGCCAGCCCCACCCGATTCCGCAGATCAGTCAGGTCGCGACCGCTGATGATCGCGACCGGGCATAGACCGACGAGTTCGGTAATCGCCGCCGCTGCTCCGTCGACCAGGGTGGCGGTATCCGGGTCCGAAACGATCTCGGCGACCGTACCGTCGAAATCCATCAGTACGGCCGCGTTCTCGGTATCGAGCAGAGCGGAGATCCGGGGCCAGGACTCCAGCGCACCCGGAACCTCCGACATACACCGGAATCCTGCACGCACGCGGACCTCGGCCAGATCGGTGACCACCACATCGGCGCCATGGAAACGCAACTGGTCGGCGTGCCCGGTCCGGTCGATGCCGATGACCAGCGCGAACCCGCCCCGCCGGCCGGCGGTGACTCCGGCTTCGGCGTCTTCGACGACGACGGTCCGGCTCGGATCCGTACCCAGCCGCCGCGCGGCCTCGACCAGCATCGCCGGGTCGGGCTTTCCGGCCAGCCGCAGATCCTCGGCGACGATCCCGTCGATGCGCACCGCGAACAGATCGCCGATACCGGCCGCCTCGAGCACTTGGGCACAATGAGAGCTGGCCGAGAAGATCGCCGTAGCGAACCCTGCGTCACGCAACTCACGCACCAGCGCGACCGTCGACTCGAAAACCAGGACTCCTCTGCGGGCCAGCCGATCCTGGAACAGATGATCCTTACTATTGCCGAGACCGCAGACGGTGGCAGCGTTCTCCGGATCGGACGGGTCGCCCCAGGGCAGCGAAATTCCGCGCGCCGCAAGGAAATCTGCCACACCGCTGTAGTGGGGTTTACCGTCCACGAAACGCTGGTAATCCGCCTCGGTGAACGGTGAGCGGTCCTGGCCCGGCCCGGCGACGCGTTCGGCGAGAAACGCGTCGAACAGTTCGGTCCACGCGGCGGCATGTATCGACGCGGTGTCGGTGACCACCCCGTCCATATCGAAGATCACCGCGTCGTGTAGGCGTGCATCGATCACTGGCGCAGGCTGTCCGCTTGCTCTCACCAGTTCAGCCTGGGGCGATCCATCCCCCTGATCAAGGGCCGGAAGTCCCGGCGAGTGACTGTCTGTCGTCGCCGCGGGCCGGCGCACCGTCATCGTCCGGTTCCCCGAACCGACCCGCCGCATCCATCTGGTTTCCGATTGAGCCGGGCGCGTTCTTGCTCCTTGGGAAAGTCGCGTCACTGCTGGGGCGACATCGATATCTGAAAATCGCCACCACTAAAAGGCGATAGGCACCGATCATAAGGTCGAAAGACCTGGTCGCGGGACCAAATTCCCCTATTCGGCGACCAGGTACGCGACAGAAAGTGGGATCACCACCTGTCGATCGAAGGAGCTGTCGCCATAGTCATGGCGTTGATGGTCATCGTGACCACGTATCTGTAAGCCAAGAAGTCATAGCCACGAGATAAGGAAGAGGCAATGGCGCAAGCGCATCCCGATCCCGATACCCTGCGATCTGCGCTGACACTGGCCGTGCGCGCACCATCGGTTCACAACACCCAGCCATGGCAATGGCGCGTCGGCGACCGCACGATGCACCTGTACGCCGACGAGACTCGGCAGTTGCCGCTGGCCGACCCGGATCGGCGAGATCTGCTGCTCAGCTGTGGAGCGGCGCTGCATCACTTCCGCGCCGCAGCACGGTCGTTCGGTTGGCACACGGTGGTGCACCGGCTCCCGAATCCGGCCGAGCCGCAACACCTCGCGTCCATCGAATTCACCGCGACCACGCCGACCGCCGACGTCATCGCGGTGGCCAGAGCGATTACCCATCGCCGCACCGATCGGCGGCACGTCACCTCATGGGAGGTCCCGCCGACGCATACCGCGCACATCATCGAGGCGGGGGCCGCCGAGGGTGCGCTGGTCCATGAGATCGCGGGCGGCGCCACTCGGACGCGGCTGGTACAGGCCTTTCGGGAGGCCGCCCGCCTGCATCGCGAGGACGCCAGATATCAGACCGAACTCGCGCTGTGGAGCGGGCGGCATGTCACTCCGGAGGGCGTACCCGCCGGTAGCGCTGTCACCGCAACGGATCCACTGACCCGCGAGTTCCGTAGTCCCGAGCTGACCGAAGCGGTGCTCCGCGATCTCGATGAACGTGGCGTGCTCCTGTTGGTGCACACCGCCGCCGACGATCCGCTGTCCCGGTTGCGCGCGGGCGAGGCCACCAGTGCGGTGCTGTTGGCCGCCACCACATTCGGGTTGGCCACGTGCCCGCTCACCGAGCCGCTCGAACTGCCGGGCACTCGCGACTTGGTGCGCGCGGATGTCCTCTCCGACAGCGGTTTTCCACAACTTATCGTTCGAATCGGCTGGGCCGCGACAAGCGCCCCAGCGGTGCCACTCACCCCGCGACGCCCGCTGGATGACGTGGTGCGACCGCTGTAGGCGATATCCCGACGGAACAGCCGGCATGTCACCGACCATCCGAACCGCGGGGTCGACCAAGCGCTATGGCGATAACTCGGCGCTGTCCGACGGCCGAGCAATATTTGAGTTATCTTGCGAACCTGCGCGGCCGGTCGACCAGAAGGTGCGCGACCGCCTCGCCGAACGGGGTTCCGGTAGTAGTCGCCGAAAATACAACGAAGTTCGGGATGCTGCGGCAGTCCACCCCGGCGGTGTTGTCAACGGTGCGGTTCGCCGGCGGCACCGCGGCCACCGAGCTGCTGATCGCGGTCAATATGCTGCGCGAGCTCAACGCCACCGGCGGCCGGAAGGTCTTCGACGATGCACCGACCGGGTTCGTACCCACCAAATGGCGCGGCTACCTCGACGAAGCCCGAAAGTCGGGCAGCGCGACCGCCTACCGGCACTATTGGGAGCTGTGCGTACTCCTCGGCCTGCGGGACGGCTTGCGCAGCGGCGATGTGTACGTGCCAGGCTCGCGCCGCTACGCCGACCCGGCCGCCTACCTGCTCACGCCCGAGCAGTGGGAGCCCCAACGCGCCGAATTCTGCCGCCTGGTCGGCAAATCCGCCGATCCGGCCCACGCGCTGGCCAGTGCCACCGACGAACTGTACGAGGCTCTGGGTGAGCTGGAGAAAGTCCTGGCCGAGGGCGACGGCCCTGTCCATCTCGACGAGGACGGCGATCTGGTGATCTCACCGTTGACCGCCGAAGACGTCCCGGAGGAGGCGAAGGCGCTCAAGGCGGAACTGACCGAGATGCTGCCGTTCGCGCCGATCGTGTCGCTGCTGATCGAGTTGGATAAGCGCACCGGCTACCTGGACTGCTTCACCCACGCCTCCGGCAAGCAATCCAGCGGTCCCGAGCTGAAACGCAACCTGATCGCGGTCCTTCTGGCCTACTCCACCAACCTCGGTCTGACCAGGATGGCCGAGGCCTCCGGGATCTCCTACGACATCCTCGCCTGGACCTCCGAGTGGTATGTGCGGGAGGAGACGCTGCGCGCGGCGAATACGGCGCTCATCGGCTACCACCAAAGCCTGCCGCTCACAGCGATTTTCGGGGCGGGAACGCTGTCCTCCAGCGATGGTCAAAGGTTCCCCACTCGCGGCAAGTCGATCACCGCCAGGGCCCTGAGCCGCTACTTCGCCAACGAAGGGCTCAGCACCTACACCCACGTCACCGACCAGCACGCCACCTACGGCACCAAGGTCATCGTCGCCACCAGGCGCGAAGCCCACTACGTGCTCGACGAAATCCTCGGCAACGCAACCGATCTGCCGATCACCGAACATGCGACCGACACCCACGGCGTCACGCTGGTCAACTTCGGGCTATTCGATCTACTCGGGATGCAGCTCTCCCCGCGTATCCGAGACCTGGGCCGTATCACCTTGTACCGGCCGGCGCCGCGCTGCCGATGCAGAATCCCGATTCCCTCACACCCGGGCCACTGCTGACACGGAAGCTGAATCTGGATCTGATCGCCGAGCACTACGACGACCTGCTCCGGCTGGCCGGATCGCTGAAGTTCGGGCACGCCACCGCGTCGCTGCTGGTCGGCAAGCTGTCCGCGTCCGGGCGGCAGAACGCCTTGGCCGCGGCGCTGAAAGAATGCGGAGCGCTGCGCATAACGATCTATGCCGCGAAGTACCTGTCGGATCCAGACTATCGGCGCAAGATCTCGCGCCAGCTCAACAAGGGTGAGTCCCTGCACGCCCTGCGCCGCGACCTCCTTTACGCCCACGAAGGCATGATCCGCGCCCGGCATCTGGAGTCCCAAACCGAACAGGCATGGTGTTTGACCTTGGCCACCAACGCCGTGATCGCCTGGACCACAGAATATTACGGGCTGGCGGTGGAACAGATGCGCCGTGAAGGGCGGCGCATCGACGACGAGGTACTCGCGCACGTCTCGCCCGCGCACAGCGAGAACATCAACTTTTCGGCGCGATCGAGGTCGACATCGACGCCGAACTCGCCCAACTCGGACCGACCGGTTACCGGCCGTTGCGAGTCCGCGACACCCTCTTCTGATCACGCCTACATCTGGGTTGGCGTCATCCTCGAACATCCAGGATGCCGACTACTGGACGGTCAGTGCCGACGGAGGAGGGCGATCTCCGATTGCTGGTGGGTGGATGTTTGTGTTGAACAAAGATAAAAACCCAGTTAGGCTGGATTTTATCTTAGTTCAAATCTATGTGAGGAGACGCTGTGCCGATCCCCGTGGCTCTCGCCGGCCTGTTGCAGTTGCTGTTGGCCGGGATGTTCGTGGTCATGCTTGTCGCCTACCGGCCCGCTGGGCCTCGCGCTCAGCGGGCCGTGGACGCCGAGGCGGCGCGGCAAGGTGTAGACCCGCAGGTGCTCGGCGAGCACGGGGTCCGGTTGGAAGAAGGCCGGTGGGGGTTCGTCGTGGGCTATGCGATCGCCGCCGTGCTCACGGTGCTGGCTGCACTCAATCTGACCGGTAGCGAGATCGGGCGGGTATCGACCTGGGTGGTGCAGCCGCTGGTGTTCCTCGGCGTCGGTTACGTGACCACGATCCAGGTGTTCGCCATTCCGAAGACCGTGTCCGCGTTCGCCAAGCTCGACGATCCGCGAGCGCGGGGCCTCGATATTCGTGCCGTGCTGCGAGCCGCGGCCGCCGCGTTGCCGTCCTGGTATCGACCGGCGACGGTGCTGCGGTGGCTGCTCGCGACAGCGGGTTCATTGTTCGTGATCGGCGCGCTCACGCTACCTGCCGCTGCCGGTTACTTCTCCTGAGCGGCGGCCAGACGGGATTGCAGTCCATCGAGCACGGTGAGCAGGCCGAATTCGAAACCGGTGCTGCCGGGCAGGGTTTCGACCGCGTCCGGTGCCGACGAGTCGAGACGGGCCCGTAGCCGGGGGAACTGCGCAGCGGCTTCGGTGACGTAGGCGAGCGCATCGGGTTGGCGCGAACCTGCGTCGCCACCGTCGCGCCGCACCCGCGCCTCCCACGCCCGCTCGGCGGCCGAGCCCTGCGCCGCGCCGATCACAAACATCAGCAGGGTCGCTGCGGCGCGGTCCGCGTCGGCACCGACGAAACCCGCGCCCTCGAATACCTCCAAACCGCATTCGTCGAAACGCGCTTTGCCCGGCCCGTAGATCACATGGGTGCTCATGGCCGCCAGCAACCAGAAATGGCGGCCGATCATCTCGTGCACCTCGCGCGCCAAGGTCGCTGCCGCCGAACGCCAATCGGTGGTCGCAGGATCCGTCAACTCGATCTCGTGCCACACCAAGTCCGCGGCCAATGTAACCAGCTCGTTCTTGTTCTTGACGTAGTAGTACATGGCCGTCGATGCCACGCCCAGCTGGGTGCCGAGACGTCGCACGTTCAGCCCGGCCACTCCCTCGGCATCGAGCACCTCCACTGCGGCCCGCACGACCTGCTCCTTGGTCAATGTCTCTCGCGGCACACCGCCACAGTACCCAGAGTCGACTCCAGTTTCAGATACCGATCAGACCGCAGGACAACGGTGTCGTCGGATCCTGCTGTACACCGCAAATGTCGTACACACCGCATTGTGGGGTGGATCAAAAACGTTCATTCACGAGACATACTCGGCCGCAGCAGGTTTCCGCAGGCCAGGTTTGTAAAGGTTGCCGTGTACGCGGCAACGTCAACCTGTCGGGGGTTCGCAATACACTTCCGGGCCATGCGAATCGGCTACGGACGCGTCTCCACCCGCGACCAACGCCCCGAAGCCCAACACGGCGCACTCACCGCCGCCGGATGCCAACAGATCTTCCTCGACAAGGCCTCCGGCAAACTCGCCTCCCGCCCCGAGCTCAGCAAGGCGCTACTGGTCGCCAACCGACCAGAAGACCAACTGGTGGTGACCAAACTCGACCGGCTCGGCCGCTCTCTCGAGCACCTGATCGAGCTGTCCAAGACCTTGCAGGACCGCGGTGTGGACCTGGTGGTCCTCGATCAGGGCATCGACACCCGCGCCCGCGGACGCACCGGCGGCCAGAAACCCAAACTCGGACCACGGCAGGTCGAACTGGCCCGGCAGATGTACGACGAACTCGACGAACACGGCAAGCGCCGCTACACCGTCGGCCAGATCGCCGCCGAGTTCGGCGTCACCCGACCCACCATCTACCGGCACTCGACAAGCCAACCCCGTAGCCTCGCCGCACCGCAGCTGACCAGGCGCTACGAGAACTTCATTGGATTTTCGGCGACTACTACCGGAACCCCCGAACACGCCAGGTTGGAGACCTCGGCCGGTCGCCGGGGTGGTGGTCCGCCGCGGAGCAGCCGCACCAGCTGTCGCGATTCTCAGGGGCCAACGGCTGTGGAGTCGGTGCCATTCGGTCCTGTCGCCGCCTCGTGCGACGGCGTGATGATTGACATATGTTCGGTGGTCCGGTCATGCACGCACAACCAGGAGACTGGCTGATCGTCGAGGGCGGTGCCAATCGCGGCCCGACTCGGCGCGGCCTCATCGAGGAGGTGCATTCACGCGATGGTTCGCCGCCCTATTTGGTGCATTGGTCCGATACCGGGCATCGAGCACTGACCTTCCCCGGTCCCGACGCCTATGTGCTGAGCAGTGCGCAGCTGCGCGAGCGGGAGCAGCGCGCCGCGGCCCGCTTCACGGCACTGCGGCGTGAGCTCCCGCATCCGGCCATCTCAGCGGAATCGACGTCCGAGCTCGACACCACGACACAGGGTAGGAGGTGATCGAGATGTCGGAGTATCCGTCCTTGCCGACGCGCTTGTGGCGGCGACGACCGTGGCGCACCAGTTCGCTGATGCGGGTATCCGACCGAGTCGAGGTACTGGTGTGGCTGTTCGCGATCATTGTCATGCTCGTCGCGGTGCCGGTCGCGGGTGCGGCGGGTACCGCGGGCTACACCGCTGCCGCGAGCCGGATCCGGGTCGAGAACGCGGCGAAAGTCGCTGTGCCCGCGACGATCACGACGAAGCCCGAACCGATCGTCACCGTCGACGCCTACGGAACGACCACCGAACGATTTGACGCGACCGTGCGTTGGGATCAGAATGGCCGCACCGGTACGACGACCACCGAGGTACCCGACAAGTCCACGCCGGGCGATTTGGTACGAGTGTGGCTGGACGGCAGTGGCAAGGTGACCACCCCGCCGGTGCGCACTATCAACGCCGCCGACAGTGGCATCGGCATCGGTATGACGGTGCTCGGCGCAATCTGGAGTGGCGCAATCCTTTTGGGCTACGGAACCGGCCGGTTACTGCGGGTGTGCCACTGCGCGGCGTTGGAACGGGAATGGCGCGGAATGAGCCGCCCGGTCGGACAGGACTCGTGACGAACGCCCACCACAGCCCGATCGGCGGCTGCCGCGATAGGTGCCTGTCATGACCGGATCACCCCCGGCGGGTCGTATGCAGGGACCGCACCGCAACCAACCGTTGCGCGAGTTGCTGCGCCACGCGTTAGAACGACCGAAGCAGACCCGTGCCGGTCTGCGCATTGTTGCTGGTCGTACTGGTCAACAATACGAAGCCGCGTGAAAGAGCCTGCGGCGCAACCATATTCGGGCGCGCCAATCACGCAGGCCGCCCAGTAGCCGCACCGTCGGTCGCCGCACGCCGATGCGGTGATCGACCGAGAACGGACGGTGGATATGAGTACCGCTGTCTCGGTTGGGCCGGTGACGAACACCGTGACGGGCGTGATGACGATAGCCAGGATGCCCGACCAGGGTCGTTCTGGCTGATCTACACCTCATGCTGTCGGTGGGACCGTGGTGAGGGCCGGTGGTCCCTGGATCCGAGGGCAAGCGGCTATCGCAGACAGATCATGTGCTCGCGCAGACTGGGTGGCGGGAGCTGGTAGCGACGATAGTGGGGTGGTCGATGTCGGACGATGTTGGCGACGACGGCGGCGCCACCAACGGCGGTGTCGAGGTCGAGCCGGGTATTCGGTTGGATCCGACCGAACGGGTGGATCTGCTGTTGCGTGATCTGCGTAGTTCCCGGTCGGGGTTGACTGCTCGTGAAGCCGAACGGCGGTTGATCCACGTCGGACCGAACCGGCTGCAACGGCGGGGTGGCCGGAGATGGCCGCGGGAGCTGTTGCGGCAGTTCACCCATCCCCTGGCGCTGTTGCTGTGGGCGGCGGCCGGGTTGGCGTGGGCGGTGGGCATCGTGCCGGTGGCGATCGCGATCGTGGCGGTGATCGTGATCAACGCCGCGTTCGCGTTCGTGCAGGAACAACAGGCCGAGAAGGCGGTAGAGGCGCTCGCCGCGTATTTGCCGATGCGGGCGACGGTAGTGCGGGACGGGGCCGTCGGCGACATCGAGGCCACGCAGTTGGTGCCCGGCGACGTGCTTGTCATCAGCGAAGGCGACCGGATCTCGGCGGATGCACGCCTGCTCGACGGCGGTATCGAGGTGGATGTGTCGGCGCTGACCGGGGAATCGATACCGGTGTTCCGCGCGGCTGAGCTGGTCGACACTCATGTCCCGTTGCTGCAGGCGCGGGATCTGGTGTTCAGCGGCACTACCTGTACCGAGGGCGAAGCCCGCGCGGCCGTCTACGCCACCGGCATGCACACCGAGCTTGGCCGCATCGCGGCCCTATCGGAACGGGTAGAACGTGAGGAGAGCCCCCTCGAGCACCAAGTGCGGCGAGTGGCCTGGCTGATCGCAGGGGTGTCGGTGCTGCTCGGCGCGGCGTTCATCCCGGTCGCGACCCTGGCGGCGGGGCTGTCGTTCCTCAACGCGGTCGTCTTCGCTGTCGGCTTGCTGGTCGGTAACGTGCCCGAGGGGTTGTTGCCGGTAATCACGTTGGCGCTGGCGATCGGGGTGCGTGACCTGGCGGGTCGCGGCGCGGTCATGAAACGGCTCAGCGCGGTGGAGACCCTCGGCTCCACCGACGTGATCTGCACCGACAAGACCGGCACGCTCACCGAGAACAGGATCCGAGCCACCCTGGCCCGCACTGCGACCGGAGCCCACGACCTGACCGCGACCATGCTGTCGTCCGCGGATGTGACCGTCGCTCGCCTGGCCGCTGCGATGAGCGCCTGCAACAACGCGCGCAGCGCCGCTGCCGGGCAAACCGCTGCCGGTGACCCCACCGAGATCGCGATGCTCGACGCCGCCGCAGCACTCGGTATCCAGCTGGATCCGGATCTGCGGCAGCGGCGGCGGCGCCGGCAGTTCCACTTCGATCCGGGCCGCAAACGCATGTCCACCCTCGACCAGGACGACACCGGCCGTCTGTGGGTGCACGCCAAAGGCGCCCCGGAAACGATGCTGCCATTGTGTACCACTGAACTCGGGCCCTATGCCGACCTGCAACCGCTCACCCCGGGGCGCCGGCGCATGCTGGCTCAACAAGTCGACGGTCTGGCCCGCCGAGGCTTGCGCGTGCTGGCCGTCGCCGAACGCGGCATCGACCCCGCCACACCATTGCCACAGAGCAGCGAGCAAGCCGAGCGGGATATGACCCTGCTCGGGCTGGTGGCCATGGTTGACCCGCCGCGTCGGGAGGTCACCGATGCTGTCGCCGCCTGCCACTCCGCCGGCATCCGCATCATCGTCATCACCGGCGACCACGGCCTCACCGCATCCGCTGTGGCCGCACAGGTCGGCATTACCCGCGGTCAGCCCGTCGTCGTGACCGGTGCACAACTGGACCGGATGAGCGAGGTCGACCTCGACAAGCTTCTCGACAGCGACGCCGAGCTGATCTTCGCCCGCTCCTCACCGGAAGCGAAACTCCGCATCGCCGACGCCTTGCGCGACACCGGGCACGTCGTGGCGATGACCGGCGACGGCGTCAACGACGCCCCGGCCTTGCGGCGCGCCGATATCGGCATTGCCATGGGCCGCGCCGGCACCGACGTCGCGCGGGAAGCCGCCACCATGGTGCTCACCGATGACAACTTCGCCACCATCACCGCCGCCGTGCAGGCCGGACGCCGCGTCTACGACAACATCCGCAAATTCATCTTCTACATCTTCGCCCACGCCACTCCCGAGATCACCCCGTTCATGGTGTTCGCGCTCACCGGCGGCGCCGTCCCGCTGCCGCTGACCGTGCTGCAACTGCTCGCCTTCGATGTCGGCACTGAAACCCTGCCCGCCCTCGCGCTCGGCCGCGAACCCGCCGAACCCGGCGTCATGCGCAAACCACCCCGCCCCCGCACCGAACCGGTTATCCGTGCCCCCATGCTGCTCCGCGCCTGGCTGTTCCTCGGCGTCATCTGCGCGGCACTGGCAATGGCCGGATTCTTCTACGTGCTCCTGGGGGCAGGATGGCATCCCGGCGACACCACCGGCCCCGGACAACCGCTACACCACGCCTACCAGCAGGCCACCACCATGACCTTCCTCGGCATGGTCGCAGGCCAGATCGGCACCGCCTTCGCCGCCCGCACCGAGCACGCCTCCCTCCGCTCGATCGGCGTCTTCTCCAACCCCCTGCTGCTGTGGGGCATCGTCTTCGAACTCACGCTCACCGCTGCCATCATCTACCTGCCACCCCTACAAACCGCACTCGGCACCGCCGCCCTCACCCCCGGCATGCTCGCCTTCACCGCCCCCTATCCGATCATCGTCTGGGCTGCCGACGAACTGCGCAGATGGCTGCTGCGGCACACGAACCAACCCAACCACACTGCCGCCGGCGCATAGTCACACAACCGAGACCCGCCGCTTCCACGAAAAAGTTCATCGGCGCTTGCAGGCAGCTGGGTCGGTGCTGGCCTGCCATGGCACGGTACGACATCCTTCGCGCCACCTTGCAGGGAAATCCCTCGCATCACAATATTTCTCGGCTCTAGGACGACGGCGTTCACATCTCATCGACCGTGTCCTCGTCGAAGGGGCCGGTATTCACGCCGAACAGCAGGTTGCGCAGGTCGGCTGGGAAGACGGCCGCGACGTGATCCAACTGGCCGGGTGAACAGAGGTCGCGCAGTGCGTCGGTGACGAGCCAGGCCAGACCAGCGGCTTCGTCCTCGGTTACGCCCGCTTCCGCGGCGAACTGCTCGATGAACTCCGAGACACGGTGTGAGACTGGCACTTTGGTGGGTATCCAGCCCTCGAAGAAGATTCCACGCAGCAGTTCGGGCAGTTGTGCGCTCAGATGCGCGGCACCAGGTATCTCGAGCCGGTCGCGCACGGTGTGCAGCCAGGCGCGAGTTACTCGACAGGCGAAGGCGCGGTCCTCGGTCGCCAGATCCTCGGCAATGCGGCGCAGCCATACATGCGCGGTCTGCACGGCAGGAGCGAATGGGTCAGCGGAGTTCGACATCGTTGCCACCTAGTCGGGATGTACAGCCAGCACCGGGCAATACGCGTGCTGCAACCAGCGAGATGGCGAGACCGACGGTCACCACGGCCAATACGACTGCGTACCACGGAAGATACCGACTGTGCACGGGATCGGCCTTTCTCTCGGACCAACCTCGACTCTCCGCTCTCGCACCAGCGGCTGAAACGGGAAGAGGTTGTCCGGAACGGCTCCGAATGGCCTCCCTTCGACCGTCAAAGGTCCCTACTGCTACGAACACGGGTATCGCAGAATCGACTCCATTGCAATACGGATGACCGCGGACCGACCGCCGGGCTCGAAGGAAAGGAATCGCTGAGATATGAACCTCATGCAGATGCTGTGTCGCTGGATGTGCAGCCTGATGGGCGGCTGCCCCATGATGGGCGGTATGGTCTAACACCCGAAGATGGGCAATCCCGTTGAGGGAGTTCTGAATCAAACCCGGGCACCGCGCACCTTTCTCGCGCCGTGCGCTAATTCGCGGGCCGATACCGTGCGCGGCGCGCGACGGAGCAGCCTCAGTTGGCTTGCGACAACCCGGACAAACTGCCCGGGTGCTACCGCACAACGACCAGACCGCTGGCAGCGTGATAGCGCGCGTCTACGGCGTTTCGGCTCCGGACCGGTGCTCGGCGGCGATGGGGCCCAGTTGGGCTACGAACCAGTCGCGGGCCAGTTCGGCGACTTTCTCCAAGGCGCCTGGTTCGGCGAACAGGTGGGTGGCGCCGGGTACGACGGCGAGTGCGGCTTCGCACGACATCGCCGCTTGCGCAAGCTGATTGAGTTCCAGCACGACGGTGTCGTGGCCGCCGACGATCAGCAGTGTGGGTGCCTGGACATCGGCCAGCCGGTCACCCGCCAGGTCTGGTCGGCCACCACGGGACACCACCGCGTCGATCTCGACCTGCGCATCGGCCGCCGCCGACAGTGCCGCACCCGCCCCGGTGCTGGCCCCGAAGTAACCGATCCGCAAACCGGCGACGTATTGCTGGCGCGTCAGCCATGTGGTGACCTCGACCAGCCGTCGCGCCAGCAGATCGATATCGAAGACCCGGGCCCGGTCGACCTCCTCCTCCAGAGTGAGCAGGTCGAACAGAAATGTGCCCAGTCCCGCCTGGTTGAGCACGCTCGCCACATAACGATTGCGGGGACTGTGCCTGCTGCTGCCACTGCCGTGTGCGAAGACAACCATTCCTATCGGCTGCTCGGGAATGGTGAGATGTCCGACGAGTTCGACCTTTCCGGCGATGACCCGCACCTCGTCGTCGCGCAGCGGTGGGTCGTCCGCCGGAGCCGACAGCGGACCGGGGGCATTCTGGGCCGCGCGGCGCAGCAGGTCGGTGACCTTCCGGTCGGAGGTCTGACCGAAGCGGTAATACCACTGCCCGACCGCGTGGAACCAGGACGGCTGCTCGAGGCAGATCACCTCGTCGGCCTCCTTCGACAGCTCGGCCAGCGTGTCCCGCGCGCCGACGGGGACGGCGAGCACGATCCGGGCCGCGCCCGCTGCTCGCACCACCTGACAGGCGGCGCGGGCGGTGGCGCCGGTAGCGACACCATCGTCGACGATGATCGCGGTCCGTCCCGCGAGGGGAATTCGCGCGTTTTCATCCCGGTACCGTTCGACCCGACGTAGAAGTTCTTCGCGCTCACGGCTTTCCACAGCCGACATCTCCGCGTCGGTGAGCCCAGTCCCCTTGACGACGGATTCGTTGAGCACACGGACACCGGCCTCGCCGATGGCGCCGAACGCCCACTCCGGCTGATATGGAACCCCGAGCTTGCGCACCACGATCACATCGAGCGGAGCGCCCAGCGTGCGCGCGACTTCGAATGCGACCGGAACGCCGCCGCGCGGCAAACCGAGTACCACAGGGTCGGCAGCCTGCAACTGTCGCAGGCGCGCCGCGAGTTGTCGGCCGGCGTCGGCTCGATCGAGAAATACCATCGTTCACCTCCTGACAGGTCATCGACCGATCAGGTCAGTTGGATCGTGCGCTGATGCGCGTCGACGGCGCGTCGCAGCTCAGCTCTGGACAATTCGTGCATGCCGCACTCGCAGTAGGCGGGGACCGTGTCCTCGGTGAGCGGATCGCCATCGAGCAGGTCGGTGTAGGCGGTGCCGTGCGTGCTCGCGTGGTGTGGCTCGTCGACGAAGTCCCGGTGACCGTGCGCGTGTGGGCCGACCGACGACACGTAGACCGCACCCAAAGGCGTGTCGAAAACGGTTGCGACATGGTGACTTCGACCGCAGCGCACACGTACCACGGTGTGCTCGTCGCGGTCTGGACCGAGTTCGTCCACGGCACGCCGGGCCCGGAGTTGGCGTTGCGCCGGGCTCAGATCAGCGGGGTGGCTCATAGTTTTTCTCCTAAACGTGCTGCATTCGGGATACGGCCGGTTTCATATCGGATCGCCGTTCACCGCGGGTCCCTCGGAGGCCGGTTCGCAGCCGCGGGCAAGCGCGAATAGGCGGGCGCGGTACTCATCGCGGCCGATCCGTCCGCTCAGCAGGGCGGCGAGCAGCACGTTCTCGGCGTCCAGGGCGACCCACACCTGGGCCGGATCGGCCCATTCGGTTGTCGGCGGTGCTTGCGACCGCGGCGGAGCATCAGTCTGCGGTGGCGCATCAGCGGCGATGACCGACCGTCCGGGCGATCGGGTGTGCCAACCGCACGATTCGGTGCGGCCGAGCACGTCCAGCCACCAGGACACCAGCACCACCAGTGCCGCGTACAGCAAACCAGCCACCAGGCCCGCGATCATCGCCCGGCCCTCCCGGGATTCGTCGGCTTCGGCTACTCGCCCGGTTTCACTTCGATCCGCTTGGCGCTCTCCTTGGTCTGGCCCATCGGAATGCTGATCGTGAGGATGCCCTTGGCGTAGGTGGCCTCGATGCCTTCGCCTTCGGCGCCGGGCGGCAGCGTCACCGTGCGGTAGAACGAACCGTAGTTGAACTCCGAACGGCCCTTCTCCACATGCTTTTCGGAGCGTTCCGCCTTGATCGTCAGCTGCCGCTCCTGTACGGACACCTCGACATCTTTCGCCGGATCGATGCCGGGGATCTCCGCGCGCACGATGTAGTGGCCGTCCTCGACGGTGTCCTCCACACGCAGCAGGTGAGTACCGAACAGTGCCAGCCCGGGCGGGGTAAAGGCGTTCCAGAGATCGTTGAGATCCGGCAGCAGAGACGTGCGATGCACGGGAAGTCGGCTCATGATTCCTCCTCGTGGAACGAACTACTGGGTACCGTCCATTCCACTTCAGACCCGGATCACGGAAATAGAGCATCGAGTAGTCGTCGCAGCGGACCGCCTGTCCCACCGCGAGTGACCAAAGTCCCTTGGCCGCTCCAAGTCGAGGTTCGGCATGCCGGTTCGGCCGGGCGCGGCGTTACGTGGCCTTGTCGACGAGTCGGATGCCGGTGACGATGGCGGGCTCGATTTCGATGACGGTATCGGTCGCCTGGTCTACCCAGGGGTGTAGCA